>NZ_LMPB01000007.1:0-28610 GCF_001424285.1 Frigoribacterium sp. Leaf172 | reverse complement strand
TCGCGAAGATCACCGTCGCGACCGAGTAGTCGGCGCCGCTGCGGCGGCACCACCCGATCACGACGACAGGGGCCCCGGCCCCGTGCCGGGACCCCTGTTGCCGGTGGAACCCCACCCCGCCAGCCCTCACCAGGCCGGCAGGGTGGGGTTTTCCCGTACCCGCCCGCGGCCGGCCGCCCCGGTTCGCCCGGGTCAGACGGCCCGAGGTCGGGCGGCCACCGCGCGGCGCTCGCCCCGGATCGCCTCCGACGGGGTTGACTGGGCGGGTGCTCGTCTGCGTCGTCGTCCCCGTTCGAGACGATGGCGCCCTGCTCGACGCGTGCCTGAGGTCGCTGGCGCGGCAGACCCGCGTCCCCGACGAGGTCGTCGTGGTCGACAACGGCAGCACCGACGACACCGTCGAGGTCGCCCTCCGTCACGGCGCCCGGGTCGTCACCGAGTCCGAGGTGGGCATCGCGGCCGCGTCGAGCACGGGATACGACTCGACGACGGCCGATCTGATCGGTCGCTGCGATGCGGACAGCGTCCTGCCGCGCCACTGGGTGGCCGAGCTCGTCGCGACCTTCGAGGGCGACGACGACGTGCTGGCCGTCAGCACGAACGCCCGCTTCTACGACGCTCCGATCCTGACCGGTGCCGCTCTGTCGACGTTCTACGTGGGCGCGTACCACCTGATCGTCGGGGCGGGGCTCGCGCACTGGCCGCTCTTCGGATCGACGATGATGATGCGCCGTTCCGCCTGGCTGCGGGTGCGCGACGTGGTGCACCGTCACGACGTCATGCTCCACGACGACATGGATCTGGCCGTGCACCTCGGTGATCTCCAGCTCGCCGGGCAGGGGCGCATCGCCTATCGGCACGACGTGGTCACCGGCATCTCCGCGCGGCCCCTGAGCGTCCGCAACGACCCCTGGCTGCGGACCTACCGCGCGCTGCACTCCTTCTCGGTGCACGGCGTCGACGGGCGGCCCTGGTGGCGCTGGCTGCGGGCCGATCCGGCCGGTCTGTTCCGGCGTCTCGGGTTGACGCGGAAGGTCGACGCGATCGACGTCGTCTCGGGAGGGGGGCACCTGCCGACGGAGGTGACGCGGCACGAGAGAGCCGCGCCTCCCGCATCCTCCCGAGGAGGCGCGGCCTCGGCCGATCGCGCCCGTCGCGACGGGCAGCGGGACGGCCCCCGCGACGGCACCGAGCGCGAGGGGTCCGCCCGCGACGTCAGCCGCTGACGGAGGCGCCCGGGTGCCGCGTCGTCGACGCGGCGTCGCCGAGCGGACGATCGGCGGTGCGCAGCCGGCTCCGTGCGGTGAGGAACGGCAGGGCGAGGCCCGCGACGAGGGCGCCGGCGCCGCCCGAGACCAGGTCGCCGAGGGTGTCGTCGTAGCCGACGTAGATGGCGTCGTCGACGATGTTGTGCCCCCACCACTCGCCGATCTCCCAGAGGACCCCGGTGGCGAGGCCGACGGCGACCGTCGAGACGATCAGACCGGCGCGGTGCCCGTGCGACGGCAGGAAGCCGACGAGCTGCGCCACGATGACGGCCAGCGCGGCGAGCACGCCGTTCAGGGCGACGTGCACGACGATGTCCCACCCGTCGACGCGGGTGTAGAGCTCGAACACGCTGCTCCAGGCGGCGACGAGCACGGTCACGCCGACCATGACGTCGAATCCGGCGCGCACACCGAGGAACCTCGGGACGAGCACGGCTGCGAGGGCCAGCATCAGCACGGCGATCTCGACGAACCCCCAGCCGATCCCGACGACCACGACGCTGAGCGCGGCCAGGGCGCGGACGGCGTCGGCCGCCCACTCCATCGGGCGGGTCGGGCGCTGCACGAACGTGTCGATCATGAGTCCATTGGACTCGCCCTCGCGGCGTCGCGCCCGATCCCGGCCCGCATCGTGCCCGGATCGTGAGACGACGACGCGCCGCCCTCACCTCGCAGCGACCCGACCGAGCGGGTCGGTCGGGTCGCCGCGAGGAGCGGGACGGCGCGGAGTGGGTCGGCTCGACTCAGCGGTCGCAGGGACTCAGCGGCCGAAGCGGCGACGGAGGCGCGGAACGGCGACCAGCGCGGTGCCGAGCGCCAGCAGCGCAGCGGCGCCGGCGATCCAGAGGCCCTGGTCGGCGCCCGTGTAGGCCAGCGTCCCGTCCGGGCGCTGCACCACGGTGGTGCCGCCTCCCGCCGGCACCACGGCCGGGGGAGTGGTGGCGCTCGGGGTCGGCTCGGCGGCTGCGGCCTCGGCGACCGAGAACGGCGCGAACTCCGACGAGTCCGAGAAGTAGGCCTGCTCGTCGTCGAGCACGAGCTGCGAGAGCGCGGCGAAGTCCCCCGCGGGCAGGATGAACTGCGCGGTGAAGGTGCCGTCGGCGGCCACGGGGACGATCGCGACCGCGACCTGCTCGTCGGGGTCGTAGGCGACGGGCGCGGTGTCGAAGGGGATGTCCTCCGTGTCGCCCGAGGCCGCGGCGACGCTCTCGCGCACCGCGTCCTCCTCGTCGAAGGACGCCAGGAGATCGACGATCTCGCCGTCGGCGACCAGCACGCCGGCCGCGGACCCGGGGACGGCGTCCGCGCCGGTGATGGTCACGATGCCGGCCGTCGCGCCGGTCGGGACGGAGAGGGTCGGGGCGGGGACGCGCTCGCGCACGTCGATCTCGGCCGACTCCGAAGCGCCACTGGCATCGGAGACGGTGACGGTGATCACGCCGAGGTCGAGGTCCTCGGGGATGTCCATGTCGAAGGAGACCTCGCCCGCGGAGTCGAAGACGAAGTCCTCCTCGTACGAGTAGACGGTGAACGACGTCGACGGGGTCACGGCCGGGCCGGTGACGTCGACCGAGACGGCGTCGTCGTCCGCGAAGCCGTAGGCGTAGACGGACACGGTCTCGCCGGGCGTGGCGACGGAGCTGAAGACCTCGACCGTCGGCTCCGAGTCCTCGCCGGGCACGACGACGACCGAACCGGGCGTGGGCGTCGGCGTGGCCGACGGGGTCGGCGCGGGCGTCGCGCTCGGCGCGGGCGTGGCGCTCGGGGCGGGTGCGGGTGCGGCGGCGGGGCGCTGCCCGACGACGACCGTGCCGCCGGTCGTGTCGCCGGCGTCGGCGGCCGGGGCGGCGGGGTCGGCCGGGGCGACGGTGCCCGGATCGGTCGGCACGGCGACCGGGGTCGCCGTGGGGCCGACGCTCACGACGTCGGTCGGAGCCTCGGCGGTGGGCGTCTCGGCGGCGAGGGCGGCGGTCGGGGCGAGGACCATCGCGGCGACGAGCGCGGCGGCGCCGGCTCCCGAGCGGAGGCGGTGTGATCTGGGCATGCGTGTTCCCCCTGGAACGGTCGTGCACCTCGAGCGGGCGCGTCGGTCCGAACCTAGGTGACGCGGGGGTGGCCGCACGGCCCCCTGTTCGAGTCGACGGGGACTCCGACGCCGGATCGTTGCCGATCCGTCCCCCGTCAGCGCGCCTCCGGGGGACGTTCCGCCTCTCGCCCGGCCGGCCAGCGCAGCACGGCGTGCACCGGGTCGTGGTCGGAGGCGGCGGCCCCGCCGTAGCGCGGGGCGCCCACGCCGGCGGTCGAGACCTCGGCGTCGGGGCTGACGAGGATCCAGTCGAGTCGGCGGCCTCCGGGCCGCGGCGGGCCGTAGTGCGACCAGCTGCCCCACCCGGGGTCGACGAGGTGGTCGGCCGCCGTCCGCGCGTCGACCAGGAGGCCCCCGCGGGTCAGCTCGTCGTGCGAGGGGGAGTCGTCGCGGGCGTTGAAGTCGCCGAGCACCACGACCGGGCCGTCGAGACCCTCCACGACGGCGCGCAGCCGACGGGCCGAGTCGAGTCCGGCCCGACGCGAGAACGGGTCGACGTGCACGGCGATGACATGGAACCGCGCCCCGGTCGCGCGGTCGGACAGCTCGACCTGCACGACCACGCGGGCGAACAGTGCTCCCGGCCCGCGCGACCCCGGCACGTCGGGTCGATCCGACATCCACCAGATGCGCGACGAGAGCACGCTCGACCGCTCGGCGTCGACGTGGATCTCGACCCGTTCGTCACCGCGGCGGCGATCGCGTCCGCTGCCGATCGCCGTGTAGCGGTCGCCGAGCATCGCGGCGAGCTCCGCCGACTGGTCGGGCATGACCTCCTGCACGGCGAGGACGGCGGGCGACTCGGACTCCAGGAGGCGCGCCACCAGCGGGGCCCGCCGGCTCCAGCGATCGGGGCCGCCGGGTCGCAGAGCGGGCAGCCGCCGTCGCAGATTGAACGTCATGACGTGCAGATCGGGCGCGGGCGTCGGGCCGATGGTCGGCCGATCGTCGCCAGCGCCCGGCGCGACGGTCATGCCGTCACGAGGCCGGGCCGAGCAGCACCGCGACGGTCGCCGCCGTCATGCCGACGATGAAGAACAGCGTGCCGCCCTGCATGGTCAACGTCTTGTTGCGGTCCGCCGTGGGCACGTCGACCTCGAGGATGGGGCAGCCCGACCAGCCGATCAGCCCGATGCTGAGGGCGACGAGGCCGAACGCGGCCCAGAACAGCACGGCGAGCCCGGTGGGCAGCACGCTCGGTCGCCAGCCCGACGAGACCAGCAGGCCGAGCCCGACGGCGACGCTCCCCACCGCGGCCATGAACCACAGGGTCCCCGTCCACATGATCCGCTGGACGTTCTTCTCGGGCGACATCAGGTCGTTCTGCACATTCTGCACGAAGATATCTTGCGCCTGTCGTCGACCGTCCGCGCACCACGACCGTGGGATCAGTCCGTGAAGATCGCTCCGACGGGCTCCCGCTTCTCGGCCTGGAACCGATCCTCGGCGCGTCCGAGGGCCCAGTAGGCCGACAGCGAGAGGGCGGTGCGGTCGAGTCGCCAGTCGTCCTGCAGCACGGCCCGCGCCTCCTTCATGGCTCCCCGCTCGCCATGGGCGAAGACGGTCACCGGCCCCGTGGGGGTCTCGAGCGAGCGCAGGGCGGCGATCAGCAGCGACCCGGGCGTCGCGGCGCCCCGTCGGTGCAGCCAGCGGAGCTCGACGCCCGACGGGCGGGCGAGGTCGAGCTCGTCGTCGGGGGTGTCGACCTCGACGAGGGCGAGCCCGTGCGCGTGCTCGGGCATCGACTCGAGGGCCGAGGCCACGGCGGGCAGGGCCGAGTCGTCGGCGAGCAGCAGATGCCCCACCTCGGGGTCGTCGCTCGGCGACCAGAGTCCGCCGGGGCTCGACATGGAGAGCCGGTCGCCCGGTCTCGCGGCGAGGGCCCACGGGCCGGCGACCCCCTCGTCGCCGTGCACGACGAAGTCGATCGCGATGGTGCGGGCGACGCGATCGACGAGCCGGATCGTGTACGTCCGCCGCACGGGCAGATCGCCGGGCGACAGCTCGGAGCGCAGGGCGTCGAGGTCGAACGGCGGCTGCAGCCCGAGTCCGGGTCGTGCCAGCAGGAGCTTCACGTAGCGGTCGGTCGCGGCGAGCTGCTCGCCGCCCGCGTCGGCGAACTCGTCGAAGGCCGGCCCGCCGAGGTGCACGCGCACGAGGTGCGGCGACACCCGCTCGGTCCGGTCGACGACGAAGACGTGCTGCGTCCGAGCCGGCCGCCGAGGAGGCGCGGTGCCGGTCGCCGCCGCCCCTCCGGTCGCGGAGTCCCCGGTCGTCATCGCGTGGTCGCCGCCTCGAGCAGCGGGACCAGCTGCTCGAGGGCGTAGTCGCGGGCGAGCGAGGTGCCGAGCGAGTAGGCGGACGAGATGTCGCCGTCGATGACGACGTCGTGTCCGGCCGTCACCGCGTCGAGCTGCTTCCACTGGGGGTCGTCGGTGATCTCGGTGGTGTCGATGAAGATCGGGAACGCCACGATCACGTCGGCGTCGATCAGGTCGAGCTGCTCCGACGAGATGCTGACCGAGAAGCCGCTCGAATTCGGGGTGAGGGCGGCGATCTCGGGGTTCTGGTCGAAGCCGAGCTCCTCGAGCAGGTCGACCCGCTCGGATCCCTCGATGTAGGCGCCCCAGCCCTCGCTGGTCTTCGTGGCGGCGGTGACGGTGAGGTCGTCCCACTCGGGGTGCGCGTCGGCGGTGGCCTCGACGGCCGCCTCGCTCCGCTCGACGAGCCGGTCGCCTTCGGCCTCCTCGCCGAGGGCGGTGGAGACGAGGTCCATCTGGTCCTCGAAGTCGGTCAGGTAGTTCGCGCCGCCCTCGGGCACGCCGATGGTCGTGGCGATGCTCGACAGACGGTCGTAGCGCTCCTGGTCGCCCGAGCCCTTCGTGTCGAGGATGATGTCGGGCTCGAGGGCGGCGATGGCCTCGTACGAGGGCTCCAGGGTGCCGATGATCTCGGGCGACGTGTCGTACAGGCCCTGCGCCCACGGCCCGACGCCGTCGTTCTCCTCGCCGAAGGCCAGCCAGTCCGACGCTCCGACGGGCTGCACGCCGAGGGCGAGAGCGGTCTCGGCGTCGCCCCAGCCGAGGGCGACGACGCGCTGCGGCTTCTCATCGATCCGGACGTCCCCGAAGGCCGTCTCGACCGTGACGGGGAACCCGCCGGAGGCGCCTCCTCCGCCCGAGCCGGAGCCCGAGTCGGAGTCGGAGTCGGAGTCGGCCGAGCACCCGGCGAGGGCCAGGGCGGCGACGGCGAGGACGGAGACGAGGGGGAGTGTGCGGCGCATGAGTTCCTAGGGAGATCGGGGTGGTGGGGAGGAGGACGAGGTGGGCGACCGGGGTGATGCGGACGACCCGCGGGTCGGTCGGCGGAGGGTCGTCCGCCCCGCCGTCAGCCGGCAGCGGCTCGACCGCGCGGCCAAGAGGTGAGGTTAGCCTAAGCTAATCCGCATGGCGATGTCCCGGACGCTCGGGGTCGACCGCGCCCCCCGGCCGGCCGGCGCGCTCCGACGACGACGCAATCGGGTCGCAGCGCTCGCAGCGGCCGTCGCGCTCCTCGTCGTCGCCGTCGTCCTGGGCCTCGCGGTCGGCGCCCGTCCGGTCGCCTTCGACGAGGTCGTGCGGATCCTCGTCGGCGCGACGTCGCGTGACACCGCCGACGCCGTCGCGGTGCTCGATCTCCGTCTGCCCCGCACCGTCGCGGCCATCGTCGCCGGAGCGGGTCTCGGGGTGGCCGGCGCCGTCGTGCAGGCCGTGACCCGCAATCCCCTGGCCGACCCGGGCATCCTCGGCGTCACCTCCGGCAGCGCGTTCGCGGTGGCCCTCGCCGTCGGGTTCCTCGGGGTGACGTCCGCGAGCGGCTGGGTCTGGTTCTCGCTGGTCGGGGCCGGTCTCGCGACGGTCGCGGTCTCGCTCATCGGGGGAGCGGGCCGAGGAGGCGGTGGCCCGGCCCGTCTGACCCTCGCCGGTCTCGCGCTCGGCTCGGTCCTCGCCGGCATCACCTCGTCGATCGTGCTGGCCGACCCGCGCCGCTTCGACGCCGTGCGCGCCTGGGAGGTCGGCTCGCTCGCCGACCGCGGCTGGGAGCCCGTGCTCACCGTGCTGCCGTTCGTCGGCGCGGGGCTCGTGGTGGCCCTGCTCGCCGCCCGTCCTCTCGACGCAGTAGCTCTCGGCGACGAGCACGCCTCGTCGGTGGGGGTGTCGGTGCCGGCCGTCCGGCTGGTCTCGCTGATCGTCGTCACCCTGCTCGCCGGAGGCGCGACCGCCGTGGTCGGCCCCATCGCGTTCGTGGGGCTGATCGTGGCGCACGCCGCCCGCGGTCTGGTCGGGCCGAGTCAGCCCTGGATCACCGGGCTCTCGGCCCTGCTCGGCCCCGCGCTGCTGCTGCTCGCCGATGTGATCGGGCGGGTCGTCGCCCCTCCGGGCGAGTTGGCCGCCGGACTCGTCACCGCCGCCGTCGGGGCGCCGGTGCTCATCGCGATCGCCCGACGCCGACGAGGGGTCGGCGCATGACCGCCGGTGCGCGCGGCCCAGCCGTGAGCGGTCGGCGCCTGACGACGGCCAGGAGGCGCGGGGTCGCGACCCTGACGCTCGCCGGGGTCGCCCTCGTGGTCGCCCTCGTCGCGCTCGGCATCGGCGACTACCCCCTCAGCCCCCTCGAGGTCGTCCGCGCCCTGACCGGCACCGACGGCTTCGCGTCGACGATCGTCCTCGAATGGCGTCTGCCGCGGGTGCTCGCCGCCCTCGTGTTCGGCGCCGCCCTCGGCGCCTCGGGCGCGATCTTCCAGTCGCTGACGCGCAACCCCCTCGGCTCGCCCGACGTGATCGGGTTCTCGACCGGCGCCTACACCGGGGCGATCATCGTGATCGTGTCGGGGGCCTCGTCGTCGCTCGGCACCGCCGGCGGCGCTCTCGCCGGGGGGCTCGCCACGGCGCTCGCCGTGTACCTCCTGGCCTACCGCGGGGGCGTCCCGGGGCTCCGGCTGATCATCGTCGGCATCGGCGTGACCGCGCTGCTGCACTCGGTCAACAGCTGGCTGCTGCTCCGAGCCCAGAGCGAGGTCGCCCTGACCGCGTCGTTCTGGGGTGCGGGATCGCTCGCGCTCGTCGGCTGGTCGCAGCTCGTCCCCGCCCTCGTGCTGCTCGCCGTGCTGACCCCACTCGTCGTGGCCCTGTCGCGCCCGCTGCGCCAGCTCGAGCTCGGCGACGACGCCGCGCGCTCGCACGGGCTCCGGGCCGAGGGCTCGCGACTCGCCCTCGTCGTCGTCGGGGTCGCCCTGACCGCGGTCGTGACGGCGAGCACGGGCCCGATCGCGTTCGTCGCGCTCGCGGCGCCTCAGCTCGCCCGGCGACTCGTCCGGTCGGCCGGGGTCCCCCTGGTCGCCGGGGCGGTGACGGGAGCGGTGCTGCTGCTCGTCGCGGACCTGGTCGCCCAGCACATCGCCTCGAGCCCGGTGCCGGTCGGGCTCGTCACACTCGTCATCGGCGGGGTCTACCTGATCACGCTGCTCGTCGGAGAGAGCCGGAGGTCCGCATGACCGATCACACGGGCGACACGGCCGGCACGGGAGCGACGGCCGGCACGGCCGGCACGGCAGGCGCGGTGCCCGCGAGCGGTGCGGCCGATGCTTCGGTCCGTCTCGAGGCCCGGTCCGCGCATCTGGCCTACGACCGCCGCACCGTCAGCCAGTCCGTCGACGCCGTGGTCCGCGACGGCTCGTTCACGGTGATCGTCGGGCCGAACGCCTGCGGGAAGTCGACGCTCCTGCGGGCCTTCGCGCGCCTCCTGAGGCCCCGCTCGGGGTCGGTTCTGCTCGACGGGCGCGACCTCGCGACCGTCCCGCCGAAGGAGGCCGCCCGCCTCGTCGGCCTGCTGCCGCAGACCTCGACCGCGCCCGAGGGCATCACGGTGGCCGAACTCGTCGCCCGCGGCCGCTATCCGCACCAGGGGCTGTTCCGGCAGTGGACGGCGACGGACCGCGAGGCCGTCGACTCCGCGCTCGCCGAGACCGATCTCGCCGAGCTCGTCGACGTCCCCGTCGACGAGCTCTCGGGGGGTCAACGGCAGCGCGTCTGGGTGGCCATGGCGCTGGCGCAGCAGACCTCCGTGCTGCTGCTCGACGAGCCGACCACCTACCTCGACATCGCGCATCAGTACGACCTGCTCGACCTCTTCGCGCGACTGCACGCGCAGGGCACCACGGTGGTCGCGGTGCTCCACGACCTGAACCAGGCGGCGCGCTACGCGACCGACCTGATCGTCATGCGAGACGGCGACGTCGTCGCGACGGGTGCGCCCGCCGACGTGCTGACCGAGCGTCTCGTGGCCGAGGTCTTCGATCTGCCCTGCCTCGTCGTGCCCGACCCCCTCACCGGCACGCCGATGGTCGTCCCCCGGCCGCGCCCCGGCACCCGCTGAGCCCGCCCGGGGGGAGGATGTCCTCATGAGGATCGAACTCGACGGCCTGACCGCACTCGTCACCGGATCGACCCAGGGCATCGGGTTCGCCATCGCCCGCGGGCTGGCCGCGGCAGGGGCCCGGGTGATCGTCAACGGCCGCTCGGTCGAGTCCACGACCGCGGCCCGAGCGCGCCTCCTCGACGAGCTGTCCGGCGAGGCGGACTTCGCCGCCCTCGACCGCGACGTGCAGGAGGCGCGGGTCGTCACGCTCGCGGCCGATCTCGCCACCGAGGCGGGCGCCCGTCAGGCGCTCTTCCAGCACCCCGACGTCGACGTGCTGGTGAACAACCTCGGCGTCTTCGGCTCGGCCGATCCGCTGAGCATCGACGACGACGAGTGGCGGCGCTACTTCGAGACGAACGTGCTGTCGGCCGTGCGACTGACCCGCGCCTACCTGCCGGGCATGATGGCCAGGGGGTGGGGTCGCGTCCAGTGCATCGCGAGCGACTCGGCCGTCGTCACGCCGGTCGAGATGATCCACTACGGGGTGTCGAAGACCGCGCTGCTCGGGGTGTCGCGGGGATTCGCGAAGGCCGCGGCCGGCACCGGGGTGACGGTCAACAGCGTCATCGCGGGCCCCACGCACACGGGCGGCGTCGAGGAGTTCGTGCGCGAGCTGGTCGGTCACGACCTCCCATGGGACGAGGCGCAGCGCGAGTTCATGCGGAAGCACCGGCCGCAGTCGTTGATCCAGCGACTCATCGAGCCCGACGAGATCGCCAACATGGTCGTCTACCTCAGCTCGCGTCTCGCCTCGGCGACCACGGGCGGCGCCCTCCGCGTCGACGGCGGCTACGTCGACGCGATCCTCCCCTGAGCGCGACGTCATGACGGGTCCCGGTGCCCGGGAATGGCCTAGGTTCGTACGGGCGTTGCACCCGGAGGCGAGAACAGCCCGCCGGACGACCCGAGACCGCGCCTCGTGCGCAGAGGAGACATCGTGACCCAGCCCAAGATGAACGTCGAGTCCTTCAACCTGGACCACCGCACCGTCGCGGCCCCCTACATCCGCGTCGCCGACCACAAGACGCTGCCGAAGGGCGACACGATCACCAAGTTCGACGTGCGCTTCACGCAGCCGAACGAGGCGCACCTCGAGATGCCCGCCGTGCACTCGCTCGAGCACCTCTTCGCCGAGCACTCGCGCAACCGCTCGAACGACGTCATCGACTTCTCGCCGATGGGCTGCCAGACGGGCTTCTACCTGATCCTGCAGGGCACCCCCGAGATCGATGACGTCATGGCGCTGGTCGAGGGCACGCTGACCGACATCACGACGGCGACCGAGGTGCCGGCGGCCAACGAGACGCAGTGCGGCTGGGGCGCGAACCACTCGCTCGAGGCCGCGCAGGAGGTCGCCCGCGGGTTCCTCGCGGCCCGCGACCAGTGGTCGACCGTCACCCGATGAGCCACGGAGCCGCCGTCCCGCCGGTCATCGTCGTCGTGGCCATGAGCGACGAGGCTCAGCCGTTCGTCGACCGCGCCGCGAGGGTCGACGACGCCGTCGCGGTCGGCGGCTCGCTGCAGCGCGTCGTCGAGATCGACGGCGTCGAGCTGCTGCTCGTGCAGGGCGGCATCGGCTTCGTCAACGCCGCCGGGGCCACGACCTCGGCGATCGTCCGGGCGGGCGCCCTCGAGGGGGTCGTGCCCACCGTCGTCAGCGCGGGCACGGCGGCCGGCATGGGTCACGGCATCGGGATCGGCGACGTGGTCGCCGGCGGCGAGTACGTCAACCTCGACGCCGACGCCCGGGTCTTCGGCTACCGCCTGGGCCAGGTGCCGGGCATGCCGGCCAGCTTCCACGCCGACGAGGCCCTGATGGAGGCGGCGCTCGCGTACGGCGCGTCGGTCGCGTCCCCCGACGGCTGGGCCGTCCGCCCCGGGCTCATCGCGTCGAGCGACGCGTTCATGACCGCCGACCGGGTCATCGGTGTGCGCCGCGCCTTCGCCGACGTGGTGGACGTCGACGCCGTCGACATGGAGTCCATGGCGATCGCGCAGACCTGCCACGTGCACCGGGTGCCGTTCGTGTCGGTCCGGGGCATCAGCGATCTCGCGGGCCCCGACGCCCACGACGTGCACGACGAGAACCTCGCGCTGACGGCCGGTCGGTCCGCCGACGTCGCCCTGGCGCTGGTTCGGGGTCTCGCGGGCCGCTGACCGGCTCGACCCGCGCCTCCTCGACTCCCGGCACCCTCGTTCGGGGGACACGCTCGCCCCCAGAAGTGCCCACTGTGCACAGGGTGCACGTCTCCCTATGTTCTCCCTAAGAGTTTTCTCGGTTGAACGACAGGGGTCCACTTCGTGAAGAATCGCCACATCAGCGCGATCGGGGGTGCGGCGCTCGCGTCGCTCCTCGTCGCCTCGCTCGCCTCGCCGGCCGTCGCCGCGCCGACGTCGCCCTCCGCAGGCTCCTCCGCATCCGGCGTCACGGGCGGGATCGCCTCGGCTCCCGGCGCGGACGGCCAGCTCTCGCCGCGCAGCCGCGACGACCGCCCCGACCCGGCGGCCGAGGCCCAGCGCGAGCTGAACCGCGAGGCGGTGGCGCGCGTCGTCACCGGTCAGGCCGAGCCTCAGCAGCGCAGCGCGCGCAGCGACACGCAGTCGGTCCAGATCAAGCCCGGTCAATGGGCCCAGTACGGCGTCGAGTCGAGCGACCAGATCCTGTCGTTCCTGATCGACTTCGGCGACGAGGTCGACCCCCGCTACCCCGACGCGCCGGCCGGCCCGATCCACAACGAGATCGCGAAGCCCGACACGGCGAACGACAACTCCACCTACTGGACGAACGACTTCAGCCGCGGCCACTACCTCGACATGTTCTTCGACACGCAGGGCGAGTCGCTGAAGGGCGTCTACGAGGAGATGTCGAGCGGCCGGTACACCGTCGACGGCGACGTGAGCGACTGGGTCACCGTGCCGTACTCGTCGGCGAGCTACGGCGAGACCGAGAGCCAGGCCGACATGACCCGCTTCGTGCAGGACAGCGCCGACGCCTGGTACGACGACCAGATCTCCCGCGGCAGGACCCCGGCGCAGATCACCGAGTACCTGCAGACCTTCGACCGGTGGGACCGCTACGACTACGACGGCGACGGCGTCTTCGACGAGGCCGACGGCTACATCGACCACTTCCAGGCCATCCACGCCGGCGAAGGCGAGGAGGCGGGGGCCGACTCGAGCGCGATCTGGTCGCACCGGTGGGCGGTCGGTCAGGATTCGGAGGGGACGGCGGGCCCGGCGGTCAACCCGTTCGGCGGCGTGAAGATCGGCGACAGCGAGTTCTGGGTGCGCGACTACACGACCGAACCCGAGAACGGCGGCCTCGGGGTCTTCGCGCACGAGTACGGTCACGACCTCGGTCTTCCCGACCTGTACGACACGAGCGGGGGCGAGAACGGCACCGGCTTCTGGACGCTGATGAGCTCGGGCTCGTGGCTGGGTCACGGCGACGGGGCGATCGGCACGACGCCGAACCAGATGGGCGCCTGGGAGAAGCTGCAGCTCGGCTGGCTCGACTACGAGATCGCGGTCGGCGGCCCGAAGGCGGCGAAGTCCACGCACCAGATCGGCCCGTCGTTCCACGCGACGAAGAAGCCGCAGGCCGTCGTCGTCACGCTGCCCTTCGACAAGAAGGGCAACGCCCGCTTCTACCTCGCCGAGAACCGTCAGTACGGCGGCTACGACGACACCCTGCGGACGGGCCCGTACAACTTCGGCTGGCTCGAGTCGCAGCCCGACCGCGTCGAGCACTTCCCTTATCAGGACGGCCTCAGCATCACCTACTGGGACAGCGCGCAGTCGGACAACAACACCGCGCAGCACCCGGGTGCCGGTCTGGCGCTGCCCGTCGACGCGAACCCGAAGGCCCTCACCTGGTCGGACGGCTCGATCGCCCGCAACCGGATCCAGAGCTTCGACTCGACGTTCGGCATCCAGCGGACCGACCCCATCACGCTGCACCGTGAGCTCGGCGGCGCCTCGCTGACCCTGACGGCACCGGCGCGGCCCGCGGTCTCGATGTTCGACGACACCGACCCGCTCGCCTACTACGACGCGTCGAACCCGCAGGGCTCGGTCGAGGTCGCCGGGTCGGGCACGACCATCCAGGTGCTGCAGAGCAACAAGCAGGGGATGATGACGATCCGCGTCGACTAGTCGACGGCGGGGAGCACGAAGGAGGCGCGGGTCCTGTGGATCCGCGCCTCCCGTCGTCGCCGGGTCAGCGCGTGGCGCCCTGGTGCAGGTGGTCGATCAGCGTGGCCTTCGTCGCCCGCGACACACCGGACAATCCGGCCTCGCGGGCGAGCTCCCGCAGCTGGACGAGCGTCATCGCGGTGAGATCGCGTGCCGGGTCGGTCTCGGTGTCGTCGGCGACGCCCTCGTCGACGGTGACGGCGTGAGGCAGCGGGGGGACGAAGAGCGACGACGGCGGGGACGAGACGGCCGGCGGGAGGCTCTTCGACGCGGCGGCGGAGGTGGCCCCGGAGTCCGAGTCCGCGCCGGACCTCTTCTCGTCGGACTTCTTCGACTTCTCATCCGACTTCTTCTTGTCGGACTTCTCGTCGTCGGACTTCTTGGCGTCCGACTTCTTCGAATCGGACTTCTTCGAGTCGGACTTCCTGCCGTCGGACTTCTTCGAGTCGGACTTCTTGCCGTCCGACTTCTTCGAGTCCGACTTCTTCTCGTCGGCCCGTTCCCCCCGGCCCGTCTCGCCCGATGCCGACCTCTTGTCGTCGTGCTTGCGGGCGACCGCGTCGCGCTCCGCCCGGAGCGACGCGACGGTCTCGTCGTCGAGGAAGTCGACGAACGGGTTCGGCTGACCCGTCTTCGCGGCGACGATGGCCGTGTAGGAGGCCGCCGCCGAGCGGACCTTGGCCGTGGCTCGACCGGCGCGTTTCGACGATGTCGGGCGCTCGGCCGTGACGGCCGCATGCTTCTCGAGTGCGTCGATGAGATCTCTGAGGGCTGTCTTGATCTTTTTGCTCACGGGGTCATTGTCGACCACGGAGGTGAACGTGCAACCCCTGCGATGTCAGCTCGTCGTCGGGGCGCCCGTCGAGGGCTCCGCCGCGCCGTCGACGGCGACCCGTCCGTCGCCGAATCGGCGGTCGAGCACCTCGGCGCTGGCGGAGCCTGCGAGGAACCCGCGGAGGACGGTCACGAGCCCCGCGAGATCAGCGGCCGAGGCCCGGCCCTGCGCGACGTCCATCCCGGCGTCCACCGCTCGCACGTGGGGCATCAGGGCCCTGCCGTCGTCGGTCAGGCTGAGGACGACGGCCCGGCGGTCGTCGGGGCTGGTCTCGCGGGCGACCAGACCGCGACGGACCAGGGCGTCGACGATGCGACTCGGGCTGCCGGTCTCGCAGACGATGAGCTCGCCGAGCGCCTTCAGCGTCACGGGGCCGAAGTCGTCGAGCACCCCGACGACCTCGGCCTGCGACGGCGTCAGGCCGACCGGCGAGAGCGCGTCGGCCACCGCCCGATTTCCCTCGCGCTGCGCGGCGAGCACGAGGTAGCGCAGCTCGGAGGGGGCCAGAACGACTCGATGATCGCCAGAAGATGTCACGTCACGAGATTACCGGCTGCGATCGGCGGCGGACGCGCTGTCCGAAGACGCGGGGTCCGATGGCGCGGAGCACCGAGGGCAGCACGACGGTTCGGATCACGACGGCGTCGAGCGCGACGGCGATGGCGAGTCCGAGACCGATCTCGCGCACGATGCTGATCTGCCCGGTCATGAACGCCAGGAAGACCACGATCATGATCAGCGCCGCGCTGTTGATCATGGGGCGGGTCGCCCGCAGTCCTTCGCCGACGGCCGACCCGAAGTCCCCGCCCCGGGCGACCGTCTCGGCGATGCGGGCGATGATGATGACCATGTAGTCCATGCTCAGCCCGAACATGACGGCGAAGAGCAGCACCGGTGTCACCGAGTTCAGCGGCACGTCGCTGGTCGCCGACTGCACGAGCGTCAGGGCGCCGAGGCTCGCGCCCACGACGAGGGCGTTGAACGCGAGTGCCAGCAGGGCCAGCGTCACCGAGCGGAACGCCACGACGAGCAGCACGAAGGTCGCGACGAACACGAGCAGGGCGATCGTCGGCAGGGCGCCGATCAGCGTCTCGTCGAAGTCGAGTCCCTGCGCGGTGGCGCCGGCTACCGCGACCGTCGACGATGCGCCGAGCTCGTCGGGCAGATCCGCGCGGATCTCGCGGACGAGGTCGTGCGCCGCCACCGAGTCCGGTCCGTCGTCGGTGGTGACGAGGAGGCGCGCGACCGGTCCCGTCGACCCCTCCGTCCACAGCGCACCGAGCTCGGCCGGCGTCTCCCCGTCGGTCAGGAGCGCCGGGAGGGCGGCCGGGTCGATCCCGGCCGTGGCGACGCTGGTGACGGAGGCGACCTCGTCGTGCGACTCGAGGACGCGAGTGGCCGTCGTCACGTCGGCGACGAGCTCTTCGCGGGTGTCGGCCGAGACGACGACCTGCAACGGGAACAGGTCGTCGACGCCGATGCGTGCCGCGGCCACGTCGAGACCCACGCGCGCCGGGTCGTCGGGGGGCAGGACGGTGGCGCTGGCGACGGGGGACTGCAGGGACAGGCCGAGGGCCGGGGACGACACGGCGAGGAGCCCCGCGACGCCGACGAGGGCGACGATCGCCGAGATCGCCCGGGCAGGGGTGGCGCGTGTCGACGACGGACGCGCGGTCGAGGCGCGCCGCCCTCGCGTCGGGAGGGGGATGCGGCCCCAGTCGATGCGACGACCGAGCAGCCCGAGGATGGCGGGCAGGACGGTGTGGGTGAGCACGAGGGCCACGGCGGTGACGATCATCCCGCCGAGGGCGATGCTGGTGAACGCCATGACGCGCGGGACGAGCAGGGCCGAGAGGGCGACGATGACCGCCGCGCCCGAGAAGAGCACCGAGTGCCCGGCCCGCTGCATGGCGACGTCGACGGCGTCCCGGACGCTCAGCCCGCGGTCGAGCTCCTCGCGGAATCGCTTGACGATGAACAACGAGTAGTCGACGGACACCGCGAGGCCGATCATCGAGACGATGTTCGAGTACAGGTTCGAGACGTCGGTCTCGCGGGCGATGAGGTAGCCGACTCCGAGCGCGACGGCGAGGGACGACCCGGCGATCAGCAGGGGGACGATCGCCGCGGCCACCGAGCGGAAGACGATCAGCAGGACGATGATCAGCACGGGGAAGACGATCAGCTCGGCGCGGAGGGCGTCCTCCTTCGAGTGGGCGTTGAGCTGGTAGTCGAGGGCGGGCTGCCCGGTGACATACCCGTCGACCCCGTCGTCGAGCGCTTCGACCGCCTCCTGCAGGTCGGGTGTCAGATTCTGCGCCACCGTGTTGTCGCCGTCGAAGCCCGCGGCGATCACCACCGTCCGTCCGTCCGACGACGCGTAGTCCGGACGTTCGCGCGGAGTGGTCACGCTCGCGGCCCCGTTCTCGTGGAGGAGGGCCGAGGCGTCGTCGATCACTCCGGGGCCGATGGCCTCACCCGCATCGAGCACGACGACCACCTGGTTGGGGGAATCGCCGAAGTCCCGCTCGATGCCGGCCTGGGTGACGAGGGCTTCGGCCCGGGGCGCCGTGAAGCCGCCGCCGGACAGGGCGCCGTCGAGTTGGAGGGCGAGGGCGGCGAACACGGCGACCAGGATCACCCACGCGGTCAGGACGAGTCGGGGTGCTCGTCGGAGCGGACTGAGCGGTCGTGACATGGCGGTCTCCCGTCGGGCGTCGAAGGACGCCGGTAGATGATGGAACATGCATGTTGTATCACGCATCGCGTGACGAAGCGATTCGCGATCCCGATGCAATACATGATCTGACATTTGTTGTCGGGTCATGAATCTGACATTCTGGCTGCTGCCACAGCCCGGCACCGAACCGATCACCTCTCGAGGAGCCTCATGACCCTGCAGACCGACACCCCCGACGCCGCATCGCTCGATCGACGAACAGCCCCGCTGAGCGACGCCCGAGCGGCCGTGGCCGCCATCGCCCGCGGCGAGATGGTCGTCGTCGTCGACGACGAGCACCGCGAGAACGAGGGCGATCTGATCATCGCGGCCGATCACGTCACACCCCAGATCGTGAACTTCATGATCACCCACGGCCGTGGTCTCGTCTGCCTCGCCCTCGACGAGCGCCGCGCAGCCGAGCTCCGCCTCGACCCGATGGTCGAGCGGAACGAGGACCACCAGTCCACCGCGTTCACCGTCTCCATCGACGGCACCCCCGCCCACGGCGTCACGACGGGCATCTCGGCGTCGGAGCGCGCCACCACCATCCACCTGGCCGTCTCGGGCCACGCCGACGACCTCGCCCGTCCCGGCCATGTCTTCCCCCTCGTGGCCCGCCCGGGCGGTGTGCTCGAACGGCCCGGCCACACCGAGGCCTCCGTCGACCTGGCCCGGCTGGCCGGCTGCTCGTCCGCCGGGGTCATCGTCGAGATCATCGGCCCCGACGGCGAGATGCTCCGTCTCGACGCCCTCCGCGAGTTCGCCGCCCGGCACGGTCTCGTCCTGACGAGCATCGAGGCGCTGGTCCGCCTGCGGGCCGAGCAGGCCGCCGACTCCCCGGCCGAACGCGACTGATGCTCGCCCTGAGAGTCATCCGCGGGGCGACGCGTTCCGTCGTCTGGCGCATCGTCCGCCGCAGGATCGGCAGCGTCGAGGGTCTCGAGAACATCCCGCTCGACGGTCCGCTCGTCGTGGTGCCGAACCACGCCAGCTACTTCGATCACTTCGTCGTCCAGGTCGTCGTCCAGACGCTCCGCGGGCGGCCGGTGTGGTTCCTGACCAAACGCGAGAGCTTCGCCCGACGGTTCCCCCGGCTGTGGGCGACGGCCTGGTACGGCATCCCCGTCGACCGCGACGTCCCGGCGCCCGACACCCTGCGCGAGGTGCGTCGCGTGCTCACCTCGGGCGACGGGCTCTGCGTCTACCCGGAGGGGACCCGCGGCGACGGCGGTCCGCTCCGGGAGTTCAAGCCCGGCGCCTTCCGGTTCGCCCTCGCGCACGGCGCCCCGATCATCCCCGTCGGGCTGCACGGAACGGCCGACGTGCTCCGCAAGGGCGACCGGTGGTTCCGGCGCGGCCGGGTCGACGTCGTCATCGGTCGTCCGCTCCAGGTCGACGCGTCGGTGCCCAAGCCCCGGGCGGCCGAGGCGCTCGCCGGGTCGGGCCGCGACATCGTCGGGGCGCTCGTCGAGAGGGCCGGGCAGAACGCCCGTCGCCGCCGCGCGTCTGCCGCTCCCTCGGCCGCCGCCGCCGTCGACGCGTCCATCGTCCACGAACTCGGCGACGAGGGGGTCGTGGCCCCGTCGGTGCTGCGCCGCCTCCGCATGCTGACGACGGTGGTCGGCGTCGACGAGCGTCACGGCCTCGAGCTGCGGGTCCAGCGGGTCCGGCTCGCGGCGCTGCGGGCGGTGAACCGCCGCGGGCCGTCGCGTGTCGCGTCCGCCGTCGTGGTCGGGTTGCGCCTCGCGCGCCTCCGCCGTGAGGCGCCGGCGCACCCGCTCGTCAACTACCTGCTGGGCCGCTGGTGCCTCGCGATGCCGAGGGCGCTGGGCGGCGGTCCGGTCCGGGCGCTCGAGCACCTCGCGGTCGCCGCGACGGATCCCTCCGACCCGACCCGCTCCGCGCTCGCATCCGCCGAGGCGCATCGGCGTCTCGGCGACCCCGCCCGTGCGCTCGGTCAGCTGCGCAGGGTGGTGCTCGAGACACCGCACCGCCACCCGCACCACGCCTCGCGTGTGCGACGGGCCGAACGGCTGGCGGTCGAGCTGCAGGGGCCTGCCTCGTGAGACCCGTCGCGCACTCGGCCTCGCGCTCGATGCCGCATCCGCCCGAGGTCGTCCGGCGGGTCCTCGTCGAGGCGTCCACCGTCGCGGACTGGAACCCGGCGCTGTCGTCGGTCACCGCGCCTCCTGGTCCGGCCGTCGTGGGACGCGCCTACCCGATCCGCATCCGCGACCTGGTCGGAGGCCGCATCACGTACCTCGAGGTCGGTCCGACCCTGGTCGTCCACCGCCTCGTCGCCCCGGGGGTGGACGAGCAGGGCGAATGGCGGCTCGAGGAGGCGCGGGGCGGCACCGTCGTCACGCATCGCCTCGAGCACCGGGGGATCGTGCTCCGCGTCATGCACCGCGCCTTCGAGCCCGTCCCGGCCTGGCGGCTCGAGCGGCTCGCCGGGGTCCTCTCGACGATGGGTCGGACGTCGGGCTAGACGGGGGCGACGGCCACGGCGCTCGGCACGAACGAGACGAGCACGCTCGAGCCCACCGGTCGGCCGACCTCGGGGCGATGGTCGATGGCGAGCCGAGCGTCCGGCCCGGTGCGGACCGTCGTCCGCGAGACGGCGCCGCGGAACGACACCGACTCGACGACGCCCGCGACGCCATGCGGGTCGTCGGTGAAGACGACGTCCTCCGGGCGGACCCAGGCCCAGACGGCGCCGTCATCGGGCGATCCGACGGCGTCGAGCTCGCGGCAGCCCGGCAGGCGCACGCGACCGTCGACGACCTCGGCCCGCACCCGGTTGCTCGTCCCGACGAAGTCGGCGACGAACGCCGACGCGGGCTCGCGGTAGAGCTGCTCGGGGGTGCCGATCTGCTCGATCGAGCCGGCCCGCATGACGGCGACGCGGTCGGCCACCGCGAGGGCCTCCTCCTGGTCGTGGGTGACGAACAGGGTCGTGATCGAGAGCTCGCGTTGGATGCGTCGGATCTCGTCGCGCAGGTGCACGCGCACCTTCGCGTCGAGGGCGCTCAGCGGCTCGTCGAGCAGCAGGACCCGGGGCCGCGTGACGAGCGCCCGGGCGAGGGCGACCCGCTGCTGCTGACCGCCCGAGAGCTGGTGCGCGTAGCGCCCGCCGAGGTCGGCGAGACCCACGAGGTCGAGCATGGCGCGCGACCGGGCGAGGCGCTCGGCGCCGCCCACGCGACGCATGCGCAGGCCGAACTCGACGTTCTGCAGCACGGTCAGGTGCGGGAAGAGCGAGTACGCCTGGAACACCATGCCGACGTCGCGGCGGTGCGTGGGGACGTCGACGACGTCGTGGCCGTCGATGGTGATGCTGCCGCCGGTCACGCTCTCGAGGCCGGCGAGACCGCGCAGAGCGGTGGTCTTGCCGCAGCCGCTCGGTCCGAGCACCGCGACCAGCTCGCCCGGTCGCAGAGACAGCGAGATCCCGTCGAGGGCGCGGTGCCCGGAGAAGTCCTTGACGACCGAGCGGAACTCGACCGCAGCCCCCGCCTGCCGATCGATCCGGAGAGGGGCGGTGAGGGTGGCGGTCACGGGCGGGCCTTCCTGAGCGGTGCGGGGGAGATGACGGACGAACCGGGTCCGCGCGTGCCGACGCGTCCGATGACGACGAGCAGCACGAAGGCGAATCCCAGCGCGAGCAGGGCGAAGATGACCGCGGCGTACGGGTCGCTCCGCGACACCTGCACGAGGGCGGTCTGCAGGGTGACGCGGTTGAGCAGCGACGCGATGGTGAACTCCCCGAGCACGACGGCGACGGTGATGAACGCGGCGGCGAGCAGACCCCGTCGCAGGGTCGGCACGACCACGCGGGCGGCGATCCGGGGCCAGCCGGCGCCCAGGGTGCGTGCCGCCTCGGTGAGGGTGCGCAGGTCGGTGCCGGCGAGGTCGGACTGCACGGCACGGTAGGCGTAGGGCAGCACGGTGATGCCGTACGCGAGGGCGAGGGTCCAGGCGCCCGAGCCGGCGACGCGTGACACCGCCGAGTACACCGGGGCCAGCCCGACGACGAGCACGATGGCCGGCACGGTGATCGGCACGAGGCACACGAGCTCGAGCGGGCGGGCGAGTCGCGGGTACCGCAGGTGCACGAGCACCATGGCGGGCACGAGCAGCACGAGGACCAGCACGGCGGCGACGACGGCCAGCACGAGCGAGTTCGTCACGCCCTCGACGAGGTTGCGGTACGCGCGCTCGTTCTCGGGGTCGACGATCGCGAGCCAGTGGTTCAGGTCGTGGCCGCTCCCGTCGGCGCTCCGCAGCGAGAACGCGACCATGGCCGCGATCGGCACGGCGAAGACGAGCCCGATCAGGCCGAGCGCGACACGGCGGGCGGTCGCCGACGACGCGGTCATCGCTGCCACCGCTCGGTCCGCCGCTGCAGCAGCGAGTACAGCGACATCAGCACGACCATGACGACGACCATGCCGAGAGCCAGGGCTCCGGCGACGTTCTCCCGACCGAGCACGGTCTCGCTGACCAGCGCGGCGCGGATCTGCAGCGGCACGATCTGGGCGCCCTGACTGATGATCGCCGCCGCCGTGGCGTACGACGAGAAGGCGTTCGCGAACAGCAGCAGCAGGCTGCCGACGAATGCGGGCGCGAGCACGGGCACCACGACGCGGGCGAAGTGCTGCCGCCGCGTGCCGCCGAGCGTCGCCACCGCCTCCTGCCATTGCGGTCTCAGTCCGGTGACGGCCGGCATGAACGTGATCACCATGAGCGGCACCTGGAAGTAGATGTAGGGCAGCAGGAGCCCGGGCACCTGATAGAACCAGACGCCGTCCGCGAAGATGTCCACGCCGAAGCGGGTCAGCAGCAGCTGGGTGACGACGCCCTGGATGCCGATGGTGGCGGTGAATGCGAACGCGAGCATGACGCCGCCGAACTGGGCGAGCACGCTGGCCGCCGAGTCGACGAGGCCGCGGACGAGTCCGTCGGGGCGGAGGGCGGTGAGGCCCCAGCAGGCGACGGCGCCGACCACCGCGCCGACCACCGCCGTCACGCCCGACACGAGGGCCGAGCTGCCGAACGCGCGCAGCACGCCGGGTTCGCCGAGCACGGCGATGCCGTCGAAGGTGAACCGGCCGTCTCCGTCGACGAAGCCGGTGCCGAGCGCCAGCAGGCACGGCAGCACCAGGAAGGCGAGCACGTAGAGGGCGAACGGGGTCAGCCCCCACCACGCCGGCGGACGGCGCCGACCCCCGGGGGAGCCGACGCCGTCGGAGGTCGAGGAGGCGCGGGTCGTCGACCCGGCCCTCCTCGCCACGGTCGTCACGGTCAGCCGATCACGGCTGCCCAGCGCTCGGCCAGGACCGCCGAGGCGGCCTCGGTCTGCTCGCTGGTGAACTGCACGGTGTCGGCGGGCTGCTCGCCGACGGCGTCGAGGGCGGCCTGGTCGACGGTGCCGGCCTCGACCATGGCGTCGAGGCGCACGGGGTAGGCGCCGGCGGCGAGGTACAGGTTCTGGGCGGTGTCGCCCATGATGAACTCCTGCCAGAGGCGCGCGGCCGCGGGGTGCGGGGCGTCGATGTTGATGGCCTGGTTGTAGTAGCTGGCCAGGGCGGTGCCGGGCAGCACGGCCGTCTTCCAGTCGCGTCCGCCCGCGTCGGCTGCGGCGGCGAGGTTGTTGTAGCTCCAGTCGAAGACGACCGGGGTCTCGCCCGAGGCGATGGTGGCGGGCGTCGGGTCGGTGGGCAGGAAGTTCCCGGCGTCGTTCAGCTCGCCGAAGAAGTCGACTCCGGCGGTGATGTCGTCGACGCTGCCGCCGTCCTGCAGGGCGGCCCATTGGACGGCCGCGGCGGCGGCGCCGGCCTGGGTCGGGTCGCCGTTCAGTGCGACCTTGCCCGTGTAGTCGTCGCCGAGCAGGTCGTCGAGGCTCGTGGGCTCGGGGACGGCGTCGGCGTCGTAGCCGATCGACATCAGACCGGTGTAGTCGTAGACCCACCGGCCGTCGGCGTCCTTGCGGTCGTCGGCTATGTCGTCCCAGGTGGCCACCTTGTACGGGGCGAACCGGTCGAGGTTCGCGAGGGTCACGGCCGAGCCGAGGTCGAAGACGTCGGGGGCGCCGTCCTGACCCTTCAGGTTCTGCGCCGCGGTGATCTCCTCGGCGCTCGAGACGTCGGGGTTGTCCGAGTTGACGGTGATGTCGTACTCGTCCTCGAACGCGTCGATGATCTTCCCGTAGTTCGCCCACGTGTCGGGGAGGGCGATCACGTTGAGCTCGCCCTCGGCCTCGGCGGCGTCGACGAGCGCGTCCATGCCGCCGAGGTCCTGCGCGCTGGTCGCCGTGGCGGCGTCGGTGTCGCCCGCCGCGCCTCCTGAGGTCCCGGCGTCGGCGGCCGAGCAGGCGGTGAGACCCAGGGCGAGGGCGGCGACGGTGGCGGCTCCGGCGAGGTGGCGCGTGGCGAGCATCGAGATCCTTCGGGTGCGGGGCCCCGGCCCGTCGCGGGGATGCGACGAGGGGTGCCGGTGGGCCCACGAGGACGGTAGGGAGGCGCGGCGACGTCCCGGGTCCCGGCGGGCGTCTCCGAGGTGAACGGCAGACGTCGTGACGTCGCGCATCACGACCCGTAGCATTAGATATACGAAATCCTCTGGTAATATTTGACGCATCGTCATCGAGTCAGGTCGATCACGTCAGCAGGGGAGCCCAGAACGCATGAGAAGCAGAACCGTGATCCGTGTCGCGGCCGTAGCCGTCGCCACGGCGACCGTCCTCACCGGGATCGTCGACGTGTCGGCCGCAGCCGTCGCCGAGGGCGGCTCGCCGGTCGACCTCTCGGGTCGGACGCCCGTCGTCATCGCCTCCGAATCCACCCGCCTCGTCGGGCCCCTCGCGATCATCCAGACCGAGACGAGCGCCTTCGGTCTCCGAGCCGATGCCGACACGATGCGCACCGGCGGCGGCGGAACCCTCGCCGAGGCGCAGGCCGAGGCCGACGACTGGTCGGTGCCGGCGGTCGGTGAGGTCGGCCCGGTTCATGGTGTCGGCGACAAGGCGGACCGCTGTCTGACCAAGGCCTCGCCCGGTGACGGCACCGTCACGATCTCGAGCTGCGACTCCTCGCCCCGGCAGGACTGGCAGTGGACCGACACGACGGAGAGACAGGGCTTCTCGACGGCGCTCTCGCCGTCGAGCGCGACGGCACGGGCGATCGCACCACGGGGTGCGGGCACCTACGTGCACGCCGTCGACGGTGGCACCTACAAGCGGCCGATGGCCCTCGACGGCGCTATGAGACCCGAACGGGAGATCACCGCGTCGGCCGACGTGGATGCGATCGAGCGCTCCGCGGTCGTCTCGGGGGTCGCCTCGACGGGGTCGACGGTGTCGATCGGCAACGAGTCGGTCGTCGTCGGCGACACCGGCGAGTACACGCTCACGCTGACGGGTCTCGAGGTGGGCGTCACCTCCGTCGTGGTCACCCAGACCCTGCCGAGCGGCGCGGTGCACGGCACGGCGACGCTCGATGTCGAGGTCCCCGCGGCCTCCGGCGAGTTCACCATCGTCGAGCTCCCGTCGACGGAGATCCCCCGGGGCCGGGACAGCACGGTGACGGCGCAGGTAGAGACGACCGCCGAGCTGACGACGATGGACTCCACGGTCACCCTCACGGCGCCGGCGGGCACGACGTTCGCCTCGGCCGATGATCGGGCGGTCGCCTACCTGCGGCCCGGCGACGACGACTGGCGCGAGTCGGCCTATCTGCGCCTGACCCGCGGCACCCCGTCGAGCGACGCGACGTCCGTCACATACGACGCCGACACCCCGGCCAGCGGCTTCCGTCTGCCCGCCGGGTCCCGCCTGCGGTTCGAGTCCGTCGTCCGCGTCCCCTTCGGCACCGCCGACCTCGGCGCCCTCGGCCTCGTCCACTCCGGCACGGCGAACAGCGGCGACTTCCACGTCTTCGGCCGGGCCGCTCTGACGTTCGTCGACCGCTACCGCGACGGCACCCTCGACGACCTCGTCGACGGCGACCGCTTCACCCCCGGCGAGGTCGAGTTCACCGGCACCGGGTTCCCCGGGGCGACCGTGACCATCGCGCCCGCCTCGGGGGCCCCCGTGTCGACCGAGGTCCGACCCGACGGCACCTGGCGTGCCGTCCGCTACCTGGGCAACGGCGCGTACACGCTGTCGGTGTCTCACACCTCCGGCGAGGGCGAGAACACGATCGGGCCGATCAGACTGTTCTCGAGCACGGTCGCCGAGGACGACTTCACCCTGACGTCCCCTGCAGGCGGCGATGGTCACGCGGCCCAGGGATGGGTGACCTTCTCGGGCACCGGGACGACCTGGTCGCGGGTGTCGATCGCCGACGACTCCGAGATCGCCCCGGCGACCGCGACGGTGCAGTACGACGGTTCGTGGACGGCGCGACGCTGGGTCGGCACCGAGCCGACGACCTTCACCGTGACGTCGTCGCGAGCGGACGTCGAGAACGGCTCCGCCACCGTCGCCTTCAACACGGGCGTCGGCGATCGGCCCTTCACGTTCGACAGCCACACCGACGGCGGGACCTTCACGCCCGGTCCGATCACCTTCTCGGGCACCGGCTCCACCGGCGACACGGTCACGCTGACCGCACCCGGCCTGGCCCCGCTGGAGGCGCGGGTCGACGTCGCCGGTCGGTGGTCGCTGCAGAGGTGGCTCGGCAACGGGTCGATCGCCTTCACGGCGACCCACACGACGACGGGCGGCGAGTCGTCCGAGCAGCAGCTCCGGCTCTACTCCGACCAGGTGCCGCAGGGCGAGCTGGTCGTCTCGACCCCGGTCGACGGCACCGTCCATGAGCAGGCGGGCTGGGTGACCTTCACCGGCACCGGCACGACCTGGTCCCGCGTCGCGATCGACGACGGCTCCGGTGCGGCCCCCTCCGGGGCGACCGTCCAGTACGACGGCTCGTGGACCGTCCGGCGATGGATCGAGGCCGGGCCCGTCACGGTCACGGTGACCAGCGGCCGAGCCGACGTCGAGAACGGCCGCCACGAGATCCGCCTCGTGGCCGACCGGTGAGTGCTCGGGCACCCGCCGCCGCGCCTCCTCGACATCCTCCTCGCTCCACCCCTCCTTCGGCGTGCCGCCCGGCCCGCCGCCGCACGACAGAACGGATCATCATGCGCCGCAAGCTCCTCATCACCTCCGCCGGCATCGGTCTCGCCCTGCTGACCCTCACCGGCTGCACCGGCGGCACGACCGAGGCCGAGAAGTCCACCCCGACCCCCGCCTCCTCGGAGTCCGCCTCGGCGTCGGCCTCGGAGTTCCCGAAGCCGACCGGCGAGTGCATCGACGGCGTCGCGACCTTCGTCGACAACGACACCGAGTTCGCACTGCCCGACGGCTGCGAGACGGTCGACATCATCGGCGCCGGCAACACCATCACGCTCGGCCCCGTCACGAACCTGATCGTCGAGAGCGACGGCAACACCATCGACGTCGACTCCGTCGAGACGATCACCAACCTGTCGTTCGGCAACACGGTCACCCACGGCGGCGACGCCCCCGAGGTGCCCACCGGAGCCGACGACATCGAGGTCGGTTCCCGATGACCCGGACCCGACGCCCCTCCCCCCACACGCCGTCGGTCGACGGCCAGAACGAAGGAAGCAACCGCTCCATGACGAAGAAGAAGAACACACCGGCGCAGCGCGTCGGCGCCGCGGCCCTCGCGACGGCGACCGTCGTCTCCGGGCTCGCATTCGGGCCCGGGGCCGTCGCGGCACCAGCCTCGGACCAGAACGGCACCTCCGCCGGGTCACCGTCGGTCTCATCATCCGCAGAGAGCACCCGTCTCGTGGGACCGCTCGCGATCGTGGTCTCGGAGACCGTCGCCTACGGTCTGCGGGCGGACGCCGATACCATGCGGACGTTGTCGGCGGGCAACCTCGAACATGCACAGGCAGAAGCCGATTACTGGTCGGTGCCGGCGGTCGGAGAGGTCGGCCCCGTGCGTGGAGTCGGAGAGGATTCGGAGCGCTGCCTCCTCAAGTCGGGGACACCGACGAACGCGGGAATCGTGCTGATGGCGACGTGCGATGGTTCTGCTGCGCAGAACTGGCAGTGGACTGACATCACCACGATGCAGGGGTTCTCGAAGGGTCTCTCACCCGCCGCCGAGACCTCCCGGGCGATCGGCAGTCGAGGCGCCGGCAGCTTCGTGCACGCAGTCACCGGCAGCTTCAGACACCCCATGGCGCTCGACGACGCGATGAAGGCGGAGCGTGAGCTGACGGCGTCGGCGACCGGCGTCCCCGGCCAGATCTCCGGTGTCGGGACCACCGGCGCGACGGTGTCCGCCCGAGGCGAGTCCGTCGTCGTCTCCGACGACGGCACGTACACGCTGTCGCTGCCGGGGCTCTCGACCGCACCCACGTCGGTGGAGGTCACGCAGACGCTGCCGAACGGCGACGTGCAGGACACCGTCGACGTCGAGGTGACGGGCACCGGTCCTCTCGCTCCCGTCGAGATGGCTCCGGTCGAGGTGGCGCGTGGCGGTGAGCGTGCCGTGACCTTCGAGGCGAAGGTCGCCGACGAGCTGCTCAGCCGGCCCGCCGCCGAGGTGACGCTCACCGCCCCGGAGGGCATGACCTTCGCCGAGGGTCAGGACGAGATCACCGGCGCCTACATCCGCGACGGCCGGCCGTCCCCTGGCGGAATGCAGTTGACCGCCGGCGAGCGGTCGGCGCACGGTCGCACGTACACCTACACCTGGGACACCGTGGCGAACGGCGCGACCGGGTGGCAGAGCCCCCAGGACGAGATCCTCCGGTGGCAGATCGCCGTCGTCACGCCCTCGGATGCGGCCGACGTCGACGGCAACACGATGGGCTACTCGCTCGTCGGCACGAGCACGCAGGGCGCGTTCGAGGCCACCGGCGCCGCACCGGTGTCGGTCGTCGACGAGTTCGGCACCATCACCGGCGTCGAGGTCGCCCCGACGGTGCTCCAGCGCGGCGAGGACACCGCGGTGTCGTTCGTGGTGGAGAACACCGAGGCCCGTTCGGCACTCAACCCGACGGTGA
>NZ_LMPB01000006.1:0-146702 GCF_001424285.1 Frigoribacterium sp. Leaf172 | reverse complement strand
CCGGTGGGGATGAAAAGGATTCGCCACCGGTGTCGAAAGAGATTGGGACGAACACGCTTCGTTATCGGCCTGTTACCAACGCCGGCCGACGGCGGACCGGCTAGGCCCGGCGTCGGAACCATTCGAGGAGGAGCTGGGCACGGGAGGAGTCCTCCCTGATGTCGAAGCGGCGGGAGGGCGTCTCGAAGAACGAGTCGTACCCGGGGGCTTCGCGCAGATCGGCGTCGAGGGGCTCGGGGACACCCATGGACCACTGCGGGAATCGGCGCCGCTCGATGGACTCGTCGACCAGGGTCGTGAGATCCGTGTGACGGGGGTCGGCGGCGATCACCGCGTACCTCTCGCGGACGTCCTTCTCGGCGCCTTCGAGCACCTGCATGAACCGGCCGTTCTTGTAGAGGAGCATCCCGGTGAGGCCGCGGCGCTCGTTGTTCTCCCGGCTCTGCTGCAGCAGACCCGCCATCCGCTCCGAGTCGAACGGCGTCGACGCCGTGCTCATGTAGGTCAGGGACACGATCACCGGTCGGACTCGTTCTTCTCGTCGCGACGGACGACGAGCATCGTGACGTCGTCGTCCGGGCGGAGAGCGCCGATGACATCGGACAGCTCGGCGAAGAGGCCCTCGTCGTCGGCGGACCGCCGGACCAGCTCCGCCAGCTCATCGAGGGCGCTGATCGTGCCGTCGTACAGGTCGAGCGCCCCGTCGGAGCAGGAGAACAGGACCTCACCGGGCGCGAGGGTGGTCTCACGAGTCGTCCATGCGTCGCCATCGGCGATCCCGATCGGCAGATCCGCCGAGGCGAGCCGCTCGAGGGTGCCGTCGGCGCGGATGACGACCGACAGGCCGTGCCCGGCGTCGGCGTATCGGAGCAGACCGGTGCGGGTGTCGAGGGCCGCATGGAAGACGGTGGCGAAGGTGCCGGTCGCCGAGAGATCGCCGAGCAGCTGCTCGTTGACCGCGGAGACGGCCTCGGCGGGCTGCCAGCCGGGCCGAGCCTGGAACGCCGATCGCACCATCGCGGCGATGATGGCCGCGGAGTAGCCCTTGCCCATGACGTCGGTGAGGGTCACGTCGACCCGCCCGGGCGAGGAGATCGACGCGAAGTAGTCCCCCGCGACCTCGGAGTACGGCTGCGTGAAGCCGGCGACGGTGAATCCGTCGCCCTGAGCGAGGGGAGCCGGGAGCATCCGCTGCTGGGTGCGGCGGGCGTGGTCGGCGGCGTGGACATGCCGCAGCTCGCGTTCGACCCATTCGCCGAGCTCGTCGAGGAGGGCCTGGTCCTCGTCGGTGAGGCCCCGGGGCGCCGTGTCGACGAGGCAGATCGTCCCCACCCGGGCGCCGTCGGAGACGCTCAGGGGCCGTCCTGCGTAGAAGCGGATGTGCGGCTCGCCCGTGACGGATCCACGGTGCGCGAAACGGTCGTCCTCGAGAGCGTCGGGGACCACGACGATGTCGGGCTGCTGGACGACGACGTCGCAGAACGAGTCCGCTCGAGGTCCGAACGTCGGCCCACCGGACGCCTGAGGGGACTTCGTGAACTGGTGGTCCTGATCGATGAAGTTGATCTCGGCGATGGGCACCCCGAACAGCTGCCGGGCCATCCGCGTTATCCGATCGAACCGCTCCTCGGCGCCGGTGCCCATGATGCCCAGGTCGTCGAGCGCCGCGAGCCGCAGACGCTCTCGCGCCTCGGGTCGAACGGCCGTCGTCTCGTGCACGGCGTCCCCCTTCTGCTCGGATCCTCTCCATCACGCTACGCGAGTGTCCGTCACTGAGGCACCCCGCGAACGGGCCGACCCCCGGAGGCCGGTGGCGCGAGCCACCTCCCTTGGGGGGTTGGCCGTCGACGACGCCCGATGTTTAGATTGCGTCGGGGATGACAGCGGTCGAGACGCCCGCGCTCCCCCGGGAGGCGGATCCACCGGGTCACCCGCGAAGGAAGAACCAGGAAGAGCCCGTGCTCGATTCGACAACGCTCCGCGTCACTCTCGGCGTCATCACCCTCATCCTCTTCCTGCTGTTCGCCTTCGTGACGTACCGCAGCACGAGGTCCGCCTTCAGTTTCTGGTGGTGCGCCGCTCTCGTCCTGTTCATGGGCGGGACGCTCGCCTATCTCCAGGACGGCACCGCGAATCAGGCCTGGGCGAACCCGCTCGGCAACGGCCTGATCGTCGCCGGCGCCGCCTCGGTCTGGATGGCCAGCCGGTCGCTGCGCCTCCGCCCCAGCCCCTGGTGGCTCGTGGTCGGGCCTGCGGCGCTCGTGACCGCCGTGTCGAGCTTCGACTCCCCCGCGACCAACGACTGGTCCGGAGGGCCGCTCTTCCTCGCCCTGACAGGCGGCCTCATCATCCTCTCGACCCGCGAGATCATCGTCCTCGACGCCGGACTCTCCCGCACGCGGTGGCCGCTCATCCTGACGTCCGGCGCCCTGGGCGTCTACTACCTCGGCCGCTTCGTCGCCTTCCTGGCGTCGGGTCCGCGGAGCGACCTGTTCGTCTCGTGGTTCGGAACGCCGTCCACGACCCTGATCACCCTCGCCCTGCTCACCGTCGTGTCATTCAGCATGGCGTCGCTGAGCGGCGAGCAGACCGCGAAGGTGCTCGCCGCCCGAGCGGCCCGCTCCCGTCAGGAGCTCCTCGACGGGGGCAGCGTGCAGCGCCGTCTCCTGCCGCAGTCCGTCCCCGACCTCCCCGGCTACGACGTCGCCGGCGCCTGCGTGCCGAGCGGCGCCGTCAGCGGGGACTTCTTCGACTGGCAGCGCACCCCCAGGGGGCTCGCGGTCACCCTCGCCGACGTCATGGGCAAGGGCGTGGGCGCGGCCATGATCGCGGCGACGGTCCGCGCGTCGCTGCGTGCCGCCTCCCCGTCCGAAGGCCCTCGTCACACGATGTCCGTCGTCGATCGCGCCGTCGAACCCGATCTCGAGGCCAACGACGCCTTCGTCACGCTGCTCCACCTGCAGCTCGACGCGGAGAGCGGCGAGATCGTCGCCGTCGACGCCGGTCACGGTCTCGGAGTCGTCTGCCGCGCCGACGGCAGCCGCGACGTCATCCCCTCGCTCAACCTCCCGCTCGGCGCCTTCGGAACCCAGACCTGGGCGACGAGCACGACCCACCTCGATCCGGGCGACCTCCTGCTGATCTGCAGCGACGGGGTCCTCGACCTCTTCGACGGCAGCCTCGAGGCGCTGGCGCGGGCGGCCGACACCGCTGCCGGGGCGGATCCGACCGCCGCGGAGGCCGTCCTGAGCATCACGCGCCTCGCGTCCCAGGGGCGTCACCCCGATGACGTGACCGTCGTCGCCGTCCGCCGGGACGCCGCCGGGACGGATCACGAACGCGGATCGAGGAATTGAACTAACGTCGTCTTCGCAGCGCGCATCAGGGCGCGTAGCGAACCGGGCGGCCGGGGGGTCGCCCACCGGGAGTCCCATGCGCCTCGACCAGACCGCCTCCGCACGACTCGACCCGCGCCTCCTCGGCTCGCGCTCGACGCTCCGCTCCACCGGCCGCCGCATCGCCGCGGCCGGCGTGGCCTCGCTCGCCGCGGCCGCCATGGTGCTCGGCGGCGTGACGACGGCCACCGCGGCGCAGGGCGGCGACTGGGGCGTCTTCACGGCCGAGCGGACCCCGTCGGGAACCGGATCCGTCGGCACCATGACGCTCGGCGGCGGCTTCCCCGCGACCACCTTCACCACCGACGCGTCGCAGGCCACCGTGCCGAGCGGCGCCAGCGGCTGGCAGGGCCCGAACACGCCTCCCGGCCTGCAGTACGGCAGCAGCCGCGGCACGACGTACCTCAATCTGACGGCCCTCCGGAACTCTCCGACGCCCGAGGCCGCCTCGACCACGACGTACTCCTTCGACGGCGGCACCCCGGCGTCGGGGTGGTCGTTCGTGCTCGGCGACATCGACGCCGACCAGGCCACCATCACGGCGACCGATGCCGCCGGCGCACCGGTCTCGAGCGCCGAGCTCGGCTTCGCGGGTGTCTACAACTCGTGCGGTCTCGCGGGCAGCCCGTCGTGCCCCGGCGGCGGCACCGGCGACGTCCCGAGCTGGGACCCGGCGACCTCCACCCTGACCGGCAACGCGGCCGCCGCCGACACGCAGGGCGCGACCGGCTGGTTCAGCCCCACGGTCTCGCTGTCGAGCCTCACCATCGCGTTCCAGCAGCGCTCGGGTCGCCCGATCTACCAGACCTGGTTCGCGACGAAGACCTTCGCGGCGTCCGGCGTCGCCCTCAGCACGGTCGACGGCGCGGCGGCTCCCTACTCAGGAGGCGCGGTGACCGTCACCGACGCCACCGGACGCATCGTCGCCCAGGTCACCACCGACGCCGACGGCCGGTACACGGTGCCCGCCCTCACGGCGACCCCCGGATACACCGTCACGATCACCCCGCCGGACGGCGCCGACGGCGCGACGACGCGGACGTTCTCGCTCGAGGCCGGCGATCGCGCCGACCTCGACTTCGACTTCACGACGACGACGACGACCCCGCCCGTCGACCCCGACCCGGTCACCGTCGACGTCGTCGGCACCATCACCGACGAACACGGCGAACCCGTCACCGACACCCCGATCGTCATCGTCGAGACCGACACCACCGACCCCGTCGTCGAGACCACCACCGACGACACCGGCGCCTTCGAAGCCCCCGGCCTCACCCCCGAGACCGACTACACGATCATCGTCGACGGCGACACCGACCGACCCATCGAGTTCACCACGCCCGCAGCCGGCGCCCCCAACCCGCCCCTCGAACTCGAACAGCCCGCCGCACCCGTCGACCCCGACCCGGAGCCCGAGCCCAGCCCGGAGCCCACGCCCGACCCGACGCCCGTGCCGCCGGCGCCGACCCCCGAGCCCGCCCCCGACACCGTCTCGATCAGCGGAACGGTGATCGACCTCGACGGGGCACCGGTCGTCGGCGCACCCGTGGCCGTCGTCCTGGCCGAGTCCGCGGTGGATCCGGTGGACCCGGCCGGCCCGACATCGCCCGCCCCGGGTGACGTCGTCGCGGCCACCACGACCGACGACGCGGGCCGCTTCGCCGCTGCAGGGCTCGTCGCCGAGACGACCTACCGCGTCGTCGTCGCCGGCCAGACCATCGCGACCGTCACGACCGGCTCGACCGACCTCGCGCTGGGCACCGTCGTCCTCGCCCGCGACGCCGCGCCCGACGCGCCGCCCTTCGCCGGGGCGCTCCCGGGCGTCGGCCCCTCGCTCGCCTACACGGGCGCCGACGCCGCCGCGCCCCTCGGTCTCGGCGCCGGCCTGCTCGTCCTGGGTCTCGTGCTGGCGACGGGAGCGGCCGTCCGCGGCCACCGCCGACACGCGGCCGCCGACCGGACCGAGTGACCCGAGGAGGCGCGGTGCGGGGCCCCCTGCACCGCGCCTCCTGCCGTCCCCGGCCCGACTCGGACACCACCGCGTGCGCGGAGCACCGCCTGATCCGCCGACGCTCCCTCCACATCGCGGTCGGTGACGACGCGCCCCGGCGAGACCGCCCCGTCGGGAATGCGCGGCGGGCCGGCGGGTGTTGACTGACGCCATGAAGAACACGACACTCGGCCAGGTCGACGGCGGCCTCGACGTCGGACGCCTGGGCCTCGGCCTGATGGGCATGTCCGCTTTCTACACCGGCAACAGCACGGACGACGCCGAGTCGGTGCGCGTGATCCACCGCGCCCTCGACGTCGGAGTGACCCTGCTCGACACCGCCGACATGTACGGCCCGCACACCAACGAGCAGCTGCTCGGTCGCGCTCTGAAGGGCCGCCGCGACCAGGCGGTCGTCGCGACCAAGTTCGGCAACGTCACCGACCCCGAGGCGCGGGCCGAGCGGACCGTCGACGGGCGCCCCGAGTACGTGCGCAAGTCGGTCGACGGGTCGCTCCAGCGTCTCGGCATCGACCACATCGACCTCTACTACCAGCACCGCGTCGACCCGCAGGTGCCGATCGAGGAGACGGTCGGCGCCATGGGCGAGCTCGTCACGGCGGGCAAGGTGCGGTTCCTCGGGCTGTCGGAGGCGGCGCCCGAGACGATCCGTCGCGCCCACGCCACCCACCCGATCACGGCGCTGCAGACCGAGTGGTCGCTCTGGAGCCGCGAGCCCGAGGCGGAGATCCTGCCGACGGTGCGCGAGCTCGGCATCGGCTTCGTGCCGTACTCGCCGCTCGGCCGCGGGTTCCTGACCGGCACGATCCGGTCGGTCGACGAGCTGGCCCCCGACGACTTCCGGCGCTTCGCCCCCCGCTTCTCGGGTGACAACCTCGAGGCGAACGTCCGCATCGTGCAGCAGGTCGACGAGGTCGCCCGCGCCGTCGGCGCCAAGCCCGGGCAGGTCGCGCTCGCGTGGCTGCTCGCCCAGGGCGAGGGCATCGTGCCGATCCCCGGCACCAAGCGCCGCGCCTACCTCGACGAGAACGTCGCGGCCGACGACGTCGTGCTCGACGAGGAGCAGCTGCACCAGCTCGACGACGTCGCGAAGCCGAAGGGCGACCGCTACGCCGACATGTCGACGGTCGACCGGTAGCGGCGGGCCGGGCGCGGCGCGGCCGAGGAGGCGCGGGTACGGTCGACCGATGGACGACGTGATCAGACGAAGGGCTCTCGTGCACGGCAGCGTGCAGGGGGTCGGATTCCGTTTCTCGACCGAGGGTGAGGCCGACCGCATCGAGGTCGGCGGATTCGTGCGCAATCTGCCCGGCGGCGACGTCGAGGTGGAGGTCGAGGGCCGCCCCGACCGTGTGGCCCTGCTGCTCGAATGGCTGCAGGAGGGCCCCTCGGGCGCGACCGTCGAGTCGGTCGAGGTGACCGAGATCGACCCGGTCGGCGAGACGGCGTTCACCACCCGTCGCTGAGGCTCGCGCCTCGGCATCTCGCGATCCGGATCCGCACCTCACATCCGGGCCCCGGCCGGCGTCTACAGGGTGAGTAGCATCGCCGAGTGTGAGGAGCCGTCCGTGACGACCGAGATGATCGAGACCGTCGAGCCGCCGATCGTGCACACGACGGTGGCGACCCCGCTGGGCGATCTCACCCTCGTCGGATCGACGGAGGGCCTGTCCGGGCTCTTCTTCCCGGATCACCGCAACCTGCCCGACCCGGCGGGGTTCGGCCGGGTCTCGACGACGGGCGTCGGGGCGACGGACTTCGCCGAGGTCGAGCGGCAGCTCGGCGAGTACCTCGAAGGCGGGCGCCGCGTCTTCGATCTGCCCCTGGCGCCGCGGGGCAACGAGTTCCGCCGCCGGGTCTGGGCCCTGCTGCGCGACATCCCCTTCGGCGAGACCCGCAGCTACGGCCAGCTGGCCCGGGAGCTCGGCGACGTGGGTCTGGCCCGTGCGGTCGGCGCGGCCAACGGCCTCAACCCCCTCAGCATCATCGTGCCCTGCCACCGCGTCGTCGGGGCCGGCGGCGCCCTGGTGGGCTACGCCGGCGGGCTCGAGCGCAAGCGCTGGCTGCTCGATCTGGAAGAGCCCGAGAGCGCCTCCTCGGGTCGACTGTTCTGACGTGCTCCCGTTCGACCGCGTCGTCGAGAGGCACGGCACGACCGTCTGGCGTGTCTGTCGAGCCGTCCTCGACGAGCACGACACCGACGACGCGTGGTCCGAGACCTTCGTCGCCGCCCTGATCACGTATCCGTCGCTGCCCGAGACCGCCGACGTCGGGGCCTGGCTGGTGACCATCGCCCATCGCAAGGCGATCGACGTCGCACGGGCCAGGACGCGGCGGCCCCGCCCGGTCGAGGTCGTGCCCGAGAGCAGACCCGCGCCTCCGGCGGACGAGGCCCTGACCCGCCGAGACGAGCTGGTCCGGGCGCTCGAGCAGCTTCCGCCCGGCCAGCGCCGTGCCGTCGTGCACCACCACCTCCTCGGGCTGTCGCATGCCGAGGCCGCCGAGCTGGCCGGGGTCAGCCCCGCCGCCGCTCGGCGCGCCTCGTCGGACGGCATCGCCCGACTCCGCAGCATCCTCACCGCAGCCGACCCCTCGCCCCCACGGAGGACTCCATGACCGGACCGACCGATCCCGTGCCGGCCGACGACGACGCCCGTCTGCGCCGCCTGCTGGACGACTTCGCTCCGGGCGACGATCGTCTCGCGGCTCTGCGCGCCCGCTTCGTGCGATCGGCGTCGGACGCCGAGGCGATCGACGTGTCGTACCGGACGCTCGACTCCCCCGTCGGCCGCCTGCTCGTCTGCGCGACGACCGTCGGCGTCGTCCGCGTCGCATTCGACGTCGAGGGCCTCGACGGCGTGCTCGAGCGGCTCGCCGCCGCGATCAGCCCCCGCATCGTCGAGGCCCCCGCCGCCCTCGACGACGCCGCGGCCCAGCTCGACGAGTACTTCCGCGGCGAGCGCCGTTCGTTCGATCTGCCGCTCGATCGTCGCCTGTCGAAGGGCTTCCAACGCATCGTCCTCGAGCATCTGCCCGACATCGCCTACGGCGGCACCGAGTCGTACGCCGCGGTCGCCCGCGCCGCCGGCAGTCCCCGGGCCGTCCGTGCCGTGGGCACCGCCTGCGCGACCAATCCCCTGCCGGTCGTCGTGCCCTGCCACCGGGTCGTGCGGAGCGACGGCACCCCCGGTCGCTACCGTGGGGGGATGGCCGCGAAGCAGATCCTCCTCGACCTCGAGGCCGCCTCGTGACCGGCGACGGCGACGGTCCATCGGTCGACGCGGGGGCCGACCCGTCCGTGATCGTCGGCGACGACGGGCTCGCGCGTCCGCTCTGGGCCTCTCGTGATCCGCTGATGCGCGAGTACTACGACACCGAGTGGGGCATGCCCGTCCGCGACGAACGCGGCCTCTTCGAGCGGCTGAGTCTCGAGGCCTTCCAATCGGGGCTGTCGTGGGCGACCATCCTCCGCAAGCGACCGGCGTTCCGCATGGCCTTCGCCGACTTCGACCCCGACCGAGTCGCGCTCTTCGACGACGACGACCGCGCCCGCCTCCTGGCCGACGCCGGCATCGTCCGCAACCGGTCGAAGATCGACGCGACGATCCAGAACGCCCGGGCCGTCGTGGGGCTCCGCGACGACGGCGGGCTCGTCGATCTCATCTGGTCGTTCCGCCCCGGCGAGACTCCTCGCCCCGAGACGATGGCCGACGTCCCCACGACCTCGCCCGAGTCGCTCGCCCTCTCGAAGTCGCTCAAGAGTCACGGCTTCACCTTCGTCGGCCCGACGACCATGCACGCCCTGATGGAGGCCGTCGGCATCGTCGACACGCATCTGGTCGGCAGTCATCGCCGAGGCTCGTCAGGCGTCTGGGCCGAACCCGTGCCCGGGCCGGCTGCGGCGATCGCGTCCCCGCTGCGGACCGCCTCGACCGGGTCCGGCTCATGACCCGCCTCGTCGTCCGGCCGGTCGGCGCGTACGACCGGGCCCACGCGCTCGGTCTGCTCGCCGCTCACAGCATCCCCGGTGCCGAGGCGACCGATCTGGGCGCGGGGTCGCACTCGCGGCTGGTCGAGGCGGGCGACGGACCCGCGCGCGCCTCCTACCGGGTCGATCTGTCGTTCGCCGGCGACGAGGGCGTCGTCGTCGACGTGGCTGCGACCGATCGCGGGACGCTCGGCGAGATCGAGACGATCGTCCGCCGCTGGCTCGACCTGGACGCCGACACCGACGCGGTGCGCGACGCCTTCGCCGCCGACCCGGTGCTGGGCCCCCTCGTCGCGGCCCGCCCCGGCATCCGCGTCACCGGCAACCCGGAAGGCTTCGAGACAGCCGTCGTGACCGTGCTCGGGCAGCAGGTGTCGCTGGCTGCCGCACGCACCTTCAGCGGGCGGCTCGTCGCAGCGTACGGCGAGCCTCTCGACGGCACGGGTCTCACGAGGTTCCCGCGGGCCGAGGTGCTGGCCGCCGCCGACGTCGACGACCTCCGCGCAGCCGTCGGCATCACGAACAGTCGTGCCCGGACCGTCCAGGCCCTCGCCCGCACCGTGGCCGACGGACTCGTGATCGCACCCGGCGGCGATCTCGTCGACGTCCGTCGGCGGCTGCTGGCCGTTCCCGGCATCGGCCCCTGGACGACCGACTACCTCGCCGTCCGCGCCCTCGGCGACCGGGACGCCTGGCCCGCCGGCGACCTGGTGCTCCGCCGGGTGCTCGGCGGTCTGACCACGAGACAGGCGGAGGCCGCCGGTGCCGCGTGGTCGCCGTGGCGGGCCTACGCCCTGTTCCATCTGTGGGCCGCGGTGCTGCCGACGGCACCCTGACCGGGCCGCATCCCTCGCTCAGAGGGCCGGACCTGGGCGAACCTGCGAGCGCCCGCTCGGAGACCGCGTAGCGTCTCACAGGTCGAAGGCGTTTCTTTCGTCTTCTCTGGCCGGTGTTGCTCGCATCCCTGCCCGTGAAGCTCAACTGCGACAACATCGGCACGAGGGGCATCGTCGGCGGCCTGGCCACGACGGTGCCCCTCACCTCCGCCCTCTCGGCCGCTACCGTGGCCCCATGGATGCCCAGCAGATCACCATCCCGACCCCCGACGGCGGATCACTCGCGACGACGCGACGGCCGGGCGGCGGCCCCGCCGTCGTGCTCCTCCACGCCGGCGTCGCCGATCGGCGAGCCTGGGAGGGCGTCGCCCTCGACCTGCGCGCCGACCACGATCTCGACCTCGTCGCCTACGACCGTCGCGGCTTCGGCGACAGCCCCGCCGCGGCCCCCGACTCGACGTTCACCCACGTCGACGACCTGATCACGGTGCTCGACGCCCTCGACATCCGGGAGGCCGTGCTCGTCGGTAACTCCCGCGGCGGCGCCCTGGCGTTCGACACCGCGCTGCTCCACCCCGAGAGGGTCAGCCGGGTCGTCGTCATCGGATCGGCGGTGTCGGGCATGACCGACGACGACACCCCCTTCGACTGGCAGCCGGACGCGGCGTCCGAGCCGTTGATCGCGGCCTCCGACGACCCCGAGGCGAGTGTCGACGACCGCATCGATGCCCTGGCCCACCTCTGGCTCGACGGGCCCACCGCACCCGCCGAGCGGGTCGCCGGCTCCGCGCGCGACCTGTTCGGCGCCATGAACCGCCGCATCATCGAGCTCGGGGCGCCCGGCGGGGCCGGGGGCGGCGACGTCGACGCCTGGTCGCGTCTCGGCGAGGTGACGGTTCCGGTCCTGTGCGCCTGGGGCGACCTCGACCTGCCGTGCGATCTGCCGTTCCTCGTCGAGACCGCCCGGCGGGTCGGTCAGGGGCCGGGCCGCGTCCTGCCCGGTGTGGCGCACCTCCCGGGTCTCGAGCGTCCGGAGCTCGTGGCGGGGCTGATCCGCGAGGTGCTCGAGCGTCAGGCGCGCTGAGAGGACCGGGAGCGACCGCACGGTGTCACGCGCCCCGACTCGTTAATCGGCCAGAGCCCGATCGGCCGCCCGTCGAGGCCGGAGGGGAAAAGCGCAGGTCGGGCCGAGTAGCTAGAGCGACTAGGCAGAAATGCTCGTTCATCAGGCATTTTCACGTTGAGGATCGGCCTCCGCGCGCGTACGGTCGCAGGGTGCCGACCAGCTGATGGATCGGCGGGTCGCACCTCTGATCGTCGAGCTTCTCACGGGCAGGGAGCGGAGGCGCGACCCACCCGGCCCGCTGCCGCACCTCACACCCGCCAGCGCCACCGAGCCGCCCCGACCACGCCGAGCAGCGTCGCGGACACGACCAGAGGCACGGGCGTCGCCGCCGCGAGCGCCGCGGAGCCGCCGACCAGACCGGCGAGCACGAGTCCGTCGACCGCCCAGATCCCGCGCACCAGGGCCATCGGGTCACCGGCCGGCGACGACACCGGCAGCAGCAGCGCGGGCGGCATCGGCCCCTTGAGCGCGCCGGTCGCCCGGACGCCCAGCGACAGCACCGCGGCGGCCGTCGAGGCGAGGGGCACCGCACCTCCTGCCGTCGGCCCCACGAGGCCCGCCGTCACGGCGCCCGCGGTCACGAGCACGACGACGGTCAGCACCAGGGGGAACAGAGCGTGCAACCCGAGGAGGTGCGGGTCGCCCACCCCGTAGAGGGTGACGTCGCCCGCGACGGCGGCCGCATGACGGAGGCCGTCGGTGATCGGGCCGAGACCGGCGAACACGACGAGTCCGGCGGCGGTGCCGAGCAGCACGGTCGAGTCGACGGCGGACGACGCCGCACCGGTCGACGTCGCCGCGCCGAGCAGGACCCCGCCCCCGGCCAGCGCCATGACGCCGAGTGCGAGCCGGACCGGCGTGCGGGCCGCACCGATCGCGTCGCGCCGCACGAAGGTCCACGCCCTCCACCGCGACGGTCGCACCGCCGCGAATCGACGACCGACCCGGGGTCGCGACCGGTAGATCGCGGTCGCCCCGGCGAGGTCGACGCCCGACACGAGACTCGACGCCGCCTCCCACCGCGACGCTTGCGCCAGCAGGTCGTGCGGCCGGAGGCGCGCCAGAAGCCACGGCGTCACAGCGAGCGCAGCGGCGACCGAGGCGACGAGCGAGAGCACGGCTGCGATCTCCGGAGGCGCGATGCCGCCGACCGGATACGCCCGCTCGACCCAGCCACCCGGCGTCGCGACCGAGGCGGCGGGCACGAGCCGGCCCACGACCGCGGTCGCGACCGCACCCGCCGCCAGCCAGCCGGCGGCGCAGGGGGCGGCCTGCCCCACCAGCCACGACACGAGGATCACGACGCCGACGAGCGCCCCGGCGACGACGAAGAGCAGCGCGGCCCCGGGTGACGCAGCACCGGCCCGCACCAGCGTCGCTCCGATGACGGCTGCCGCACCGGCGCCCGAGACCACGAGGGCCGCGCCGGCCCGGACGAGAGGGCGCCGGAAGGCCGCGAGCCGCGGCAGGTCGGCGGTCGCCAGGGCGAACACGAGGAGCGGTGTCGACGAGACCGGACCCCGCTCGCGGCCGAGCACGAGGGCCGCGCCGATCAGCGACGCGACGACGATGCCGGCGGCTCCCGGCGCCTGGGCCGAGGTCAGCGCGGCGACGCCCTCGGCGCTGACGGCGGTGGTCCAGACGAGCCGCGCGACCGGAGCGACGACGACGAGGCCGAGCGCGACGATCACGTAGGCGCGATACCAGCGGTCGTGGCGGATCCGGGCCGAGCGCGCCTCCCACACGCCCCGGACCGCGGCGACGCGAGCTCGGGCTCGGGCTCGCGCGCGGACTCGGTCTCGCGCTCGCGTGCCGGGGCGGGGGCGGGGGCGGGGGCGGGCGCTCGCGCCATCGTGCCGACCGTCGCCGTCGCGGTCGCCGTCGCGGACTGGCGTGCTCATGCGGCGGCGGCCAGCTCGAGCGTGCTCCCGCCGAGCGCGTCGGCGAGCACGTCGCTGTGGGTGGCCACCACGATCGTCGCCCCGTCGTCTCGGCGAGCCCGCAGCACCCGGACGACGGCGGCGAGGTGCTCGGGGTCGAGTCGCTGCTCGGGCTCGTCGACGATCAGCAGCTCGAACGGCCGGGCCAGCACGAGGGCGAGGCCGAACAGCTGGGTCTGCCCCGACGACAGCTCATGCGGGTACCTCGCTCCGAGCCCGCCGGAGCCGCCGAGCCCCAGGTCACCCAGGACCGAGCGGGCGAGCGCGGACGCCTCGTCGCCGTCGACCCAGGTCGAGGCGACGAGCAGCACGTGGTCGGCGATCGTCAGGTCGGGTGCGAAGGGCGGCAGACCGATCATGGCCGCGACCCTCCGCCGGAACTCGCGGTCCCGGGCGTCGACGTCCGCCCCTCCCACCCTCAGGCGGCCGCTGGTCGGGTGGCGGGAGCCGGCGAGGAGGCGCAGCAGAGTGGACTTGCCGGCCCCGTTCCCGCCCCGCACCACGAGCACCTCCCCCGCGGCGACCGACACGGACACGGGTGCGAGCAGGGTCACGCCGTCCACCCGGACACCGGCCTGGTCGACATCGATCATGGGTCGAGTCTGCCAAGCCCGCACCCCACCCGTCGAGCATCCCCGCACCGCGCCCGCTCCCCGCCCCGCACCCCGCACCCCGTGAGCAGCGCGACACCCCGTTTCTCGCGTGACACCCCCATCCATCGGGGTGTCGCGCCGATGACGGGGTGTCGCGCCGAAGCGGGGCACGGCGCGGACGCGCGGTGCCGCGGGGGCGTCACGCCCGCGGCGCGCTCCCGCCTACGCTCCCGCCGCCGCGCGGTGGTGCCGTCCGAGCGGCAGCATCATCGGCGACCCCGTCGTCGGGTCGGTGATGACGCGGCTGTCGAGGCCGAAGACGGCCCGCACGCAGTCCTCGGTCAGCACCTCGTGCGGCGTGCCGACGGCGTGCACGCGCCCCCCGGCGACCGCGACGAGGTGGTCGGCGTACCGCGCGGCGAGGTTGAGGTCGTGCAGCACCATGACGACGGTCGTCCCGCGCGACCGGTTGAGATCGGTCAGCAGGTCGAGCACCTCGATCTGGTGACTGACGTCCAGGAAGGTCGTGGGCTCGTCGAGCAGCAGCAGGTCCGTCTGCTGGGCCAGGGCCATGGCGATCCAGACGCGCTGGCGCTGCCCGCCCGAGAGCTCGTCGACGGCGCGGTCGGCGAGCACCGTCGTGTCCGTCGCATCGAGCGCCGCGGCGACGGCCACGTCGTCGGCGGTGGTCCAGCGCGAGAGGATCCCCTGATGCGGGTGGCGGCCCCGGCCGACGAGGTCGGCGACGGTGATGCCCTCGGGTGCGACGGGCGACTGGGGCAGCAGACCGAGGGTGCGGGCCAGCTGCCGGGCCGGCAGCCGATGCACCTCCGACCCGTCGAGCACGACCCGCCCCGAGACGGGCTTGAGCAGCCGCGACATCGATCGCAGCAGGGTCGACTTGCCGCACGCGTTCGCCCCGACGATGGCGGTCATGCGCCCGGGGGGCACCACGAGATCGAGGTCGTCGACGACGACCCGGTCGCCGTACGCCAGGGTGAGATGCTCGATCTCGAGGGTGTGGTCGATGGTCACAACGAGCCTCCGGCGCGATTGGTGCGGACGATGAGGTAGATCAGGTACGGCGCCCCGAGCACGCCCGTGACGACCCCGACGGGGAACCTCGTGCCGAGGGCGTACTGGCCCACGACGTCGGCGACGAGCACGAGCAGCGCGCCCACGAGCGCCGACGGCACGAGCAGCGAGCCGTTCGGTCCGACGATGCGGGCGGCGATCGGCCCCGACAGGAACGCCACGAACGCGATGGGTCCGCAGGCCGCGGTGGCGAACGAGATGAGCCCGACGGCGGCGACGATGACGATCAGGCGGGTGCGGTCGACCCGCACGCCGAGCGCCGACGCGGTGTCGTCGCCGAGCTGCGTGACCGACAGGTCGCGCGACTGCGACAGGAGCACCGGCGTCAGCACCGCGAGAGTGATCAGCACGGGCACGACCTGCGGCCAGCTCGTCCCGTTGAGGCTGCCGGTCAGCCAGCGGGTCGCCTCCTGGAGGTCCCACTGCGCGGCGCCCGAGAGGACGTACGCGGTCAGGCTGTCGAGCATCGCGGCGATGCCGATGCCGATCAGCACGAGTCGGGTGCCGGCCACGCCGCCCTTCTTCGACAGCAGGTAGACGAGCACGGCGACGGCGAGTCCGGCGACGATCGCGAACGCCGACACCTGAGCGTCGTCGAGCGACAGGGTGATGATGGCGAAGGCGGCGGCCGCGCTGGCGCCCGAGCTGATGCCGATGATGTCCGGGCTCGCGAGCGGGTTCCGCAGCATGGTCTGGAACGTCACGCCGCCGAGCCCGAAGCACAAGCCGGCGGCGACCGCGAGCACCGCTCGGGGCAGCCGGAGGCGCCCGACGGTGAACCCCGCACCGGGGACGTCGTGCCCGAGCAGCACGCCGAGCACCTCGGCGGGTCCGTAGAAGGTCCGCCCCACCATGAGGCTCACCACGAACACGACGACGACCGCGGCGACGAGCACCCCTATGACGGTGCGACGCCGACGACCCCGGGCGCGACGCGCGCGTGCGACCTCGTGGGCGGCGGAGGCGATCGCCGAGGAGGCGCGGGTCGCGTCCCTGACATCGGCGGCGCTCACAGCGCGCGCACCTTCGACCGGCGCACGATCCAGATGAAGAAGGGCGCGCCGATCAGCGCGGTGACGATGCCGACGTCGATCTCGGCGGGTCGGGCGATCACGCGGCCGACGACGTCCGACGCGGTCAGCAGCACCGCGCCTCCCAGGGCCGAGTACGGCAGCAGCCAGCGGTGGTCGACCCCGGTCAGCAGGCGGCAGGCGTGGGGCACGACCAGGCCGACGAAGCCGATCGGGCCCGTGACGGCCGTGGCGGCGCCGCAGAGCACCACCGCGCCGAGGGCCGCGGCGCCGCGGGCGACGGCGACCCGCTCGCCGAGCCCGGCCGCGAGATCGTCACCGAGCGCCAGCGAGTTCAGCGCCTTCGCCGAGAGCAGGCACACCACGAGTCCGACCACGAGGAACGGCATCACCTGACCGAGGCTCGAGAACGTGCCGCCGCCGACGCCGCCGATCTGCCACGAGCGGATGTTGGCGGCGATGTCGCCTCGGGGCAGCGCCACGGCGGTGATGAACGACGCGAGGGCGGCCGAGGTGGCGGCCCCGGCGAGGGCGAGCTTGAGGGGCGTCGCGCCGCCGCGCCCGAGCGAGCCGATCGTGTAGACGAACAGGGCGGTCACCGCGGCACCGGAGATGGCGACCCAGACGATGCTCGTCGCGGCGCTCAGGCCGAAGAACGCGAGACCCGCGACGACCGCGAGGGAGGCGCCGGTGTTGATCCCGAGGATCCCCGGGTCGGCCAGGGGGTTGCGGGTCACCCCCTGCATCACCGCGCCCGAGACGGCCAGGGCGGCTCCGGCGACCGCGGCGAGGAGGGTCCGCGGCACCCGCTTCGCCACCGACGCGCGGTCGAACCCGTCGGTGGCGCCGCCCAGGGCGGCCCAGACGTCGTCGAGCGCGACGGCGCGCGTGCCGATGACCAGCGACAGGGTCATGACGACGGCGAGCGCTCCGATCAGCGCGATCAGCCAGAGGGCGCGCGAACGCCTCGGGCGTCGCACGGCGGCGACGCCCGAGGCGTTCTCGGCGGGGAGGGCGGTGAGCACTACGACTTCGCGGCGGCCTCGTCGAGCAGGTCGGCGTACTCGTCGAGGATCCACGAGATCGACAGGGGCGTCGGGTTCGCGGCGGTGCCGAGCGATCCGGTGCCGGGGAGCGCGACGATGGCCTCGTTCGCGACGGCGGGCATCTGCGAGAGCACGGGGTCGCTCTCGAGCGTCTTCACGAGCTCCTCGTCGCCGTAGGTGACGATGACGTCGACGTCGTCGAAGGTGTCGGCCGTCTCGGCGCTCTGCGTGAGCGAGAACAGGTCGGTCGCGGCCGAGGCGTCCGCGATGCTCTGCGGCTGCTGCAGACCGAGGTCGTCGAAGAACTGCACGCGGGTGTCGTGGGTCGTGTAGAAGCTGACCTCGCTGAGGTCGGTGGTGTCGACGTGGGTGAGGAACATCGCCGTCTTGTCGGCGAGCGCGGGGTGATCGGCGGCGACTCCGGCGATCTCCTCCTCGAGGTCGGCCACGAGCTGCTCGCCCTCGGCGGCCATGCCCATGCCCGTGCTGTTGAGCTCGATCATGTCGCGCCACGAGGTGCCCCAGGCGGTCTCCGGGTAGGCGACGACGGGCGCGATCTCGCTGAGGGTGTCGTAGTCCTCCTGCGTCAGGCCGGAGTACGCGGCCAGGATCACGTCGGGCTCGGTGTCGGCCACGGCCTCGAAGTCGACGCCGTCGGTCTCGTCGAAGAGCACCGGGGTCTCGCCGCCGAGCTCGTCGAGCTTCTCGCTCACCCACGGCAGGACGCCGTCGCCGTCGTCGTCGCCGAAGTCCGCACGCGCCATGCCGACGGGGACGACGCCCAGCGCGAGCGGCACCTCCTGGTTGGCCCAGTTGACCGTGGCGACGCGTTCCGGCTTCGTCTCGATCGTCGTCGTCCCGAGAGCGTGCTCGATCGTGATCGGGCTGAAGTCGGCGGACGCTGCGGGCGCGTCGTCGGTCGCACCGGCGTCGGCGGAGCAGCCGACGAGGCCGACGGCGAGGGCGGAGGCGGCGCTCAGGGCGAGCAGGGTGGAGGTGCGGGACATGGGTTCCTCTCGAGGCGGGACGGGATGCCGGACAGGGGGACGACCGGTGTCGGGAGGGCGCGCGGAGAGCGCGCCGCGTCGACTGACGCCCCGACCGCTCTGCTGTGGGGAGCGTCGGGGAGGCACGGTGGTCACCGTGTTAGGCATGCCTAACCTAACTGGGATTCGACGTCGGGGGCAAGTCCGCGACGCGGCTCCAGAGGGGCGGATCGGGCATCATGGGGCGAGCCCTGATCGGGCGCGACCCGCCCGGGAAGGAACCCGCATGAGCGTCAAGCCCACCGTCCTGTTCGTCTGCGTGCACAACGCCGGCCGCTCGCAGATGGCCGCCGGCTATCTGCAGGCCCTGGCCGGCGACCGCGTCGAGGTCCTCTCGGCCGGCAGCGAGCCGCGCGACGAGATCAACCCGGTGGCGATCGAGGCCATGGCCGAGGAGGGCGTCGACATCGCCGGCAACCAGCCGAAGGTGCTCACCACCGACGCCGTCCGGGCGAGCGACGTCGTCATCACGATGGGCTGCGGCGACGCGTGCCCGATCTTCCCGGGCAAGCGCTACGAGGACTGGGCGCTCGACGACCCGGCCGGTCAGGGCATCGAGGCCGTGCGCCCGATCCGCGACGACATCAAGGAGCGGGTCGAGGCCCTGCTGAGCGAGATCGCGCCCGCTCCGTGATCTCGGCGACGACGTCGTCCTTCGCGTCGGAGTAGGCGTTCGAGTCGGTCCACGACCGCTGCATCAGCGCCTCCTTGACCCCCTGGTAGAGCGCACGGTCGGCGGCGTCCGCGCGGAGGTGATCGCGCAGGAGGAGGTAGTCGGCGATCGCGCGATGACCGCGCTCGTAGACGTGGACGTGCACGTCCCTGCTCGGCGTGCGGACGAGACGATGCTCGGGTTCGCGGACTCTCAGCTCGTAACCCGCGACGATGAGGGCGTCGAGGTAGTCCTCCTCCGCCGTGATGTCGGGCACCGCGACCACGAGGTCGATGATCGGCTTCGCAGCGAGACCGGCGACGGACGTCGAGCCGATGTGCTCGATCTCGACGTCGAGCCCTGCCAGGGCCAGCGCGATGCGCTCGCGGTGGACGGCGTACACGTCGGCCCAGCGCGGGTCGTGGGGTTCGAGCCCGACGTGCAGGGGCTGGGGTCCGCCGACGAGCTCCAGCGAGGTCACGTCGGGGCGTCGGGGCGTGCGGCGGGTCGTCATCGTGAGGCTCCTTCGAGGGTCGGTCCCAGCGCGGTGGTCGACGGCCAGCCCGCCAACGTAACCGGGCGCGCCCCGCGGTGCAAGCCGCCGGGTCGGGTGCACCGCGCCGGCCGGGGGTCCGGGCGGTGTCGAGCCGCGCCTCCTCGGTCTGGTCGCATGTCGGACCGCCTGCTACTTTGACGCCATGTCCGCGTCGCGTGTGATGGCCCCCGAACCTCCCGCCGACGGCGCGAAGCCGAAGGGGCCGGCCTCGTACTTCGCCAGCATCGAGAAGACGTACGGCCGGCCCGTCCAGGAGTGGCTCGACCTCGCCGGCGAGCGGCTCGACGAGCACCCTCACATGCAGGTCGTGTCGTGGCTGAAGTCCGAGCACGGCATGGGCCACGGGCACGCCAACGCGATCGTCGCGTACGTGCGCCAGGCGCGCGCCTGATCCGCCGGCCTCCGCCACGGCGCCAGGTTCTTCACACGACGCCAGCATCATTCACCGCGTCGTGTCCACATCCCGGCGTTTTGCGCCCGCCGCGCTCGGAACGCCTAGCGTCGACCCCACGTCGCACGAGAGGACCACCATGACCGACCACTCCCCGACCGACACCGGCCCGTCCGGCACCGGCCAGGACGTCACCAGCCCCGAGGCCGGCCGCGCCGCGGTGGATGCGGCGACCCTCGAGGCCGCCGCAGTCGAGACGTACCGGGAGAGCCGGGCCGACGGCGACAGCCCGCGCACCGGTGGCGCCGACGAGACCGGCGACACGAGCACCGACACCCAGGGCGCACCCGCCGGCCCGGGCGACGCCACTCCCGACGGCGACGTCGTCCAGCCCCTCGGCGGCACCCTCTCGGGTGAGGAGGACTACGTCGTGGCCGACCCGGCCGGGCTCTCGGGCGAGCGGACCGCCGCTCTCACCGCCGACGACGAGACCGGCCGCGCGCCGGGGAACGAGGCGGACGGCGAGGTCGACACCGACGGTGCGAACGACGCGGGCGACGTCGGGGCCATGCGCCACGGCAGCGGCGGCCGCTGACCCCGGCGGCCCACCCGACCGCGCGCGCCGCACCGCGCCTCCTCCCCATCCCCACCGCACCCCGGTCGTCCCCGGCCGGCGCAACCGCCCGCCCGGGCGCATGGTCCTGTGGTGCATGCTGGAGGAGATGACTTCCTCACGCCCCCACCTCGACGACCTCGCCCGCTTCATCACCGCCTCCCCCTCGTCGTTCCACGCCGCGGCCGAGGCCGCCCGGCGCCTCGACGAGGCGGGGTTCGACCGTCTCGACGAGACCGCGGTCTGGCCCAGCGGCCCGGGAGCGCGGTACATCGTGCGCGACGGCGCCGTCGTCGCGTGGATCGAGCCCGCCCGGGCGCACGCCACGACCCCGTTCCGCGTGGTCGGGGCCCACACCGACTCCCCCGGCTTCAAGCTCAAGCCGAAGTCGACCACCGGCACCCGCGGCTGGGTGCAAGCCGGCGTCGAGGTCTACGGCGGGCCGCTGTTCAACTCGTGGCTCGACCGCGACCTCGAGTTCGCCGGGCGGCTCGTGACGCGCCAGGGCGAGACCCGTCTCGTGCGCACGGGGCCGCTGCTGCGGATCCCGCAGCTGGCCGTCCACCTCGACCGGGGCGTCAACTCCGAGGGGCTCACCCTCGACCCGCAGCGTCACCTGAATCCGGTCGTCGGGGCCGGGCCGCTCGATCAGGCCGACGTGCTCGGGCACCTCGCCGCGCTGGCGGGTCTCGACCCGGCCGACGTGACCGGGTACGACGTCGTCGTGGCCGACACCGCGCCTCCGGCCCGACTCGGTCTCAGCGGCGAGCTCTTCGCCGCGGGTCGCATGGACAACCTGACCTCGACCCACGCCGGTCTCGTCGCCCTGATCGAGACCGCGACGAGCTCAGGAGGCGCGGGTGCCGAGCTCGATCACGTCGCCGTCCTCGCCGCCTTCGATCACGAGGAGGTCGGTTCGGCCACCCCGTCCGGCGCCGCGGGCCCTCTGCTCGAAGACGTGCTCGCCCGCGTGTCCGACGGCCTCGGGGCGACCGCCACCGATCACCGTCGCGCCCTCGCCGCGTCGTGGTGCCTCAGCGCCGACGCCGGGCACGCCGTCCACCCGAACTACCCCGAGCGCCACGACCCCGCGAACCAGCCCATCGTCAACGGCGGTCCGCTGCTGAAGATCAACGCGAACCAGCGCTACGCCACCGACGGGCTCGGCGCCGCCGAGTGGTCGCGGGCCTGCGAGCAGGCCGGCGTGCCGTTCCAGGAGTTCGTCTCGAACAACTCCGTCCCCTGCGGATCGACCATCGGCCCGATCACGGCGACCCGACTCGGCATCCGCACCATCGACGTCGGCGTCCCTCTGCTCGGCATGCACTCGGCCCGCGAGCTGTGCGGCGCCGACGACCCCGGCCACCTCTCGCGCGCCGCCGCGGCGTTCCTCGCCCCCGCCGCCTGACGCCGCGGCGCGGCAGGGCGCCGGTGCGGGCGTCGCGGTCTCGCGGCCGCGTCACCACCCCCGGTCCCCGTCACTCCGGGCCTGCGCCGAACCCGGCCGCGCCGTCCGCTCCCAGCGCCCACGACAGCATCTCGGGCCAGGGCCCGAACCCCGTGTCGGGGGTGAGGTGACCGCCTCGGGGGACGAGGTGGAGCGGGGCGTCGACCCGCGCCTCCCAGGTGTCCCGCAATCCGAGCGGCAGCCATTCGTCGTCGTCGCCCGCCACGACGACGGACTCGGCGGCGCCGGGGGGCAGCAGCCGGCCGCCGAACGCGTCGCCCGCGACGAACGCGCTGATGCTCTGACCCGCCACGAGCTCCGGCGACGGCGGCGACACGAGGGCGACGCGATCCACCCGAGGAGGCGCGTCGCCGGACTGCAGACGCAGCCAGAGCACGGACCCGAGGCTGTGGCAGACGACGGTGACCGGGCCGTCGGGCAGCGCCGCGAGCTCGCTCCGCACGACGGCCTCCCAGGCCACGGGATCGGGCGCATCGGCGTCGGGCAGCTGCGGGTAGCGGACGACGAGACCGCGTGCGGTCAGCGCGTCGGCCAGCCGATGCTGCCAGTGATCCGCCGGCCGGTGATTCTGCCAGCCGTGGAGCACGAGGTACGAGTGGTCGGTCACCCCATGATCCTGCCCCGTGACGGCCGCTCGACGTGCCAGGCTCGACCCATGACGTCACACGGGTCGAGCGAGTCACCTGACGGGCGCGACGGGCGCGAGGCGCGCGGCGCCGGCGGGCCCCTCAGCCTCGACGCGCCGGTCGGCTTCGACGCCCCGGCGCCGCCCGGGTTCCGCGTGACGCGGCGTTCGCGGGTGATCGGGCACGGCGGCGCCGTCTTCCGAGCGGCGGGCGACGCCGTGCTGCGCTTCGAGGTGCACCGGGGCTCCGGGTTCGTCCCCCTCGAGGTGCCCGACCGGGTCGAGCCGGGGGTCGAGAGCCGGTGGGCCGTGACGTTCGGCCCGCTGCGCCCCGCCGTGGCCTGCCGCGTGATCGACGTCGTCCGGACCGAGACGTCGATCGGCTTCGTCCACGCGGCGCTCCGAGGCCACCCGCAGCGCGGCTTCGAGAGCTACGTGGTCGTGCGGCATCCCGACGACTCGGTCACGCTCGACATCCGGGTGGTCTGGCGGCCGGCCGCCTGGTGGATGCGGGCCGCGGGCCCGTTCGGCGCCCTCGCCCTGTCGCTCATCCTGCGGCGGAACCTCCGCGCGCTCGACCCCGTGATCGCCTGACCGGGCCGCGCAGGAGGTGCGGACCGGCTCCACACCCCCGCCGCACGAGTCCCCCGGGACGGTCGCGCGCGTCCTCCCCGAGCCGCACGACGCGGACACTCGACGAGGCCCCGGAGGGGGCGTGCCACACTGTGTCGATGACCGCCCGCCACCGCCACGCCGGCTCCTCCCATCGCGCGGCCGCCCGCGACGCGGCCCGCGCCGATGCGCTGGACACGAGCGTCCGCGTCGAGCGCATCGCGCAGGGCGAGCTGTACGTCCGCGTCAACACCATCGGCCGGACGGGCGATCGGCCGTTCGTGCTGGTGCCCGGCATCGGGGTCTCGTCGGACTACTTCGAGCGTCTCGCTCCGAACCTCAACCGGTTCGGCCCCGTGCACGCCCTCGACCTGCCGGGCTTCGCCGGTGTGCCGCACCCCGGTCGCGCACTGACGATCCGCGAGTACGCCGACCTCGTGGGCGCCGCGATCGACGGGCTCCACCTCAGCGACCCGGTGCTCGTCGGGCACTCGATGGGCACGCAGATCGTCACCGATCTCGCGGCCCGTCGCCCCGAGCTCTCGACCCTCGTCCTGATCGGGCCCGTCATCGACCCGGCCGAGCGGAGGGTCGTCACCCAGGCGCTGCGCTTCGCCCGCGCCGCCTGGCACGAGCCGGGTCGTGTGAAGTTCCTGGCCGTCAGCGCCTACGTGCTCTGCGGGGTCCGCTGGTTCTCGCGCATCCTGCCGAAGATGATGACCTACCCCATCGAGGATCACCTGCCGAACGTGCAGGCCGACACGCTCGTCATCCGAGGCGAGCACGACGCCGTCGCCCCCCGCGACTGGGTGCGCCGCGTCGGCGACCTGCTGCCCTCGTCACGCCTCTGGGAGATGCCCGGAGCGGCGCACTCGGTCATGCACGCCCACGCCGAGGAGGTCGCCAAGCTCTGCGTCGAGCACGCGCAGCAGCCGATCACCGCCGACGAGGGCGGGCAGCTGCACCACTACGACGACGCGAGCGACGGCGACGAGAGCGACGACTTCAGCCCCAGCCCGGCCGACTTCGCCAAGGCCGTGAGCGCGCGGCTGCGCTCGACGGTCGCGACCCTCCGAGGCGACGACGCCGCTCTCGCCGCCGCCAAGACCGACCACGCCGAGTCGATGCAGGCGGCGTTCACCCGTCGGCAGGCCGAGAAGGCGGCGGCGGGCATCGAGCCCGACGACGGCCCGCACATCGACACCGCCTGACTCCGGCCCGACCACGCCTCGCGTGGCCCGACCGGGCCTCAGGCGCCGGTCACGGTCAGCCAGATGAGCGCCAGGTTCAACGCGACGACGACCGCGACGGCCGCCCACGCGGCGATCCGGATGCCGAGCACGTTGCGGCTCTCGCCCATCAGCGTCGCGTCGCTCGTCGCCCTCACCAGCGGCACGAGGGCGAAGGCGATCCCGAAGCTCAGCACGACCTGGCTGAGCACGAGCAGCCACGTCGGGCTGATGCCGGTGGCGAGGAGGATGAGCGCCGGCACGAGCGTGACGACCCGGCGGACGAACAGCGGGATGCGGACCTTCAGCAGACCCCGCATGATCTCGGCTCCCGCCATCGAGCCGACCGACGTCGAGGCGAGGCCCGATGCGAGCAGGCCGACCCCGAACAGCACGCCGACCAGCGGTCCGAGCGCGTCGGCGATCGCGGCGTGCGCCCCCGGGATCGTGTCCGTGCCCGTCCGGCCCTGCAGGGTCGACGCGGCGAGCACGAGCATGGCGATGTTGACGCCTCCGGCGACGAGCAGGGCCAGCACGACATCCCACCGGGTGGCCTTCAGCACGCGCCGACGATCCGCCCCCTTGGCGACGTCGCCGTGGTGGTCGCGGACCAGGGCCGAGTGCAGGTAGACCGCGTGGGGCATGACCGTGGCCCCGAGCATGGAGGCGGCGAGCAGCACCGACTGGGCGCCCTCGAAGCGGGGGACGATCCCGCCGAGCATGCCGCCGACCGACGGGGGCGCGAAGAAGAGACCGGCGCAGAAGCCGAGGGTCAGGACGGCGAGCAGGCCGATGATGATCGTCTGGAAGACGTGACCGCCGCGGTAGCGGGTGAGCGCGAGGATCCCGAGCGACACGACGCCGGTGATGACGCCGCCGAGCACGAGGGGCACGCCGAACAGCAGCTGCAGCGCGAGCGCCCCGCCGATCACCTCGGCGACGTCGGTCGCGGCGGCGACGAGCTCGGCCTGCCCCCAGTAGGCCAGGCGACGCCGGCGCGGGAGGCGTCGCCCCATCACCTCGGGCAGCGACTGCCCGGTGACGATGCCGAGCTTGGCCGACAGGTACTGCACGAGCACGGCCATGGCGTTGGCTGCCACGAGCACCCAGAGCAGCAGGTAGCCGTACTGGGCCCCGGCGGTCAGGTTCGCCGCGACGTTGCCCGGGTCGACGTACGCGATCGCGGCGATGAACGCGGGGCCGAGCAGGACCCCGCGGGGTCTCGGGTGGGCGGGCGAGGGGCGCGGGCCGCCCCGCGCCTCCTCGGGGGTCGTCGCAGTGCTCTCGATGGCCATACGACGACCCTACCCAAATTTCGGCGAGCCAAACATTCACTCTCGGCAAGGAGAAACTTGCCGCGGGCGGGGATCTAGCGGGTGGCCACCGTGATGGTCGCGACCCCGACGAGGAGCTCGTCGGGCACGAGGTCGGTCTCGAACGTGGTGTTCAGCAGATCGGCAGCCTCGGGGCTCACGTGCACCGTCGTGCCCTCGAGGATCGCGTCGGAGCCCTCGATGCGCAGCGGCTCGAGCGTGCCGCCCCACAGGTTGAAGAGGTACGCGTGACCCGCGACGGGCTCGCCGTTCACCGACACGTCGCCGTAGAGCTTCGAGGCCCCCGGGTCGATGTCGAAGTTCGTCAGCTCCACCACCGTGTCGCCGGCCGTCAGGCTGAGACCCGAGTCGTCGTGCTGGATGTCGCCCTGCACGTACGGACGGACCTCGCCCTCGGGGTCGTAGTACTCCACGTTGCCGCCCGTGATCGGGAACGAGAAGGTGCCGCCCTCGAACGTCGCGTCACCCACCACCCCCGGCGTCAGGCCGAGCAGCTCGAGCGCGCTGACGAAGCCCTCGTCGACGGCCACCTGGGTGTCGACGCCCTGGCCCAGGTCGGCCACGACGGCCAGCGGCGTGGCCTCCGACTCGGGCAGCTCGGGGTTCTCGCGGTGGATCGGTGCGGTGTTGTTGCTCTCGGAGTCCGACGTCGAGTAGCAGGCCGTCAGCGAGAACGCGAGGGCGCTGGCGGCGACGACGCCGACGACGGTGCGGGCGAGAGACGGGCGGGCGGTGAGGCGCATGGAGGTTCCTTCGTTCGGTCGGTTCGAGCTAATCACACCTGGTCGGACGGGATGAACCGGTCGACCTTGCGGTGCCAGCGCTGCCCGAGCAGACCGCCCAGCACGGCGCCGACGAAGCTCAGCACGACGACGAGTCCGGCGAAGATCAGAGACTCGATCGAGCTGGGCGAACCGTTCGCCGAGGCGGCGGACGCGTCGGCCGCGCCGAGGTCGGGCAGCTCGAGGCCGAGGGCCACGAAACCGACGACGAGGAGGATGAGACTGACGACGACACCCCAGATCCACGTCGCCAGACCCTGCTTGAAGCCCGAGAACCGGGCGACGCGCGACGCCGTGAAGCCGCCGATGAGATAGCCGGTGAAGACGACGATCAGCACGACGATGCCCGTCATGATCGAGAGCAGTCCGCCGTTGTCGTCGGCGAAGCGCTGCACGCCGACGAGTCCGTTCGAGGCTCCGTCGGACGATGCCGCGATCCAGGCCCCCACGATCGCGCCGTAGATGGCCATGATGACGAAGCCGAAGCCAGTGGCGGTGAACCAGCCGAGCAGACCGGCGCCGAAGCGGATGCCGCTGAACTCCTCCTTCTGCTGCGTCAGGAGGTCCCGACGGACGGCGACGTGGTTCACGCCCCCGTCGGCGACGAGCGGGTACGAGCCGGTGCCGGGCTGTGCCGGGTACGACGGCGAACCGGCGGTCGGTGCGGCCACCGTGGGGGCGTCGTCCGCGCGCGAGCCGTGCTCCGCAGCCGAGGAGGCGCGGGTCGGGTCGGACGAGACCGGCGCGACGACCGTGGGCGCGTCACCGGCCGAGCGGCGGTCGTCGTCGGAGCGGCGATCGTCGTCGCGAGACGACTCGCCGGCCCGCGAGGCCTCGGCGGCACGGAGCGCGTCGTCGTCGTGGAGGGTGCGGCGCTGGCCGTCGTCGCCGGTGGTCGCGGACCAGGCGCGGGCGGGAGGTGCCGTCGGGGCGACCATGGGGGGAACGGCGGGGGCCGCGGAGGCGGCGTCCGCGTCACGGCGGTCGGCGTCCGCGTCGCGCTGCTCGGCGTCGGCGTCGCGGCGGTCCGCGTCGCGCTGCTCGGCGTGCGTGTCCGTGTCCGTATCCGCATTCGCGGCCGACACGGGCTCGATGACCTCGGTCTCGCCGTCGCGTGCGTCGCGGGAGTCGGCGTCGCCGGCCGCATCGCGGGAGTCAGCGTGATGGCGGGCGTCACGGGAGTCCGCGCCGACGCCGTCGCCGCGCTCGTCGGCCGGGCGGGCCGCCGGCACGACGAACGGGTCGTGTGCGGGAACGGGCGCGGCGGCCTCCGAGGCGTCCGAGGGCGCAGCGGCCGGGAAGGCCGGCGCGCCGAAGTCGACGGCCGGAGCGTCGGCCGACGGTGACGGCGACGTCGACGTCGACTCGGCACGCTCGTCGGCGAACGAGGCGTCGGACCCGTCCTGGCGGTCCTCCGGGGCGATGGCGGACTCGCGGGGAGTCGTGTCGTCGGGGTGTCGGTCGTGGTCGGGGCGGTCGCTCCCGGGCGTGCGTGCGTCCGTCATGTGTGGCTCCTCGTGCGTCGAAGCCCGGTCGTCCGGGCCCTGTGATCCTCCTGAACGGTACGCCTCGGGGGCCCCCGAGGGCGGGAGGCCCGCCCGACGGCCGGAGGACCCGATCCGGGGCGACCGGTAGCGTGGGACCGACCGCCGAGCGACAACGAGGACGAGGACGTCATGACCGACACCGCCGACAGCACTCCGACGGGGGCCATCCCCGCTCAGACCACCGGGTCGACCGACCGCGCGGAACGCCGCCGGCCCAACCCCGACATCGCCCGCTCCTGGCTCCTGGTGCCGGGCACGGCGCCCGACCGCTTCAGCGGGGCCGCCGCGTCGCGGGCCGACCAGATCGTGCTCGACATCGAGGACGCCGTCGACCCGGCCCGCAAGCCCGCGGCCCGTGCGGACGTCGTCGCCTGGCTCCGCGACGGCGGCCGGGCCTGGGTGCGCATCAACGACCACTCGACCGCATTCTGGTCCGACGACGTCGACGCGCTGCTCGGCCTCCCCGGCCTGCAGGGCGTCATGCTCGCGAAGACCGAAGCCCCGGAGGACGTCACCGAGACGTACGACCGCCTCGGCGGATCGCTCCCCGTGCTCGCCCTCGTCGAGTCGGCCCTCGGCATCGAGGAGAGCCCCGCGATCGCGAAGGCCCGCGGCGCCTACCGTCTCGCGTTCGGCAGCGGCGACTACCGCCGCGACACCGGCACCAGCGCCGACGACCTGGCCATGGCCTACCCCCGCTCGCGGCTCGTCGTCGCGAGCCGCATCGGCGGACTGCCCGGGCCGATCGACGGCCCGACCGTCGGCAGCAGCCACCCCGTGCTCCGCGAGCAGTCGTCCGTGGCCGTCGCCCTCGGGATGACGGGCAAGCTCTGCCTCGACGTCGAGCAGCTCCCCGTCATCAACGAGGTCATCAGCCCGACCCCGTCGGACGTCGCCTGGGCGCAGGACTTCCTGGCCGACTTCGAGGGTCGCGGTCGTGTCATCCGCGACGGCAGCGATCTCCCCCGCCTGGGTCGTGCCCAGAAGATCGAGAAGCTGGCCTCGGCGTTCGGCGTGCTGCCCTCGAACTGACCGCCGATCCGAGAGCCGAGGAGGCGCACCCGACCCGGGTGCGCCTCCTTCGCGTTTTCCTCCGCCCCCCGCTCGGTCCCCGCCCGATCATTGACAAGCGATAGTCAGCGACATATCTTTGACGCATCGCGACACGACGTCGCGACATCAGACTCTTGTGAAGGGGATACCTCATGGGTACCGACACCGCTTTCGACGACCAGGGCGACCCTCGTCGCCACCACCACCACCCCAGCGCCCGCGACGGCGAATCCGACGGGCGCGGCCGCTTCGGTCGGCCCTTCGGCCGCGGCTTCCGCCCCGGCCAGGGCTTCGGCGGCTTCGGGGGCTTCGGCCCCGGCGGCCCGGGCTTCGGACCCGGCGGCCCCGGCTTCGGCCCGGGTCGCGGCGGACGAGGGCGCGCCCGTCGCGGCGACGTGCGCCTGGCGATCCTGTCGCTGCTGGCCGACGCACCCTCGAACGGCTACGGCCTGATCAAGTCGATCGCCGAGCGCACCGACGGCGCCTGGAAGCCGAGCCCCGGCTCCGTCTACCCCACGCTGCAGCAGCTCGTCGACGAGGAGCTCATCGTCTCGGACGAGACCGCGTCGAAGAGCGTCTTCAGCCTCACCGACGCCGGCCGGCTCTACGTCGCCGACAACGAGGCCGAGATCGAGAAGGCCTGGGCGGCGACCGCTGACGACGCCAGCGACACCGACCGCGAGTTCCAGACGAGCCTGCTCAAGCTCATGGGCGTGGTGAAGCAGTTCCACCACGACGGCAGCGAGGCCCAGCGCGCCGCCGCCACCGCCAAGCTCGACGAGACCCGCCGCGCCCTCTACGCGATCCTGGCCGACTGACCGGCGCCGCGCCTCCCGGGCCGCGCCGCGTCGGTGTCGCTCGGCGCGGGTCGCATCGCGCCGGTCGCACGGCGCCGGTGTCGCTCGGCAGCGGGCCCCTCTCGGCCGATGCGCAAGGAGCCATGCCAGAATCTCGCGCCGTGACCGACTCCGCGCCGACCCCGCCCCTGCCCGACGACATGTCGGGAGCGATCACGGTGCGACGCGACGAGGACGTCGCGCCGAGCCTCGCGAGCCCGTGGCGCGAGGTGCGAATCGGCTTCGTCGTCCCGGAGTCGTCGACCTCGGCCGCCCACGACGTGCGCCATCTGCTGCCCGAGCCCGAGCTGCACTGGGCGCCCGGTCTGCGGCGGGGCACCCTCGCGGTGCTCCCCCAGCCGGCCGCCCTCACCCGGGTGCTGCTCGACTGGGAGTGGTCGGTCGCCGCCGCCGACTTCACGGTGCACTCGTTCGACGACGAGCCGTTCTCGCGTGACGAGCGCGCCGCCCTCGAGGCCTGGCTGCGGGGAGCCGCGACCCGGCTGCAGCTGCTCGACGGGGCCGTCGACGCGGCGGTCGACCGGGCCGTGACCGACGTGGCCTCCGGGGTCGACGAGAGCGCGCCTCCTGCCGGGGTCGCCGACGGCCCGCTCGCCTGGGCCGTGCTCGGCACGCGGGTCTCGGTGCCCGATGCGGGGTCCGCGCACTCCCGCGTCGACGTCGCGCTGCCCGACGGCGCCGACCCGGGCTGGGAGGTCTTCGTCGACGCCGCGACCGGCGAACGCCTCGGCTTCCGCCGGACCCTCGACGAGGCCGGCGAGGCCTACGCCTTCAGCTACCTCGTCGCCGACCACGTCGACGACGTCTCCCCCGACGACCTGCGACACTGGCACGACCAGCACATCCACCGGCAGCTGCTGGCCGACGACGTGCGGCAGGCCTACGTGCATCTGCTCGCCGGGCTCGATGCACCGGTGTCGGTGACGTACTCGGGCTGAGTCCGCCCGCCCCGGGCCCGGCCGGACGGCGGGGTGAGCGTCGGCTAGGGCCGCTCGTCGACGATCGCGACGAACCGGCTGCCGACGCCCGCCACCTCGCGTCGGGCGAGACCCGGCTGCGGCTCGGGCAGCTCGTCGACGCCGTGGTCGTCGCAGCTGAGCCACGTGTAGTCGGGCCACCACTTCTTGGGCCGGGCGGCCTCGTGGAAACCGCAGACGACGCACGCCAGATCGACCCAGACCGGCTTGCCGGTGCGGTTGGCCCGCGACTGCACGAGCCAGGCCGGCGGCGACTTCTCGAGCTCCACGAGCTCGTCGACCGTCAGGCGGGCGGGGATGCCGTGCCGCTTGGCCATCTCGAGCGGGATGTCGAGTTGCAGGGCGGCGTCTCGTCGCGTGATCACGGCACCCACCTTAAGCGAAGCCGAGGCCGATCCCGCACCGCTCACCCGGCATCGCCGTCGGCGGCACCGTCGGCGGCACCGTCGTCAGTCGAGCACGCGCTCGAAGCAGATCGACTGCGGGATGGTCGTGACATAGGGCTCGTAGACGGGGATCGGCGTCCAGCCGACCTTCTCGTACAGGGCGACGGCGTCGGGCTGACGGTCGCCGGTCTGCAGGATGAGACGACGGGCCCCGCCGGCGCGCCCGATCGCCTCGAGCTCGGCCATGATGAGCCGCCCGATGCCGCGGCCGCGGCGCGTGCCGTCGACCATCACGCGCTTGACCTCCCACTCGCCGGCGCGGTCGTAGAGCACCGCGTGACCGACCGCCGCCCCCTCGGAGTCGACGACGAGCACGGTCGCGCGCACGTTCTCGGGGTGGACCGTCAGCGCGGCGTCGCGTGCGGCGGCCTTCTCGGCCGGCTCGTCGGGGTCGCGGCCGACGGAGTACACGGCCGTCATCTCGGCGTCCATCCGGGCGCGCATCTCACGGGCGCGGGGGTCGTCGTACTCGACGTGCTCGACGTGGAGAGGGGGGAGGGGGGTGGTCTCGGTGCGGGGCGAATCGGTCACCAGACGATTCTGCCTCGTCTCGCGCCTCCCTCGGTGCCCACGGGCCCGCCGGCGGTCAGCGCAGGCTGACGCCGCGGGCCGACATGAACGGCACCGGGTCGGTCGACCCGCCGTTGATGCGCGTCTCGAAGTGCAGGTGGCAGCCGGTCGAGTTGCCGGTCGACCCGACGAGGGCGATCAGCTGGCCTGCGACGACCGACTGGCCGTTGGCGACGCGGATGCCGCCGTTGACGATGTGGCCGTAGGCGGTGCTCACCCCGCCGCCGTGGCTGATGCGCACGTAGTTGCCGTAGCCGCCGTAGTAGCCCGCGTAGCTGACGGTGCCCGACGACGCCGCGTAGATCGGGGTCGAGCAGCCGGGGGCGAGGTCGACCCCGTCGTGCAGACGGTAGATGCCCGTCACCGGGTTGATGCGGTAGCCGTAGGGGCTCGACATGTAGCCGCCGCTCGGACGGACCCAGGCACCGCCGCCGCCGGCCGAGGGTGCCGGGGTGGAGGGTCGCGCCGGGGTGGGGGCGGGAGCCGCGGGGCGCGGCGCGCTGGGCGTGCTCGGACGCGCGGCGGCGGCGGCGGCCGCGACCCGCGCGGCCTCGGCGGCTGCGGCGGCCGCCTGCTCCTGCTGGCGCTGGAGCTCGGCCGCCTGTCGCGCGGCCTCCTCTTCGCGGGCCTTCTTCTCGGCCGCGAGTCGCTGACGCTCGGCCTCGACGCCGGCCTCGTAGTCCTGCTGGGTCTTGGCCGTGGTGTCCTGCAGCACGGCGAGCTGAGCCTGCAGGGTGGCTTCGTTCTCCTGCTGCGCGGTGACCGCGGCGAGGGCGGCGTCCGACGCGGCCTGCGCCTCCTGCATGGAGTCCTCGGCGTCGTCACGGAGGCCGGCCAGCGCCTCCTCGGCGACGGCCGCCTGGTCGCCGAGAGACGAGGCGACGTTGCGATCGGTGACGGCCTGCTGACGGATGCCGTCGGCCTGCTCGGTGATCTTGCTCATGGCGCCGAGGCGGTAGAGGAGGTCGCCGGCCCCGGCGGAGTCGCCCGCGAGCTGCGTCGAGACGTCGCCGCCGCCCGTGCGGGCGAGCTGGGCCGCGACCTGACCCGCACGCTGCTCGCTCTCGTCGGCCACCTTGTTCTGCTCGTCGACCTGCTTCTGCAGCTCGGCGAGCTTCGAGGCGGCCTCGTCGGCTGCGCTCTGCGCCTCTTCGAACGCGGCGCCCTTGGCCTCGGCCTCGGACTGCGCGTTCGCGGCGTCGCTCTGCAGCTGCGCGAGCAGCGACTGGAGCTCGTCGATCTGCGCGGCCTTCGTGTTCTCGTTCGCCACGGCGGCGCGGACGTCGTCCCAGCTGGGGTAGGTCACCGCTCGAGCCGGCGACGCCCCGATGATCGTGCCCGAGATGACGAATGCCAGGGCGAGGAGGACCGTGAGGACCGTCGCGGGCAGGCTCCGGAAGCGGGCGGCGGTCGCGGGGGAAGTCACGGAGGCGGAACCAATCTCGAAGTCGACGCCGGGTCGCGCGGTCGAGAATCGACCAGGCGAGAACCGGGGAACCCGCTCAGCCTAGGTGCGGAACCCCCGAAGGGTAAACCCTGAGTTCAAGGTTCCCCCTCAGCCGGGTGTCCCCACTTGGGGTGTCTCGTGTGTCGACTCCAGTCACATGAGTCACACGCGTTCGCCGTTCTGTCCCCCGACGCGGCCGCCCGCGGCCTCGCCGGTCGTGCCGCGGCGCACCTCGGCGGGGTCGTCGCGGTACGCCGAGTTCAGCCGCGCGAGGGAGCTCGCCAGCGTCGCGACCTCCGAGTCGTCCCACCCGGCGAGCCGGTCGGCGAGCGCCGCGCGATTGGCGTCGACGGAGCGGGCGAGCATGGCCCGCCCGACCGGCGTGACCGACAGGGCCAGCCCGCGTCGGGAGTCCGGCCCGTCATCGGTCTCGATGGCTCCGAGCTCGACGAGGTGCGCGAGCTGCCGCGAGACGGTGGACCGGTTCAGCGAGAACTCGGCCGCCAGATCGATCGCCCGGCGACCGGGTTCGGCGGCGATGACGTCGAGCAGGGAGTGCTCGACGAAGGTCAGCGGCGAGCTCCGTCGACGGGCCCGCGCGACGGCCCGCCGCGAGACCAGCTCGAGCTCGGCGTAGACGTCGTCGATGCCGGTCGGTACGGGGTCAGCCACCCTCCGAGCCTAAGCGCACGAGCGCGTCGCCGATCGACCGAGCAGACTGCCGACATGACGATGACGCGGAACTGGTCGGGCACCCTGACGTACTCGACCACGGACGTCGTCGTCCCGCGATCCGTCGCAGACCTGCAGGAGGCGGTGGCCGGCACCGCGCGCATCCGCGCCCTCGGCACCCGCCACTCGTTCAGCGACGTGGCGGACGGTCTCGGCGTCCACCTCTCGACCGAGGCGCTCCCCCTGGACCTCGTCGTCGCGGCCGACCGCCGGACGGCGACCGTCGGCTCGGGCTCGACCTACGGAGCCGTCGCCCGAGCCCTCGAGGCCGAGGGACTGGCCCTGGCGAACATGGGCTCGCTGCCCCACATCTCGGTGGGCGGGGCCGTCGCGACCGGCACGCACGGCTCGGGGGTCCGACTGCAGAGCCTCTCCGCGTCGGTCGCCGCCCTCGAGGTGGTCGGGCCGGACGGGACGATCCGGACGATCCGCCGCGGCGAGGCCGGATTCGGAGGGAGCGTCGTCAGCCTCGGGGCCCTCGGCGTCGTGGTGCGCGTGACGCTCGACGTCGAGCCGACCTACCGCATGCGGCAGGACACCTACGTCACGCTGCCGTGGTCGAGCGTCGACGCGCACCTGGTCGACGTGCTGTCGGCCGGGACGAGCGTCTCGCTGTTCCACGAGTTCGACGACTCGGTGCGCGAGGTGCTGGTCAAGTCCCGCGTCGCCGAGGGCGCGGACGACGTGGGCGTCCCCGATGAGCTGCTGGGCGCCTCCCGGGCTCCCGTCGACGAGCACACCGAGGTGACGGGCGACTCGCACACGCCGATGGACGGCAGCGTCGGGCCGTGGCTCGACCGGCTGCCGCACTTCCGGCTCGACGCGACGCCCTCGCACGGGTCCGAGCTGCAGAGCGAGCACTTCGTCGCGCTCGACGACGGCGCCGCGGCACTGCACGCGCTGCGGGCTCTGGGCGCGGACCTCAGGCCGCACCTGCACACCTGCGAGACCCGGGCGGTCGCGGGCGACGACGCCTGGCTGAGCCCGACTCCCGTCGACAGCCTGGCGATCGCGTTCACCTGGAGGAAGCACCCCGTCGAGGTGGCCGGCCTGGTGGAGAGGGTCGAGGAGGTGCTCCGTCCGTTCGGATCGCGGCCCCACTGGGGCAAGCTCAGCTCGCTCGCACCCGAGGTCGTCGTCGCCCGGTATCCGCGGTTCGGCTCGTTCGCGGACCTGGTCGGCGAGGTCGACCCGGGTGGGAAGTTCGTCGGACCGTTCCTCGAGCGCCTCCTGGCCGCGGCTCGCTGACGGGCGGGCTCCGGTCGGTCGCGCACCGGCCCGGTCGTGTCACCGACCGGTCGTGTCACAGAGCCGGTCGCACCCTCTGCCGGTCGTGCCAGCTCGCTCGAGTGCTAGAAGGCCTCACCCGTGGGGTCGAGGTCGTCGTCGTCGAGCTCGGGTCCGCCGACGGGGCGCCCCTCCCACGAGAGCAGCCGCCAGCCCGACTCGGGGTCGCCCTCGAGCGTGACGACGCCGGTGTTCTCGAGCGGGTGCTCTTTGACGAAGAGCGCCGAGCCGACCGCCCGGGCCCCGCACCACCCGCGGATGGCGGCACCGTGGCTGACGACGGCGACGGTCTCGTGCCTGCTCGCCACCACCTGCGCCACGGCCTCGTCGAAGCGCGTGAAGAACTCGTGACCGTCTTCGCCGCCGGGCAGTCGACGGTCCAGCTCGCCCGTCACCCACGACACGACCGTGCCCATGTAGGTCGACACGGCCTCGGGGTCGCTGCGCGCCTCGAGATCGCCGGCGATCACCTCGCGGAACCCCGCGACCTCGACCGGGTCGAGCGACAGGGCCGACGCGAGCGGCGCGACGGTCTCGTGGGTGCGACGGAGCGAGCTGACGAAGAGCGCCCCGATGTCTTCGCCGACGAGCGCACCGGGCACGGCCGAGGCCTGCGCCCGACCGAGCTCGGTCAGGCCGGGGCCGGGCGCCTCGGTGCCGAGTCGACCGGCGACGTTGTCGGGGGTCTGGCCGTGTCGGATGAGCAGAAGACGCATGGGTCAACCCTAGAGGGGACCTCCGACACGAGACCTGCGGGCGGGGGCGCTCGGGTTCAGGGGCGCTCGGGTTCAGGGGCGCTCGGCGGCGGCACGCGCGCGGCGGCCGCGGAGGATGCTGCGCAGCCCGGTGATGAGCACCGGCGTCACCGAGAGCAGCACGAGCACGATCGCCCACACGTCGACGTGGTCGCGGATGAGAGGGATCCCGCCGAGCAGCGAGCCGAGCACCACCATGCCGACGGCCCAGAGGAACGCGCCCACGACGTTGAAGAGCAGGAACCTCGGGTACCGGTACCCGGCCGTGCCGGCGGCCAGGGGCACGTAGGTGCGGACGATCGGCACGAAGCGACCGAGGATCAGCGAGACCCCGCCGTACCGGGCGAAGAACGCCTCGGCCTTCTCGAGGTGCGCGGTCTTGAGGACGCGCGCGTCGGGTCGGAACCACCGTCGACCGAACCGGTTGCCGAGCAGGTACCCGACCTGGTCGCCGAGGAATGCCGCCACGAAGGCGCAGAGGGCGATCGTCCAGACCTGGAGCCCCAGGGCCTCGTGCAGCAGCCCCGCGGTGAACAGCAGCGAGTCGCCGGGAAGGAACGGGAACAGCACGCCCGACTCGATGAAGATCATGATCGAGATCCCGGCCAGGGCCCACGGCCCGAGGGCGGGCAGCAGCGACTCCGGGTCGAAGAGCAGGAATCCGCCCGACGCGGCGGGCAGGGCGGTGGCGAGGAGGGAGGCGGTGGTCACCGGAGGACTGTAGCGTCCGCGGCTCGCAGACACCGCGCCTCCTCCTCCCGCGGGACGAGGTCGGCGCCCTCGATCTCGTCCGACGGAGGGATACCGCCCGTGAGGGACAGGCTCCTAGGCTGACGTCGGGACGAGGCCGCCGCTGGCGGCCCCCACAGCCACGAGGAGACACCCCACCGATGATCGAAGCCCAGGGCTTGACCAAGAGGTACGGCGCCAAGGTCGCCCTCGACCACGTCTCGTTCACCGTCCGCCCCGGTCTCGTGACCGGGTTCCTCGGGCCGAACGGCGCCGGCAAATCGACCACGATGCGCATGATCGTCGGTCTCGACCGGCCCACCGCGGGCACCGTCACGGTCAACGGCCGTCGCTACGCCGATCACGCCGCGCCCCTGCGCGAGGTGGGCGTGCTGCTCGACGCGAAGGCCGTGCACCGCGGCCGGTCGGCCGCCGACCACCTGCTCGCCATGGCCGCCACGCACGGCATCGGCAGGTCGCGCGTCAAGGAGGTCATCGCCCTCACCGGTCTCGAATCGGTGGCCAAGAAGCGCGTCGGCGGATTCTCGCTCGGCATGGGGCAGCGTCTCGGCATCGCCGCGGCCCTGCTCGGAGACCCCGCGACCGTCATCCTCGACGAGCCCGTCAACGGCCTCGACCCCGAGGGCGTCGTCTGGGTGCGCACGCTGGCCCGCCACCTGGCGAGCGAGGGTCGCACCGTGTTCCTCTCGTCGCACCTCATGAGCGAGATGGCGCAGACCGCCGACCACCTGATCGTGCTCGGTCGGGGTCGCGTGCTCGCCGACTCGCCCGTCAGCGACGTCATCGCCCAGGCCTCGGGCGACGCCGTGCGCGTCCGCAGCCCGCGCGCCGACGACCTCGTCGCGCTGGTCGGCCCCGGGTCCGCGACCGCCACGGCGCTCGAGCCCGGACTCGTCGAGCTCCGCGGCGTCAGCGCCGCGCGGGTCGGGGAGCTCGCCGCGGCATCGGGCATCGTGCTGCACGAGCTGACCCCGCTCGTTCGCTCGCTCGAAGACGCCTACATGACCCTGACGCAGGACTCCGTCGACTACCACGCAGGAGGCGCGCCCACCACCGACGCGCCCGTCACCACCGAAGGGGCCCAGCGATGAGCACCACCGCTCCCACCCGTTCCACCCGCTCGCGCACCACCGGCAGCGGCGTCACCTTCGGCGGCGTGCTGCGCTCCGAGTGGATCAAGCTGCGCAGCCTCCGCTCGACCGTGTGGTGCTTCGCGATCATCGCGGTGCTCATCATCGGCTTCGGCGCCCTCTTCAGCAGCGTCGCCTCCGGCTTCGAGGGCATGCAGTCGACGCCCGAGCAGGACCAGTCGCTCGCGGCCTCGGTCACCACCATCGGCGTCGCCTTCGCCCAGCTCGTCGCCGCCGTCCTCGGCGCCCTGATCATCACCGGCGAGTTCGGCACGGGCATGATCCGCTCGACCTTCACGGCCGTGCCCCGCCGTACGCCGGCCCTCGTCGCCAAGCTGATCCTCGTCGCCCTCGGCACCTTCGTGGTCTCGGCCGTGAGCCTCGGCATCACGTCGCTGCTGGCGGTCCCGCTGCTGCGCGGCGTCGACATAGAACTCGATCTCGGCGACGGCCGCTACTGGCTCTCGATGCTCGGCGCCGCGGCGTCGGTGGCCTTCATGGCCATGATCTCGTTCGGTCTGGGCATGATCATCCGCAACAGCACCGGCGCCATCGCCGCCGCGATCGGCCTCGTGTTCGTCGTGCCGATCCTCTTCTCGATCGCCATGGGCCTCGTCGCCGGCACCTGGGTGTACTCGGTGTACGAGTTCATCCCGCCGACCGCGGCCTCGCGTCTCTACGAGTACGTCGTCGACGGCGCCTCCATGCTGACCGGGCCCGCGATCGACGGGGCCATCCGCCTCGAGGCCTGGCAGGCGCTGCTCGTTCTCGTCGGCTGGGTCGTCGTGCTCTTCGGGGCGGGGCTCGCCCTCGTCAAGCGTCGCGACGTGTGATCCACCCGCACCGCGCCTCCTCGGCGTGACGACCGACGGTCCGGCTCGACCGATCCCCACGGATCGGGAAGAACCGGACCGTCTCGTGCGTTCGGTCACCAGGCACACCCAGCCGTCACCCTCGAGGAGCCCCATTTGACCAGCGCGACATCCCCGACGACGACCACCGAGCACGTCTCCGACGACGACGGGACGGCGGCGCGCAACAAGCTCGTCATCGGCCTGCTGCTCGTCTCGGCGTTCGTCGTCATCCTCAACGAGACGATCATGGGCGTGGCCCTCCCGAGCCTGACCCGCGACCTCGGCATCACCGTCACCGCCGGCCAGTGGCTGACCACCGGCTTCATGCTGACGATGGCCGTCGTGATCCCGATCACCGGGTTCCTGCTGCAGCGGTTCAACACCCGACCCGTGTTCATCACGGCCATGAGCCTGTTCAGCCTCGGCACGGCCATCTCGGCCATCGCGCCGGGCTTCGGCGTGCTGCTGCTCGGCCGGGTCGTCCAGGCGTCGGGCACGGCCATCATGATGCCGCTGCTCATGACGACGGTCCTCACCCTCGTGCCGCCGGCCACCCGCGGACGCACGATGGGCAACATCTCGATCGTCATCTCGGTCGCCCCCGCGATCGGGCCGACCATCTCGGGCGTCATCCTCAGCGTGCTCGAGTGGCGCTTCATGTTCATCCTCGTCCTGCCCATCGCCCTGGCGGCGCTGGCGCTCGGAGCGGCCCGCGTCAAGAACGTGACCACACCGAAGAAGGTGCCGCTCGACCTGCTGTCGGTGATCCTGTCGGCCTTCGCGTTCGGCGGCATCGTGTTCGGACTGAGCTCGATCGGCGAGGGAGCCGAGGCGGCCGTGCCGGCGTGGGTGCCGCTCGCCGTGGGCGCCGTCGCGCTCGTCGTCTTCGTGCTGCGTCAGCGTTCGCTGCAGCGTCGGGACCGCGCACTGCTCGACCTCCGCACCTTCTCGTCGCGCACGTTCACGATCTCGGCGACCGTCCTCGGCATCGGCATGATCGCCCTCTTCGGCACGCTCATCGTCCTGCCGATCTACCTGCAGAACGTCCACGGTCTCGACCCGCTGGCGACCGGCCTGCTGCTGCTGCCCGGCGGTCTCGTGCAGGGCCTGCTCTCGCCCGTCGTCGGACGCCTCTTCGACAAGCACGGCCCGACCGTGCTGCTCGTGCCCGGGACGATCCTCGTCAGCGCCGTGCTCTGGTTCATGTCGACCGTGTCGGAGGCGACGCCCATCCCGATGATCCTCGGAGCCCACGTGGCGCTGAGCATCGGCCTCGCCCTCATGTTCACCCCGCTGTTCACCTCGGGCCTCGGCTCGCTGCCGTCGAACCTCTACTCGCACGGCAGCGCCATCGTCGGAACGGTGCAGCAGCTGGCGGGCGCGGCGGGCACCGCCGTCTTCATCACGGTCATGACGCTCGCCACGACCGCCGCGGCTCGGGGCGACGTGGTGGACGTGGCCGCGACCGGCGCCGGCGTGCGCGCGGCGTTCCTGGTGGGTGCGATCATCTCGGTGTTCGCGGTCGTCGGAGCGTTCTTCGTCCGCCGACCGCCGGTGACCGAGGGCGCCGCGCCCGTGTCCGCCCACTAGCGCCAGCCCGCGCCGGCGCCTGGCCCGCGCCGCACCCGCGCCGGCGCCTGGCCCCCGCCGGCGCCTGGCCCCCGCCGGCGCCGGCGCCTGGCCCGCGCCGGTGCCTGGCGCGCGCCGGTGCCTGGCGCGCGCCGGTGCCTGGCGCGCGCCGGTGCCTGGCGCGCGCCGGTGCGCCAGCGCCGGCGCCTGGCCCGCGCCGGGCCCGGCCCCGGCCCCGGACCACCCCCCCCTGGCCACCCGGCACCCGCACCCGCACCCGCACCCGCACCCTGCCCCGCGCTCTCAGCCGGCCGCCTCTCCCCTGGTTCGCCCGGTCGGCAACTCCTGCGTCCTGCTGACCCTCGGAACGGCGAGGCGCCAGTGTCTGCGGCCCCGCGGCCCGAGGACTCGCGGCAGGCAGGAGTTACCGGCGGACACGCGCCTCGGCCCGCCCGCCAGGCCGATCAGCGCGTCGATCGCGGCCGCCGTCGGCCCCCATGTGTCGCGCACCATCCTCGTGCCCGCCCGGAACGGCACGTGACCTGAGCGTGCGATCGCCGCGTCCTTGAGGCGGTCTTCGTCGAACCGCATCTGGTGATGCTCACGCCCGTCGGTCTCGAACCCCACGATGCCGTCGACGACCATGTCGATGATCTTCCGCGTGCGTCCGACAGGCACCTGACGCTGAACGACGTGACCCGCGCGCCGCAGGCGGGTTCCCGCCGCGCTCTCGAGGATGCTCTCCGCGCCTCCGTCGCTCCAGGCCACGAGGCCCGCCGCGTCGGCGCGTCGGCGAGAGAGCACCTCGACCGCGTCGTCATCGTCGTGGAGGAGACCAGACCGCCGGGCCCAGTCGACGAGTATCACGGCGTCCTCCAGCGTTCGCGCCTCGACGACGGCCCGAGCGAGCGCATCCCGAGGATCCACCGACCAGGTCGTCCCCCGCTCGCTGAGCTCCACCCGGTCCCAGACCACTCTCACACCGCGGCGTCGTCGCAGCCGAGAGGCGGTCTCGGGCACGGAGACCGTGACCGTCGGCCGCGTCCACGACCAGGCCCCCATCTGACCGAGGGCCGCGGCCCCGGTGAGACGCCCTCCGATACTGACGGCCACGTACCGGGGGTCGTCCCTGTCCCAGGTCGAGTACCACCCTCGACGCGGCCTCGTGACGCTTCTCGAGCGGACTGCCGCCGTGAGGTGCCGGTCGGTCGCTCCGTGCGCCACGAGATCGTGCTTATGCAGCAGGCCGCCGGCGGACGAGACGAGTTCAGCGATCGTTGTCATGCCGACAGATCGTGCCGATGACACGACGCACCCGCGCGCGCCGATCTCGGCACTGTGGAGGCACCGGTCGCAAGACCAGCTGTGGAGGATCTCCTCGGAGGTCAGCACGTCACGGGGAACGATCGGCCTCTCCGTCGGCAACTCCTGCGGCGTGCAGTCGGAGTGCTCCTCACCCGACTGCCGCAGGTGCCGGGGCCCCCGCCGCCAGGAGTTGCCGACCGTCACGGAGGGGCGTGTGGGGACGTGCGGACGGCGGGAGTGTGCGGACATGGGGGGGGGAGGGGGGACGTTGGGGGCGGACGTGGGGGGACGTTGGAGGGCGTTGGGGGCGGACGTTGGGGGTGCCGGTTGGTGGGGGTGTGTGGGGACGGTGGGGCGTTGTCAGTGGAGGTCGGGGGTAGCGGAGACGGAGGCTGGTGAGGGTACTGACCGTCGGGCTGAGCGGCGGCCGCCTCCGGGGCGGCGAGGGCGTGCGGCGCGCGGCGGGCGGCGGGCGCGGGCGCGGCTAACTCCTGCCAGGTGCTGCAAACCGGCGACGCCACGCCCGCAGACGCCCATCTGCGCAGCCGCAGGCAGGAGTTGCCGACCGGACGAGACGAGGAGCTGGGGTGGGGAGGTCGTCGTTGGCTCGGAGCTGTCGGTCACCGAGGACTCGGGCGTGGACGAGCGGGGGTCACCGAGGGGTTAGGGAGTCGAAGAGCGAGCTTCGACGCGCGAGGGTCGCCGAGGGGTTAGGGCGCGGAGGAGCGGGGGTCGCCGGAGGCGTCGAGGGTGGAGAGGTGAGGGTCGCCGAGGGCCAGGCCGATGTCGATCAGCACCACGCGCCCGGCGAGGTCGGGGCCGCTCCCCCGCAGCAGCCCGGTCTTGCGGCCGCCGAATGTGACGGTCACGTCCGCCGGGAGCACCAGCTCGGCCGTCCCGTCGTCGGGGTGCAGACCGCTGGGGATGTCGACGGCGACCACCAGGGCGTCGACGCGTCCGAGCGCCTCGACGATGCGCCCCGCGTCGCCTCGCAGTCCGCCGCTCGCGCCGATGCCGACCATCCCGTCGAGCACCACGTCGTACCCGCCGACCAGGCCCGGCGCGGTGGCGGGGTCGGTCCAGGGCCCCGGGCCGTCGAGGGTCGCTCCTGCGGCGAGCGCTGCGGCGAGTGCCACCTCGTGCAGGCGCGAGCCGGTGGGCACGATGGTCACGGCGCCACCCGACGGCACCAGGTCCCGGGCGAGCGCCGCGCCCGCGTAGAGGGTGTCACCGCCGTTGTCGCCGCTGCCGACGAGCAGCAGCACCCGGCCAGCACTCCCCCGGGAGGCCGAGGAGGCGCGGAGCAGGTCCCGCACGACCTCCGCGAGCCCTGCGGCGGCCCGCTGCATGAGCGGCTCACCGGCGTCGAGGAGCGGCTTCTCGGCGGCGCGGATCTGAGCGGCGGTCCAGGCGTCTGTCATGACTCCACTCTGCGCCCGGGCGGCACCGCGCCGCTCATCTCACGGCGCGGAGGACGGCCCCCACCCTCGGAGTCCACCACCCTCCGCCCGCCGAAGGCCATCCGCCGCTCTGCGCTGTGGCCCGCTGGCTGGCACCCACCACGCACCACCGGCCACCCGCCACCCGCCACCTACCCCGGGCTGCACCGCACCCGCCCCCGCCCCCTGCACCCACCGCGGGCCGGGCGGTACCCGCCACCACCACCCACCGGGCCAGGCGGCGCCCGCCCCCGCCGGCCGCTGCCAGACTGAGGGGATGCGTGCTCAGGCGAACAACCCCGTCGACGGAACCGAGATCGCCTACGAGGTGGGCGGTGACGGCCCGCCGCTCGTGCTCGTGCACGGCTCGGGTCTCTCGCGCGGCACCTGGCGCGGGCTCGGGTACCTCCGGGACCTGCAGCGCGACTTCACGGTCGTGGCGCTCGACATGCGCGGCCACGGCAAGAGCGGCAAGCCGCACGACGCCGATTCGTACAGCATGGACCTGCACCGCGGCGACATCGAGGCCGTTCTCGAAGCGACGGGGCTGGCCCCGGCTCACTACGTCGGCTACTCGTTCGGGGCGCGCATCGGACTCTCGATCGCCGCGCACACCCCGGGTCTGCTCCGCACCCTGACGACCGTCGGGGGCAGCTGGGCTCCGATGAACGGCAACATCGGCGCGACCTTCGCGCCCGACTGGCACGAGGCGCTGACGACGGGTGGCATGGCCCGCTTCGTCGAGCGGTGGGGCGAGACGATCGGCCGCCCGATCGACCCGGAGACCCGTCTCGCCTTCATGCACGACGATCCGGAGGCGCTCGCCGCCTTCTTCACCGCGGCCGAGACCGGGGGCGGCCTCACCGTCGACCAGCTCGACTCGGTGACCGTCCCGACCCTGCTGCTCGCCGGCACGCGCGACGTCGACCGGCACCGCGAATCGCAGGAGGCCGCGCGCCGCATGCCCGCCGCGGTCTTCTACTCGCTCGTCGGCCAGGACCACGCATCGTCGCTGCTGCCCGTCGATCAGGTGACGGACCTGCTCCGCACGTTCCTCGAGACCGTCGACGCCTGAGGGCGCCGCGCCGGCCCGTGCGGACCGAGGAGACGCAGGGCGGCCGGCCGGGAAGGCCCGCGCGCTCGAGCTCCGGCTCGAACGAGCCGAGGAGGCGCGGGTCGACGGACCAGGGATGCCAGCGCGCTCGAGCCCCGGCCCGCGCGGACCGAGGAGGCGCAGGTCGACCGACCGGGACGGCCCGCGTGATCGAAGCCCGGCCCGCGCATGCCGAGGAGACGCCGGGCGACCGACGAGGAAGGCCCGCGCGCGAGCCCCGGCCCGAGCGGACAGAGGAGACGCAGGGCGACCGACCCGGAAGGCCCGCGCGCTCGAGCTCCGGCTCGAACGAGCCGAGGAGGCGCGGGTCGACCGACGAGGAAGGCGTGCGCGCTCGGGGCCGCGGGCTGCGAGAATCGGGAGCATGGGCATCAGTCGTCGCGCGTTCCTGACGGGCACGCTCTCGGGCGCCGCCGTGCTCGTGCTCGCCGCGTGCACGACCGACGCGCCCTCTCCGGCGCCGTCGACGGGCGGGCCGACCCCGACGCCGACCGAGGCCCCGACCGCGCCGGCCGGTGTCGCCGCGGCGGGGTTCCTCCGCAGCAGCTGGGCCGACGACGCCCTGGCCGGAGGGTCGTCGAGCTACCTGGCGACCGGCTCGACGGTGACCGACCGGCTGACGCTCGCCGGCTCGCTCGACGATCGGCTCTTCTTCGCCGGCGAGGCCGTCGCCGACCGGCACGCGGGAACGGTCTACGGTGCGAGGGCCTCGGGCTTCGACGTCGCCGACCAGGTCGCGGCCGTCGCCGCCGAGGGTGAGCGCATCGCCGTCATCGGGGCGGGGATCGCCGGTGCGACCGCCGCTCGGGCCCTGGCCGACCGCGGCTTCGACGTCGTCGTGGTCGAGGCGCGCGACCGCATCGGCGGTCGCATCCACACGGTCGCCGACGACTCGTGGCCGTTCCCGGTCGAGCTGGGCGTGTCGACGCTGTTCGGCGACGCCTCGCCCGCCCTCGTCGGCGCGCTGACCCTGGCCGGGGTGGACACCGTCCGAGTCGACGGCGCAGGCGGCGCCGGCGGCGCGACCGACACCTCCGACACCCCCGGCTCCACCGCCTCCCCCGGCTCCGGCACCGCGCAGGTCGCGGCCCGCACCGCCGACGGCACGACCACCGATCTGACCGGCGCACTCGCGGCCGCCGTGACCACCGCCTCCGCGTGGGCTGCCGGCACCGACGGCGTCGACAGCGGCGACGGCACGGGCGGCGGCCTCGGCACGTCGGCGCGGCAGGTCTTCGCCGAGTCGGGCGCCGACCGGGTCTCGAGCACGCCCGACGCGACGGGCGTGTCCGACGCCGAGCGCGTGGCGTTCCTGCTCGACACCGTCCTGCCCGCCCGGTTCGGCGCCGAGGCGGGCGACCTGGCGATGAGCCAGATCGGTGACGATCTCCTCCCCGTCGATGCGACCCTCGTCACGGGCGGCTTCGAGTCGTTCGTCACGGGGCTCCTGGACGGACTCGACGTGCTGCGCGGCAGCACCGTGGTCAGCGTCCAGTACGGCGATCAGGGGGTCGGCCTGCGACTCGCGACGGGCGAGTCGCTCTCGGCGGACCGCGTCGTGTCGACGATGCCCCTCGGGGTGCTCAAGCGAGGGGCGGTCGAGTTCGATCCCGCTCTGCCCGCCGCGTACTCGTCGGCGATCGAGTCGCTCGGGATGGGCGACCAGGAGGTCCTCTGGCTGCGCTTCGATCGGGCGTTCTGGTCGACGCAGGCCACCGTCTGGGCCGTGCTCGACGACACCGCGAGCGATCGCCTGTTCGTCAACCTCATGCCGTCGACGGGCGAGCCGATCCTGGTGTCGCTGACGGGCGGCGACGCCGGTCGCGCGGCTGCGGCCCTCGACGACGACGAGGCCGTCACCGCGGCCCTCGCGTCGCTCGAGCCCTACCTCGACCTCGTGTCGGCCTCGCCGACCCCGTCCGGCGAGCCGACCGTCGACCCCTCGGCGACCCCCGGCTCCTGACGCGTGGCTACCGCCAGGTCCCGAGGACCGCGGCGACGCCTGGACGACCCTCGCCGTGCCTCCGGGGAGAGCCCCGCCCCCGCCCTGATCGCGGGAGTCCGAGGAGGCGCGCCCGTCACCGCCGGACGATGCCGCGGACGCAGATGGCTCAGCCCGACGAGGGCCACCGTCACCCCGATGATCGTGCCGATCGCGATGCCGTTGTAGAGCACGAACTCGTCGGGCCAGCGCACCTGGGCCGGGTCGAGGAAGAAGTACGGGTACCAGCCGACCCGCGCGCCCCGCCAGATCGTGAACAGCCCCCAGACGACGGGGAACGGCAGGGCCGCGAGCACGAGGCTCCATCGGACCCTCGTGCGTCCGGGTGCGAAGATCCAGTCGACGAGCACGAACGTGGACAGATAGAAGTGCAGCACCTGGCTCGACCAGGGGACGCCGATCGTGTAGTTGTGACTCGCCGACTCGATCACGATGACCCCGTAGACGAGGCCCGACACGATCACGTACGTCGTCACGAGCGCGTGCAGCGAGGCGAACCAGCGCGGCTCGGGCACTCCCCGCAGCATGAGGATGCCCGACGCGGTCAGCACGACGACGTTCGCGATGTTGCTCTGCTGGGTGAAGTAGCTGAAGTAGTTCACGGTGCTGAACGTGCTGAAGCCGAGAACGTAGACGAAGTACGAGACGAGGGCCGATGACCCGGCGGCGGCGGCGAGCAGCCGGAGAACGCCCACGAGTCGTCGCACGTCGTCACACTCTCCCGGGTCAGGCCGTCGTATCGGAAGAACCGAGCGTACTAGCGGAGCCTGACGGCGACCGGGTCGCGGGGGCCCGCTCCGGGTACGGCCGACCCGCGCCGCAGACGACGACCGGGCCGCCGCGCACGAGGCGCGACGACCCGGTGGGTGTCTCGAAGCGGGGGCCGCTTACGGGATGTAGTTGAACTCGTCGGGGTTCGGGCCCGTGCGCTCGTCCTTGTTCAGGGCCGTGATGGCGGCGACGTCCGCGTCGGTCAGCTCGAAGTCGAACAGCGCGAAGTTCTCTTCGACGCGCGAGCGCGTGACCGACTTCGGGAACACGATGTCGCCGCGCTGGATGTGCCAGCGGAGCGTGACCTGGGCGGTCGACTTGCCGACTCGCTCGGCGATCTCGGTGATCGTCTCGTCTTTCAGGACGCCGCCCTGGGCGATGGGCGACCAGGCCTCGGTGTGGATGCCCTTCGACACGCCGAACTCGCGGAGCGGGTCCTGCGTCAGGTACGGGTGCACCTCGATCTGGTTCACGACCGGCACGACCGAGCCCTCGGCGATCACGCGCTCGAGGTGCGGCTGCTGGAAGTTCGAGACGCCGATGGACTTGGCGCGGCCGCTGGCGTGGATCTCCTCCATGGCCTTCCACGTCTCGATGTAGTCGACGTCGATGCCGGGCAGGGGCCAGTGGATGAGGAACAGGTCGACGTAGTCCTGCTTGAGGGCCTCGAGGGTCCCGTCGAACGCCTTCAGCGCGTCGTCGCGCTTGTGGAAGCCGTTGTTGAGCTTCGAGGTGACGAAGATGTCGCTGCGGTCGAGGCCGCTCTCGGCGATGGCCTCGCCGACGCCTGCCTCGTTGCCGTACATCTCGGCGGTGTCGATGTGGCGGTAGCCGACCTCGAACGCGGTGAGGGTGGCGTCCTTCGTCTCGGCCGGGTCGACCTGGTAGACGCCGAACCCGAGCTGGGGGATCTGGATGCCGTTGTTCAGAGTGATGGTGGGGATCGTGGTCATGTGAGAAGCCAACACCCGGAAGCTGTCCAGGCTTCCAGATTGGCTCTGGTGTCTGCAGCCCGGGCGTGTTACTGTCGTGAGTCGCTTGGAGCAGATCTACTCTGATCGTTCCCGGAACAGCAGCAGCCGAGTCCACACCGGCCATCTGATCCGAACAGCCCGACATCATCGGAGCCACCTCACCAGGTGCTCACTCCTCCGGTGATCGTGACACGGGCCCGACCGGACACCGTCCGAACCGCCGTCGCATCCCGACGGCCCACGCGAGCCGAGAACGCCGCGTGCCGCAGAGCACATCGAGAGAACGCATCATGAAGAACACCATCACCACCATCACCGGGACGGTCACGACCGTCCCCACCCTGACCACCGCCCGCCTCGTCGAGTTCGTCGTCGTCGACGACCGTGGCGCCGAGTTCGCCGTCCGCGCATGGAGCGACGTCGTCACCGACGCCGTGCGCGTCGGCTCGACCGTCACGGTCTCGGGCACCGAGGGCTGGGTCATCCCCGGCCGCAGCTGGCGCCGCGAGCCGAGCCGCACCATCGTGCAGGCCTACTCGGTCGACGCCGAGGCGCTGCTCCTCGCCGCCTGATCGATCCGACGCGACCCCCACGGTCGCGGGAGTGACGACGAACCGCCCGCACGGCCTCGCCGTGCGGGCGGTTCGCCGTGCGAGCGATCCGCCGTGCCGGCGGTGAGCCCCGCGAGCGATCCGCCACGCGGGCGGCGCACCGGCCGTCAGGCGGTCAGCAGCCCCTGCGCGCGGACGAGGATCGGCCGGTGGTCGGAGATCCCCGCCGGCAGCGTGACGATGTCGTCGATCGTGAGGTCGATGCTCGTCGCGAAGTCGAAGTGCCCCTTGACGTAGCGGTAGCCGAGATAGGTAGGCGTGTCGCTGCGGGTGAGGATGAACCCGTCGCGTTCGATCTGCTTGCGGAGCCCCTGGTGGAACCAGGGGTAGTTGAAGTCGCCCACCATGAGCATCGGCACGCCGGGGGCCAGCGCGCGCATCAGCTCGTGCGCCGACGAGACCTGCTTCCGCCGCAGCCCGTTCGACGCCGTCAGGGGCGCCGCGTGGAACGACCCGACGAGCACGTCGGTCTTCGAGACGCGGTCGGCGAGATGCATGGCCAGGAGCCGTTCGTGCGCGGGCGACATGACCCGGTCGTGCATCGACTTCTTCAGGGCGTAGACCTGGGAGCCCAGCAGCTCGAAGCGGTCGGGCCGGTAGTAGGCGGCGAGGCCCAGACGGTTGTTGCGGGTGGACGCCGCCAGCACCAGGTCGCCGAGTCGCTCGGGGATGTCGTTCGTGTCGGCCTCCTGCAGGCAGAGCACGTCGGCCCGGTGATCCCGCGCCAGGGCCTCGATCTCGCCCTTGGCCGTGTGCTCGCGCAGGTTGTAGCTGATCACGCGCATCGAGTTGCCGTCTTCTTCGTTCACGGGGACCGAACCTAGCCCACTCACGTTTCGCGGACGTGCAGATCGGGTGGGTTCTTCGCTCTGCGAACAGGCAGGAGGCGGTCCGCACCGTCTCTCGACAGGTGCGGACCGCCTCCTGGTCACCATCCGACGCGGGGCTCAGGGCCGCGCGCCGTCAGCGGCGGCTCAGCGCCAGCGCGGCCACCAGTGGTGGATCAGGCCGCCGATGGCGTTCCAGATCCAGTCGAGGATCGCGCCGAGGTCCCATCCGTGCCCCGGTGTGCCGGGCTCGGTGGGCGGCTCCTCCGGTTCGGGCTCGGCGCCCGAGGCGACCGTCACGTAGGTGACGGTGCCGGTGTCGCCGTACGAGACCCGGCCCAGATAGCTGGAGTCGTAGTCGAGCCCCGACCACGAGGTCGTGACCGTCGTCGTCTCGCCGAGCGCCGCGTCGAGGGTCGCGGGGTCGACCGCGAAGCCGCCGACGGCCTGCGCCGGGTCGAGGAGGTACGACGTCAGCGTGTAGCCGAGGTCGCCGGCCCCCGAGTAGAAGTCGACCATCAGCACGTAGCTGCCGGCCTCGGGCGCCTCGACGTCGAGCTGCTCGTCGGCGGATCCCGTCGCCGCGTAGTCGACCAGGGTGTCGGGCTCACCGGCCTCGTCCGCCGAGTAGAGCAGCAGATCGAGATCGGCCGTGTCGTCGGCGGAGTCGAGCACGAAGCGGCCGTGGGTCGTCCCCTCGGCGACGGTCAGCGGCACGAGCGCGGGCTCGCCCCCGGCCGTGCCCGAGCCGGTGGCGACGGACCCCTCGACGAGCCCCTCGGTCTCGAGCGGCAGCGTCAGCGCGTCGCCGGCCGTCACGTCGAGAGCGGCCTCGCCCGAGGCGCCCTCTCCGCTGATCTCGGAGGCGGCGTCGAGCTGGACGGGACGCACGGCCAGCGGGCTCCCCACGTCGTGGCTGCCGTCGCTCCAGGTCAGATGTCCGGTGGCGAACTCGTCGAGCGCCGCCGTGGTGCGGGTGAAGGTGACCGAGTACTCCTTCTTCTCGCCCTCCTGGGCGAAGGAGAGGGTCGAGGGCGAGACCTCGACCGAGACGCCCGGCATCTCGACCGGCGCCGCGGTGTACGTGCCCGCGCCGGTGGCCGTGACGGTGCGCGTGACCGTCGCCGTGCCCGCGAGGGATCCGACGCTGATCGACGGGAGGTTCATCGACGAGTCAGTGCCCTCGACCGTGCCGATCGAGTCGACGTAGGCCTGCCACTGATCGGGGCCGTTCTCGTAGAGCAGACCCGGGTCGAGGAACCTCGTCGGGTCGACGTGGCCGGCGCCCTGCGCGAAGACGTCGCGGTTCGGCCGGCCGTCGGCTCCGACCAGGTCGTAGGCCGTCGTCATCATGGCCGACTTGACCTCGCTGGGCGACCAGTCGGGATGCGCCGACAGGTAGAGCGCGGCGAGACCGGCGATGTGGGGCGACGACATCGACGTGCCCGAGAGGAACTCGTACGAGCCCTCCTCGCCGGCGGCGTTCGCGCCGTCGGCGAGGATCGCCACTCCGGGGGCCGAGATGTCGGGCTTCAGCAGGTTGCCGCCGTCGGCCGTGACCGGGCCGCGAGACGAGAAGCCGGCGATCTGCGGGGTCGCGGGCTCGGGCAGGGCGTCGGGGTTGCCGTCGAGGAGGGTGACGGTCGCGCCCTCGGTGGCCGCGTAGGCGTGGAGGGCCGTGTAGCCCTCGGCGTCGACGTGGACGGTCGGGATGACGTGCTCGTCGAGGTCGACGGAGCTCGGGGTCTTGTTGACCAGCAGCATCGCGATGCCGCCGACCCGGTCGACCTCGGCGCTCTTGTCGGTGCGGCCGACCACTCCGCGGTCGCAGAGGACCACGGCGTCGTCGGGCACGAGCGAGGCGTCGAGCGTGCCCGGCGTGCAGAGCAGGGCGTCGGCGGTCGTCGCCGAGGCGAGCTTGACCGCCTGCGAGTCGACCAGCGTCCCGGTCAGGCCGTCCGTTCCGACGGGGACCGTGATCGAACCGCCGAGGTACGAGATGCCGTCGCCGGTGCGGGCGGTCGCCGAGTAGCTCGGGATCGTGCTGGCGGCGACGGTGGTGATCCAGGGCGCGGCGTTGTCCGCGGTGGTGGCCGTGGGGCCGTCGTTGCCGGCCGAGGCGGCGACGAAGACGCCGGCCGAGGCCGCTCCGAGGAACGCCTGGTCGGTGGCCGAGTAGGTGCTCGTGGCGCCGCCCCCGCCGATGGAGTAGTTGATGACGTCGACGCCGTCGGTGACGGCCGCCTCGATCGCGGCGATCAGGTCGAGGGTGGCGCAGCCGTCGTCGTCGGTCGACACGCGGTCGGGGCCGTCCCAGCAGACCTTGTAGGCGGCGATCTTCGCCGCGGGCGCGACGCCCGAGATCGTGCCGAAGTCGCGCCCGGCGACCTGGGCCTCGACGTCGGCGTTGCCGGCCGCGGTCGAGGCCGTGTGCGAGCCGTGCCCGTTGCCGTCACGGGGCGAGAGGTACTCGCCCTGCTCCTCCGTGCCGATGTTGCCGACCCCGAAGCCGTCGACGAAGTAGCGGGCGCCGATCAGCTTCGTGTTGCAGTCGGCGGCGGTGAACTGCACGCCGGTCTGGCAGACGCCCCGGAAGGTGCCCCCGTCGCCGCGCGGGTAGACGGTCGCGTCGCCCTCGAGGTGCGGCTCCGTCTCGCTGGCGGCGCCGAGCGGGTCGCCGGCGAACGACGCGTTGCCGGCGGCGATGCCGGAGTCGATGATGCCGACGACGACGCCGTCGCCCGCGGCGTCCTGACCGCCGAGCGAGTCCCAGACGCCGCCGGCGCCCTGGGCGTCGCCGAGTCCGAGGAACTCCGTCGACGGTGTCGCCTGCAGCTTCAGCAGCTCGTTCTTCGACACGGCGGCGACCGTCGGGTCGGCGGCGAGCGACCGGGCCTGGTCGGCCGTGAGATCGGCCGCGAACGCGTTGGTCGTGACCGAGTAGTGGGCGTCCACCGAGGCGCCGACCGCTGCGGCGACGTCCGCCTGGGTCTCCTCGAGGTGATCGCTGTATTTTTGCACTGGAGCGGCGCGGGCGTCGAGTCGCGTGCCCTCGGGCGTCGCAGTCGCCGGGAGGCCGGCCGTGCCGCCCTCGTAGGTCGCGGCCGCCGGCTCGCGGAGCGTGACGATGTACTTGCCCGCCGAGAACGACGTGTCGCCGACGACGGCCGGCCCCTCGGCTGCGACGGCCGACGACGCCGGCAGGGCGACGACGCCCGCGCCGACGAGACCGGTGGCCACGAGACCCGACAGGAGGAGCGCGGAGAGAGGGACTTTCGGCCGACGAGGGCCGGATGGAATGATCACGGGTGCCTTCCGACGCTGTCGCCCCCATGGCGAAGTCGTCGAGTAAGAGTTACCTGAGAATTCATCTGCCCCTCAAGCGGGGGTGCTGGCCGATCGATGCCACTGGCCGGGTCAGGCCGGTTTGTTTACCTGTCGTGACCTGTTCGGGGGACACCGTGTCCGCCGAAGGGCCGACGTCAGATCCAGCCTCGCCGCGACGCCTCGACGCCGGCGTGGAAGCGGTTCGTCGCTCCGAGCTCGGCGAGCAGCTCATGCAGACGCCGACGCACCGTCCGGACCGACACGCCCAGCCGCTGGGCCACGACCTCGTCGGTCGCCCCGGCCGCGACGAGCGCCACGAGGTCGCGCTCGTCGGCGCTCGGCGGACGTCGTGACCCTCCCGTGGCCGCTCCCCCGGACGCCGCCAGGCCCTCGTCGGCGACGCGGGCGGCGATCAGGGCCCAGTCGCTCGAGGCCGGGCCGGGCACGCCGTCGTCGGGGGCGCGCTCGACGGGCACGGGCACGGCCGAGCGCCATCGCTGCTCGAACAGCTCGACGAGCGCCGCGACGAGGGCGGGCGACTCGGTGACGAGCGCCTCGGGCGCGGCCGGGTCGTGCCCGAGCGAGACGAGGGCGATGCGTTCGTCCGCGACGGCCAGCTTGACGGGCAGGGAGTCGGTGAGCCGCGCCTCCTCGCCGTGACCGCCGAGTCGGCGGACCCCCTGCCACCGGCCGTCGGCCCCGAAGCTGTCGATCGTGTAGACGGCCCGCCAGCGGACCCCGCGGGCCAGCGCCGTCCGCTCGGTCGCCTCGTTGCCGGCGACCACGTACGGCGGGCGGTCGAAGGCCAGGAACGAGCGGGTCGCCGTCAGCTCGAGCCGCGAGTACCAGTCGCCGACGGCCGCCCCGCCGACGAGCGTCCGCGTCGTGGCCGACGGGTCGGCGAGGCGGCGCGTCTCGTCGAACAGCTCGGCGAGGACGGCCGTGGAGGCGCGGGCCGCGGAGAGCGCGTCGGCCCGCTTCGTCACGAGGGCCGGCACCGAGACCCGGGGGTCGATGGCGGCCCAGCGCCCCTCGGGGGCGGGCCGCTGATCGGAGCGCGGCGACGGGGCCGGAGCCGCGGCCCCGCGGTGCACGAGACCGAGCTGACGCAGCTGCTCGAGGGCCACCGCGACCGCTCCCCGGTCGATCACGGGCAGGGCGGCGGCGACGTCGTCGAGCACGACGCCGTCGGGCTCGGCCAGGACGACCTCGAGCACCTCGGCGGCGACCTCGTCGACCCCGAGCGCCGAGAGCTCGGGCAGACTCATGCGCTCGACCCTAGCCGCGGCGCGCGGAGACCGAGCGCGCGTCGCCCCGGCGGGTCATGCGGCGGAGCGCGCAGCGCCCCGGCGGGTCACGCGGCGGGTGCGAGCTCCATGGCCTCGGCGAGCAGCGCGACCGACCGCAGCCGCACCTCCTTCGAGGACCCGGCGTGCGCGACGATCAGCTCGTCGGCCTGCGCCGTGCGGGCGAACTGCTCCATGTACTCGCGCGACTCGGACGGGGTCCCGACCGCTGTGTAGGTCGTCATCGTCTGCACGTGCTGCCCCACCGGGGTGCGCAGCAGGTGGTCGAGCTCGGCGTCGTCGAACTCGCGGGCGACGTCGATCTGACCGCTCTGCCGCAGCAGCATCAGCAGACGCTGCCGCTTCACGACCGCGAACTGGGCGTCGGCGTCGTCCGCGTCGTCGGCCACGACGGCGTTCACCGCGGCGATGACGTACGGCTCGGCGAGCTGCTCGGACGGCTGGAACTCGCGGCGGTAGGCGGTCACCGCGTCGATCAGGTCGCCGGGCGCGAAGTGCGAGGCGAACGCGTAGGGCAGACCCAGGGCCGCGGCGAGCTTCGCCCCGAACAGCGACGATCCGAGGATGTACAACGGCACGTTCGTGCCTCCGCCGGGGACCGCCTGGACGCCGGCCACCCGCGACTCGCCGGCGAGGAACGCCTGCAGCTCGAGGATGTCCTGCGGGAACCGCTCGGACGACGCGGGGTCGCGGCGCAGCGCGCGGAACGTCGCCTGGTCGCTGCCGGGCGCCCGCCCGAGGCCGAGGTCGATGCGGCCCGGGTGCAGCGTCTCGAGCGTGCCGAACTGCTCGGCGATGGTCAGCGGCGAGTGGTTCGGCAGCATGACGCCGCCCGAGCCGAGACGGATGGTGGACGTCTGGCTGGCGATGTGGGCGATCAGCACCGACGTCGCGCTCGACGCGATCGACGCCATGTTGTGGTGCTCGGCGTACCAGACCCGCCGGTACCCGCTCGCCTCGGCCTGCTGTGCGAGGGCCACGGAGGCGGCGAAGCTGTCGCGCACCGTCTCTCCGGGGGCGACGGGGGCGAGGTCGAGGATCGAGAGGGGAATGCTCATGCGGGTGCCAACACCGAGGAGGCGCGGTTCATGCCCGCGCGCGGCCTCTAGTCGGCGACGGTGCGGGGCGGCGCCGTCGAGGCGCGCGCGACGAGCTGGGTGGGCAGCGAGGCCACGGGCGTGGAGTCGCCGGCGAGAACGGCCTCGACCGTCGTCATGATGAGTCGGCCGAGCGCCTCGAAGTCCTGCCGGACGGTCGTCAGCGGCGGCAGGAAGTGCGCCGCCTCGGGGATGTCGTCGAACCCGACGATGCTGACGTCGCCGGGCACCGAGACGCCGGCCTCGGCGAGGGCGTGCATGAGGCCGAGCGCCATCTGGTCGTTGCCGCAGAACACGGCGGTCACCTCGTCGCGGGCGACCCTCTCGACGATCTCGCGGCCGACCCCGTGACCCGAGGCCGGGGTCCAGTCGCCCCGCAGCAGCACCGACGGCTCGAGTCCGAGTCGCGTGCAGGCTTCGCGCCAGCCCCGTTCGCGGTCGCGGCCGTCCATCCAGCCCTCGGGCCCGGCCAGATGCGCGATGCGCGTGTGACCGAGCGCGACCAGGTGCTCGACGGCGGACTCCGCGCCCGCGACCTGATCGAGCGACACGGTGTGGTGCCCGGGCTCGGCCTCGCTGTCGGCCGTGACGAGCGGCACCGACAGATCGGCCCGGCGGAGCACCCGCAGCACCTCGGGGTCGGGGGCGATCAGCACGAGGGCGGCGACGTTCTGACCCAGCAGCGAGTCGAGGGCCTGCTGCATGCCCTTCCGGTCGGCGACGTCGAGGGTGGCCATCGAGACCTGATAGCCGGCCCGGCGCGCGGCGCCGTTGAAGCCGTGCATCGTGCTCGAGGGGCCGTAGTACGGGAACCCGGTGCTGATCAGGCCGAGCGAGGTCGTCCTGCGGCTGGCGAGGGCGCGGGCCGCGAGACTCGGCCGGTAGTTGAGCTCGTCGATGGCCGTGTCGACCTTCGCCTTCGTCGCCGGCCTCACCGACGGATCGCCGTTCACGACCCTCGAGACGGTCTGATGCGAGACGCCGGCCGCGGCCGCGACGTCGAAGAGGGTTGCCACGAGATGATCCTAGATCTGTTCGTTTCGCGGGTCGGACGGGCCCGGACGACGAGGAGGCGCGGCCCCCTCGATCGGGAACCGCGCCTCCTGGGGTGGTCGCTCTACTTGCCTGCCGAGGCGGCGCGACGCTTGTTGAAGACGTCGAACGCGACCGCGGCGAGCAGCACGAGGCCCTTGATGAGGGACTGGTACTCGGTGCCGACGCCGAGGATCGACATGCCGTTGTTGAGGATTCCGATGATCAGACCGCCGACGATGGCGCCGGTGACGGTGCCGATGCCGCCGGTGACCGCCGCACCGCCGATGAAGACCGCGGCGATGGCGTCGAGCTCGAAGCCGTTTCCGGCGCTCGGGCTGGCGAGGTTCAGCTGACCGGTGAAGACCAGGCCGGCGAGGGCCGAGATGACGCCCATGTTGACGAAGAGCAGGAACGTGACCCGCTTCGTCTTGATGCCCGACAGCTCGGCGGCGTGCAGGTTGCCGCCGATGGCGTAGACGTGGCGGCCGAAGACCGAGTTCTTCATGACCGTGGAGTACACGACGACGAGGACCGCGAGGACGACGAGGACGATCGGGGTGCCCGAGTAGCTGGCGAGGAGGAACCCGATGTACATGACGAGGGCGACCGTGAAGACCATCTTCGTGATGAACCACAGGAAGGGCTCGTCCTCGAGCTGGTACTTGCGCCGCGTGGCCCGACCGCGGAGACCGGTGCCGATCAGGGCGACGGATGCGATCGCGCCGAGCACGAGGGTCAGCGGCTCGTAGCCGGTCGTGCCGAACGCCGGCAGGAAGCCCGAGCCGATGTCGCGGAACCCCTGGGGGAAGGGCGAGATCTGCTGACCCTGCAGGGCGATCTGAGCCGCACCGCGGAAGGCGAGCATGCCCGCCAGGGTGACGATGAACGCCGGGATGCCGAAGTAGGCGATCCAGAACCCCTGCCAGGCGCCGACGAGACCGCCGAGGATGAGGCAGAGCACGACGGCCAGAGGCCAGGGCAGACCCCACTGGGTGATCATGACGCCGGCCATGGCGCCGGTGAACGCGACGATCGAACCGACCGAGAGGTCGATGTGACCGGCGATGATCACCATCACCATGCCGATGGCCAGGATCAGGATGTAGCTGTTCTGGACGACCAGGTTCGACACGTTGATCGGCGCGAGCGTGATGCCGTCGGTCGTGACCTGGAAGAACAGCACGATCACGATCAGCGCGATGAAGAGGCCGATCTGGCGGAGCTGCCCGCCGAGGTACGAGACCGCACCGACGAGGGGGTTGCCGCCGGAGCCGCTCTGCGGCTGACGGGAGGTGGGCGACCCGCCCGTGGGCTTCGGGTCGGTGGCCTGGGTGGGGCTAGGCGCGCTCATTGACGGGGCTCTCTCGTTCGAGGGTCATGTACTTCAGGAGGAACTCGGGGGTCGCCTCGGCGATCGGCACGTCGGCCGTGATGCGTCCCTCCGAGAGGGTGTAGACGCGGTCGCAGATGCCGAGCAGCTCGGGCAGCTCGCTCGAGATGACGATCACTCCCTTGCCGGCGTCCGCGAGCTGGTTGATGATCGTGTAGATCTCGTACTTCGCGCCGACGTCGATGCCTCGGGTGGGCTCGTCGAGGATCAGCACGTCGGGGTCGGTGTACATCCACTTCGACAGCACGACCTTCTGCTGGTTGCCGCCCGAGAGCTTGCCCGTCAGGGCGGCCACGTTCGGCGCCTTGATGTTCATGCTCTTGCGGTAGCCCTCGGCGACGCGGCTCTCTTCGGAGCTGTTGACGAAGCCGGACTTCGCCAGCTTGCGGAGGGCCGAGCCCGAGACGTTGCGGGTGATGTCGTCGATCAGGTTGAGACCGTACTTCTTGCGGTCCTCGGTCGCGTACGCGAGACCGGCCTTGATGGCCTTGCTCACGGTGCTGGTGTCGATCTTCTCGCCCCGCTTGTAGACGGTACCCGAGATGCCGGTGCCGTAGCTCTTGCCGAAGACGCTCATGGCGAGCTCGGTCCGACCGGCGCCCATGAGGCCCGCGATGCCGACGATCTCGCCGGCCTTCACGTTCAGGTTGGCCTGGTGGATGATCTCGCGGGTCGCGTCGAGCGGGTGGTGGACGGTCCAGTCCTCGATGCGGAGGAGCTCCTCGCCGACGTTCGACTCGTGAGCGGGGTACCGGCTCTCGAGGTCGCGGCCGACCATGCCCTTGATGATGCGGTCCTCGGTGACCTCGCCGGCGTGCATGTCGAGGGTCTCGATCGTCTTGCCATCGCGGATGATGGTGACCTTGTCGGCGATCGCCTTGATCTCGTTCAGCTTGTGACTGATGATGATCGACGTGATGCCCTGCCCCTGCAGGCTCTTGATGAGGTCGAGCAGGTGGGCGGAGTCGTCGTCGTTCAGGGCCGCCGTCGGCTCGTCGAGGATCAGCAGCTTGACCTTCTTCGAGAGCGCCTTGGCGATCTCGACCAGCTGCTGCTTGCCCACGCCGATGTCGGTGACCTTCGTCACGGGGTTGTCGCGCAGCCCGACGCGGGCCAGCAGGCCCGCGGCGTCGAGGTTGGTCTTGTTCCAGTCGATGAAGCCGCCCTTGGACTGCTCGTTGCCGAGGAAGATGTTCTCGGCGATCGACAGGAACGGGCTCAGCGCGAGCTCCTGGTGGATGATGACGACGCCGGCGGCCTCGGAGTCGTTGATGTTCTTGAAGTCGACGGGCTGGCCGTCGAGCAGGATCTGGCCGTCGAAGGAACCCGAGGGGTAGACCCCCGACAGCACCTTCATCAGCGTCGACTTGCCGGCGCCGTTCTCGCCGCAGATCGCGTGGACCTGGCCGCGCTCGACCTCCAGCGTGACGTTCTGCAGGGCCTTGACGCCGGGGAACGTCTTCGTGATGTCGCGCATCTCGAGGATCGTGTTCGCCACGTGTTCCTTCTCTCGTGCATGGGGTGGGGGCGGAGCTGTGGGGCGCAGGAGGCGCGGCACGGGTGCCCCGCGCCTCCTGCGCCCCGGGGGGCGGGGCGACCTACTTGAGGTCGGCCTCGGTGAAGTAGCCGCTGTCGACGAGGACCTCTTCGTAGTTGTCCTTCGTGACGATCGTCGGCTGGAAGAGGTACGTCGGCACGACCTTCTCGCCGTTGTCGTACGTCTTGTCGTCGTTCGTCTCGGGCGTCTCGCCCTGGAGGATGTCGTCGGCCATCACGACGGACTGGTCGGCGAGCTGACGGGTGTCCTTGTAGATGGTCGAGTACTGCTGACCGGCGATGATCGACTTGACCGAGGCGGCCTCGGCGTCCTGGCCGGTCACGACCGGGAGCGCGTCGGAGCTGTAGCCGGCACCCTCGAGGGCCGAGATGATGCCGATCGAGATGCCGTCGTAGGGCGACAGCACGCCGTCGAGCTTCGTGCCGCCCGAGTAGGTCGACGCGATGAGGTTCTGCATGCGGGCCTTGGCCGTGGCCGGGTCCCACTGCTGGGTGGCGACCTGCGTGAACTCGGTCTGGCCGGAGCCCACCGTGATGGTGCCGTCTTCGATGTAGGGCTTCAGGGTGTCCATCGCGCCGTTGAAGAAGAAGGTCGCGTTGTTGTCGTCGGGGCTGCCGGCGAAGAGCTCGATCGTCTTCTTGTCAGCGCCGTCGATCTTCTTGCCGTCGGCGTCGGCGAGGCCGAGACCGGTGAGGAGGCTGGTCGCCTGGTCGACGCCGACCTTGTAGTTGTCGAACGACACGTAGTAGTCGACGTTCTCGTTGCCGGTCAGCAGACGGTCGTACGAGATGACGGGGATTCCGGCCGCGGCGGCCTGGTCGAGCTGGTCGCTGAGCGAGCCGCCGTCGATCGAGGCGACGATCAGGACCTTCGCACCCTTGGTGATCATGTTGCTGACCTGCTGGACCTGCTGGGGGATCTTGTTGTCGGCGTACTCGAGGTCGACCTTGTAGCCCTTGTCCTCCAGCGCGCTCTTGACGGCGTCGCCGTCCTTGATCCAGCGCTCGGAGACCTTGGTGGGCATCGCGACGCCGACGAGGGCGCCCGCGTTGTCTCCGCCGGTGTCTCCGCTGCCGGAGTCGGCGCCACGGCCGCCGCCGCCCGAGCAGGCTGCCAGCGACGTGACGAGGCCGACGGCGACGATGCCGGCGAGGATCTTCTTGTTCTTCACGGTGTGATTCCTTTGGTGTCCGTGTCATCTCGACGACGTCGTCGATGACGGTGGGAGGGGGGTGAGGGTGAGTCGAGGGGGGCGATCCGGCCGAAGTGACCGGTCACACGGGAGGGCGTCGAGTGCGACGGGGAGGCGACCGCCGGGGCTGAGGCCGCGTCCGGGCCGGCTGCGGAGCAGGCTCGGGGCGACGTGCGGGGCTCCGACCGGAGTGATCGGGGCGGCCGCGGGGCCCGGAGTCAGCCGAGGAGGCGCGGGGCCGGGCCGTCGGCGACGGGGTGCGGCGAAGAGAGGGCGGCCAGGGGGCGGCGGCTCGCGCGTCGGGTTGTGGTGCTGGTGTTCACAGGTGACCTCTTCGTCAGGGACTGCTTGCAATGTGAGCGCTCACATCCGAGCGCTCGCCAACTATGCGCGTTGCGCAGGCGCGTGTCAAGTCGGTTGACCCCCTGTGGGGTTAACACGCTCGCCACACGCCGTTCACGTCGCTGAGCGGAAGGCACGGCACAGTGTCCGCATGATCACCGCGACGGCCACCGTCCACACCGCGCACGACTCGGCCGGTCTGTTCTGGCTGTCGCGGCGGCTGCTCTCCGAGCACGTCGCCGCCCGGGTCGGCGAGGGCCAGTACCTCGTGCAGCTCGCCGACGCCGGCACGGTGCTGCTCACCGAGTCGACGGAGATGCTCCGCTTCGACATGGTCGTCCGTGACGAGCTATCGGCCCGCCGCACGCGTCGCGCACTCGAGGCGGCTCTGCACCGCCTCTCACCAGGGTCGGTCTCGGCGACGACCTGGGAGTCCGACCCGGTTGGCACGCGCTCGATGCCGGCCTAGACCGCTGCACGGCGGGCTGACCGCACCCGAGGGTCAAGGGCCGGTCGACCGCTGCACCCTCGGTCGACCGCACCCGATCGGGTCAGGGTCAGTTGATGCAGGCGCCGGCCGCGTAGCTCGTGCCCGCCGGGGTGGGCGTCGGCGCGGGCTCGGGCGCGACGGTGGCCTCGGGCGCCGTGGTCTCGGCCGGTGTCGAGGGCTCGGGGGTCTCGGTGACGGGCGGCTGCACGGTGATGCCGTCGCTGCCGAGCACGACCGTGACGGCGGTCACCTGACTCGACGCGACCGCGACCGCTCCGGGCAGATAGGCGGCGACCGCCTTGGCCTGGGCCTCCTGCCCCGCGGGGTAGTTCACGACCGTCGCGGCCGTCGCCGACGCCGACGTCGGGGCGCCGGTGACGAAGCCCGCCGCAGCCAGGGCCTCGGTGGCCGTCGTGGCGGCGCCTGTGACGCCGCTCGCGTTGGCGACACTGACCGAGACGTCGGCCGGCGCGGCCGCGACGGCGTCGGTGTACGCCTGCGGCGGACCCACGAGCCCCTGGATGAACCCGGGCATGGCGCCCTTGTCGACCTCGACGATCGACAGCGGCGAGCCGCCGACCGAGATCGTCGGCGTGCCCAGGATCGGGATGGTGGCCGATCGGACGTTCTCGGGCCGGAGGTTCTTGACCTGATTCGCCAGCTGCAGGAAGTTCAGCCCCGAGTCGGTCTCCATCGACGAGCTGACGGCGTCGAGCACCGAGCCGAGCTTGGTCGGGTTCAGCAGGGTGCCGGCCGAGAGGATCTTGCGGGCCTCGACGCTGAGGAAGTACTGCTGACGGACCTGGCGGTCGAGATCGCCGCCGGGGAGGCCGTGCCGCTGGCGCACGAACGACAGCGCCTGCTTGGCGTCGAGCGTCGAGACCCCCGCGGGCAGATTCACCCCCGAGAAGCTGTCGACAGCGGCCTGGTTGAGGCAGACGTCGACCGGGCCGAGCGCGTCGACGACGCGGTAGAAGCCGATGAGCGACACGCGCACGTAGTGATCCATCGTCAGACCGGTGAGGTTCTGCACGGTCTGGATGAGCAGCTGCGCGCCGGCGGCCTCGCTGCCCCCGTGCTCCTTGCCGAGCGAATAGGCCGCGTTGAGCTTGTTCTGCCCGTAGCCCGGGATCTCGACGTACGAGTCGCGCGGCATCGAGATGAGGGTGGCGCTCGAGCCGTCGGCGGGGATGTGCAGGACGATCATCGTGTCGGTGTTCGACGCTCCGCCGTCGGAGTCGGTGCTCAGCAGCGCGAGCTCGTCGGGGGTGGCGTTGTCGGGTCGGTGATCGTCGCCGACCAGCAGGATGTTCTGGGCCACGCCGTCGACGTCGTCGTCACCGTCGTCGCCGGCCGACGGGATCGCGTCGACGTGCGTGACTCCGCCGACGAACCGGTTGTAGCTGTAGGTGGCGTAGCCGCCGGTGAGCAGCAGGAGGGCCGCGAGCACACCCGCAACGGCGGGCAGCACGACGACCCGGCGACGACGGCCTCTGGCGTGCCGCGGAGGCGTGCGGTCGTCCGTCGCGGCGGCGTGGCCGCCCTCGAGGGGCGCCGTCTCGTCGTGTCGTTCGGATCGTCTGCTCACACTCGATGGTAACCAGACGACCCGTGACCGTTCCTGACGATCAGCGCTCAGACGATCGCGGCGATGCTCCAGGACGCCTCGTGCGACTCCCCCGGTCCGAGGTGCACGAGGTCGACGCCGCTCGTGAACGCGTCCGGCGGGCAGGTCATCGGCTCGACGGCCAGACCGCGGCGGTCGTCCTCCGGCTCGGGGCGGTCGCCGGTGTGCACCTGCACCCAGGGGAGCTCCCGGCCCCAGCTCATCCGCACGCCGGTGCCGTCGGCCGTCGTGACCCGCGCCTCGTGACGCCCGCCGGCCGCCGCCGCGACGTCGGTGAAGGCGTGATCGACGAAGAGGTCGCCGATGAGCCGACCGTCGCGGAAGTCGAAGCCGTCGCGTTCGGAGACCCCGTGCACGCCGAGCGGCACGAGGCGGTCGTCGGTCACCTCGAGGTAGCCGTCGGCGGCGAGGGTGAGCGTCCAGTCGTCGACGCGGCCCTCGCCGGCGACGAGGTAGGGGTGCGGGGCCACGCCGTACGGCGCCCGCCCGGCGGCGGCGTTCGACGCCAGCACGGTCGTGTGCAGACCGTCGTCGTCGAGCCGGTACTCGACCCGCAGGTCGAGGCGGTACGGGTAGCCGTCGCTCGGCGCCAGGCGGGTGGCCAGCACGACGCGGTCGGGCGCGTGGTGCTCGACGTCCCATTCGGCCCACTGGACGAGCCCGTGCAGAGCGTGACCGCGCTCGACCTCGGTGATCGGCAGCTGACGCTCGACCCCCTGGTCGTCGTAGAGCCCGTCGACGACCCGGTTGGGCCAGGGGGCGAGCAGGGCGCCGCGGTAGAGCGGCCGGACCTCGTCGACGCCGAACGGGACCACGAGGTCGCGGCCGTCGTAGGTGAGGGCGCGCAGGGTGGCGCCGACACCGGCGATCTCGGCGCGATACGGGCCGTGCTCGATGGTGCTCGCCCGGCCGCTGAGAGGCAGCGGCGCGTCGACCGGACCGGTCGCTGCGGTCGTGGACGAGGAGGCGCGGGTGGGGTCAGACAACAGGGGACTCCTCGAAGACGGTGCGGGCCAGGTGGTCGTTGCGGAAGCGCCCGTCGGGATCGACGGCGCGGGCGTGCGCGGCGAAGTCGTCGAGTCTCGGGAAGCGGCGGCGCAGCGTCCCGTGGTCGAGCGTCGCGACCTTGCCCCAGTGCGGGCGGGCGTCGAACGGCGCGAGGGCCTCCTCGACGACGGGCAGCACGGCGAGTACCTCGTCGGCCAGGCGTCGCCACGTGAAGTGGAAGGCCACGCTGTCGCGTCCGCCGCTCGGGCTGAGCCACGCGTCGTCGGCGGCCACGGTGCGGATCTCGCTGACGAACAGCACGTCGGCGAAGCGGTGCCCCACCGCGCGGAGCGCCCCGATCGCGGCGGCGGCGTGCTCGGCGGGCACGAGGTACTCGCTCTGGATCTCCTCGCCCGCGCTCGGGGTGAAGTCCGCCCGGAAGTGCGGGAGCCGGTCGAGCCAGGGCCCGGGGACGCCGAGCTGCGGCGTCACGGCGTCGGCCGCGGTGTCGGGGAGCATGTGGACGGCCGCCTCGGCGGGCACGCCGCCCAGGTCGGCGAGATCGAGCCGGACCGGGTCGCCGACGCGGGCCTTGGCCCAGACCTGGTCGACGGCGTCGCCCGTCCACCGCGTGAAGAGGCTGACGCTGTACGCGTGACCGAGCACGTCGTCGAGCCGATCGAGGGCGGCCCGCCAGGGCAGCGCCGAATGCACGGTCTGCACCACGTCGAACGTCGGGACCGTGTCGAGGACGAGCGCGGTGACCACGCCCAGGGCCCCGAGACCCACCACCGACGCCTCGAAGCGGTCGTCGCCCCGGCGGACGGTCTCGAGGGAGCCGTCGGCGCGGACGAACTCGACGGCCGCGACGGACGCCGACAGGGCGGGGTTGCCGACTCCCGAACCGTGGGTGCCGGTCTGCACGGCTCCGGCGACCGAGATGTGCGGCAGCGAGGCGAGGTTCGGCAGGGCACGACCCTGACGCTGCAGCTCGACGGCCAGGACGGCGTGCGTCGTCCCGGCCCCGACGCGGACGGTGCCCGCCTCGGCGTCGAGCTCGATGGGCACGTCGAGCCGATCGAGCGACACGAGAGCGCCGTCGGTGTCGGCGACGCGGTTGAACGAGTGCCTCGACCCGAGGGCCTTCACCCGTCGAGACGAGGTGACGACGTCACGGACCTCGTCGACGGTGGTGGGACGGCGCAGGTCTGTCGTCGAGTACTCGACGTTGGCGGCCCAGTTGTGCATCGGGACTCCTTCGGCTCGGTGGCGCGTCCACTCTAGACCTCCGCACCCGCCCGAAGTGAGCGCTCACTCTCCTGCCCCTCGACCGACGCGGGCGGGCGACGACACGCGGCGGACCCCCCGGACTGGGGAGGCGCGACCCCCCTCACTGGGGAGGGGGCGGGCATGCTCCGAGCCGCCCGCACCCTGTTGTCTGGAACAGGACGCCAGGCGAGGGAACGCGGGCGACCGAGACGACCAGGGGACGACCACGATGGACACCACCGCATCCGGCACGGATCAGCCGCCCGCCGTCGTCCAGCGCGCCCCACGGACCCTCGGGAGGATCCGGTCGGAACGCGCCCCGCGCCTCCGGAGATCCCCCCGCTTCTACCTCACCTACCTCGACGAGCCGCAGGCCTCGGGCGACCTCTCCGTGCCCGCCGGCAGCTGCCTCGTGCTGCGGTCCATCGGCGGAGACGACCCCCGGCTCGTGGAGGTCCGCCTGCCCGACGACTCGATCGTCGGCATCGCCCGCCTGCGCCGCGGGTCGTCCGTGGGCGTCGCGTCGCCCGAGTCGCTCGCCGCCCTGGTCTCGCTCGGGACGGTCTTCGTCGACTGGACGTCGCCCGACGGCGTGCGCCGCGCCTCCTGGCTGCGCGTCCCGCCGATCCCCGCCCGGTACCGCACCCTCGCCGGCTGATCGTCGGCGTCGCGATCGACGCCCGGGCAGCAGCCAGGGCGCGACCCGGCGCCTGAGTGAGCGATCCGCGCGGCCTCTTCGGTCGGTCCAGGATGCGCGAGCCGGGCTTGACTGGGAGGACGCCGATCAGGAGACGCCATGAAGAACATCCGCTACGACAGCGCCATCATCCTCACCAGCGACGACGTCGCCGACGCCGTCATCGAGTACGCGGCAGCGCTCTCGGGAGGCGACCGCGCCGACACCGTCGAAGTCCCCGCCGTCGCCCCGGACGGGATGATGACGACCACGAAGATCCTCATCGGGCCGGCCAGCGAACTCGTCGTCGAGGACGCCGAGGCTGACGAGCTCGAGATGGAGAACACGGAGTTCGTCGAGCGCCTCCGCGCGGCGGCCGAGACCTTCGGGCACAGCGAGCCCATCCACGCCGCGGACCGCGAGACCCCCGAGAAGCTCTGAGAGCGCGACCGCATCTCGCCGAGCCGCCCGACAGCCGATCGGTCAGGGGGCTGGCCGCTCCCCCGCAGCTCCGGGGCGCCGACTGTCTCGACAGGTCAGTCCGAGACCGAACTCGGTGAACGATCCCCCATCGGACCGGTATGGCGAGGGTTTCGATGGAGACGCAGGACCGTCGGGGCGCCGAGCAGCGCAAGGGTGAGCAGGACGATGACTGGTGCGTGCGAGATCCACACCGTGGACGTGGGCACGAACCACAGCTTCGCGGCGAGCAGATGAGTCACTGCCAACTGGTTCACCGCGAGTTGCGCAGCGAGGTAGGCCACGTACCCGCCGATGCACAGCACCGACATCAGATACCACCGCTTCCACCGAGCAAGCAAAGGCAGAGGCAGGAAGAGCAGCGCCGGTGCCAGCTGCAGGAGGAACCGCAGGTGCTCCCACAGGAACCACTCGCGTCCGTCAAGGGCCAACATGACAAGCCCGTACACGGCGGGTGGGCAGTAGAGGATGCCTGCGATCAGTTGCAGTCGCTTCGACACCATGGCGTAGCCGGGCCGAAGAGATCTGCCGGCGTGCAGATCATGATCCCGGATCGCTGTCCGGGCGATGAGTTCCGGAGCACCGAGGATCTCCTCGAATGGGCGCGGGTCCTCTGGAGCGGCGTCGTCGAGGTGATCCGCGACGCCCCGGAGCACGTCGCGCCGTCGGCCCGAGGGAAGAACGGACAACTCCCGCCGAAGTTCGCGGAGGTAGCGCGCCTTCTCGTCAACACGACCGGCGAGAAGAGGTGAGGTCGTCATGGAGTCTCCAATAGGTCGTCGACGGTGTTGCGAAAGGGTGCCCACGCTGCCCGGAAGGCAGCGAGACGGGTGTGGCCGGCACTCGTCAGCGTGTAGTACCGGCGCTGACGACCGTCCGCCGGGTTCGTGAGCTCGGTATCGACAAGGCCCGCGTCCCGCAAACGGGAGAGCAGCGGGTACAGGGTGCCCTCGCTCGCGAGCAGGCCTCGCTCCCCCAGCACCTGTGCGAGATTCCGCCCGTAACCGGGTCCCGAGGTCAGGGCGGACAGGACGCAGAACTCCAACACGCCCTTGCGGAGGTTGGTGAGGATCCTGTCCTGTTCATCGCCCATGCCGAGACTCTAACCTTGCTATACAAGGCATTGCAACCCAAGGCTTTCTTGCTCGTGTCTGAACCGATTCGGCTTCGTGCGGGGTCGCCAGCCCGGGGCCTTGATGGAACCTTGGGTTACATGAACACGTCCCGAGCGCTGCCCGGCCACGACTTCGGCTTGGCGGCATCACGCTTCCATCGTGCGACGCGGCAGGCGGTCGAGGCTGCGCTCGAGCCCTTCGAGCTCTCAGGCGCCCAGTACGGAGCGCTCGTCTTCGTCGACCGCAACCCGGGAACGAGCAACGCCGATCTGGCCCGGTTCCTCCTCATCACGCCCCAGGCGCTGGGGCGCGTGACTGCGCAGCTCGGTGTCCGAGGCCTCCTCGTCCGAGATGCCGACGAAGCGATCGGCCGACGCCGACCGTTGGCGCTGACACCCCTCGGGACACGGGTGGTGCGGGAGGCCGAGCCTGCAGTCGAACGCGCTCAGCAACAGCTTCTGAGCCCCCTCACGACCGAACAGCAACTGGCCTTACTGCATGCGCTCGATGCGTGCACGCCATTCCCTGACAGTCCCGGAAAAGACCTGACATGACTTCTTCCCCCTCCCAGATGACCCCACTGGTCGTCGTCATCGGCGGCGGCACGGGCATGGGCCGCGACATCGCCCTGGACCAGGTGAGCCTCGGGCGAGATGTCCTGATCGCCGGTCGACGCGAGGGCCTGCTCACAGAGACGCAGCGGTCCGCGGCAGACCCCGAGAAGATCCTCACCGTCCTCGCCGATGCCTCGACAGTCGAGGGTGTCAGCCGGATCGTCGATGCCGTGGGCGACAGGCGCGTCGCGGGCGTCGTCGCCGCCGCGGGTGGGCAAGGCGGATTCCGTCGACCGGGAACCGACCTCCCGGCGATCGAGAGCGCGTGGGCCGACGCTCTCCGGGTCAACCTCTTCACCGTCGTCCTGCCCGTCGAGGGTCTTCTTCCTCAGGTGCTCGACACGGAAGGACGAATCGTCCTGATCGGCCCGCCGGCCGGACTCGACGGCGGCGGGGGCCCCTGCTCGACCGCCAAGGCCGCCGTCGCCGGCTACGGCCGCGACCTCGCCATCCGCGCTGGCAGGCGCGGCATCACCGTCAACACCCTCGCCCCCGGTTTCGTGGCCGACACGGACTTCTTCGACGCGGCCGGGCTCGGCGACAGCTCGACCATGATCGACGCCGCCGCCGCCCGCACCCTCGTCGGTCGAGTGGGTCAGCCGGAGGACATCACCGCGAGCGTCCGCTGGCTGCTGAGCTCGGAGGCAGGCTGGGTGACCGGGCAGACCATCGCCGTCGACGGCGGCACCGTCATGCTCCGATGACCGCCTGCCTCGTCGTGGGCGCCCACGGTCGAACCGGCAGCCTCGTCGTCGACGAGCTCGTGCGGGCGGGCCCGCCTGGACGATCATCCGCCCCGACGCCGTGACGGAGCCGGCTACGGCCTGCCGGGTCAGGCAGCCGGACCCAGCTCGGCCAGTTCGCCGCCCGCGATGCGGAGACGACGTTGTGCCCGCCGGGCCACGGCCGAGTCGTGCGTGACGATGACGAGGGTGAGCCCTCGATCACGCCAGACGCCCTCGAGCAGGTCCATGATCTCGTCGCGGGTGGCCTCGTCGAGAGAGCCCGTGGGCTCGTCCGCGAGCAACACGCTCGGTTCCTTGACGAGCGCCCGGGCGATGGCGACGCGCTGCTGCTGTCCTCCGGAGAGTTCGCTCGGCAGGTGGTCAGCTCGTTCGGCGAGACCCACGGACGCTAGTGCCGCCTTCGCCTTGTCCCGGCGTTCCGCCCGGGGCGTCGACCCGTCTGCGAAGGCCGTCTCGACGTTCTCCGCGGCCGTGAGGGTGGGGATCAGGTTGAAGCCCTGGAACACGAAACCGATCTCGCGTGCCCGTGCCGCCGCCAGGGCATGGTCGCCCGCCGCCGAGAGCTCGGAGTCACCGAGTCGAACCGTGCCGCTCGTGGGCCGGTCGAGCGCGCCGAGCATCTGGAGCAAGGTGGACTTGCCACCGCCGGTCGGTCCCTGGATCGCGACCATCTGCCCTGCAGGGATCACGAGATCGACCCCGTCGAGTGCTTTCACGGTGCGCTTTTTCTGCTGATAGGTCTTCGTGACGGCGGTGAGCGTGTACATGGGGTCGGTGGCTCCAGAGGCTGTGGTCGGTCGGGTCGTTCCGGCCGGAGCCGGGAGAGAGGTCGAGGTCGGGCGGGACGTGTTCACGCGACGCTCCTCAGGGCCTCGGCGGGACGCAGGCGGGAGGCGCGCCAGCCCCCGACGGCGCCGGCGAGCAGACCGCCGGCGACGGCGAGGCCGACGGCGAGCAGCACGACCGGGACGGTGACGGGAACATTCAGAGCGACGTCGGTGGTCGCCTGGGCGATCTGCTGCCCGAAGCCACCTCCGCCCGCAGCGGCGCCAGGGCCGTCGGCGCCGGGGCCTGCAGCGTCGGTCGTGGCTGCCGCGGACAGAGTCGGCGCCACGATGTTCACGACGAGCACTCCGATCAGGCCGACCGCGACACCGACGACGCCGCCGAGCAGACCCGTGACGAGCGACTCGCCCGCCACCTGGCGGGTGATGCGGGAGTTGCTCCAGCCGATGGCCTTGAGCGTCCCGAATTCGCGCGTCCGGCGGCTCACTCCCGAGACGGTGAAGAGGATCGCGATGAGGAAAGCTGCAGCAAGGACGACCACCGAGAGCCACGTCCCGAGCTTCCCGATCAGGTCGGACGCAGTGGACAGCGAACCCGACACGCTCGACGCGAGGTCGGATTGGGTGTTCACGGTGGCGTCCGGCAGTGCCGCCTGCAGGTCGGTCTTGAGAGCGTTGACGCCGCTGGCGCTCGATGCCGTGACGTAGACGTTGCTGATCTGGTCCGTCAGACCGCTGAGCGCCTGAGCGGTGTCGAGGGGCACGTACGTGTCAGAGGCGGTGGCGGCGTCCGACGACGTGGACGCCACGATCCCGACGACCGTGAAGTCGGTGCCGCCGATGGCGAGCGTGTCACCGACGGCGAGTTCAGCGCTCGTGGCGTACGTCTGGTCGAGCACGACGACGTCGGTCCCCGCGTCGGCGGCGGTGAAGCTGCGGCCGTCGACGAGCGATGCGCTGCTGAGCGGTCCGACCGCGTCCGTGGCGGGGTCGAGGCCCGTGACCGAGAACTGGTCGACGTCGAACGCGCTGCCGCCCGCGCCGTCGGCCCCGCCGGAGGGAGGCGCGGCCTCCGTGCCTGAGTCGGTACCGTCACCGGTCGCACCGTCGGCACCCGCGCCTCCTGCGCCCCCCGGGGAGAAGTCGGGCAGCGTGCCCGAGAAGCTGGAGTTCTGCAGGCTCAGGGTCGCGGTCGCGGCGGAGACGCCGTCGACACCCTCGACGGTGGTCAGGGCCGACGAGTCGAAGGTCGCAGTGCCGCGCGCGGCGGAGAGGGTGCTCTGGGCGACCTCGGTGCTGCCGTCGTCGGTCGTGGTGCCGTCACCGGAGCCGAAGGCGAACTGCTGGCCAGGTCCACCGGTACCCGGCTCGGCGATCTGAGTGATGGTGACGTCGGTTCCGACGCCGTAGATCGACTCGAGGACGGAGGACTGGGCGTTCCTCACGCCGGCCGCCACCCCGCTCACCACGATCACGAGGGCGATGGCCAGGGCGAGGCCCGCTGCGACGATCACGGTCTGTTTGCGTCTGTTGCTCAGCTCTCTGAGCAGGTAGGTCAGGAACACGGTTCTCCTCGGTGCGGGGATCAGGACGAGGAACACGCTAGGAAGCGACACCCTCAGATCCCCATGACCCACATATGCGCTTCCTATGGCTCCAAGGCCTCGGACCCGCCGTCAGGGTCGAACCACGTGCCCGGATGCTGATCGACTATCGGGCATCCGCAGACCGGGCGATCACGGACCGTGACCAAATCACCGATCGGAAGCTCGCGGCGCCTGTGGCCGTCCACCAGCAGCGCCTGCATCCCGGCTGCCCTGGCTCCGTCGATGTCCTTCACGAGATCGTCGCCGACGAACAGGCATGCCCCCGGCTCGACTGCGAGCTCAGAGGCGAGAACTGAGAAGGCCCTCACGTCGGGCTTCGACAAACCGATGCGCTCAGACGTGCAGACGACATCCAACTCGACGAGGAGACCTGTGCGCCGGACCTTCGCTGGTTGCTGAGCCTCCGCCCCGTTCGTCAGCAGCCCGATGCGATGACCGGGCGCGCGCAGGCTCCGAAGAAGCGGAAGCGCATCAGGGAATGCCCGCCACGACGACTCGTACGCCCGCAGATACTCGCTGAACAACTCGTCGATCTCGACGTCACTGGCGGGGACATGGACCCCGAGCGGCGGGAGGACCGAGCGCAGTCTCTCGCGGCGTTGCTCCGAGAAGCTGATCTCGCCCGACCGCCAACGCTCGAAGTGCTGCTCTTCGGCGGCGAACCAGCTATCAAGAGTCGAGTCCGACGCGACGACACCGAGCGAGCCGAGGAAGTGGACCGCGGCGGAGCGGGCCGAACCGTGGTGATCGAACAGCGTCCCGTCGAGGTCGAAGCCGACCGCACCCACTCGCGTCACCGCGCCAGTCTAGAAGTGGACCAGTGGCCGATCCCCTACCGGAACGTCATGAGATGTAGTCGAGCGTGCGCCAAGCTGGGAGCACGACGGGTGCCGATGACGCCGCCTTCACCCCCTCGAGAAAGACACCGGCATGATCTCGCTGACCGCCGCCTCCGCCATGGCCCTCGTCGCGCTGGGCATGGTGCTCACCCCCGGCCCGAACATGATGTACCTCGTCTCGCGCAGCATCAGCCAGGGCCGCCGCGCCGGCCTGGTCTCGCTCGCCGGCACCGCGGTCGGCTTCGTCGTCTACATGACGATGGCCAACGTCGGCCTCGCCGCGGTGTTCCTCGTGGCGCCCTGGCTCTACACGGCGCTGAAGGTCGCCGGCGCCGCGTACCTGCTCTGGCTGGCCTACAAGACGCTGCGACCCGGAGGCGCCTCCGTCTTCGACACCCGTGATCTGCCGCGCGACTCCACGGCCAAGCTCTTCCGCATGGGGCTCGTGACGAACCTGCTGAACCCGAAGGCGGCGATCATGTACCTCGCCCTCATCCCCCAGTTCGTCGACCAGAACGCCGGCGGCGTCGTCGCCCAGGGCTTCCAGCTCGGCGCAGTCCAGATCGCCGTCAGCCTCACCGTCAATGCCGCCATCATCGTCGCCGCCGGGTCCATCGCGGTCTTCCTCCGCCGCAGGCCGAGCTGGATGCGCTGGCAGCGGTGGGCCACCGGAACCCTCCTCGGCGCCGTGGGCGTGAAACTCGCCCTCGACGCACCCGCGCCGGCGGCGGCTGGATAGCGAGCGATCCCCTTACGGGACGCTCCAGCTCCGACAGCCGGACAAGAGATGCATCGTCGTGTGACAACCCGCCAGGAGCAGCCCCGCGATGAGGGCGACGAGCAGGTCGCAGTATGCGGCCGCCGCGCGAACGGTCGAGCCGGAGTTCAGACGCGGACGCGGTGCAACGGGTCGAGCGCCGAGTCCAGCGCCGCCTCGAGCGGCCACGCCGAACGCAGCGGCTGGCTCATCACGAGTCCGCCCTGCACCGCCGTGAGGATCACCATCGCGATCCGCTCCGGGTCGGCCTCGCGGTCGACGTCGCCCGACGCCTGCATCTTGCGGACCCCCGCGGCGAGCAGATCGCGCCACGCGCCCATGCTCTCGGCGATGACGCGCTCGAGCTCCGGGTCGGTCATGGCCGCCTGCGTCGCGAGCGACCCGATCGGGCAGGCCCACCGACCGAGGCCGAGGTAGTAGTCCACGAGCGCCTCCCGCCAGGCGCTCCACGACTCCCACGAGGAGAGGTCGTCTACATGCGGCTGCTGCGCGGCGAGCAGCTGCCCGCCCTCCCACGCGGCGACCTCGCGGACGAGCTCCGCCTTGCCGCCCGGGAAGTAGTGGAACAGCTGGCTCTTGCTCGTCAGGGTCGCCGCCCGGACGGTGTCGAGGGTCGTCCCGCCGATGCCCGACGCGAGGATCTGCTCGCCCGTCGCCTCGATGATGCGCTGCCGCGTTGCTCGGCCGCGCGCGGTGAGCTTCTTCTCTTCCACGCCCCGATCCTAACCCTCTGGACCACCGGGTCCATTCTTGTGCTAGTAATGGACCATGAAGTCCAATGAAGAGGAACTGCAGACCCTGACAGCCGACACCCGCTTGGCAGGCACGACCGCGCTCGTCACCGGCTCGACCAGCGGGATCGGCGAAGCCATCGTCCGCGTCCTCGCCGCCTCCGGCGCCGAGGTCGTCGTGAACGGGCGCGACGCCGGACGCGCCGAGGCCGTCGTGCGCAGCATCACCGAGGCCGGCGGTCAGGCCCACGCCGTGGTCGGCGACCTCGGCGGGACCGCGTCAGAGGTGCGCCGCATCGCCGCGGCAGCTGAGGACGCGCTCGGCGGCCACGTCGACGTCGTCGTCAACAACGCCGGCATCTACCCCGTTGGCCCCACCGCCGGCCTCTCCGACACTGACCTCGACGCCGTCCTCGCGGTCAACGTCCGCGCGCCCCACGTGCTCGTCGGAGCACTCGCCCCCGCGATGGTCGAGCGCGGAGGCGGCTCGATCGTCAACATCGGCTCGTGGATGGCCCGTGTCGGAGTCCCCTTCGGCGCCGCCTACACCGCCTCGAAGGCCGCCCTCGAACAGATGACCCGCACCTGGTCGGCCGAGTTCGGACCCTCCGGCGTGGGAGTCACGACCGTGTCTCCCGGCGCGACGAGCACGCCAGGCAACGCCGAGAGCGCCGACACCCTGGCCGCGATGACGGCGGGCACCGTGGCGGGCCGACCGGTCCGCCCGGTCGACGTCGCCTTCGCGGTCCGCTGGCTCGTCTCGGGCGAGGCGGCGTTCGTGCACGGCAGCACCGTCGACGTCGACGGCGGGATCGCCGCGGTCCGGCTCGCATGAACACCGACCCGACACTCCAGGACGCCCGACGGTTCGGTGCGTCCTCGACTGCCCTCGACGTGGTGGAGGGCATCGACCTGCACGGCCAGACTGCCCTGGTCACGGGTGCCAGCTCAGGGATCGGCGTCGAGACGGCAAGGGCTCTTGCCCGGGCCGGCGCGACGGTGGTCCTGGCGGTCCGCAGCATCGACGCCGGCGAGAGGACGGTCGAGGAGATCAGAGCCCGGGACCCGGCCGCGACCCTTCGGGTGATGGAACTCGATCTCGCCGACCTCAACTCCGTGCGTCGACTGACCGCTGAGTGGTCGGGACCCCTGCACCTGCTGGTCGCCAACGCAGGCGTCATGCACGTCCCCGAACGACGCACGCCCGAGGGTCGGGAATGGCACTTCGGCGTCAACCACCTCGGGCACTTCGCCCTGGCCAACGGCCTCCACCAGCCGCTGGCCGAGGCTCAGGGAGCGCGCGTCATCTCGCTGTCATCGAGCGGCCACGGTGCGAGCGGCATTCGCTTCGACGACCTCGACTTCCGTCGGACGCCCTACGACGCAGGGATCGCGTACGGGCAATCGAAGACCGCGAACGTACTGTTCGGCGTCGAGGCCACGCACAGATGGCACGACGAGGGCATCACGGCTGCTGCCGTGATGCCCGGGGGCATCTGGACCGGACTGCAACGCCACTGGGACCCCGCCGTGCTGGCCGCGATGAAGCGCCGCTACTCCCACCGCGTCAAGACGGTCGAGCAGGGCGCCGCGACATCGGTGTTCGTCGCCACACGGGCAGAGCTCGGCGTCGGCGCCCCGGCGTACTGGGAAGACTGCGGCCCGGCCGACGTCGTGGACCACATCATCGACGGGACCCACGGAGTCATGCGCCATGCCCTCGACCCCGACGTGGCTCAGCGCCTCTGGTCAGAGTCCGAAGCCCTGACCCGATGAGAAATCCGCCCACCAGATGGCAACCCGATAGCCGATCGTCTATCGGTACGCCGCCCTGAGCAGGTTTGCGAGATGGAAGTTCCACCCCTCCTCGTGTGCGGCTCGAAGTCCGTCGCCATCTACGAGCTGCCCAAAACCTCGTTCCGTCAGCGTGACCGTGCTCCGCTCGCCGTCACTACGGATGTCGAAGCGGACCATAAGTGGCGACGGCCATTCCGGCTGCTGCCACACGAAGGCCAGCCGACTCGGCGGTACTGCTTCCGTCACGCGACCGTCAGCGAAGTGCTCGCGGCCGCCCTCGGTCCAGGTCTCGCGCACGACCGAGCCGACCTCAGGAGTCAGCACCAGCTCAGGCCACCAGGAGTCGCGCTCGTCCGTAAGCGCGCACCACAGTCCCTCCGCGGAGGACACCGATGCGACGGTGATCGACAGAGAGTCAGCGCACATGCTCAGACGCTAGTGCGTCTGCCCAGCACCGGTGCCGATGTGCCGGCCAACGATCGGTTACCGGGCAGGGTCAGGTCTCAGAGACTTCCGACCAGCGCGTGCAGGAATCGCAGGACGGGGCGGGCCAGCTATCGCCAAAGCCAGAAGCAGCGGCCGAGGCCACCAGCCGGGCGCCTCACTATTGGCGCGGTCCCGGCGCCGCCGGGCGCGCTCGGCACGCGTCCGGGGCTGCGGCCTACGACGCGCGCGGCCTCTAGGGCGTTCCGGCAGGGGCAGTTCCGACTCCGACATCTACGCTTGCTCGGCTCTCTGGACGGCCCGGTAGACCGTCGAGCGTGCGACGCCGAACAGCTCGGCGATCTCGCTCGTGGTGTGGGCGCCGGTGCGGTGCAATTGCACGAGGTGACCCTTCTTGGTCAACTCGTCCGCGATGTCGGTCGCGTCGCGCAGCGAACGAGCGAGGCGGTCGAGCTTGGTGACGACCAGGACGTCGCCGGCACGGCACGCGGCCAGAGCTTCGCGGAGCCCGGGTCGCGCTCGAGTCGTGCCCGAGAGCCCGTGCTCAACATGCACGTGTTGAGCGTCAACACTAAGTGCTTCGAGACCGTCACGTTGTGCCGCGAGATCCTGCCCCGAGGTCGAGACGCGAGCGTATTCGATGAGCATCCGACGTCCGTAGCGTTTAAACCCCCTTCACCGGGCATTTTTGCGGGACAGGCATACGCGAATCCGCAGGCCAGGCCCCACTTGACATCGGCCGATGAAGACGGGCTCGAGCAGGTGTCCCGATGAACGACCGCCTGTCGGACAGCCAGAGGGATGCGTCACCGCAGACAGAGACACCGGCTGCAGACTCGCGACCGGATCGACGCCCCGCCCGAGTGCTTCCAGGGCGGGAAGACTCCGCGGAAGCCGCCCCATCTGCTCAGGCGTCGAACATCGGATACGGCTGATCATCCTCACTCGCGTAGACGATTCCGAATGGTTTGTTCGTGATGAAGAGGAACGTCACGTCGTTGTCCGCGGTCGCCCCGTGCTCCATCCACCCACCCTCGGGGAACCAGACGAAGTTGCCCGGCCCGTACTGCCCCCGGTGCGTGTTCAGCACTCCGTCGAGGACGTACATCCCGTGGGCATGAGGGTGGGTGTGCCACGTGTTCGTGAAGCCCGCCGCGTAGCGGAGCATCATCACCTGCATGCCGGTGTCGGGGTCGCTGAAGAGGCTCTTGCTCGGCAGCTCGGCCCCGGTCTGGGGCACGAGGAACGTCCCCCACGGCATCCGGCTCGAATCGGCGACGATGACGTCTGTCTGGTTGGTCGGAACGGTCTCGGTCTTGTCCGTGATCTCGGTCATGGCGATCCTTTCGGGGGAGGTCATGCTCGGCGTGTGAGGAGCGGCGGAACGTGTCAGCGATCGTGGTGCGGTCAGGCGGGCCCGAGACCGGTCACGCCGCCTGTGACGGCTCGAGTCGTGACGCCGTCCGGCCAGCGCAGCTGGACGCCGCGCTCGAGGGTGAGCACGCCCACCTCGGCGGTCTCCGCGTGCGACGAGTGCATCCGGGACTCGCCAGCGCGGTCGGCGGTCACCATGCCGAACCCCGGGAAGCAGCTCAGCCAGTCGCCCATCGTGACGTCCCTCACCCCGTGCCCGGCACCTCCGGGGTTCGGCACCGCGGGTGTGGGCACGGACGCGACGTCGACGACCGCGCCGTAGCCGCTGGCCTCGGCCAGCATGCCGACGGTACCGACGATCCCCGCCATGCTGACGTCCTTCGCCGCTGCCGGGCGGGCTCGTGCCACGGTGCCGGCCAGGTCACGCAGCTCGTGCGAGCGGCGCCCCTCGGTGGAGTTCCATTGGGTGCCGTGCTGACCTTCGCGCCATGCCCCCGTCACATCGATCGTGAGGCTGAGTGCATCGCCGTAGCGACCGCCACCACCCGGCACGGGGTGCGCCGTGCGTCCCAGGGCCGTCACGCTCAGGGCGGCCGGCACCCCGACCTGCGTGTGGCCGCCGAGCAGTGGGACTCCCCATGCCTCGGCGCCGCGCCGCAGGCCGGTCATCACCCGGCGGACGAGCGCGGCGTCTCGGCCGCCGACCGCGTCGAGGATCCCCACGGGCGTCGCGCCCATGGCACTGAGGTCGTTGACGTTGACGAGCACGCCGCACCAGCCGGCCCATTCAGGGTCACGCTCGACCATGGACGGGAGGATCGCGTCGCATGCGGCGACCACGTCGGTCCCGGGCACGGGGGCGCCGTCGTCGCCCACCCAGCCGGGGCCGCCGAGGGCGCCGACGGGCGATGACGCCCATGCCGTGTGCGGTTCGAGCACGGTCTCGAGGAGCGTCTTGGTCGCGTCGACGAGACGCTGGTAGCGGTCGATCGGCCAGCGCATCCGCAGGTGGTCGACCCCGCCGATCACGCAGGTGCCGGTGGTCTCCCAGCCGAGGCGGCGGAAGAGCACCGAGCTGCGCACCTGCACGGTCGCATCGAAGCGGACGACGCCGAGCTGCTCGGCCAGGGCTGATGCAGCACGGACGAGGGCGGAACCGATGCCGAGCGCGCTGCGGGCGGCGGGCGCCACGACGAGCCGGGACCCCGTCCACCAGCCGATGTCCCGCTCGCCCTCGGGGGCGAGGCGCACACCGCCGACGATGACGGTGCCTGCCCGGGCGACGAGCACGATCGTGCGCGGGTCGTCGTCGAGGTCGTCCTGGTCGCTGCCGTCGAACAGGCCCTGCTCGTCGACGAACGCGACGTGGCGCAGGCGGCGGTACGCCTCCAGGTCGCGCCCGTCGGCGATCCCGATGAGGAACTCGGCGGGCGGCACCACGACCCGGGGCCCCATCAGGGCCGGCACGTCGAGCAGCGCCACGTCAGCCCCCCGCCGTCTGCAGCGCGGAGCACGCGCCGCACGCGGCGCAGCCGGCCTTCTGGTCGGTGCCCTTCATGCCTGCGGCGATCAGCGCCTCCGACACCCTGAACGTGATGTCGTGCAGGACCGAGCCGTGCGGCGCCGGGACGTGGTCGACGTCCACGGCGAGGGTCCCCCGCAGCGGACGGAACGGCACGACGAACGGGTAGACGCCCATGTCGATGAGCTCCTGCGCCCCGGCGACCAACTCGTCGGGGTCCTCGCCCAGCCCGACCAGCAGGTACGTGGAGACCTGGTTGCGGCCGAAGACACGGACGGCCTCGCGCCAGGCGGCCCGGTACTCGTCCATCGAGACGCGCGACTTGCCCGGCATCCAGCGGCGCCGCACATCGTCGTCCATCGACTCGACATGGATGCCGATCGAGCGCGCTCCGGCCTCGTAGAGGTCGGTGATCGTCGCGAGGTCCCCCGGGGGCTCGCACTGCACCTGGATCTCGAGCCCGGGCACGACGGCCTTGATCGCGCGCACGCACCGCGCCAGGTGCGTGGCTCCGCGGTCCCGCCCCTTCGAGGTGCCGGTGGTCATCACCATCTGCTCGACGCCGTCCAGCCGCCAGGCGGCCTCGGCCACCTCCGCGATCATCGACGGCGTCTTGACGGCCACGGTCGCGCCGGCGTTCAGCGACTCCTCGATCGAGCAGAAGCGGCATCGCTCGGCGACGTCGTAGCGGACGCAGGTCTGCACGACGGTGGTGGCGAGCACCTTCGCCCCGTGGAGGCGCGCGATCTTCTCGTACGAGACGCCGTCGGCGGTCGACAGATCGTAGAACCGGGGCCGTCCGACCGGTGTGACCTCGATGCCGGTGTCCTCGCCGTCGAGGTACAGCCTGCCGTCGTCGACGAGGTACGGGCTGTCCTGGTTCTGCGGGATCGCGGTCTGGAGGCCCTGGAACATCACGTGCCCGTCGTCGCTGGGACCGGCGCCTCCTTCTCGGTGGACGGGCGCGGCGACGCGGATGCCGCGGATGGCGACGTCGACCCGGGCGGAGAGCGCGCCTCCGTTCGAGATGCCACCGGCACGGCGAGCAGGGGCCTGCGACTCGTTGGTGATCGTCACGCGATCACCGGCTCAGACCATGTAGGTGCTGTTGATGATGGCGCCCTTGCGGGCGTAGTGGATGACGGCGTCCTGCACGTCGAGCGGGTGGGCGGGGATGACGCCGGCGATGAGGTCCTCCTCGCGCGCACCGTGCAGGGCGAGGCCGAAGCGGCACGCGAACACGGTGCCGCCCTCGGCGATGAAGGTCTCGAGGGCGTTGTTGATGTTGTTCTCGCCCGGGAACCCGTCGGCGCCGGTCGTCGGGAACCCCCGGTTGGCGATGGCGTTGATCGAGCCGGGGCCGTAGAAGTACAGCACGCTCGTGAAGCCCTTGCGGAGGGCCCTCGTCGCCTGCAGCACGGCGACGAAGCTCACCGACGACTCGTGCGCGATCCCATGCACGAGCTGGAAGTAGTACTCGTCCTTCGTGGCGGTGTAGTCGGGGAAGATCTTCGTCGATCCGTAGATGTTGCTGCCCTTGGGCAGCGACGGGTGCGCGATCTCGTTTCGCGAGGTCTCGATGTTGTCGAGGATCTGCTGGTCGTAGTCGATGTCGCTCATGGTGCGGGCTCCTTGCGGGGTCGGATGAGGAACTGCCGGTCGATCTGCGCTCGAGTCTTCGGCCCCAGTGTTACCGGCTGATTACCAGGGGACGTTCTTTTGTTTCGGGACCGCCGATCGCACTCATCTATTGCGGCCCCGACCGTCGAAACGAGGTCTTATTCCCGCCGAAACCAATCAGAAACACGATGTGACGTTCACTGGAGGCGTGCAGGACCCTGCGCGAACGGCCCCACCGACGCACCGCAAGGAGACACCATGGCAACGACCGTCGCTGCCGTCTCGGCGAACTTCACCCGAGACCTGGACCAGAACTACGAGCTCATCGAGAGCCTCGTCCACGAGGCGCGCGAGGCGGGCGTCCAGCTGCTGGTCTTCCCCGAGGCTGCGATCGGGGGCTACCTGTCGTCGCTCGGCAACCACGGCGACACCCTCAAGACCACCACCCGGTCCCTTCCGCCCGCGATCACGCTGGACGGCCCCGAGATCGGTCGAGTGCAGCGGATCGTCGGCGACATGGTCGTCTGCATCGGCTTCTGCGAGTCGGCCGACGACGGCGAGACCCGGTACAACGCCGCCGTCTGCCTCGACGGCTCGCAGATCTACGGCTCGTACCGCAAGGTGCACCAGCCCCTCGGCGAGGCCATGTCGTACTCGGCCGGCGACGTCTACGAGGCGTTCGACACACCCGTCGGACGCCTGGGCATGCAGATCTGCTACGACAAGGCGTTCCCTGAGGCGGCCCGCTCGTTGGCGATGGACGGCGCCGAGATCATCGTCAGCATGTCGGCCTGGCCGGTCGCCCGGACCGCCACCGCCGAGAACCTGCAGGACGACCGCTGGACCTACCGCTTCAACCTCCTCGACCTGGCCCGAGCCCTCGACAACCAGGTCTTCTGGATCGCCTCGAACCAGGCCGGCACCTTCGGCTCGCTCCGCTACGTCGGAAACGCGAAGGTCGTCGACCCGGGCGGCAACGTGCTCGCCACGACGCTGCTCGACGCCGGCCTCGCCATCGCCGAGATCGACGTCGAGGGAACGTTCCGGGCGATGCGCGGCGGCATGTTCCACCTGCGCGACCGTCGACCCGACGCCTACCGCACGGGCGAGGCCACCGCCGCGACCGCTGCTGCGGGGGTGCTCGCCCGTGCCTGAGATGACGTTCCAGGTCCGCTGGCCCGACGGCACCGAGACGGCGTGCTACTCCCCGAGCCTGGTGATGCACGACTACCTCGTCGCGGGGGCCGAGTACCCCCTCGCCGAGTTCGTCGAGCGGTCGACCACCGCGCTCCGGGTGGCGAGCGAGCGAGTCGCCGCGAAGTACGGATTCGCGTGCACCTCCGCGATGCAGCAGGAGAGCGAGATCACGGCCCTCGCCGCCACGCACGACGGAGGCGCGGTGCAGGTGCTCGAGATGCAGCCGCCGTCGCCCGCCCCCGCAGCCGCACCCGCGCCTCCTTCGCTCGCCTCCTCGTCGGAGGTGGCTCCGTGACCGCACCGCGCCGGGTCGTCGACGGCACGCACGTCGAGGTCGCCGTCGTCGGCGGCGGCCAGGCGGGCCTCTCCATCAGCTGGCACCTGACCCGGCAGCGCATCGACCACGTCGTGCTCGAGCGCGACACGATCGCGCACGACTGGATCGACCGCCGCTGGGACGCCTTCACCCTCGTCACGCCGAACTGGCAGTGCGCGCTGCCGGGTTTCGCCTACGACGGCGACGACCCCGACGGCTTCATGGGCCGCGACGAAGTCCACGCCTGGATCCGCCGCTACGCCGATTCGTTCGATGCGCCCGTCGTCGAGAACGTGCTCGTCACGCGCCTGCGTGATGCTGCGACGGGTGGCTTCGAGGTCGTCACCGACCAGGGCACGATCCGCGCCGACCAGGTCGTCGTCGCGACGGGGGGCTACCACCGGCCCGTGCTGCCCGCGGTCGCGGCGGGGGTCTCGTCCGACATCGTGCAGGTGCACTCCGCTGACTACCGGTCGCCCGGGGCGATGCCCGAGGGCGGCGTGCTCGTCGTCGGCTCGGGCCAGTCGGGCGCTCAGATCGCGGAGGACCTGCATCTCGCCGGCCGACGCGTGCACCTCGCGCTCGGATCGGCACCCCGCTGCGCCCGGTTCTACCGCGGTCGCGACTGCATCGCCTGGCTGAGCGACATGGGCGTCTACGACATCCCCGTCCAGGCGCAGGTCGGCGGCCTCACGAAGCGCGAGTCGACGAACCACTACATGACCGGACGCGACGGCGGCCGCGACATCGACCTGCGCGCCTTCGCGCTCGAGGGCATGCAGCTCCACGGCCGCCTCACCGCCGCCGACGGCACGGCACTGACGTTCAGCCCGACCGCCGAGGCGTCGCTCGACCACGCGGACTCCGTGATGGAGTCGATCAAGACCGACATCGACCGCTACATCGAGCGGGAGGGCCTCGATGCCCCGACGGAGGCGCGGTACACCCCCGTCTGGCGGCCCGAGACCGAGGTCACGGGCCTCGACCTGCGCGATGCCGGGATCACGAGCATCGTCTGGTCGGCGGGGTTCCGCTCCGACTACTCGTGGGTGCAGATCGGCGTGTTCGACGGGGCCGGCCACCCCACCCACCAGCGCGGCACGACCACGACGCCGGGCCTCCACTTCCTCGGACTGCCGTGGCTGCACACATGGGGCTCGGGCCGGTTCGAGGCCGTCGCCCGCGACGCCGCGCACGTGGCGGACAGCATCGCGGCCCGGGCGGGCCGGTCGCCTCTGCCGGAGGAGGCCGTGGTGCCGGGCTAGCCTGTCGCCATGGCCGAGATCACGATGGGGGCCGTCGCCGCGCACTTCGGGCGGGACGTCGAGCGCACGCTGTCGAAGCTGCCCGGCATGATCGAGCAGGCCCGCCAACGCGGGGTCGACCTGCTCGTGCTGCCCGACGCCACTCTCGGCGGCTACCTGCTCGACATGGTCCACCCGGGGCCTGAGGCCCTGCCGCCGGCCGTCGAGATGGACGGGCCGGAGGTGCAGGCCGTCGCCGACATGGCGGGCGACATGACGATCTGCTTCGGCGTCGCCGAGCGCGAGCTCGACGGCGGCGAGGACGTCCGCTACAACAGCGCGGTCTGCGTGCAGGGCGGGCGCCTGCTCGGCACCCACCGCAAGGTGCATCTCCCCCTCGGCGAGTCGGAGGCGTACCGGGCGGGGAGCTCGTTCACGCCGTTCGACACTCCCGTCGGCCGGCTCGGCATGATGATCGACTTCGACAAGACGTTCCCGGAGTCGTCCCGCACCCTGGCCCTCGACGGCGCCGAGCTGCTCGCCTGCCTGAGCGCTTGGCCGGCCAGCGTCACCGACCGTTCGGACCGCATGCGCAACGACCGCCAGGCTCACCTGTTCGACCTCTACGACTGCGCCCGCGCGGCGGAGAACCAGCTGTACCTCGTGTCGTCGAACCAGACGGGGGTGCTCGGCGGGCTGCGGTTCCTCGGGCAGGCGAAGGTCGTCGACCCCGCCGGCGAGGTCGTCGCGAAGACCTGGGCCAAGGGCGGGCTCGCCGTCGCCACGGCCGACGTCGTCGCGAGCGTCGCCCGGGCACGCCGCACCATCGACCACTTCCAGGAGCGGGCCCCCGACGCGTACGCCGCTGAACTCCGCTGACCACCTCCCGACCCCGAGGAGCCCCGTGCGCATCGCCCAGATCACGTACTCGACGAAGCCCCGCGGCGGCGTCGTGCACACACTCGCCCTGTCGGAGGCCCTGGCGCGTCGGGGCCACGACGTGACCGTGTGGACGCTCGGCCGGGGCGGTGACGACGCGTTCTTCCGCCGCGTCGACCCGGCGGTGGAGGTGCGGGTCGTGCCGTTCGCCGCGCGGGACGACGAGTCGGTCGGCGACCGGATCCGACGGTCGATCGAGACGATGGGCGCCGGGTTCGCGACCGAGCGCGCCCGAGCCGCGTACGACGTCGTGCACGCGCAGGACTGCATCTCCGCGAACGCCGTCGGCCCGTGCCTCCGGACGATCCATCACCTCGACGAGTTCACGACGCCGCAGCTCGTGCGCTGCCACGACGAGGCGATCCGTCACCCCATCGCCCGACTCTGCGTCTCGGCCGCCGTGGCAGCCGACGTCGAGCGCGGCTGGGGGGTCACGCCGACCGTGATCCCGAACGGCGTCGACTCCGCGCGATTCGCGGCGGCCGCGGCCTCCGGTCCCGCGAGCGACGCCGGCAGGGCACGCTGGCGCGAGCGACTCGGCGACTACGTGCTCGCGCTCGGCGGCATCGAGCCCCGCAAGGGCAGCATCGACCTCGTCGAGGCCTTCGCCCGGCTGCACGCCCGGCGACCGCACGTCCGACTCGTGTTCGGCGGCGGTGAGACCCTGTTCGACTACCGGTCGTACCGCGCCGCATTCGACGAGCGGGTCGTCGCGCTCGGGCTCGACCCGGTGATCCTCGGCGTCGTCGACGACGACGATCTGCCGGCGCTCGTGGCTGCCGCCGGGGCGCTCGCCTTCGTCTCGACGAAGGAGGGCTTCGGGCTGGCCGCCATGGAGGCGCTGGCCGCGTCCGTGCCCGTCGTCGCGCGCGACCTCCCGGTGCTGCGCGAGGTCTTCGGCGAGACCGTCGCGTACGCGACCGACGACCGGTCGATCGAGGAGGCGCTGATCGCCGCCCTGGACGGCACCGGTCCCGCAACCCGTCCCGGCCGCGACCTCGCGGCGACGCACGACTGGGACGACGTCGCCCGAATGCACGAGGACTTCTACGCCGCCGTCGGGAAGGAGGGCGATCGTGGTCAGGCAGTCGATCTCCCGCGTCGTCAGCGGTCTCGCTGAGGCCGACCCGCACCGCGTGGTCGTCCGCGACGACACGGCGACGCTGACGACCTCGGAGCTGGACCGCGCCTCCGACGCCCTGGCGCGGGCCTACCTCGACCTCGGCGTCGGCCAGGACTCGCTCGTGACGGTCGCCCTGCCGAACACGGTCGAGACGGTCGTCGCGTGCGTCGCCATCTGGAGATGCGGGGCCACGCCCCAACCCGTGTCGCTCGGGCTCGGCATCGCCGAACGGGCCGAACTCGAGGAGCTCGTCCGCCCCGCGCTCGTCGTCGGGTCGCGGTCGTCGTCGCCCGACGTCCCGTGGCTGCCCGCCGGGTGGGTTCCCCCCGCCGTGTCCGCCCACGACGGGCCCCTGCCCGACATGTGGGCCGCGAGCTGGAAGGCGCCGACGTCGTCCGGCTCGACGGGGCGACCCAAGGTCGTGATGGCGGCCGGCCCCGCCCTGATCGATCCCGACGTCGCCGTCGCGCCCTTCCTGCCCCGCGACCAAGTGCAGCTCGTCTCCGGGCCGTTGACCCACTCAGCGCCGTTCACGTACGCGTTCCGCGGCCTCCTGACCGGCCACGAACTCGTGCTGCTGCCCCGCTTCGACGAGCGGGACACGCTGCGGGCGATCGCCGAGCACCGGGTCACGTGGATGATGCTCGTCCCGACCATGATGCACCGCCTGCTGCGGCTGCCCCAGGCCGAACGGGCGGCAGCCGACCTGTCGTCGCTGCAGACCGTGCTGCACCTGGGGGCCCCGTGCCCACCGGATCTCAAGCGCCGGTTCATGGCCTGGGTCGGCGCCGAGCGGGTCGTCGAGGTCTACGCGGGCAGCGAGTCGAACGGCGTGCTCGCGATCCGCGGTGACGAGTGGCTCCAGCACCCCGGCAGTGTCGGACGGCCCGCCGGCGGCACGACGGTCGCGGTGCGATCACCGGCCGGCGTCGATCTGCCGACCGGCGAGACAGGACAGGTCTGGCTGCGGCGCGAAGGCGACCCCACCTACCGGTACCTCGGCACCCCCTCGATGCGCACCGATGACGGTTGGGACACCATCGGAGATCTCGGACGCCTGGATGACGACGGGTACCTGCACATCGTCGACAGGGTCGACGATGTGATCCTGCGGGCCGGCGTGAACGTGCACCCGAGCGAGGTCGAGAGGATGCTGGAGACGCACCCAGCCGTCCGGAGCGCAGTGGCGTTCGGTGTCGCCGACGACGACCTGGGCCAACGCATCGAGGCCGTGGTCGACGTCGCCGGCGCGACCGTGACCACGGCGGAGATCCTGGCCTGGGTGCAGCAGCGGCTCGACCCGGCCAGATGCCCGGCGACGGTGCGCATCGTCGACGAACCCGTCCGGAACGACGCGGGCAAGACGAACCGACGGACCTGGGCTGCGCGGACTCCACCTCGAGGGGCCGACACGGCGTGAACATGCTCGCGGTGCACGCCCGACGACGGTCGGGCGGAACCGACCGAGCAACCGACCAGGCGCCTGCTCTTCGGAAGCGGGTCGATCAGCGGCGTGCTCGCACCAGCCTGCTCGGGCCCCCTCAGCGCCGGTAGGCGGCCGCCGGGTGCGTCTCGGGGAGGCGCGGGCCGCCTCCCGTGAGCCGCTCGCGCAGGGTCTCCCCCGGCACGTACGCCTCGCGGACGCGCCCCCGGCGGCGGAGCTCGGGCACGATCAGCTCGACGAAGTCGCGCAGCGTGTCGAACGAGTGGTACTGGCGGAGGTTGATGCCGTCGATGCCCTCCTCGTCGAGCCAGCGCTCGATCTCGTCGACCACGACGGTCGGCGTGCCGGCCACGAAGAAGGTGCCGCCCCAGGCCTCGTCGACGGAGTCGACCAGCTGGCCGACGGTGATGTCGAGGGGCAGGGAGGCGGCGCCCGGGTGGTCGAGACGACCCTCGATCTCGAGGGCCTCGCGCACCGTGCGATCGCTCGGGTGGGACAGCGCGTCGAACGGGACGCTGCGGTGCACGAGCCGCCCCTGCGCGCTGGCGGACGACCGGTACAGGGCCAGCTTCTCGGCGACCTCGGCGTCGGTGCGCCCCGTGATGACACCCGCCTGCACGATGAACCGCACGTCGTCGGCGGACCGGCCCGCCTCGACGGCCGCCTCCCGCGTGGCCGCACCCACCGCCTTGACCGCAGGGCCGCCCGTGAAGACGACCTCGGCGTTGCGGGCCGCCTGCTCGACGCCGTTCGGCGACGCCGTGGCGAGGAACAGCACCGGCGTCCGCTGGGGCGACGGCTCGCTGAGATGGGGCCCGGCCACCCGGAAGTGCGCACCCTCGTGATCGATGGCGTGCACCTTGGCGGGGTCGGTGTAGACGCCCGAACCGGGCTCGAGACCGTCGGCGCCGGGGTCGGCGACCACCGCGTCGTCCTCCCACGAGCCCTCCCACAGCTTGTAGAGCACGTCGAGGTACTCCGCCGCGCGGGCGTAGCGCTCGGCCTTCGGGATCTCGGCGTCGAGGCCGAAGTTGCGGGCGGCGTTCGGCAGATACGACGTGACGACGTTCCACCCCACCCGACCCTTCGTCAGGTGGTCAAGCGTCGACATGCGCCGCGCGAACGCGAAGGGGGGCTCGTAGCTGGTCGAGAACGTGATGCCGAAGCCGAGGTGCTCGGTCACCGCCGCCATCGCGGGCACGACGAGCATCGGATCGTTGTTCGGAGCCTGGATCCCCTCGAGCAGGGCGGGCGCGGGGCTGTCGCCGTAGACGTCGTAGGCCCCGAGCACGTCGGCGATGAAGATCGCGTCGAAGCCGCCGCTCTCGGCCAGGCGCGCGAGCTCGAGCCAGTACGCCAGGTCCTTGTACTCGCTGCGGTGGTTGTGGGGCAGGCGCCAGAGACCGTGAGTGATGTGCCCGACGCAGTTCATCTCGAAGAGGTTGAGGATGAGCTGCTTCGGCGCGGAGGACTCGGTCATGCGTCGATCCTGCCCGATCCGATCGTGACGCCGCTGCGCGATGACCCCCGGTGACGCGTCGACGGCCGCGCCGCGCCTCCTCGGCCATCCCCGTGTGCGGATCTCCCGAGGCCCGCGCGGACCGCGACCTGGAGGCCGGAGGGGCGGAAGGCGCGGACGGGCCGGAGGCGCGGGTCAGGCGTCGGGGCGCGAGTGACCTCCGAGGGTGGGGACGGATCCGGTGCGCGACGGGATCGTCCGGATCGAGCCCGTGACGACCGCCACGGACGAGGTGATCGTGCGGAGGTTCGAGGTCGACAGCGACACCTGCGAGTGGCCGTCGGTCGGGAACCCGCGCCGGGCCAGCAGCACGACGACGAAGCTCCCGGCGACGACGATCGACGCGGTGAACGGCAGCGCCGCCAGACCGGTCATCTCGAACGCCCGGGCGCCGAGCGCGGCACCGGCGGCGATGCCGACGTTCGAGCCGGCGTTGATCAGGGCTCCGGCGATGTCGGGGCTGACGCCGCCGGTGCGGATCGCCGCGGCCATGAACAGGGTGCCGGTCGTGCCGTTGGCCGCCACCCAGACGCCGGCGACGACGAAGGTGCCCACGAGCGAGCCGTGCACGAACGGCAGGGCGCCGAGCGCCAGCGTCATCACCGCGACGGCGACGAGGAGGGTCTGCCGCGGGGCGCGGTCGACGAACGCCCCCGCGACGAGGAGGCCGATCACGCCGGTGGCGCCGAGCACGAGCAGGGCCGTCCCGGTCGAGCCGGCACCGAGCCCCGCGCCCACGAGGTACGGGCCGATGTAGGTGTAGACGACGTAGTGCCCGGCGAACAGCAGCAGATCCGCGACGACGACGGCGAGGAGTCCGCTGCGGGCCCACGACGCGACCGAGCCCATGTGCGGGTGGGCCTCGCCCCGGACGGCGGGCAGGAACACCAGGGCCACGACGGCGAGGAGCGCCGAGGCGATCGCCACTCCCGTCACGGCGAGGCGCCAGCCGACCTGGTCGCCCACCGTCGTGGCGACGGGCACGCCGATCACGAAGCCGAGTGAGCTGCCCGAGTAGACGAAGGCGATGGCCCGCCCGGCGAGACGGGGAGGCACGATGCGCGTCGCGTAGGCCGACGCGACCGAGAAGAACAGGGCGTGCGCGACGCCCCCGACCACGCGCCCGGCGCAGAGGAACTCGAAGCTCGGGGCCAGCGCCACCATGAGGTTCGAGACCGTGTAGCCGACGAGGGTCGCCACGAGCACGGCCTTGCGCGGCACGCGCGCCGTGGCCCGGGTCAACGGCAGCGCGAGCACCGCGACGGCGAGCGCGTAGACGGTGACGACGACGCCCATGCGCGACTCGGCGACGCCGAGATCGGCGCTCATGGTCGAGAGCAGGCCGACGGGCATCAGCTCGGTGGTGATCGCGAAGAAGGTGGACAGCCCGAGCACGGCGATGCCCACGACGGCGGACGGGGTCAGGGTGTGCGGCTGCTGGTGGGTCGTCCGGCTGGTCGTCGACGACGGACGGGTGAGGGTGTCGGTCACGGGCGTGCCTCCGGTTCGGGCGGAGAGCGCGCACGACGAGACGACTCGTCGGGAGGACGCCGCCACGAGGCGTGCCGGGGCACGGGTCGCGGGGGCGATGCGCACTCGCCGCGATCGTTGCTGACGGGTGGGAAGGGGGATTGCCACTCCACGACGAGGGCGCTTCATCCAGTGTGACATATCCCCCTCCCCCGGCCGCAAGCCCCGGAATCGGAGGCGGCGACGGAGGCGCGCCCCCCACGGTCATGCAGGGCGACGGAGGCGCGCCCGCCCCCGGTCACGCGGGAGCGACCTCGTCCCGGGCCGCCGCGAGCAGATCGGAGAGCACGTCGCCGCGCGCCCCGGCGTCCTCGGGGTGCCACTGCACGCACCAGAGCGGCGCCGCGGTGTGCTCGAGCGCCTCGACGGTGCCGTCGTCGGCCCACGCGACCGCGGCCAGCCCGCCGCCGAGCCGCCCGACGGCCTGGTGATGCGAGCTCCGCACGTCGAACGCGTCGCCCCCGAGCCGGGCCGCGAGATCGCTGGCGGGGTCGAGCCGGACGTCGTGATCGACCATGCTGTCGTCGGGCGCCCCCGCCCGCACGTGGGCGTCGCCCGGCAGATGCTGCACGAGGTCGCCGCCGAGGGCGACGTTGACCAGCTGCATTCCGCGGCAGATGCCGACCGTCGGGACCCGCGCCTCCACGGCTCGGACCACGAGGGCCATCTGCGCCCGATCGGCCGCGGGGAACGTCTGGGCGCGACCGGGGTACTCGGCCTGCCCGTCGTAGAAGACGGGGTCGACGTCGTCTCCGCCGGTCAGCAGCACGGCGTCGGCTCGCTCGAGCTCGGCGAGCAGCCCCTCGACGCCCGCCGCCTCGGCCGCGACGCGCGTCGCGTCGAAGCCCGCCTCGTCGGCCGCCCGCAGCACGCTCGCCGTCAGCGCACGGAGCTCGGCGTGGAACGCGGGGTCGTCGCGACCCTCGTCGCTCACGTCGACGACCAGGAGGAGGGGGCGGGAGGCGCGGGTCATGTCGGTCATCATGGCACCTCGACGTGATCCCGAGAAAGTACTTGCCAATCGAGAAAGTACTTTCTAGTCTGTAGTCACACGACCGAGAGGAAGAGATCATGACCGACCGCACGTCGCTCCCCACCCCCGACGAGGCCCGCCGACTGCTGTCCGACGCCGACAGCACCGGCCGGCAGGCCACCGCCGCCGCCAGCTGGCCCGCCGTCGCCGTGCTGCTCGCCTTCGGGTCGACGCTCTCGCTCGGCACCCTCGCGCTCGGGCTCACCGAGGGCCGGAACTACCTCGTGGCGATGGCGGGTCTGCTCGTCTGGATCGGGGTGATCATCGCCTTCCAGCTGGCCTTCCTGCGATCGCACAAGGTGGGCTTCGGCAAGCGCTGGGTCGGCTACATCGTCGGCCTGTTCGGCGTCCACGTCGTCTCGATGGTGGTCGTCGCGGGCTCGCAGGGCGAGAGGGTCGTCGCGACCTGCCTGCTGGCCGGCGCCCTCCTGGTCGTCTCGGTCGGGTGCGCCCTGGTCGAGGCCCGCGAGGCCCGGCGATGAGCGGCGAGCACCCCCGTCTGCGGCTGTCGGACACCCTCCATCAGCCCGTGCGGTTCTCGATGACCGCCGCCCTCGCCGCCGCCGAGCAGCTCGACTTCCGCGATCTGCGCGACGCCGTCCAGGTGAGCGACTCGACGCTGAGCAAGCAGATCGCGATCCTCGAGGACGCGGGCTACGTCACCGTGAAGAAGGGCTTCGTCGGCAAACGGCCCCGGACGTCGCTGGCGCTGAGCACCGAGGGCCGGGCGGCCTGGCACGAGCATCTGTCCGTGCTGCGCGAGATCGCGTCGGGAGCGACCCCGGGCGACTAGCGTCGGAGGGGTCGCTCCGGCCCTGACCGCGTCGACAGAGAGGGACTCCATGTTCGAAGCCGAGAACCTGCGTGACTGGATCGGCCTGCCCGTCGTCGACCCGAACGGCGACAAGGTCGGGACGCTCGAGAGCATCTACTTCGACACGTCGACCCAGCTGGCGACGTTCGCCACGGTGCAGGCCGGCATCGTCGGCAAGAAGCTCCTCTTCGTGCCCCTGCAGGGCGCGGTCGTCGCACCGAAGCACCTCAAGGTGCAGTTCGACAAGAAGATCGTGAAGGACGCCCCGTCCATCGACACCGACGGCGAGCTCGAGGCGTCGCGCGAGCCCGCCCTCTTCGAGCACTACGGCCTGGCCTACTCGGTCGGCTCGACCGGCGAACGGCGCCTCGGACGCCGCTGACACCGGGAACGACCGACGGGGTCGGCGTCGTCTCAGGACGACGCCGACCCCGTCGGTCGTTCCGAGCCCGCTCAGCCGCGGACGGCCTCGGGGTCGGTCAGCCGGTAGAGCTTCGCGGTCGGGCTCGTGTAGACGACCTCCCACCGGTCGTCGTCGGCGAACGCCCGACCGAGCTCCTGGTAGTCCGCGTAGGTCTGGAACCCGTAGCGCTCGTCGTAGGCGCCGAGCACGTCCGAGACGATGACGTAGTACTCCGACGCCTCCCAGCCGACGGCGAACTGCTCGGTGAGGTCGCGCTCGTCCTGCACCGCGTCGTAGCCGGGGCCCGTCTCGGCGTACCCGTTCAGCGACTCGCGGGGCACGTACTGCAGCCGGTCGTACTTGGCCGTCCGGGCGCCCGGGGTCGCGTTGCCGTTGCCCGGCACGAGCAGGGCCGCGTAGGGCGCGGCCTCGTTCTCGAAGGCGAGCGTCGCGCGGGTCGTGTCGACGCTGGCCACGCGGTTCCAGTCGAGGGCCGTGTTGCCGTAGACGTTGACGCCGACGACCAGCACGAGGGCCGCCGCGAGGGCCGAGACCCCCAGCCGCCGCGAGAGGCGACGGGGCCACGGCAGCATGGCGGCGAGGATGCACAGCCACGGGGCGGCGAACAGCGTCACCCGGAAGATCCCCTCGGCGCCGTAGTTCGTCACGATGATCAGGCTGACCGGGCTGGCCGCCGCGAGCACGAGAGCCCATTGCTGACGGGACTTCCGGTGGAGCACGAAGGCCGTCAGGGCGGCGAGGCCGACCAGCACCAGGACCACCGCGGGCAGACCGAACGCCAGCTGGTTGACCAGCGGCTTGCCGAGGGTCGCCCCGTCGTGCTCCGGCGGCGCCGCGTTGTCGAGCACGTTGCCCGCCGCGGAGGGGATGAGGAACGTGCCGAGCACCGACCGGTTGGCGAGGGCCCAGAGCACCGCCGGCACGAGCACCAGCGCCGGGGTCCACCACGGACGCACGAGCCGGAAGACGACGAACACGCCGAGCGCGGCCGTGGTCAGGTAGGGCGAGATCTGGTGCGTGACCGCCAGGGTCGACCCGAGCACGAGGATCGCCGCGAGCGACCACCAGCCGACCACGCCGGAGGCGCGGGGCCGGGTCGAGTGGGCGGGGTCGCCCTCGGCGACCAGCTCGCCGGGGTCGGCCGGCCGGCTGCTCGACGCGAAGGCCGTCTCGGCGGCGGGACGACCGGCGCTGAGAGCCAGCGCGCCGATGCAGAGCGAGAGCACGATGCCGAGCGACTGCGGCGAGAAGTAGATGGTGTTGAGGGTGAGCGTCAGGGCGAACAGCCCGCCGGCGAACCAGGCCCGGCCGTCGTGCGCGAGGAACCGACGCGCCAGCACGGTGGCCGCGAGGGCGATCACGGGGGTGATCATGACCGGCCACCAGGTGGCGATCATCATGACGTCGCGGATCCCCGCCACGTCGGCGACCCAGGCGATGCCCGAGAACAGGCCCGCCCACGACTGGAAGATGTCCGTGCCGAGGGTCACGCCGCCGTTGACGCGGATCGAGTCGATGACGCCGACGTGGCGGGCCGCGCTGACCATGGTCGGGGTGCCGTAGACGATGGCCTGCGAGAGCACGACCACCCCGCTCAGCACGAGCAGCGGCAGCGCCGGGCTGCGGTGCGTGACGAGGGCGAAGACCGCCGCGGCCACGAGCAGGGCCAGGCCGACGAACCAGCCCGGGCCCTCGAGGGTGAAGAGGCCGCCGGGCGTCGGGTCGCTGCGGACGAGCAGCGACGACCCGATGACGAGCACGAGGGCCGCCGCGGTGGCGAGGGGCACCCAGGGCAGGCGACCTCGGGAGCCGGCCCGCGCCTCCTCGGAGTCCGCCGAGAGGCCGGACGCCCCGTCGTCGGCACGCGCCGCGCGGTCGAGTCCGACGGCCATGATCTCGCGGACCGTCGCCGTGGCCAGCAGCACGATCGTGACCATGACGACCGTGGTCATGGTCCCGGTGGGCTGCCAGAGGCCCGTCCGCGCCATGGCGGTGCCGATCAGCACGGTCGACGAGAGACTCGTCACCACGGCCACCAGCACGAACCGCGACGCGCGCATCGGCGCGGCGAGCAGGGCGGGCGCGATGCCGAGCTCGAGCAGCAGGAACACCGGGACGGCGATCTCGCGGAGCGCGGTCGCCCCGGTCGCGAAGCCGAGGCCCATCACGACGAGGGTGCCCCAGACGAGGCCGGCCGCGGCGAGCCGCCACGCGGGCGTCATCACCGCATAGGCGTCGCGGGTCGGGACGAGGGTCGGGTGACTGCGTCTCGCGAGGTCGGGGTCGGCGCCGTCGGGGCGCGCACTCGCGAGGGCAGAGTCAGCTCGGGTCACGAGTGATCTCCAGGGGTAGCCGCCTCTCCGCACGGACGGCGCGCTCGACCGACGGGTGTGCACGACCCTGGGTGGGGGTCGTCCCATCGGCGGGGTACAGAGCGCCGAGTTCGGGTCGGCGTGGTTCGGGTCGTCGCCGTACTCGTGGGTATCGGGCAGGGCGGCTCATGACAGGGTAACCTCCGGAGACCCTCGAGCGATACGCCCCATCCGGTCTCGGACAGGTGAACAGTGGACTACGAACGGGTTTCCCGGGGGGGTGCCCCTCGCTCGGGGGGTGTAACGTCGCGAGACGGACACGGCGCTTGACCAGCGGCACGCGGCGGGTGATGATCAGTCGACCGCCGAGTCGCGGCGGGCGAACCCGAGCCCGCCTCCTCGACGGCCGTATCCGAAGGAAACGACGACGTGCCGACCCACGAGAGGCCTCATGAGCGCTCTCGACGACGCCGGACGCGCCTGGCCGTCACCGCCGTCGTGGCCGTCTCGGCCATCGCTCTCGTCGGCGTGCCCCTGCTGGTGCTCGACGAGGACTCCGGCGCGATGACCCCGTTCAGCGTCGGCCCCGATCCCGCGCGGCGGCCGCCGGTGCCGACCGCGGCCCCGACCACGGTCGCCCCGCAGCCCCCCGTCGACACGACCACCGACCCGCCGGCCCCGACCGCCACCCCCGCGCCGGCCGATCCCGTCGATCCCGCCGTCGATCCGGCCTCCGGCGAGTCGTCCGCCCCCTCGGCGGCCGATCAGGCCTCGCCGAGCGGCGAGGCGGCCCCCGTCGGCGATCTGCCCGGCTGGACCCAGACCTTCGTCGACGACTTCGACACCCCCGTCGACCGGGGGTCGTTCCCCGGCCCGTACGCGAGCTCGTGGCTGCCCTACGACGGCTTCACCGACACCGCCGACATCGGCACGTACCGGGCCTCGGCGATCTCGGTCGCGGACGGCATGCTCTCGCTCGGGGTCTCCGCCCTCGGCGACGACATCACCTCGTCCGCCGTCGTGCCTCTGGTCGACGGGAAGTGGGGCGGGACGACGTACGGGCGCTACAGCGTGCGCCTCCGTTCGGACCCGGTGCCCGGCTACAGCGCCGCGTTCCTGCTCTGGAGCGACGACAACGACTGGGACGACGGCGAGATCGACTTCCCCGAGGGGCATCTCGACAAGAACGTCCGGGCCTACAACCACACGCCGGGCGACCCCGCCGAGAACTCGTTCGCGCGCCGCACGGCCGTTCCCTTCAGCGAGTGGCACACGTACACGATCGAGTGGAAGCCCGACGAGATCGTGTTCTCGATCGACGGCGTGACGATCGGGACGACGCGCAGCGACATCCCGACGGCGACCATGCACTGGGTCATGCAGATCGAGACGTCGAAGAAACGGCCCCCCGAGGGGGCGGCGGGCGCCGTTCAGATCGACTGGGCCGCGATCTACCGCTACGACGGCTAGGTCCGAGGCGCGACCCCGCGCGACCCCGCCGGGCGGGCGGGAGCCGGGGAGGCGCGGGTCAGCGCCGCGAGGCCCCTCCGCCGCGTCCGTCGCCGCCGTCCAGCCGCCGCGCGAGCCGCCGGCTCCGCAGGTACGCGATCGGCCCGGTCGGGTAGTGCCGCAGCTCGTTCAGCACGAGCGCCCGGGGGTAGGCGTCCTCGAGGCCGGCGGGACGCGCCTCGACCTCGCGCGCCGCGCCTCCGGAGATCCGCGACAGGCTCTGCACCGCCATCGACCGGACGGCGAGGGGCAGCTGCCAGGCGAGTCCCGCGATGTGCCGCGGGTCGCCGAGCACGAGCGACGTGAGCATGGCCGTGAAGCCGAGACCGTTGCCCCGCAGCTGCTTCAGGAGCTCGTCGGTGCCCACCCGGTGACGGTGATGGACGACGGCGGCCGGCTCGTAGGCGATGCGGCCGCCCGTCCAGAGCACGCCCACGAAGGCCGCGAGGTCCTCGCCGCCGCGCGCCGGGGTGCCCGTGCCGAGGGCCAGGTCGAATCCTCCGATCCGCTCGAGCGCGCTCCGCCGGAACGACATGTTCGCCCCCGCGCCGTACGCGCCGACGCCGTAGACGGCGAAGCGCCGGACGATCTCACCGCCCTCGGACACGGTGATGCGCGAGCCCCGGACGAGCCGCGACGAGCACCGTTCGGCGTCGAGCACGAGAGGACGCCAGGTGCGCTCGCCGCTGAATCCGCCGTAGTAGCGCTCGAACCAGATCTGCGCCGGGGTGTCGAGCTCCGCGGGCAGGATCAGACCGGTCACGACGTCGACGCGCGGGTCGTCGACGAAGCGCTGGGCGAGCTCGCGGAGCCAGTTCGGCTCGACGCGCACATCGTCGTCGGTGAAGACCACGATGTCGCCGCGCGCGGCCGCGACCCCCGCGTTGCGACCCGCCGAGATCCCCTTGCGGGGCTCGTGGATCGTCCGAACCCGGGCGCGGCCGGCGACGAGACCGGGCAGGACGTCGTCGGCCGGGACGACGGGGCGGTTGTCGACGATGAGGAACTCGACGTCGGGGTAGTCGACGGCGGCGAGCCCGTCGAGCAGCAGCTCGAGGTCCTCCCGGCGTCCGACGATCGTCGACACGACGACCGTGACGGACGGCAGGCGCTCGTCGGGCAGGCGCGGGGGCCGGGCGGCCTCGTAGCGGGCGGCCTCGTCGCGCAGGTCAGTCAGCGGGGCGAGCGCCTCGCGGGTCTCCCCCGGGTCGGCGGAGAGCACGACGTCGGCCACGCCGATCGGCAGACCGTGCCAGGTGCCGAACACCATGGCCGAGTCGTAGCGGGCGTCGGCCACGAGGTCGGGCAGCGGCTCGGCGAGGTCGACCACGACGACCCGACGGGGTGCCGGCTCGGCGGCCGGAGGGCGCTGGGGGGTCAAGAGGTCTCCTGGTCGTGACGGGACGTCTCGGGGGCGTCCGGGGTGGTCGCGGCGTCGACGGGCAGCGACTCGGGCGGGCGGCGGGCCGCCGACAGACGGCGGAGGAACCAGGGCAGGCAGGCGACAGCGACCACGAGACGCGCGATGTTCCATTCGAGGGTCTGCGGCAGCGCCGTGGTCGCGCCGGCGAAGACGACGCTCGCGAGGATCGTCAGCAGCAGAGCGCCCGACGACCCGTGCCAGGGCACCCGCCTGGGCAGCACGACGAGCTGCAGCGAGGCGAGCACCGAGTAGGCGATGACCGTGGCGATGGCCGCGCCGAGGATGCCGAACGGCGGCACGAGGACGAGGTTCAGCCCGATGTTGGCGACGGCCGCGATGCCGGTGATGACGCCGAGCGTCTTCGCTCGCCGTTCGATCGTCAGCAGACGACCGCTGGCCCCGCCCGCCGTCGCCGGGTACGCCGTGAGGGCGACGACGTAGACGACGATGGTCAGGGTGGCGGGCTCGAACCCCTCGGGCACGAGGATCGGCATCGCGATCGGCGAGGCCAGCGTGAGCCCGATGACGATGGGGTTCAGCAGGCGGTAGATCTCGTCGCGTGCGGTCATGGCGAGTGCGAACCGCGCCGCCTCGTCGCGCATCTTCGCGAAGTGCGGCGCCCAGGCGCTGTTCGTGAACGACAGCAGCAGGATCACCGACGAGCCCACCACGTAGGCCACCTGGTACTGCCCCACGGCGTCGGGGCCCATCAGACGCTGGATGACGATCCGGTCGCCGGCGTTGAGGACGAAGTAGGCGAGGCTCGCGAGGGCGAGCGGCACTCCGAACGAGATGGCGCGGCGGCTCACCCGGCCGTTCACGAGACCGCTGACCAGCGGCCGCGTGAAGACGAAGCCGATCAGCATGGCGAGCGTCTGGCTGATCACGCTGCCCCAGGCGTACGTCAGAGCGCCGCCGCCGAGGGTCAGCAGCAGCGTGAGGCCGATGGCCTGCCCGCCGACGGCCGAGACGATGCTCGTCGTCGCGAAGGCCCGGAACCGGTCTTCCGCGAGCAGCAGCGCCAGCATGACCTGGACCGCCGCCGACGGCGCCGCCCAGAGCATGACGACCAGCACGAGATCGCCTTCGGTGCCGAAGCCGAGCGCCTCGGCCCAGAGCGGGACGGTCAGGACGGCGACCGCCGTGACGGCGAACGAGATCACGAGGCCGACCATCACGAGACCGCGGGCGTTCCGGCCGTTCCCGTCCTCGGCGTGCTGCAGCACCAGGGCCTGGTCGAGACCGAGCAGCGCGAGCACGCTGAGCACCTGGTAGATCGCCTGCGCCGTCGAGAAGGCGCCGAAGTCGGTCACGCCGAGCAGATGCGCGAGGACGGGCGAGACCACGGTGCCGACGACGAGCTGCAGCGACCAGATGACGACGTAGAGCAGACCGCGGCCGAACAGACGCGACTGGTCGGGAGCCGCCTCCGCGCCTCCGGTCCCGGCGTCGTCCGAGGGGACGCCCGCCGCGGCGACGGGAGCGTCGACGGCCGCGTCCGCCCCGGCGGCCTGGGGCCCGCGATCGGCGTCGCGACGCGGGAGGTCGATCGAGCCGGTGCGGACCCGGGCGACGACCCGCGCCTCCTCGGCCTCCGCCTCGTCCTCGGGATGGGGCAGATGGACGGAGGCGCCGAGGGTCTGGGGCGCGAGGGAGGGCATGGCGAACGCGCCGGTCGCCTCGGGGTTCCAGGTCAGCTCGGCGTGCGGCGGCGGATCCGCCGCGGGTGCGGCTGCGACGGGCGCGGCCGCGACGGTCGCGGCGTCGACGGGCGCGGCTGCGACGGTCGCGGCGTCGACGGGCCGGTCGGCCGCGTGGCGCGGGGTCGAGCGCCGCGGGATCTCGGCGGACGGGTCGTCGGGGCTCTCGGGCGGGGCAGACCGCATGGGTGATGTCCTGTCAGGTTCGGGTCCTGGACGCAGCCTGCCCGACGCTTCGGGGGGCGTCAGGGGCGTCGACCGGTCCGAGGGGTAGGCGATCCGGGTCGAGCGTCGAAGTCTGAAGCTATCTCATGGCCGGAGATCGGACAACGCCGCGTTCGGGGCGAAGCCGCGTGCCGCCGGTTCGCGGTCGATCGCCGGCGAGGCACGGGCGGGTGCCGACGAGGCGCGGAGGAGGCGCGGTCAGCGGATCGTCGTCACCACGTCGACGAGGCTCGGACGCGCCGGAGCCGAGCCGAAGCCGAAGCGCACCGGCGGGCTGAGGGGCGCGAGGGGCCCGAGATCGGCGCCGCCCCGCGTGGTCACGGCGGCCGTCACGTCGCGCACCAGCGTCACGCCGTAGTACTCGCGCTTGCCACCGCCGGCCGAGCCCGCCGTCCGCGCACCGCGGACGAGCACCCGCGCGACCGGGTCGATCAGCCGGAGCCACCGCGGTTCGGTGGCGAGACGCGTCGGCACGAGGCGCATGAGCATGCCGAGCGGCGAGATGCCGCCGATGGTCAGCCGGACCGCGAGATCTCCCGCCGTCACCGCGATGCCGCCGTCGACCCGTCGCGTGTCGACGGGCACGACGCGCACCTCGTCGAAGGTGTAGGTGGACGAGACGTAGTCGGCCACCTCGGTCGACGGGGCCAGCAGGAGGCGGTGGCCGGCGCCGTCCTCGATCATGACGTCCGTGAAGCGGCCGAGGGGCGAGCGCTCCCACATGCCGATGACGACGCGGGTGCCCGACGCCGTGCCGATCCCGGCGATCCGGCCTTCGAAGCGGGCTGCGGCGGTGGAGCCGGCGGCGGCCGGGCGGGCGGCGTCAGGGCGGGCGGAGTGCGGGCGACGACTCATGCGGGCGACCGTACGCCGAGGCGGCTGGGGATCAGTAGCCCGCGTCGACGTCGACCACGCCCACGGGTTCGCCCCCGCTCGCGAGGGCCTCGATGTTGGCCTGCACGCGGCCCTCGAACAGCGGCTCGGTCATGACGTCCGTGTTCGCCTGGTGCGGGGTGATGAGCGCCCGGGGCTCGCTCCACAGCGGGTGCCCGTCGGGGAGGGGCTCGGGGTCGACGACGTCGAGGCCCGCGGCCCCGATGCGGCCCTCGGCGAGCGCCGACACGAGCGCGTCGGTGTCGATGAGCCCGCCGCGCGCGATGTTGACGAGCACGGCGGTGTCCTTCATGGCGGCGAGCCGGTCGGCCCCGATGAGACTCGTGGTGCCCTCGGTCAGCGCCGCGGCGACCACGACGACGTCGGCGGCGGGCAGCACCTCGTCGAGTCGGTCCGTGGTGACGGTGCGGGCGGCCCCCTCGACCTCGCGGGCGGTGCGCACCACCATCGTCACCTCGACGTCGAACGGCTGCAGCAGTCGGAGCAGCTCGGTGCCGATGCCCCCGGCGCCGATGATCAGCACGTGGCCGCCGTTCAGCGAGATCCCCCGCTGGGCGCGCTCCCACGAGGTGGCGCGCGCCCTGATCTGCAGCGAGCGCAGCGTGGCGAGGGTGAGGGCGAGCGCGTGCTCGGCGACCGGTGCGCTGTAGGCGCCCTTGGCGCTGGTGAACACGAGCCCGTCGCGCCGTGCGCCCCGCATGGTCTCGAGGTAGGCGTCGACGCCGGCGCTCGGCAGCTGCACGACGGAGACGCCCGGGTGCTCGTCGATCGCCCGGCGCAGCTCGCCCTGGTCGACGCCGCCGGCGACGACGATCATGCGCGTCTCGTCGCCGAGGGGGACCTCCCGGGCCCCGGCCCCGGCGATGGCCCGCCGGGCGGGGGCGGCGCCCCAGGCGTCGGTCTGACCGGCGTCACCTCGGGCGGCGGAGTCGGCGGCGGCGGGCAGGACGGTGACGGCGAGATCGGTCATGCGTCAACCTACCGAGCCGGCCCGGATCGCGTCCCGTCCCCCGGCGTGCGATCGGCCGCGACGAGGAGCCGAGGAGGCGCGGGTCACGAAGCGGTCAGCGCCGGCTCGTCGAGACGGTCGCCCGTGCTGGCCTCGGCCCAGACGACGTCGAGCGAGAGGCCCACCACGCCGGCGACGGCCGCGACGGTCGCGAACGAGGGGGTGGCGATGCGCCCGGTCTCGATCTTGCGGAGCGTCTCGGGCGAGACGCCGGCGGCGACGGCGGTCTCGTTCATCGACCGCGCGCCCCGAGCGCGGCGGAGCGCGGCGCCGAGGCGGCGACCGCGCTCGACCTCGACGGGGCTCAGCGGCAGTCGGACCATGCGCCGATCGTAGCCCGGATCGAGGCGCGGCGGTATAGTTATCGGCGGCCGCACCCCGCACCCACCCCGGAAGGCACCCGCGTGATCGAGATCCTCACCCCCGTCGAACTCCAGCGAGCCCGGCGCACCGGTGCACTGGTGGGCGACATCCTGCACGAGCTCTCGGGCCGTGCCCGGGTCGGCACGAACCTGCTCGAGATCGACGCCTGGGCCCGCGAGATGATCCTCGAGGCGGGCGCGACCTCCTGCTACGTCGACTACGCGCCGTCGTTCGGCCGCGGGCCCTTCGGCCACTACATCTGCACCGCGGTGAACGACGCGGTGCTGCACGGGCTCCCCCACGACTACGCGCTGGCCGACGGCGACCTGCTGACCCTCGACCTGGCCGTGGTGCTCGACGGCATCGCGGCCGACGCGGCCGTCAGCTTCGTGGTGGGCGACTCGCCCCAGCCCGAGAGCGACGCCCTGATCGACTCGACGCGGCGTGCGCTCGCCGCGGGCATCGCCGCGGCCGGCCCGGGCGCGCGGCTGGGCGACCTGTCGGCGGCCATCGGCGACGTGCTGAGCGCCGACGGCTATCCGATCAACGTCGAGTTCGGCGGCCACGGCATCGGCTCGACCATGCATCAGGACCCTCACGTGGCGAACACCGGTCGCGCCGGCCGCGGCTACAAGCTCCGTCCGGGTCTGCTGCTCGCCCTCGAGCCCTGGATCATGGCCGACACCGACCGGCTCGTCACCGACCCCGACGGCTGGACGCTCCGCAGCGCGACCGGCAGCCGCACCGCGCACACCGAGCACACGATCGCGATCACCGAGACCGGCGCCGAGATCATGACGCTGCCGGCGCACCTCCGCGCCTGACCCCGGCCCTCCGCGCCTGACCCCGCACCTCCGCGCCTGACCCCGGCGCGCCTCGCGGCCGCCCGAGCACCGGGCGCACCGCGGGAGCACGATGGGCGCATGAGCGACCACGACGACGAGGCGACGCGCGACGAGTTCGGCGACGCCGTCAACATGACCGCCTCCGAGCTCGAGCGCTGGCTCGACACCGACGAGTCGAAGGAGGTCGGCCAGAAGACCGACGGCCACGAGTCCACGGGTCACGCGAGCGGTCGTCACATCGTCCGCATCCTGAAGAAGAAGCAGGGCGACTACACGGACGACGACCACGCCCACATGCGCAAGGTCGTCGGCTACGTGGCCCGCCACTCGAAGCAGCGCCCCGAGGGCGACGTCACCGACACGCACTGGCGCTGGTCGCTGATGAACTGGGGCAACGACCCCCTGAAGTAGATCCGGATCCGCGGGGCGGGCCGGGTCCGCTCGGGTCGGAAGGAGCCGAGGAGGCGCGGCTAGGCGCCGCCCGGCGGCCGGCGTGCCCGGAACGCCACCATGTTCATGCGGTTGCCGCATCGCACGCTGCAGAACCGCTTCGAGCCGTTGCGCGACAGATCGACCAGCACGCCGTCGCAGTCGGGCGCCTCGCACGCCCGGAGGCGCCCGACCTCGTCGGAGCGGATGACGTCGACGAGGGCGAGGGCGGCCTCGACCCTGATCCGCACCGCGAGGGGGGCGTCGTCCGCCGTCGCGTGCACGTGCCAGTCGAAGCCGTCGTGCCGCACGAGGCGCGGTGTCGCATCGGCGTCGCCGAGCAGGGCGTTGACCTCGCCGACCATGGTCTCGCGATCGAGCGACCACAGTCGTCGCAGCTCCGTCCGCGCCTCGTGCACCTCGCGCAGCTCGCGCTCGTCGTGGTCGATGCGCCCCGAGAAGCCGCTCCCGGCGAGCAGAGCGCCGAGCTGCTCGACCGTCGCGAGCTCGTCGGCGCCCGACCTCGACGCCGAGGCGGACGTGTTGAGCAGCACGACGTCGAAGGCGAGGACGTCGGTCGTGTCAGGGGCGAAATGCAAGTTGACTCCTTATCGTGAGACACCCTAGCGTCAGGATCACCAGCCGCTCGAGCCCCTGACCAGAAGGCCTCCCATGTCGCATCACTCGACCACGCGGGGTCTGCTCGTCGCCCTCGTCGCCGCCACCTCGTTCGGCGTCTCGGGCGCCCTCGTCAAGCCGCTCCTCGAGGGCGGCTGGAGTCCGGCCGCGGCGGTCACCGTGCGCGCCCTCGTCGGCGGACTCGTGCTGACGCCGTTCGCCCTCCTCGCCCTGCGGGGCCGCTTCGGCACGCTCTGGACGGCGCGGTGGCGCATCCTCGGCATGGCCGTCGTCGGCGTGGTCGGCACGCAGGTCTTCTACTTCGCGGCCGTCCGGCGGATCCCCGTCGGCACGGCGATCCTGATCGAGTACATGGCGCCGCTCCTCCTCGTCGCCGTCGCCTGGGTCGTGACCCGCCGCAGGCCGGCCGCGGTCGTCCTGGTCGGCGCGGCGGTCGCCGCGGGCGGACTCGTGCTGGTCGTGTCGCCCGGCGGCGGCGGGCGCCTCGACCCCGTCGGTCTCGCGTCGGCGGCGGTGGCGATGGTCTGCTGCGCCGCCTACTTCGTCATCGCAGCCCGACCGGCCCGCGGACTGCCACCCGTGGCGCTCGCCTGCGCGGGGCTGCTGGTCGGGGTCGTCGTGCTCGTGCTCGTCGGAGCGACCGGCCTGGTGCCCTTCACCGCGTCGGCCGCCCCCGTCGGGCTCTTCGGCGCCACGACCCCCTGGTGGGTCCCGATGCTCGCCGTCGGCGTCGTCGCCACCGCGATCTCGTACGCGGCGAGCATCACCGCGACGACGATGCTGGGGTCGCGACTGGCGTCGTTCGTCGGCCTGCTCGAGGTCGCCGCCGCCGCGCTGTGGGCCTGGATCCTGCTCGGCGAATCCCTCACCCTCCTGCAGGGGCTCGGCGGGGCGGCGATCCTCGCGGGGATCGCCTTCGTGCGGTCGGATCGCGAGGGGTCGCCCGAAGACGCCGTGGCCGAGGCGACGCCCATCGCCCCGGCGTCGGCACCGGCACCGGCACCGACCGGCGCTCCCCCGGGGGCTAGCGTGGAACGGTGACCCCGTTGACCCTCGGCCTGGCCGCCGCCGCGATCATGCTCGGGGCGCTGACCCAGCGCATCTCGGGCATCGGCTTCGCCCTCACGGCCGCACCCCTGCTCGTCATCGTGCTGGGCCCCGAGGCCGGCGTGACCGTCGGCAACGTGCTCGCCGCCGCCCTCGCCGCGGTGCTGCTGGCCCAGACGTGGCGCACCGTGCGGTGGCGGCGTGCCCTGCTGCTCGTCGCGCCGGCGCTCGTCGCCGTCCCGATCGGGGCCTGGGTCGTCCGAACCGCCCCGACCGGGCCCCTGACCGTCACCGTCGGGGTGCTCGCCCTGGTCGGGGTGCTCGTCATGGCGTTCTCGTCGACCGTGCGGCTGCTGCCCGGCCCGGGAGGCGCGGTGGCGGCCGGAGCGCTCGGCGGCTTCATGAACGTCACGGCCGGGGTCGGCGGCCCCGCGCTGACGGTGCACGCGACGAGCGAGCGCTGGTCGCGGGACGTCTTCGTCGGCACGGGCCAGGTGTTCCTCCTCTCGGTCAACCTCGCGTCGGTGCTCTCGAAGGGCGTGCCGACGGAACCCTGGGGCGTCTGGGTCGGCGCCTTCGCCGCCCTCCTGATCGGGGCCGTCGCCGGCCATCGCCTGAGCCGTCACGTCTCGGCCCGGGTGGGGCGCATCCTCGTGCTCGTGCTCGCCGCGGTCGGCAGCGCCGCCGCCGTGGTCCGGGGCCTGCTGCTGCTCTGACGGCCCGAGCCGGCCGGTCACGCCGTGCTTGTCGCCGGGCCGCCCCGTGCGGCACCATGGCGGGATGCCCTCGCTGACCGCCGTCTGCCGCGTCCACGCCCTGCTCGACGACTCGGGCTCGGTCGGCGTCACCGCCATCGACAAGCGACCCGTCGACGGCCCGGTCGAGGTCAAGCGGCTCGGCGTCCGCGGCGACGTCCAGGCGAGCCGCGCCCACCACGGCGGCCCCGACAAGGCCGTCTACGCCTACGCCGACGACGACGCCGCGCACTTCGCGGGGATCCTCGGCTACGAGGTCGTGCCCGGGCTCTTCGGCGAGAACCTCCGCACCTCCGGCGTCGACGTGACCGGCGCCGTCATCGGCGAGCGCTGGGCCGTCGGCGACACCCTCGTGCTGCAGGTGACGATGCCCCGCACGCCCTGCGCCACCTTCGCGCGCCGTCTCGGCGAGAGCGGCTGGGTCCGCCGGTTCCAGGCCGAGGGGCGCCCGGGGGCGTACCTGTCGATCGTGAAGGCCGGGCCCGTCCAGGCCGGCGACCCCGTCTCGGTCGTGTCCCGCCCCGATCACGGGGTCACCATCGGCGACGTCTTCGCCGGTCTCGACGCGCAGCAGGCCCGAGCGCTGCTGAGCTCCCCCGGCCCGCGTCTCAGCGAGACGATGCGGGGCATCGCCGAGAAGGCCGTCGCGCGGGTTCCCGCCGACGCCTGAGGCCGGACTGCCGGGTCGACGGGCCGCCCTGGGGAGCCGAGGAGGCGCGGCTCGGCCGACCCGCGCCTCCTCGGCCGTCCGCGACCCCGGTCGGGGTCAGACCCGCTGCTGCCTCGGCACGACGACGCGCTCGAAGACGAGCACCCCGGCCGTCGCGATCGGGATCGCCACGAGCGCGCCGAGCACGCCGCCGAGCGCTCCTCCGCCGAACGCCGCGACGATGACGAGCGCCCCGGGCACCGCCACCGCCTTCGACATCACGCGGGGCGTCAGCACGTACGCCTCGATCTGCGCGTAGACGAGCAGCACGATCCCGACCACGACCGCCGTCACGGGCGACACGGTGATCGTGGCGGCGATGATGATCGCGTACGCGACGACGGTGCCGACCACCGGGATCAGGGCGCCGAGGAACGCCAGGGTCGCGAAGAGCACGGGCACCGGTCCGCCGGCGATCGACAGCACGATGAACACGAACACGGCGTTGACGGCCGCGAGCACGACCTGACCCGCGACGTAGCGGCCGACCGAGAGGAAGATCTCGTCGGCGATGTCCATGACCCGCTCGCGGTGGCTGCGCGGCACCGCCCGACTGAGCGAGCGGAGCATCTGCGGCAGCGTGACGGCGAAGTAGAGGGTGAGGATGGCGACGACGATCACGGCGGTGATGCCGGTGGTGATGCCCTGACCGACGGCGAGCAGCCCGCCGCCGAGGGCGAGCAGCTTGTCGGGGTCGAGCAGATAGGCCGAGACGGCCCCCACGGCGTCGTCGACGTCGAGATCGAGACCGAGCGTCTCGACCGTCTGCTGCACCCAGGGCTCGCGCGACAGGTGCTGCAGCGTCGCCGGCGTCTCGCGGATCACGTAGCCGAGCTGCTCGACGAGGGCCGGCACGACGGCAGACACGATGCCCGCGACGAGGCCGACCACGAGCACGACGGCGGCGACGACTCCGACCCACCGGGGCGCGCCCCAGTCGACGAGGCGACGCACGACGGGCTCGAACGCCAGCGCCAGGAAGAACGCCAGCCCGATGTAGACGAGGATCGTCGACAGGGCCATCAGCGACACGATGATGCCCACGCCGAGACCGCCGCCCAGCGTCGCGATCAGTCCGAAGCGGAAGGCGCCGGTGCGTCGGGAGGGGTCGGGAGGCGCGGGGTGCGTCGCGCCCGTCGGTCCGGTCGCCGACGCCGAGCGTCGGACGGCGCGGGCGCGTGAGGAGAGTGCCATGGGTCCATCCTGTCGTGGCATCGCGGCGCGGGGCCGCCCCGTGGTCGCTGCGCGTGGTCCGCCCTCGTGGCCGTTCCCCGCATCCGTCGCCCGGGGTTCCTGCCTCGGCCGGGAAGAAAATGCAGAGTCTGAATCTTTGCTCCAGGGGTCGGGTACGATCGCAAGCTCCGGCCGACCGGTCACTGCGCTCTCGCCGCGACTCCCCCGCTCGCCCTCCCGCGCCTCCTCCCCTCTTCCGTCCCCCGTCGGCCGCGCGCCGCACGAAAGGCTCCTCATGACCGACGCCTCCGTCCGGGCCGCCTCCCCGGCGCCCGCCATCCCCCGGCAGTCCTGGCTGGCGCTCGTCGCCCTGCTGCTCGGCATGTTCATCGCCCTGCTCGACACGACGATCGTCAACGTCGCCCTGCCGACCATCCGAACCTCGCTCGACGCGTCGGAGGCGACGCTGTCGTGGATCATCTCGGGCTACGCCCTCGCCTTCGGACTGACCCTCATCCCCGCCGGCCGCATCGGCGACCGCATCGGCCACAAGTGGGTCTACTTCACGGGCGTGCTGCTCTTCACGCTCGCCAGCCTCGCCTGCGGCGTCGCGACCAGCGACGTGCAGCTCGTGGTGTTCCGCGTGGTGCAGGGTCTCGCCGGCGGCATCTTCGTGCCCGCGGTGACCGCGTTCATCCAGCTGCTGTTCCCGGGGCGCGCCCGCGGCAAGGCGTTCGCGATCATGGGCGCCGTCATCGGCGTCTCGTCGGCGCTCGGCCCCATCATCGGCGGTCTCATCATCCAGGCGTTCGGCGACGAGAACGGCTGGCGCCTGGTCTTCTTCGTCAACCTGCCCTTCGGCGTCATCACGCTGATCGCGGCGGCCATCCTGCTGCCGAAGCGCGACGAGTCCGTGCCCCGCCCCGACAAGGGCCTCGACGTCGTCGGCCTCGTGCTCGTGTCGGCCGCCTTCGTCGCCCTGCTCGTGCCGCTCATCCAGGGGCAGGACGAGGGCTGGCCCTTCTGGACCTACCTGACCATCGCCGCCGGTCTCGTGCTGCTCGCCGCCTTCGCCCTGTGGGAGGTGCGCTACACCCGCAGCGGCCGCACCCCGCTCGTGCCCCCGACCCTGTTCTCGCACCCGTCGTTCACCGGCGGCGTCGTGCTCGCCCTCGTCTACTTCGCCGCGTTCACCAGCATCTTCTTCACGATCTCGCTCCTCTGGCAGTCGGGTCTCGGCAACAGCGCCCTCGCGTCGGGCGCCGTCGCCATCCCCTTCGCCGTGGGCAGCATCATCTCGTCGTCGCAGAGCAACCGCATGGCCCAGAAGCTCGGCCGCAACGTGCTCGTGCTCGGCACCGCGCTGGTCGCCGTCGGACTCGGCGCGATGTGGATCCTGCTGATGGTCACCGACGCCGCCGACCTGACCAACTGGCTGCTGCTCGTGCCGCTGCTCGTCGCCGGTCTCGGCAACGGGTTCTTCATCGCCCCGAACGTGCAGTTCATCGTCGCCACCGTCGACCCCCGCGACGCCGGCTCGGCCAGCGCCGTCATCTCGGCCATCCAGCGCATCGGCTCGGCCGTGGGGATCGCGATCATCGGCAGCGTGCTGTTCGGGTCGCTGCCCGGCGGGCGCGAGCTCGCCACGGCGGCCGGTCGCGCGACGGGCTTCACCGACGCCGCCGCCGCGGCCATGGGCGTCAGCGCGGCGTTCGCCGTGCTCGCCTTCGCGCTCGTGTTCGCGCTGCCGCGCCGGGTCGACCAGCGCCGCGCCGCGCCCAGCGCGCCCGACGCCGGCTAGCCGAGCGCAGGCGCAGGGACAGGGGCCCAGCCGGGCCTCGCGCCGGGAAACGCGAAGCGGACCGGGCGCCGCGACATCGTCGCAGTGCCCGGTCCGCTTCGCAGGGCCCGGCGGCGGCGACCGACGCCGCCGCACCCGATCAGCGCTTGACGGCGTCGATCTTCAGCATGCGCGCGATGACGTGGTCCAGCTGCTCGTCGTCGAAGATCTTCTTCCAGTCGTCCTTGACGATCGACTCGCGGCCGTAGTCCATGGCGATGTGGCAGGCGTCCGAGAACGGGTTCGAGCCGCGCAGCGCGTTGGTGAGCGCGATGCCCGTGTGGCCCCAGAGCATGGCCCGGGCGGCCTCGGCGGGGACGCCGGCCTGGTTGACCGTCGTGTCGAGCGCCTCCTGCAGCAGTTCGCCGATCATGCACGCGATGGTCTCGACGAGGGTGGGCTCGAGGATCGCCAGCTGCTTGACGGTGACCCAGTGCACCTGGATGACGGGGGCGTAGATCGTCGTGATGACGTCGGTGGCCAGCTGACGCACGACGTCGGTCGGCTCGCCCTCGAGGGCGGCGACGACCTCCTGCGGGGCCGCGATGCCGCCGAACGTGTCGGCGTACTCCTCGTCGGTGCGGCGCTCGAGGAACACCGACGGGTGGCAGGGGTGCGCGACGGCGTAGTGGATGTCGTCGCGCTGCTCGAGGAGGCCCGCGTAGGCGGCGGCCGGGTCGAGGGTGAGGATGATCGAGCCCGACTTCATGGCGGGGACGACGCTCTCGGAGACCTTGCCGAGCACGACGTCGGGCACCGCGAGGATGACGACGTCGGCGTCGACGATGGCGTCCTCCGTCGAGGTCACCTCGCGTCCGAGACCGCGGATGAGCTCCTGTCCGGCGGGCGACGCCTCGCTGTAGAAGACGGTGTACCCGCTCTTCTCGAGGTTGTTCGAGACGCGCTGGCCCATCTTCCCACCGGCGCCGATGACGGCGACGGTGACGTCGGGGGTCCCCTGGTCGGCGGCCTGGGTCACGGTCTGCGTGCTGAGGGTGTCAGTCATTGCTGTTCTTCTTCCTGAGGTGTTCGATGGTCAGGGTCGTCCACTCCGCCTCGAGGCGGGTGGTGGTCTCGGGGTCGTCGTGCCAGGGCAGCCAGTGCTCGACGACCTGGTTGATGCCGCGCGCCTCGGGCTCGAGGAGGGCGAGCATCCCGTCGTAGTCGAGGCGTCCGTCGCCGAGGGGCGTGCTGGTGAGGGCGAAGCCGACCCAGCCGTCCTTCCGCGAGAAGGCGAAGTCCTTGACGTGCCAGTTCTTGACGTAGGGCGCGCAGCGGGCGGTCACATCGGCGGGGTGCTCGAGGTTCGCGACGGTGTTCGCGGGGTCGAGCACGATGCCGAGCCGGTCGCTGCCGATGCTGCGCACGACCGCCACGAGCTCGGTCGAGGTCACCTGCTCGTAGGTCTCGAGCGCGAGGGTGACCTGCGCCTCCTCGAACTCCGGCAGTACCGCGCGGAGGCGCCGGTCGGTCTCGATCGCGTCGGGTCGGTCGTCGCCGGCCGTCCACATGCTGCGGACGAGGGAGGCGCGGAGCGCGACGGCGAGACGCAGATACGTCCGCAGCACGGCCGGGTCCGTGCCCCGGGTGCCGAGCTCGAGCGTCAGGTCGAGCTCGTCGGCGAGGGCGCGGAGCGCGCGCAGCCGGTCGTCGTCGTAGTCCGCGAGCGGCGCGTGGTCGCAGATCTGGAACAGGCGGACACCCTGGGCCGCGGTGTCGCGCATCATGTCGTCGAGCGTCATCGGCTCCGGCACGCGGTCGGAGCCGCGCCAGAAGTAGGCGTAGGTGCTGAGGCCGATCACGCGGGCACCGCCTCGTCGAGGGCCAGCGCCTCGTCGAGGATGGTCTCGACCGCGGCGACGTCGTGCGCGAAGCGTCCGAGGAACAGCCCGGCGACGTCTCCCCCGAGGTCGGTCAGCAGACCGGGCCCGGCGCTGCCGCCGTAGATGACCCGGCTGCCGGCGTGCGACGGCAGCGCGGCGAGGTGCTCGTCGACGGCGCGGGTGACCGCGACGATGTGCTCGCTCGCGGCCGGCTCGGGGGCGCCGATGGCCCAGACGGGCTCGTAGGCCACGAGCAGCGGGCCCGTGAGACCGGCGGCCTGCGCGTCGGCGAGGGCGGAGTCGATCTGCGACGTCACCTCGAGGGCGGCGACGGCGGGCGGGGCCTGCTCGATCTCGCCGACGCAGAGCAGCGGCGTGATGCCGTTGCGGAGGGCGGCCGCGGTCTTGGCGGCGACGACGGCGTCGTCCTCGAAGAACAGGCGTCGGCGCTCGGCGTGTCCGATCTCGGCCAGGGTGCAGCCGATCTCGGCGAGCTCGACGCCGCTGACCTCGCCGGTGAACGCCCCGGAGTCCGCCGACGCGAGATCCTGAGCGCCCAGCCGCACGGGAGCCCCGGCGAGGGCGTCGCGAACCGGCACGAGGGCCGGGAACGACGGGACGACGAACAGCTCGACGAGACCCGACCGCACCGCGGGGTGCCGTTCGGCGAGCTCGCCGACGGCCCTCGACCACTCGATGGTCTGCGCGTGGGTGAAGTACATCTTGAGGCTCACCCCGATGGTGAACCGGGGGGCGCGGTCGGCTGCGGGGCTCATGACTCGCCGTCGAGGCCGACGGGCTGCGCCGAGCCGTCGTACTCGCAGATGCTCTGCACCTTCTCGGCGGAGGCGCTCGTCGTGTCGAAGCGGTAGGTCAGCCACTCCTTCGCGAGACGGCGCATGAGCTCGACGCCGATGACGCGCTGCCCCATGCAGAGCACCTGCGCGTCGTTCGAGAGCACGCTGCGCTCGACCGAGAACGAGTCGTGCGCCGTGACGGCGCGGATGCCGGGCACCTTGTTCGCCGCGATCGCGACGCCGAGACCGGTGCCGCAGATCAGGATCGCCCGGTCGGCCTTCCCGTCGGCGACCATGCGCCGCGATCGCGACGCCGAGACCGGTGCCGCAGATCAGGATCGCCCGGTCGGCCTTCCCGTCGGCGACCATGCGCGCCGCGTCGACCGCGACATGCGGGTACGCGGTGTGGCCGTCGGCGTCGACCCCGACGTCGACGACGCTCGCGACGCCGTCGTTCGCGGCGAGATCCGCCTTGAGGATCTCCTTGTAGTCGAATCCGGCGTCGTCCGATCCGACGACGATGCGCAGCTGGTCAACCATGGTGGTGCCTTTCCGTAGAGCGGGGACGGGGGGAGGTCAGGAGGCGCGGTGGCCGGGGGTCTGCTCGGCGAGCACCCGAGCGATGGTCAGGGTGATGAGACCGAGCGAGGTGGCCCCCGCGTCGGGCGTGCCGAGGCTCTTCTCGGCGTGCGGTCGGGCGCGGCCCATCTTCGGCAGCAGGTCGGCGGTGGCGGCGGCCGCGCGGACGGCCACCTCCGAGGCGCCGGCCCAGGCCGTCGGCAGGTCGTCGCCGGCGTCGACGGCCGCGCCGAGGGCGGCGGAGAACGGCACGAGCACGTCGACCATGGTCTTGTCGCCGACCGTGGCGCCGAACTCGAGGATCGCGTCGGTCGCGGCCGCGACCCCGGCGGTCACCGAGTGCCGCGTCGGCGCGGCGTCGTCGGTCAGGGCGGCGCCGATGCTCGCGAGGGCCGAACCCCAGAGGGCGCCGGAGGTGCCGCCGGCCCGGTCGGACCAGGCGTCGCCGGCCAGGTCGAGGAGGGTCCCGGCGCCGGCTCCACCGGCCAGGGCCGCATCGGCGGCGGCGACCGCGGCGGTGACCCCGCGCTGCATGCCGATGCCGTGATCGCCGTCGCCCGCGACGGCGTCGATGCGCCCCAGCTCGTCGGCGTTCTCGTCGATGGTCGCCTTGACGGCGACGAGGGCGGCGTGGACGACGCGAGCGGCGCTCTGCGACTCGGCCGACGCCGGCGGGATGGCCTCGGCTACGAGGGCCTCGAGCTCGCCGACCTCGACGCGGTCGGCCGCGTCGACCGACCCCTTCTTGTAGGCGGGGGCGTCGACGGGGGCGGTCCAGAACGTCTCGAGCTCGTCGTCGAGCCAGAACAGGGTCAGCGAGGCGCCGGCCATGTCGAAGCTGGTGACGAGCTCGCCGACCTCGGGCTCGACGACGACGAGGCCGGCGTCGCGCAGCAGCTGGTCGACCCGGGCGTAGACCACGAAGAGCTCCTCGTACTTGACCGAGCCGAGGCCGTTCAGGAGGACCGCGACCCGCTGGCCCCGCGACTCCTCGACGCCCTCGGGCAGCTCCGCCAGCAGGGAGGTGACGAAGAGCTCGGCCAGCTCGTTCGCCGTCGGCACGTCGGCCTCGCCGATGCCGGGCTCGCCGTGGATGCCCATGCCGACGGCCATGCGGCCCTCGGGGACGGTGAAGAGGGGCTCGTCGGCCCCGGGCAGCGAGCAGCCCGAGAACGCGACGCCGAAGCTGCGGGTGCGCTCGTTCGCCTTCTCGGCCACCCGGACGACCTCGTCGAGCGGATAGCCGGCGTCGGAGGCCGCGGCGGCGCTCTTGAAGACGGTGAGGTCGCCCGCGATGCCGCGACGACGGTGCTTCTCGGCGAGCGACGCGCTCGAGATGTCGTCGGTGACCGTGACGGTGCGGGTCTCGATGCCCTCGGCGATGAGCTTCGCCTGCGCCTGGTCGAAGTTCAGCACGTCGCCCGCGTAGTTGCCGTAGCTCAGCAGCACGCCGCCGCCCGAGTGGGCCGACCGGGCCACCGAGCGCACCTGCTGCCATGACGGCGACGCGAAGAGGTTGCCGAGCGCGGCGCCGTGGGCGAGCCCCTGGCCGACCAGGCCGCCGAACGCCGGGTAATGGCCCGACCCGCCGCCGACCACGAGCGCGACCCGCCCGGGCGTGCTGCGCGTCGCGCGCACGACACCGCCGTGCACCCGGCGCACCCAGCGCTGGTTGGCGGCGACGAAGCCGTCGATCATCTCGTCGGCGAAGTCGCTCGGTTCGTTGTAGAGGCGGGTCATCTGGGCTCCTGGCGGTGCGGATCCCCGACGGTGGAGATCACTGGGTGTGTGGGGCGGGCGGTGCCGAGGAGGCGCGGTGCGCGATGATCGCGACCCGCGCCTCCTCGAGGTCAGTCGAGACCCGAGGTCCGGGCGAGCTCGGCGGCCTCGTCGGGGGTCGCGGCCCCCTCGGGCTTCCTCATCTTGCTCAGGATCACCATGAGGACGGCCGAGAGCAGCATGAAGAACCCGACGATGAACATCGGCACCTCGTAGTTCCCGGTGGCGTCGGTCACGGCGCCCGTGATGTACGGGGCGCTGAATCCGGCCAGGTTGCCGATCGTGTTGATCAGCGCGATGCCGGCCGCCGCGGCCGCCCCGGTGAGGAACTGCGTGGGGAGGGTCCAGAAGTTCGGCAGCGCGGCGAAGATCGCCATGGCGGTGACCGCGATGACCGCGATGGTGGCCTGCGGCGATCCCGTGAACAGGGCGACGGGGATGCTCAGACCGCCGACGACCGCGGGGATGACGATGTGCCAGGTGCGGAGGCCGCGACGCGAGGCGTCACGCGACCAGAAGTACAGGGCGATGGCGGCGGGCACGTAGGGGATGGCGGTGATGAACCCGCGCTCGGTGACGCTGAACTCGGTGCCGTACTGCTCCTGGAACCCGCCGATGATCGTCGGCAGGAAGAACGCGAGGGCGTAGAGGCCGTAGACGAAGCCGAAGTAGATGAACGCGAGCATCCAGACGCGGCCGTTGCCGAACACCTTGAGGATGCTGGGGTGCTTGCCGCCGGCGGTCGAACCGGTCTTGCCGGCGGACTCCTTCTTGAGGGCCTCGGTGAGCCAGACCTGCTCGTCGCGGGTCAGCCACTTCGCGTCGGCGGGCTTGTCCTTCAGGTAGAACCAGGCGATCACGCCGATGACGATGGCCGGGATCGAGACGCCGAGGAACATGAAGCGCCAGCCCTCGAGGCCGAAGAAGAAGCCGTCGTGGCTGATCAGCCAGCCGGCGAGCGGGGCGCCGATGACCGAGGTGAGGGGCTGCGCCAGGTAGAAGAGCGCGAGGATCTTGCCGCGGTGGCGCGCGGGCACCCACAGGCTGAGGAACAGGATGGCGCCCGGGAAGAACCCGGCCTCCATGACACCGAGCAGGAACCGCAGCACGACGAGCTGCTCGAAGTTCTGCACCCAGGTGAACAGCAACGAGACGATGCCCCACGAGACCATGATGCGGGCGAGCCAGCGGCGGGCGCCGAAGCGGTGCAGCGCCAGGTTGCTGGGCACCTCGAGCAGGATGTATCCGATGAAGAACACGCCCGAGGCGAAGCCGAACTGCGCGGCCGACAGGGCCAGATCGCTCTCCATGCCGTTCGGCGCGGCGAATCCGATGGCCGTGCGGTCGAGGTAGTTGATGAAGAACATCAACGCCACGAACGGCACCAGACGGATGGCGACCTTGCGGATCGCGGACTTCTCGACGGCGCTCTGCGGCTCCGCCGAGCGGGTTGGGGTGTCCACATCGACTCCTTCGATATCTAACGACTCTGTTGGATGACGTCACCGGTTCTCGAAGGAGCCCCGTTGCACGTGCTCGACCATGGTGCCGTGCTCGGGTCCGACTTGTCAACCGGTTGACCAATCCAAGCGTCGCATCGGATCTCGCCATAGCGGTCGGTAGGCTTGCCGCGTGCCCGCCTACCCCGACGACGACCCGACCTCGCTGCGGCTCGACCTCGAGCTCGTGCCGAAGGGCACCGCGGTCTCCGAGGTCGTGAAGCAGCTGATCGGTCTGCTGACGGCGGGCGAGCTCGTACCGGGGTCGCGCCTCCCCCCCGAGCGGCAGCTCGCCGAACGCATCGGCGTCGGCCGGTCGGCGGTCCGCGAGGCTCTGGCCGCCCTCGAGATCCTCGGCATCGTCAGCGTCCGCCCCGGCTCGGGCACGTACCTCCGCGACACCACGTCCGAGCTGCTGCCCACCACGCTGAGCTGGGGCATGATGCTGAACGCCACACGCACCCGCGAGCTCATCGAGGTGCGCAGCGGTCTCGAGATCCAGGCCGCGACCCTCGCCGCGGCCCGCATCGACGACGCGGACGTCGAGAAGCTGCGCGGGTTCGTCGACACGATGCGCGAGCACCGCGACGACATCGACACGTTCCTCCAGGCCGACATCCGCTTCCATCTGCAGATCGCCATCAGCGCCGACAACATCGTCCTGCGCGACCTGCTGCAGAGCACGCGGTCGCTGCTGCGGCTCTGGGTCGAGCGCGGCCTCCGCGACCGTGTCCAGGCCGAGGCGGCGTACCGCGAGCACCTCGACGTCTTCGAGGCCATCGCCGCCCGCGACCCCGCCGCCGCCGAGCAGGCCATGCGGCGCCACATGTCGACCGCCGGCGAGCGCGTCGGCCACGCGGACGTCGGCGGCCCCTCCGCCTGACGCGCCCGACCCGGCCCGGCGGGCGCGGTGCGACTGGCGCGGCGGGCCCGGTGGCGCGGTGGGTCCGCCGGACCGCATCCCGTCACAGCCAGCTGCGCTCGCGTGCGATCCGTGCCGCCCCGTGCCGCGACGAGGCGCCCGTCTTCTGCATGGCCGACGACAGGTAGTTCCGCACGGTGCCCGAGGCGAGATGCAGTCGGGCGCTCATCTCGCGCACCGACAGCCCCTCGGTCGTCAGTCGCAGCGTGTCGAGTTCGCGCTCGGTGAGCGGGCAGTCGTCCATCATCGCGGCGGCCGAGATGTCGGCGTCGATGTACCGGCGCCCCCCGTGCACCTGCACGATGACCCGTTCGAGCTCGTCGGGGTCGATCGACTTGGGCACGAAGCCCCTCACCCCCGCGCTCAGCGCGCGCCGCAGCACCCCCGGTCGGGCGTGCCGGGTCAGCAGCACGACGGCCTGTCCGGGCCGGCTCGCGAGGATCGCCGTCGCCGCGTCGATGCCGTCCATGCCGGGCATCTCGAGATCGAGCAGCACGACGTCGGGCTCGTGCTCGGCGGCGAGGCTCACGGCCCCGGCACCGTCGCCCGCCTGCGCCACGACCTCGATGCCGTCGCCGAGATCGAGCAGCGCGGCGATCGACCGCCGCAGCAGCGTCTCGTCGTCGGCCAGCAGCACGCGGATCATGCGCGCCGTCCGGTCGTCGGCGCCGTCGATCGCGAGACCGAGGAGGCGCGGGGCGTCGAGTCCGGCCCCGTCGCCCCGGCGCCCTCCGCCCGAGCCTCGAGTCGGAACACGCCGTCGTGGTGACTGGTGGTCACCGCTCCCCCGATCGCGGCGAAGCGCTCCCCGAGGCGGGCGAGTCCGCTGAGCACGCGCGGGGCCTCGGCGGCGCCGTCGTTCTCGATCATCACCGAGTCCGGACGGATCCGGATCGTCGCGTGCTCGGCCTGGGCGTGGCGCAGCATGTTCGTCGTCGCCTCGCGGACGGCGTGCCCGAAGAGGTCGTCGGCGGCGTGACCCTGCGGCGGAGAGCCGTCGACGACGAGGTCGATGCCCGCGGCGCGGATCAGCTCGGTCGAGTTCGCCAGCTCGCCGGCGAGCGTCAGGGCCCGCTCGCCGTACGCGAGCCGGCGGGTCTCGGCGATCGTCTGCACGATCAGCTGCTCGGCCTCGCGGAGGTGGCGCCGCGCCTCGTCCGGGTCGCGGTCGAGCGTCTTGGCGGCGAGCTGCAGCTGCAGTCGGCTGACGTGCAGGGCCTGACCCTGGATGTCGTGCAGGTCCACCGAGAAGCGGTATCGCTCTCGCACGACGGCCAGCTCGGCCGTCGTCTCGCGTGCGGCCTCGATCTCGAGGTAGAGGTCGAACCCGTACCGGTTCAGCCGGTAGACGAGGTAGATCGCCGCCATCGTCACGACGACGACCGCGATCGAGACCGGCAGGACGACGGGTCGCCCGCCGCTTGCCGGGACGAGCAGCGGCGCCACCGCGACACCCATGGCGGCGACGAGCCACCGCCACGAGGTGAAGGGCGGGGTCGTCGTCACGAGACCGACCGAGACGCCGAAGAAGAGCAGGAGCGTCGGATTCTGCCCGTCGAGGTGGGCCGCCCACCAGAGGGCGGCGGACGACGTGAGCGACAGGGCCGCGAGCCACCACGGGGCCCCGCGCTCCCAGAAGACCGAGTGCGCTGCCACCGCGATCGAGACCGCGATGACTCCGACGACCAGCCGCACCGGCGCCCCCTCGGTCGTCAGCGCCGCGACGGAGAAGACGGCCAGGAACGCCACGAGAGACACGAACGACCCGGTGACGTACCGCCGCATCCGCGTCAGCGCGGGGAGGCGGTCGGGGGTGCGGCGGGGCATGGGTCCACGGTAGCGACAGCCCCCGACGCCCGTCAGCACGCGATGTCATGCCCCGACGTGACGGATGTCACACCCGGGTGGTGGCACGGCGGCACTACCGGGCGCGCGCCCGCCCCGGCATCGTCGAGGTCATGACGAACTCCACCGACACCACGCCCCGGCCCGCCGTGACGCACGACCCCCGTGACGGGTCGGACGTCGTGATCTCGACCACCGGTCTGACCTGCACGTACGGCGACTTCACGGCCGTCGACGGCGTCGACCTCACGGTGCGGCGCGGCGAGCTCTACGCTCTGCTCGGCACGAACGGCGCCGGCAAGACGACCACCCTCGAGGTGCTCGAGGGCCACCGGGTGGCCGACGGCGGCGCCGTCGAGGTGCTCGGAGGCGACCCGACCGACCGCTCCCGCACCCGACGCCGCCTCGGCATGATGCTGCAGGACAGCGGCCTGGCCCCCGAGCTCACGGTCCGCGAGAGCGTGCTGCTCACGGGCGCGATCTCGGGCCGCGACGACGACGTCGACCGCGTGCTCGGTCTCGTCGGCATCGACCACAAGGCGCGTTCGCGCGTCGCCCAGCTCTCGGGGGGCGAGCGCCGTCGCGTCGACTTCGCGGCCGCCGTCTGGGGCACCCCCGAGCTGGTCTTCCTCGACGAGCCGACCACGGGGCTCGACCCGGCGGCCCGCGACGCCCTCTGGGACGTCGTCACCGAGCTGCGGGAGGCGGGGGTCACCTTCGTGCTGACCACGCACTATCTCGAGGAGGCCGCCGACAACGCCGACCGGATCGGGCTGATGCACGCGGGCACGATCCGCCGCGAGGGCACCGTGGCCGATCTCACCGCCGGCAGCACGACCAGCATCCGCTTCGTCGCCCCCGGACCGCTCGACGAGCTCCCCCTGCGGGTCGCCCGCACCGAGAACGACCTCGTCGTCGTCGAGACCGACGCCCCGCAGCGCGATCTCACCCGGCTGCTGACCTGGGCGGCCGAGGCCGATCGGCCTCTGGAGCGGCTGACGGTGCACCAGTCGGGACTCGACGAGGTGTTCCGCGAGCTGAGCCGCGCCTCCTAGGCCCCCGATCCGACCGACCCTCTCGAAAGGACCACTCATGACCACCGCCACCGCCCCTCGTCCGTCCGAGTCCCCGGCCACGCCGGTGCGTCGCTCGGGCCCGCTCGCCATCGCCGTCGCCGAGCTGCGGATGCTCGTCCGCAATCGCACCGTCGCGCTCTGCGCCCTGCTCCTGCCGCTCGCATTCGGAGCGCTGACCTTCGCCGTCGGCAGCTACGGCACGGGGGGCATGCTGGCCGGCGTGCAGATCATCGGCATGCTCGGACTCGGCGTCTACGTCACGGCGACGACGACCCTCGCCGCCCGGCGGCAGTCGCTCCACCTCAAGCGACTGCGCAGCGGCTCCGTCTCGGACGCGGGCATCATCGGCGGGCTCGTGCTGCCGGTCGTCGCCGTCAGCCTCGCGCAGCTCGTCATCGTGCTCGGGGTGCTGGCGATCGAGGAGCCGCCCGTGAACCCCGGTCTGCTCATCGTCGCCGTGCTCGTCGCCGAGGTGATGTTCGCCGCGTTCGCCCTCGCCACGGCCGGATTCAGCACGTCGCCCGAGCACGCCCAGTACACGACGATGCCGATCTACCTCATCACCCTCGGCGTCGCCATCTGGTGGACGATCACCGGCGCCGACGATCTGCTCTGGCTCAAGCGGATCCTGCCGGGCGGTGGCCTGATGGAGCTCATCGTCCTCGCCTGGAACGGCGGCGACCTCGGGCTGCTGCCCGTGCTGCTCGCCCCGACGCTGCTCTGGGCGGCCGTGGCCGTCGCGGGCGCGGTGCGGTTCTTCCGCTGGGAGCCCCGCCACTGACGCTCCGCCGGGGTTCGGGTCGAGCGTCGGCGCCCGCCCCTGCGGGCCGCCGAGCCTCGGCGCTTCGCCCGACCGTCAGCGCCCGTCCGTGCGGGCCGGCGGGCGTCGGCGCCGCACCCGAGCGGGGCCGGCCGGCCTAGTCCCGGGGACGCGCCACGGCGGGCACCCCGACCGCGATCGAGCCGGGCGGCACGTCCCTCGTGACGACGGCGTTGGCGCCGACGATGCTGCCCGCACCCACCGTGACGCCGCCGAGCACGGCGGCCCCGGCGCCGATCATCACGCCGTCGGCGAGGGTGGGGTGACGACGGCCGAGCGCGCCTCCTCGGCCCTTGCCCCCGAGGGTCACGCCGTGGAACAGCGTGCAGTCGTCACCGACCACCGCGGTCTCTCCGATCACGACGCCCATGCCGTGATCGATGAACAGGCGGCGGCCGAGTCTCGCCCCCGGGTGGATCTCGACCCCGGTCAGCGTGCGGGTCAGCTGCGACACGACCCGGGCGAGGGTGCGGGCGCCGAGGAGGTGCGGCGCACCCTCCGCACGCCACAGCCGCGAGGTCACGCGGTGCGCCCACACCGCGTGCAGCCCCGAGTAGACGAGGGCGGTCTCGAGGCGCCCCCTGGCCGCGGGGTCGCGCCGGCGGACGGTCTCGAGGTCCTCCCGCAGGCGGGCGACCAGGCGCATGCTAGGCGCCTGCGAGGTCCTGGAAGAGCACCGTCGACAGGTAGCGCTCGCCCGTGTCGCAGACGATCGCGACGATGCGCTTGCCGGCGTTCTCGGGGCGCTTGGCGATCTCGAGGGCGGCGTGCATGATCGCGCCCGACGAGATGCCCGAGAGGATCCCCTCGTGCGTCGCCAGGTCGCGGGCGACGCGCAGAGCGTCGTCGAGCTGCACCGGGAACACCTCGTCGATCTGCGAGCGGTCGAGCACCTCGGGCACGAAGTTCGCGCCGATGCCCTGGATCTTGTGCGGGCCGGCCTTGCCCTCGCTGAGCAGCGGCGAGTCGGCGGGCTCGACGGCGACGACCTGCACGCCGGGCACCTGCTCGTGCAGCACGCGGCCGACACCCGTGATGGTGCCGCCGGTGCCGACGCCGGCGACGAAGAAGTCGATGCGGCCGTCGGTGTCGCGGAGGATCTCGGGCGCCGTCGTGGTGCGGTGGATCTCGGCGTTCGCCTCGGTCTCGAACTGCTGGGCCCAGATCGCGTTCTCGGTCTCGTCGACGATCTGCTTCGCGCGCTCGACGGCTCCCCGCATGCCCTCGGGCCCGGGGGTCAGCACGATCTCCGCGCCGTAGGCCTTCATGACCGTGCGGCGTTCGACGCTCATCGTCTCGGGCATGGTGACGATGACCTTGTAGCCGCGAGCCGCGCCGACGAGGGCGAGCGAGATGCCGGTGTTGCCGCTCGATCCCTCGACGATCGTGCCGCCGGGCTTCAGCGCGCCCGACTTCTCGGCCGCGTCGACGATGGCGACGCCGAGGCGGTCCTTGACGCTGGCGCCGGGGTTGTAGAACTCGAGCTTGGCGAGGATCTCGGCTCCGCCCTCGCCGGCGAGGCGGTTGATCTTGACGAGGGGCGTGTCGCCGAAGGCGGACGTGATGTCGGCGTGGATTCCGGGCATGAGAGTCTCTTCCGTGAGCGGTGTCTGTGCGTTCGAATCGAACCCTCATCCTAGGTCGGCCCCCTGTGCCGCCGCCCCGCCGAAACGCCACCGATTCGACAACCCGCCACGTGATCTCGTGGCGGGTTGTCGAAGATGTGGCGTCGTGACGACGTCTAGGCGCCGCGCCGCAGGGCGACGGCAGACGCGTGGGAGACGATCGTGCCCGGAGAGAGTCCAGCCAGGAGCGCTCACAGGGTGATGAGATGACGCTCGGTCGTATCGAAGCGAGCCCGATCCTCAGCCATGACGAAGGCCCCTTGGCAGACCCTCTGAGCCAGTCCGCGCCGAGCATCGCGCCTCAGCGCCTCGGCCTCGCGGCTCCTGCTGCCGAGCGCCGCCGCGAAGATGATGGAGGAGAAGATCCGGCCGACCATGACATCCACCGTGTCCGACGTCGATGCGCGATCCGCACCTCCTCGGCTCCGCTGTGGACAGGCAGACGGCGTCGCTGTCTGGGGAGGGAGAACCGGCACGCAATCCGCCACGGAATCAACACGCCGCCAGCGGATCCGGTGGCGGCGTGTTGAATCGGTGGCGGATCGCCCTGGCGTCGAGGGCGCGGGCGCGGGTGTGCGCGGGCGGGCGCTACGCGCCGGTCACCTTGCCGGGGTTGAACACCCGCCCCGGGTCGGCGGAGTCGAAGAGCCCCTGCATGACGGCGACGCCCTCGGGCGAGACGTCCTGGGACATCCACGGCTGGTGCTCCAGGCCGACGCCGTGGTGGTGGCTGACGGTCGCGCCGGTGTCGATGAACGCCTGCTGGATGGCGTGCTTGACGACGTCGTACTCGGCCTCGGCGTCGGAGCCGTGCTCGAAGGCGAACGTGAAGTACAGGCACGCCCCCGAGTGGTACGAGTGCGACAGGTGGCCCATGATCCAGCCCTGCTTGCCGATCTGGTCGAAGGCCTGGTTGGCGGCGGCGTACACGCGGGACGAGACGTCGCGCAGCTTCGACCAGGGGGCGGCGGTCTCGCTGACGTCCGCCGCGCCTCCGTGGTCCATGAAGAAGTCGCGGAGGTAGGGCGTGTCGAACTTCTTCTGGTCGTAGAGCTTGCCCGGGCCGGTGCCGACGCTCATGCCGCGGTTCGCCTTGACGATCTTCGCGACCGTCTTCTGCGTGCGTGCGACGTGCTCGGGGCTGCCCTCGTAGCCGATGAACGACAGGCACATCGCGTCGATGTCCCAGCCCTTCGCCTTGAGCAGGGTAGGCAGCAGATCGGTGATCTTCTGCGAGATGCCCTTGCCGGGCTTCGAGGTCGCGAACGAGAAGGCGGTCTCGTGCGCGTCGCTGACGCGGGTCACCGAGGGGTGCGCGTCGCTCTCGGCGATCGCCTGCATGGCGGCGAGGCCGTCGTGCCACGACGGGAAGAGGTAGGCCAGGATCTCGCGCTTCTCGGGCAGGCGGTGCACCTGGGCGGTCACCTCGGTGATGACGCCGAGGCGCCCCTCCGAGCCGATGATCATCTCGCGGAGCGACGGCCCCGTCGAGGCGCTCGGCACGGCGCGGATCGCGAGCACCCCGCCGGGGCGCACGACGCGCAGCCCCTTGGTGATGTCGGCGATGTCGCCGTACTTGTCGCTCTGCATGCCCGACGAGCGGGTGGCGACCCAGCCGCCCATGGTCGAGTGGGTGAAGCTGTCGGGGAAGTGCCCGAGGGTCCAGCCGCGGGCGTTGAGCTGCGCCTCGAGGTCGGGGCCCTGGCCGCCGGCCTGGATGCGGGCGAGACCGCTGTCTTCGTCGATGTCGAGCACCCGGTCGAGACGACCCATGTCGAGCGAGATGACGGTGCGGGTCTCGGTGGTGATCGGCTCGAGGCTGCCGACGATGTTGCTGCCGCCGCCGAAGGGGATCAGCACGAGATCGGACGCGACGGCGAGGTCGACGATGCTCTGCACCTCGGCCTCGTCGGCCGGGTAGACCACGACGTCGGGCACGCGCTCGAGGATCCCGGCGCGGATGCGGATGAGATCGCGGATGCTCTTGCCGTAGGTGTGGACGACGCGGTCGTGGTCGTCGGTGGCGACGGCCCCGGGTCCGACGATCTGCTCGAGCGACTCGACGACCTCGGGGGCGGCGATCGAGGCCGGGACGACGAGGTCCGCGAAGTCGAGACCGGTGTCGTGCCCCTCCGACAGCTCGACGCCGACGATCTTCTTGACGAACGGCGCGAAAGCGGGCTTGTCGTGGTGGTGGAAGGCGACGCCCTCGACGCCCCAGCCCCACCACTTCATGTGCTTCACGGCTGCGACGGTGTCGCTCTTCTGCTGCTGGACGTCGGTCACCGATGTGCTCCTTCGGACGGGTTGTCAGGCCCCAGGATACGGGCCGTGTTGGCGTCGCGGAGACGCATGACCTCGGCGCGGACGCGCGTCGAGAAGGCCGCGCTGCTCTCGCCCTCGAGCGGCAGCATGGGGTCGCCGAACGCGACCCCGACCGGCAGCCGGCCGGGTCTCGGCCAGTTCGAGCCGCGGGGGTGGGCGATGTTCGCGCCGATCAGCGCGAGGGGCACGACGGGCACGCCGCAGGCCGAGGCGAGGGCGGCGGCGCCGGGCTTGAAGTGCCCCACCGCGCCGTCCTTCGAGCGGGTCCCCTCGGGGAACACGAGCACGGGGTAGCCGCGCTGCAGCAGCGACTTGGCGCTGACCGTCGGGTGCCCGGCGCGTCCCCTCGCCGCGGCACGGGCGGCGGCGCGGCGTCGGGCCGAGCTCTGCGGCGTCGAGCCGGCCGAGGCCCCCTCCGAGGAGGCGCGGGTCGCGTCGGCCGCGGAGGCCGGCGCCCCCGAGCCCCGCTGCACCGGGAACGCGTTGAAGAACAGCTCCGTCAGCTGGCGGCGCCACGGCACGTCGAAGAAGTAGTCGGCCGCCGCGCCCGTCGCCAGGTAGCGGGCGAGTCGCCGAGGGAGGGCCCCCAGGATGAGCGGGGCGTCGAGGTGGCTCGAGTGGTTCGCGACGACCACGAACCCGCCGGAGAGACCGTCGAGGCGGTCGCGGTCGATGACGGTGACATCGGTGATCGACCAGATGGTGGGCTTGAGCACCATGCGCTGGGCGACGTAGCGCGCCATGGCGTGCCGGCGCGAGCTGAACCGGTCGCGGGCGTCGGTGGCGACGTCGCCGGCACGCTGGGCGACGGCGTCGAGGCGGGGGTGCTCCCGCTTGTCTCGGGGAGTCACTGCTCGACGGGCTTCCGCCGACTCGACGAGATGCGTCCCGAGGCGGCGCGGACGGCGCTCCGCGGAGCGTGCCTCACCAACCAGAACAGCACCCGGTACCGAACCGTGGGCATGGAGACCACCTTGCCTTCGTCGACGTCGCGCAGACACGCGGTCACGAGGTGTTCGGCGCTGAGCCACAACGCGTTGGGTATCGACGACGACCGGATGCCGGCGCGCTGATGGAACTCCGTCCGCACCCAGCCGGGCAGCAGGGTCGTCACGCCCACGCCCGTGCCCTTCAGCTCGACCGACAGGCTCTCGCCGAACGACGTGGCCCACGCCTTGATCGCGCTGTAGCCGCCCATGGTCATGAAGCCCGCGGTGCTCGACACGATCACGATGCGACCACGGCCCCGGAGGCGCATGGCCCGTGCCCCGGCGCCCGAGAGCACCAGCACGGCGCGGCACATGACCTCGAACGCCGCGTCGTGCGCGGCGACGTCGGTCGAGGACAACGGGGTGTGCACGCCGAAGCCGGCGTTGTTGACGAGGAGGTCGATGGGCGCCGAGGCGTCCTCGAGGCGGGCCGCGACGCGGTCGACGTCGGCGCGGTCGCCGAGGTCGGCCTGGAGGACCTCGACGCGCCGTCCGAGCGCGCGCAGCTCGGCCGCCGAGGAGTCGAGTCGCGAGAGGTCTCGAGCGACCAGGACGATGTCCCAGCCGCGCGAGGCGAGTTGGCGGGCGAATTCGGCTCCGATGCCGGACGTGCCCCCGGTGACGAGCGCTGTTGCCATGCCGCTTACGATACGGTCTGTAGGGCTCGCAGCGTGCATCGTGCCCGAACCACCACACGAGAGCGTCACGAGAGGATCGCAGGTCTTGAGCACCCGCAGTGACCCCTACGACTCCACCGACTTCGACATCCGCGAGTTCACCCTCACGGCGCAGGGCGCGTTCCGCGACGAGCTGCAGCTCGACTCCTTCGCGACGACGCCCCTCGACGACGACTCACTGCGCCTCCTGCGTCATCTCGGCCGCCTCGAGAGCGCCACGATGGAGCACCTGCGCAACCTGCTCGTGACCGCGACGCACAAGGACGCCCGGGTGACGGCGTTCCTCGTCACGTGGGCCTTCGAGAAGTTCTGGATCGCCGACGCGATCGACGCCGTGCTCCAGGCGCACGGGCTCCCCCGCCTGAAGGAGGTCGACGAGGGCCCCCGGCGGCACAGCGCCTCCGACGCCGTCGAGCGCCGGGGCCCGATCACCCGGGCGATCGAGGCCATGGGCAAGGGCGTTCCGATCGTCGCGGTGCACATGACCACGGGTCTCGTCGACGAGTGGGTCCTGGGCGACGCCTACGACGTCCTCGTCGAGCGCGCCGCCGACCCGGCCCTGTCGGCCGTCGTCGCCCGCATCCGGACCGTCAAGTCGCGTCACGAGCGCTTCTTCGACATCGAGTCGCGCTGGCGCCTCGACGACTCGCCCCGCGCGGTCAAGCAGACCCGCGCCTCCCTCGCCACCGCCGTCTGGCCGATCGGCGCCGTCGAGCGCGCCGACGCCGAGCGCACGTTCTTCGACACGATCGTCTACGGCGGGGCCGCGGGTCACGTGCGGGCCGACGCCGTCGGCGACCGCGTCGCCGGGCTCCCGGGGCTCGACCCCTCGATCGGTTCCGCCGTCACACGAAAGCTCACCGCATGACCACCGCCCTGCCCTCGTCCGCTCCCGGCTCGACCGAGACGAGCCTCGGTTCGTCGCACGTGCTGCTCACGGGCGGCACGGGCTTCGTCGGACAGGCCATCCTCGAGCGTCTCCTGTCGACGCACCCCGACACGACCGTGACGCTGCTCATCCGCCCCAAGGCGGGCACCCCGGCCCTCGGTCGCCTGCGGCACCTGCTCAAGAAGCCGGTGTTCGCCACGTGGCGCGACCGCGTCGGACCGGCCGAGGTCGAGCGAGCGCTGACCGAGCGCCTCCGGGTCGTCGAGAGCGGGCTCGGATCGCTGCCCGATCTGCCCGCCGACCTCGACGTGGTCATCCACAGCGCCTCGACGGTGTCGTTCGATCCGCCGATCGACCAGGCGTTCGACACCAACGTCGGCGGCGCCGTCGGTCTGTACGAGGCCCTCGGCCGGGCCGGCGGCGACCCGCACGTCGTGCACGTCTCGACGGCCTACGTCGGCGGCATCCGCAAGGGCGTGTTCCCCGAGTCGGCGCTCACGCACGAGGTCGACTGGCGTGCCGAGTACGCCGCGGCGCGCGACGCCCGCGCGCGGGTCGAGGCCGCGTCGCGTCAGCCCGAGACCCTCCGCCGGTTCCTGGCCGAGGGTCGGACGGGTCACGGCAAGACCGGCCCGCAGGCCGTCTCGACCGCAGCCGAGGAGGCGCGGGTCGCCTGGGTCGCCGCCCGTCTCGTCGACTACGGGCGCACCCGAGCCGAGACCCTCGGCTGGACGGACGTCTACACGCTGACGAAGGCCTTCGCCGAGCGCGCCGCCGAGGAGCTCTGGGCTGCGAAGGGCCACCGCCTCTCGGTCGTGCGCCCGGCCATCGTCGAGAGCGCCCTGCGCCATCCCTTCCCGGGGTGGATCGACGGCTTCAAGGTCGCCGACCCGCTGATCATGTCGTACGCCAGGGGTCTGCTGCCCGAGTTCCCCGGGGTTCCCGACAGCGTGCTCGACGTCGTGCCGGTCGACTTCGTGGTGAACGTCATCCTGGCGGTCGCGGCGAACCCGACCCGCGCCTCCTCGGAGTCCGCCGGGTCCGGCTCGGAGCCCGCCGGCGACGCGCAGTACTTCCATGTGGCGTCGGGCAACAGCAACCCGTTCCCGATCCTGCGGATGTTCGAGAACCTCAACACGTTCTTCACCGCGAACCCCCTGCCGCGCGACGAGCACACGTCGATCCCGGTGCCGACCTGGAACTTCCCGGGGGTGCGCAAGGTCGAGGGCGCCATCCGCATGAAGCAGCGCACGAACGACCTGCGCGAGAGGGTGCTCACGCGCCTGCCGTCGAACGCGCGCACCCGCAGCGCGCTGACGGCCGTGCAGACCCGCCGCGGCGATCTCGAGTCGCTGCAGAGCCTGACCGACCTCTACCGGCACTACGTGCAGTCCGAGATCATCTTCGACGACCGTCGCACCCGCGCCCTCCACGCCGGCCTGCCGGCGGGATCGCCGGCCGGCATCGGCTTCGACGTGACCGACATCGACTGGGAGGACTACTTCCAGACCGTCCACTTCCCGTCGATCACGGCGATGACGCGCGCGTTCTCGGTGCGCCCGGCGGCCGCCGGCGCGGTCGCCGACACCAAGGCGCTGCCCCGGCGCGACGACGTCGTCGCCGTCTTCGACCTCGAGGGGACCGTGCTCGACTCGAACATCGTCGAGCAGTACCTGTGGGTCCGCTCGAACGGGTTCCGCAAGGCGGCGTGGCCCGGCGAGGTCGCGAGTCTGCTGACCGGCCTGCCGGCCTATCTGCGGGCCGACGCCCGTGACCGCGGCGAGTTCATCCGATCGTTCCTGCGGCGCTACAGCGGCATGCCCGTCTCGCGGCTGCAGAACGTCGTCTCGTCGAGCGGCTACGCGGAGACGGTGCGACGGCACACCCTGCCCGACGCCCTCGCGCGGATCGCCGAGCACCGGGCCGCCGGTCACCGCACCGTGCTGGTGACCGGGTCGATCGGCACGCTCGCCGCCCCGCTCGCGTCGCTCTTCGACGAGGTCGTCGCGAGCACCATGCACTCGCGTGACGGCGTGTACACCGGGTACCTCGCGCAGCCCCCGCTCGTCGACGAGGCGCGAGCCGCCTGGCTCACGCAGTACGCGACCGAACGGGGGGTCGATCTCGCAGGTTCGTACGGATACGGTGACTCCCACGCCGACCTCGTCTGGCTCGAGCTCCTCGGCAACCCGTCAGCCGTGAACCCCGACGCCAATCTCGCACGCGAAGCGCTCCGAAGAAGATGGAGCATCCGCGACTGGACTCGTGGCGGCATCACAGCGAAAGGAGACGGAGGCAGGGCCTGACGCCCGCGCCTCCTGAACACGGCATGGCATTCGACATCGACAAGTTCGCCGCGACCAGCGAGCGGATCACGTGGGACGACCTCGACCTCGACCACTTCAAGAAGAACCCCCTGTCGGCCGATTCGCTGCGCACCCTGCGGTACATGGCCGACGTCGAGTACCACACGGTCTGCTACACCCGGGACCTGCTGACGACGCCCTCGCACAAAGAGGACGACGTGTCGACCTTCATGACGATGTGGAACCGCGAGGAGTTCTGGCACGGCGAGGCCCTCGCCGCCATCCTCGAGGTGCACGACATCAAGGTCGACTACGACCAGCTGCGGGCGAACCGCCTCAAGCTCGGCTGGCGCGACCGCCTCGACCCCGTCAAGCAGGGTCTGCTCGGCAAGTTCGTCGGCTCCGACTTCGTGGCCGTCCACATGTCGTGGGGCGCTGCCAACGAGTACTCCGCCGTCGCCGCCTACAAGCGCATGGCCGAGCTCGAGCAGGACCCGGTGCTCGCCGAGCTGCTGCGACGCATCGCCAAGCAGGAGGCGCGGCACGTGGCCTTCTACGTGTCTCAGGCCCGAGAACGCCTGATGAAGAGCAAGAAGGCGCAGAAGCTCACGCGCTTCCTGCTCTCGAAGGTGTGGGCCCCGGTCGGGTCGTCCATCATGGAGCTCGACGACGTGAGGTTCGTCTTCGGTCAGCTGATGAGCGGCGTCGACGGTCGCAAGGCCGCCGCGAAGCTCGACCAGAACATCTCGAACCTCCCGGGGATGAGCGGGCTGACCATCTTCCAGAAGGCGCTCGACGGCCTGGGCGTGCGTGCCGACGGCGCCGCGCCGTCGGCGAACGGGTCGGTCGCCACCGCGTGAAGACGAGTCATCTGAGGCACTTCCTCGTCGCGGCCGAGGTCCTGCACTTCCCCGTGGCCGCCGACAAGCTCGGCATCTCGCGTCAGAAGCTCGAATCGTCGATCGAGGCGCTCGAGCTCGAGTTCGGGCAGCGGCTGTTCGATCGCGACGCGTCGCCCTACCGCCTGACCAAGGCCGGGCGGGCGGCGATCGAGGTGGCCGAGGCCGAGCTGGCGAGCCCGTCGACGCCACCCGCGCCTCCTGCACCCCCGGCGGGCGGCAAGGCCAAGGCGAGCAAGGGCAAGGGTCGCACCCCGGCGGTCAAGGGCCAGCCCAAGCCCTTCAAGAAGCGCCAGGGACGCTGAGGCGCTAGCGGGCCGCGAGTCGGCCGGCCGCGTCCGACGCGTCGGAGTCGTCACCCGGACGGATCCTCAGCTCGCGCTGCACGGCGAGGGCCAGCTCGCGCAGCAGCACCAGATCGACGCCCTCGGAGCCCCGGGGCTCGGCGTCGACGACGCAGAGGGCGCCGATGCGCACCCCGTCGTCCGTCTCGATGGGGTGCCCGGCGTAGAAGCGGATCGCCGGATGCGAGACGAAGCGGTCGTCGCGCCAGGCGTCCGGCACGACCAGGGGCCTGCCGCTGCGGATCGTGTGGGCGCAGAACGAGTCGGCCAGGGGCAGCTCGATCCGCGACGATCCCGAGACGGCCTTGTTCCAGTGCCGATCGTCGGTGATCAGAGAGAACGACGCGCCCTGCGTGCCGAGGAGGATCCTCGCCCGGTCGACGATGTCGTCGAACCTCTTCTCGGCCGGGCTGTCGAGCAGACCCAGCGCGCGGATGGCCTCCACCCGCCGCTCGTCGCTCTGCGGCGCGTGTCGGGAGGCGCGGGCGCTCCGACCGTCGGCCAGCGCCGAGTCGACGAGCGGTGCCGCGACCTCGGCGAGCGCGGAGCCCCAGGCCTGGTACCGCCCCGCGTCGCGGGAGAGAGCGTCGGTGGCGTCCGGCATCGCGGGCGCCGGCATGACGTGCGTGGTCGGCCGGGTCGCGCAGAGCGCACGGGTCGTCTCGTTGAGAAGCGCGGCGTGCCGATCCACGAGGCCCCCGGGCACGGCGCCGAAACCGGACACGCTGCTCGGCGGCTGGATCCCGGCGACGATGATGCTCGCCGTGGGGCTCGTCACCTGCTCGACGGCGTCGAGCAGGTGAGAGAGCGATCGACGCCACTTGTGCGCCGGCAGCAGGGTGAGGGCGTCGCTCATGCCCACGACGACGACCACCACGTCGTAGCCGCAGAGCTCCCGGTCGGGGAGGTGGTCGGCGGCGTGCTCGATGGTCATGTCCGGGTCGGCGACGACGTCCACGTCGGCGCCGCGGCCGGTCAGCGTCGAGAGCCGCCGGGCGAGATGCCCGGGGATCGCGAGGTCGTGGCATCGGACGCCCCAGCCCACGGCGGGGCCGTTGCCGAAGACCAGCACGCGGTCGGGGTCGACGCCGGGGGCGTGGACGTGCGGGTCGTCGTCGGGGCGGGGCCGCATCCTGAGGTCGTCGACGACCCTGTACCGACTCCTGAGGAAGGCGCGGAGCACCCGCTGCCTGATGCTGGTCATGGTCTGATCTCCCGATCCCCAGGGCGCCCGGGGCGGTCTCGGCGCGACGAGGCGGTCTCCCTCGTCGTCTGAACGATCAACTATCCGCCGTCGCGGGGGCGGCCTCAACCCCCCGTCGGGGGCGTGGTCGATCGCGCGGCGAGGGCGGCGAGGTCGTCGCCGAGGCCTGCCAGCCTGGACTGCTTGTCGTCGCGGTAGTCGTCGTCCACGACGACCTGTCTCGCACGGACGCGGGTGACGACGGCCGAGCCGACGTCTCCCCAGGCCCGCTCGACCGCCGCCGCGACGATGCCGTCGACGTGGTCCGGGTCGTCCCGCAGGGCGTCGAGACGGTCGGCGACGGTGACGTAGGCGTTCTCGCGGAACCAGAGGGTGTCGTCGTCCCCCGGCCGGTAGTCGTGCTGGTGACGGGATCGACCGCGGGCTCGGAGGGCCTTCGCCCGCTCGCCGGCGATCCGCGTGTTCTGCGCCCGCTGCTCTTCGGCGAGGCGGTGCAGGGTGCGCCGGACGGCCGCGGCCGTCTCGTCGTGGTCGAAGACCTCGTTGTCGCGCAGGGCGTGCACGACGATGCGATTGGCGACCGTGACGACGGCGGCGGCCCGGGCGATGAGGAGCGCCTCGACGACGGCCCTCTCGAGGGCGGCGGGATCGACCGGCGCCGGCGTCGGCGTCGGCGTCTCGCTGCGCTTCTTCCCCCACATCATCGCGGGACTCCCTCTCGTGGCGGTGCCTGGCTTCGTGCCGCGTCGATCGCAGACGGCGTCCTCACATTAAAGACCTCCCGTCCCGGGGCCGACGAATCGGCGCGGGACGGGAGGCTGCGGGTCGCGATGCGGGAGGCGCGGGTCGCCCTCGCGCCCCCGCCACGGGCCCTCAGGACGCGACGGGCTCCTGCGACGCGGCGGCCGTGGTCGTCTCGCGGACGAAGTCGTCGAGATCATCGGGGGTCCGCGACGTGACGAGGGTGAAGCCCTCCTCGACGTCGGTCACGACCGAGCGGTCGGTCCAGGACCCTCCGGCGTTGCGGATGTCGGTGGTCAACGAGGCGAACGAGGTGAGCTCCTTGCCCTTGACGAGGTCGGCCTCGACGAGCAGCCAGGGCCCATGGCAGATCGCCGCGATGGGGCGGCCGCTGCTCGCGAACGCGGACGCGATCGAGACGGCGCCGGCGTCCTGGCGGAGGGTGTCGGCGTTGATCGTGCCGCCGGGCACGAGCAGGAGGTCGAACTCCGAGGCGTCGACCTCCTCGATGGTGGTGTCGGGGCGGACGGACTCGCCCGGGTCCTTGTCGCCGACGAGCGTCTCGACGGGGGCGGTCGACTGAGCGGCGACGACGACGGTCGCGCCCGCGTCGCGCAAGGCGCGGGTCGGGACGACGAGCTCGTCCTGCTCGACGCCGTAGTTCGTGACGATCGCGAGGACGCGACGTCCGGTGAGATCGGTGCTGGCCATGAGGACCCTCCTTCTGGCCCGTCGGGACGGGCCGGTCGACTACCCGTCCCGTCTACGCCCCGAGGCTGGGTCCGCCCTCCGCGGGCTGTCCCCCGGGGTCGACCCGCGCCTCCCGGGTCCCGTCAGCTGGCGAGCAGGGCGCGCGCGGTGCCCTCGTCGATGATCAGGTCGGTGACGAGGCCCGCGGCCAACGTGCCGCGGACGGCCGCGACCTTGGCCGTGCCGGCCACGACGCAGACGCGACGGGGCACCCGGCGGATGGTGGCGAGGTCCGGTCCGCTCCCGCGTGCGTTGAGCGCGATGTCCACCGACGAGCCGTCCTCGCGGAAGAACACCGTCGCGACGTCGCCCACCACGCGGTCGCGCTCGAGGCTCGCCTGATCGCTCTGCTCCAGGTAGGCGCCCGAGTAGACGTGGCTGGGCACGAGCGCGCCGCGGGCGCCGACGCCGAAGACGACGAGGTCCATGCGCTCGTGGAGCTCGAGCACGCGCCGGGTGCTGCGTTCGCGCCACAGGGCGCGCTTCGTGGCCGGGTCGTCGAAGAACGCCGGCACCGGGAACTGCTGGATGACGGCGCCGTACGCGTGGCCGAAGCGTCGCAGGATCTCGCTGGCGTACTCGATGCCCGACGTGCGGGTGTTCGCGGCGCCGTTCAGCTGGACGACGATCGAGTTGTGGGTGGCCTTGGGCACGAGGCACCGGCTGACCGCGCTGAGCGTCGAGCCCCACGCGACGCCGATGACCATGTTCGAGTCGACGTACGGCGTGAGCGTCCGTGCAGCGGAGAGGGCGACGCGATCGAGGCGGTCGACGTCGCTGGCCTGGTCGGGCACGGGCACGACGTGCGCCACGACGCCGAAGCGGTGCCGCAGGGCTTCGCCCACCACGGTGGCCTGATCGAGCGGCGACTTGATCTGGATGTCGACGAGTCCGGTGTCGCGAGCGGACTTCAGGAGGCGCGAGACGGACGAGCGGGACGTCCCCAGCTCGTGGGCGATCGCCTCCATCGTGAGGTCCTGCATGTAATAGAGGTGGGCGGCGCGCAGGGCGTCCTGGGTCTTGTCGGCTGAGAGCAGATCGGTCACGACGGCCTCCGTGCACGTTTGTGCAGTTACGTTGCACCCTTGGGAACAGGGGTCGACGATAGACGATACCGGCGAGAGCTGCCGGCCGACATCGTCGGACACACGCAACGCGAAAGAAGCTCCCAGTGACTGCGTCAAAGAAGACTGAACCCGCACGACCCAACGTCGCCCGCATCATGGACCGCCCCACGGCCAAGGTCCTCGTCGTCGGCGGCGGCATCAACGGCATCGCGACGTTCCGGGACCTGGCGCTCCAGGGCGTGGACGTCGTGCTGGTGGAGCGCAACGACTACGCCTCCGGCGCGTCGGCCGCCTCGTCGCACATGATCCACGGCGGCATCCGCTACCTCGAGAACGGCGAGTTCCGCCTCGTCCGCGAGAGCGTCGAGGAGCGCAACGGCCTCCTCAGGATCGCGCCGCACTACGTCAAGCCGCTGCAGACGACGATGCCGATCTTCTCGACGTTCTCGGGCATCCTCAACGCGCCCCTGCGCATGCTGACCCACAAGCAGCGCTCGACGAAGGAGCGCGGCGCGCTCCTCATCAAGGTCGGCATGACGCTGTACGACTCGTTCTCGCGCGACGGCGGCTCGGTCCCCCGCCACCAGTTCCGCACGGGCAAGGCCGCGCTGAACGACATGCCCGCCCTGAACAAGGACGTCAAGTACACCGGCACCTACTACGACGCCTCGGTGCACGAGCCCGAGCGTCTCGCGCTCGACGTGCTGAAGGACGGACTCGCCGCCGGCGAGCACGCCCGCAGCGCGAACTACGTCGAGGCGATCGGCTCGCGAGACGGCGGCGTGCTGCTGCGCGACGTCGTGAGCGGCGCCGAGTTCGTCGTGACGGCCGACGTCGTCATCAACGCCTCCGGCCCCTGGACCGACCTCACCAATGCCGCGTTCGGCGGGGAGTCCGCGTACATGGGCGGCACCAAGGGCTCGCACATCGTCGTCGACAACGCCGAGCTGCTCGAGGCGACCCGCGGTCGCGAGATCTTCTTCGAGAACGACGACGGCCGCATCGTGCTCATCTACCCGCTGAAGGGCCGCGTCCTGATCGGCACGACCGACATCGACGCCGACCCGTCGCAGCCGGCCGTCTGCACCGAGGAGGAGGTCGACTACTTCTTCGACCTCGTCAAGCACGTGTTCCCGCAGATCGACGTGACGCGCGACCACATCGTCTACCGCTACTCGGGCATCCGCCCCCTGCCGCGGCACGAGGACACCGCGCCCGGGTTCGTCTCCCGGGACTACCGCATCGTCGAGACGCCCATCGCCGGCCTGCCGTCGTCGACGGTGCTCAGCCTCGTGGGCGGCAAGTGGACCACGTTCCGGGCCCTGTCGGCGCACCTGTCGACCGAGGCCACCACGCGGCTCGGCGTCACGCGGACGGTCGACACGACGGGCATGGCGATCGGCGGCGGCAAGGACTTCCCCGCCACCGACGCCGCTCGCACCACCTGGGTCGCGGCGCACGCCGACGGCCTGGACAAGGCGCAGGTCGACCGGCTGCTGACCCGCTACGGCACCCGCGCCTCCTCGGTGATCGACGTGCTGCTCGACCAGCCGTCGGAGCCCCTGGCCAGTCACCCGGAGCTGACGCGCGCCGAGATCGCGTACTTCGCCGAGCACGAGGACGCGGTGCACCTGTCGGACGTCGTCCTGCGGCGGACCAACCTCGCCTTCGTCGGCGGGGTGACCATCGAGCTCCTCTCGGAGATCGCCGACGTCCTCGGCGAGGCCCTGGGCTGGGACGCCGACCGTCACGAGTCCGAGATCGAGGCGACCCTCGAGGTGCTGCGGACGTCGCACGGCGTCGAGGTCCCCTCGCAGCACGTCCCGAGCGCGACCGGCACCCCGGCCGCCTCGTGACCCCCGCGCGTCGGGTCCCCTGAACCGGTCCGACGCGCCCCCGAGACCCACCCTCCGCGAACTCGCGGCGGGTGGGTCTCGTGCGTCCGGGCGTCGGAGGACTCGGTTAGAGTCGTTCCCACACACCTGTGATGAATGGAGCCCGCATGCCGATCCCCAGTTCGCCCCCGGCGGCCGAGCGGCAGCTGCTGCGCGACACGGTCCGGGCGCGCATCCGCGACGCCATCATCGACGGCACGCTCGAGCCCGGCGAACGCCTGCACGACGACGAGCTCATCACCTGGCTCCAGGTCTCGCGCACCCCGATCCGCGAGGCCCTCGGCGACCTGGTCCGGGCGGGCCTGGTCGAGATGGCCCCCAACCGCTACACGCGGGTGGCCACGCCGAACGCCGACGAGGCGGTCGAGGCGGTCCAGACCCTCGGCGTGCTCTACGGCGGCGCCGTCCGCCTCGCGGTCCCCCGACTCTCGGCCTCGGTGCTGAAGCAGATCACGACCGCCATCGACGGCTGCCTCGTCGATCTCGAACGCGAGGACGGCCCCGCCCTCAACGCCCACGCCGTGGCCCTCTTCGCCCTGTACGTCGAGCAGTGCGGCAACAGCGCGCTCCAGCGGGTCTGCCGCGACGTCACCGACGGCCTCGCCTACAAGCTGCGCGTGCCGAACATCGTCGAGGTGCTGCAGTGGTCCGACATGCCCGAGTCGTTCCGGCTCCTCCGTCAGGCCACCATCGACCGCGACCCGATCACGGCCGAGCTCGCGGCGGAGGCGCTGCACGAGCTGCCCGGGGCGAGACCCGTCCGCTGACCGGTCCGGGGCGTCCACCGCGCCGACTACTCTTGTCCCGACCGATTGGACACCACCGCCGTGACAGACATGAGCCTCCGGCTCCCGACGACCCGGTTCCGGGCCGTCTTCGCCCTGGGCCCGCGGCCCGCTGCCGCCCTCCCGGTACCCACCACGCTCGGCAAGCCGAACCTGTACGGCGAGTTCGACGACGAGACGGGGCAGAGCACCCTCTACGTCGGGTTCGGCACCGGGCAGATCCATCTCGAGTCCGACGGCACGGGCATCGCCTTCCACTATCACGACGTCTCGGGCGACGACACCGACGTCAGCCCCTGGAACACCGCCGACACGCGCGCCCTGGTCGCGTGGTCGAGTCAGCTGCTGACCGACTTCCACCGACTGCTGCCCGCCGTGCTCGACGACGTCGACGACGCGGCCGCCTGGCATGACGCCGGCTTCGACCTCTGGGTCTGCGAGATCGAGGAGCCCACGAAGCTCGACCTTATCGAGGTCGACATCGAGGGCGAGCTGCTGACCCTCCCCTGGCTCGGCGCGGGCCACGTCGAGCACGACCACGTCGAGGAATCACCCCGCGGCGCGCGCGACGACTCCGCCGACGACGACCGCGAGCACCCCATCGCCCTCCTCTGGACCGCAGACCCCGGCAGCGAGCCCGATCGCGCCATCGCCGAGGCCTGGTTGCGGCCCGGCACCGAGCAGCCCGTCACCCGGGCGCTGCCGGGCGTCGACTGGGAGGCCGTCGGCTGGCCGGCGGACGAGGTCCTGTCGTGGCTCGAGGGCATCTACCTGAACCACCACGTGCTGCCCGACCCGGCGGGCACGATCCTCACCGGCGTGCTCGAGCGGCTCGGCGGCATCGACGGCACCGACTGACGGGCCACGGCAGGCCGGTTCGTCGCGACGCGATCCGCCCCACCCCTTCCTGAAGTCCGGAATTCGAGCCGCCGAACTTCTCTGATCAGGGCTTTCTCGCCCCTGAGGGCTCTCGGGGCATGGCAGGATCAGGACGTCCGTCGGCACCGCAGCCGCGCCTCCTCGTCTCCATCGCGCCCGGCTGCGCGAGCACGTCCGCGTGCGCCCGCTGAAAGGTCGTGCCTCCATGTCGTTCTGGACCCTCCTCCTGATCGCCGTCGGCGTCTCCGCCGACGCCTTCGCCGTGGCGCTCGGCAAGGGGCTGCACATGCGGCGCTTCTCGCTGCGCGACGCGGTCGTCATCGCCGTGACCTTCGGCGCCTTCCAGGCGGCGATGCCGCTCGTCGGCTGGCTGCTCGGGTCGGCGTTCTCGTCGTCCATCCGCGACGTCGACCACTGGGTCGCGTTCGGGCTGCTCGGACTGATCGGCGGGAAGATGCTCTACGAGGCGTTCTCGAAGAAGGCCGACGATGACGAGGACACCGACCGCCTGCGGCTCCGCGAGCTGATGGTGCTCGCCGTCGCGACCAGCATCGACGCTCTCGCCGTGGGCGTCACGCTGGCCTTCCTGCCGGTGTCGATCGGCGGCGCGGTCGCCCTCATCGGGGTGACGACCGCGATCGTGGCCTTCGTCGGAGTCGTCATCGGGCGGCGCGTCGGTTCCCGCTTCGGGCGGCCCGCCGAGATCGCCGGCGGGGTGATCCTCATCCTGATCGGCCTGAACATCCTCCTCGACCATCTGGGCGTCCTCGGCTGATCCGCCCGCTCATCGTCGGCACGGCACCCCGGCCGACGCGAGCACGGCCCGCAGTCGTGCGGGCTCGCGGAGATCGGACCAGACGCAGCGCACGAAGCCGGCCACGTCGGGATGCGCCCGGATGGCGTCCTCGCGCAGCCGCTCGTCGACGGCGACCTGCTCGGGTGTCCGGGGTCCGACGTGCCGACTCCGTGTGAAGCGCGCCGCCCCGTCGAACTCGAGCACGACGCCGTGCTCCGCGAACCAGAAGTCGACCCGGGGATCGAAGCTGCCGTCGGAGTGGAACCGGTGCTGGAGGACGGGCTTCGGCGCTCCGATGCGCGCGAGGACCACCCGGGCCAGACTCTCGCCGGGCGAGTCGGCGAGCGGAGAGGCGAAGGCGAGCGCGGACAGCGCGGCCACCCGCGACCGCGCCCGGGGCCGAGCCCTGATCAGGGCCTCCACATCGGCGACGGCCACGAGATCACGCCGGAGGAGATCGTCGAGGACGACCACGGTCTCGGCATGCTGCTGCGAGAGCGCCAGATCCGCCGCGGTCCGGGTCGGCGACGTCACCGGGACGCCCGACACCAGCCACGTGTCGAGCGGATCGAGCGTCTGGGCGTGCTTGACGACGTGCGCGGTGGCCTGCGCACGGATCCGCGCCGGATCGGTCACGTGCACGCGCGGCGGCCAGCCCCGCAGGCCCGGACACCGGTGGAGGGCCGCGGCCGTCTCGTGACTCGCGACCAGTCGTGCGCCGAGCCGGGGCATGGCCGCCAGCGCCTTGACGACGTGCCGTCGACGCGGCGTCAGACGGGTCCACTCGCCGTGGGTCACGTAGACGCCCGGGTGGACGGGACGGTAGCCCCCTGCTCCGACATGCTTCCTGAGGGCAGCGGCCTCGCGAGGCTCCATCTCGCTCACTCGATACAGGGTCGGAAACATTTCAGATGTCATGCATAGAGATTGTCCAATTGTCGCGAGCCACGCCACCGTCCCGACGCCCGGATCTCCGCTGAAACCAGGCAAAAGACGTCAAACCACCGACGGGGCGCTCGGACCGGACGCGGACGGCGCCCCTCGGCGACTCCCGGACGACGGACGGCCCGCACCCCCTGCCGACGAGACGACGAGGAGGTGCGGGCCGGGTGCCCGAGGAGGGCCTACTTCGCGAGGAACGCGAGCACGTGCTCGTTCCACTCGTCGCGGTGCGACACGGTGAGGCCGTGGGGTGCGCCCTCGATGACGACGAGCTCGCTGCCCGCGATGGCCTCGTGGGTCCGCTTGCCGCTGACCTCGAAGGGGACGATCGCGTCCGAGTCGCCGTGGATGACGAGGGTCGGAACGGTGATCTTCGTCAGGTCGTCGCGGAAGTCGGTCGTGGCGAAGGCCACGGTGCAGTCGAGGGTGCCCTTCGGCGACGCGCTCTCGGCGATGGCGAGGTTGTAGGCGAGCTGCTCGTCGCTGACCTTGGGCTTGTTGATCAGCGACGGGCTGCCGGCCGTGAAGAACATGGTCAGGAACTCCTTGAGGAACTTCGGACGGTCGCCGGTGATTCCGTCGTGGAACCACGCCGCGAGGTCGTCGTCCACGCCGCCGTCGGGGTTGTCCGACGCCTTGTAGAGGTAGGGCGGCACGGCGCTGGCGAAGACGAGCTTGGCGATGCGGTCCTGGCCGTAGCGGCTCACGTACCGCGCGAGCTCCCCGCCGCCCATGGAGAAGCCGACGAGCGTCACGTCGGTGAGGTCCAGCGTCTCGAGGAGGGTGTTCAGATCGGCGGCGAAGGTGTCGTAGTCGTAGCCGTTCCACGGCTGCGACGACTTGCCGAATCCCCGGCGGTCGTAGGTGATGACGCGGTGGCCCGCCGCGACGAGGGCGGGCACCTGCCCCTCCCAGGAGCGGCCGCTCAGCGGCCAGCCGTGGATGAGGACGACGGGCTTCCCGGTGCCCGCCTCTTCGTAGTACAGCTCGACGTCGGTGCCGGACGGGTCGGAGACGGGGAGGAGGGGCATGGGATTCCTTCGGTCGGTCGGATGAGACGTGTCTCGACCCAACACCCCGATCCTGAGGCGGGGCCGAGGCGACTCAGCGACGCCACCAGGTGTCGAACGGCGACGCCGGCACCCGGCGCTTGTGCTCGGTGGCGAGGTACCGCGTCTCGATGACCTCGGCCACGTCGTCCGCCACGTCGCCTCCTTCGAGATACGCGTCGATGTCGGCGTACGTGAGCCCGAGGTTGGCCTCGTCGGTCTGACCGGGGGTCTCGTCGAGGAGGTCGGCCGTCGGCGCCTTCTCGTACAGGCGCGCGGGGGCCCCGAGGTGCGCCAGCAGCGCCTTGCCCTGCCGCTTGCTGAGACCCGTCAGCGGCACGAGGTCGACCCCGCCGTCGCCGTACTTGGTGAAGAAGCCGGTGAGCGCCTCGGCCGCGTGATCGGTGCCGACCACGAGCAGTCGGCGCTCGCCCGCCAGGGCGTACTGCGCCACCATGCGGGTGCGGGCCTTGACGTTGCCCTTCGTGAAGTCGCTGAGCGCCGCCCCGGTCGCGTCGGCGTAGTCACGCGCGATGCCGTCGACGCCGTGCTGGATGTTCACCGTCACGCCCTCGGCCCCGGCGATGAAGCCGAGGGCGAGCTGCGCGTCGTCCTCGTCGGCCTGCACCTTGTAGGGCATGCGGACGGTGACGAGCTCGGCGCTGCCCCCGTCGGCGCGGACGCCCTCGACCGCGAGCTGGCAGAGCCGCCCGGCGAGCGTGCTGTCCTGACCGCCGCTGACGGCGAGCACGAAGCCGGCGGCGCCGGTCTTCTCGAGGTAGTCGCGCAGGAACGCGACGCGCGTCTCGACCTCGGCGGCCGGGTCGATGACGGGGCGGACGGACAGCTCGGCGATGATCTCGGCCTGGAGTGCTCTCATGCCAGAACGATACCCATCGCCGCCGGAGATGGGCAGACCGGGATCCGGTGCACCGGCCGAGGAGGCGCGGGTCAGCTGGATCGGCCCAGCGCGATGAACGCCGCGGCGACGAGTCCGAGTCCGGCGACGGTCATCGCGGCGATGAGGATGGTGAAGAAGAGCTCGGTCATGGGGGCCTCCGTGCGATCGGGTCCGGGTTCGCGGACGATCCTGTCATGGGCCGCATGGTAGAACGGTGGCCGGACCACCGAGAGGCACCTGTGCAGTCGACCCGCACCTCCTTCCGTACGACGCTCGGGCTCGCCGCGATCATCATGGCCGGCGTCGGGCTCGGGGGCTGCGCCGACTCCGCGGGCCCCGACGGACCCCGGGGCAGCGCCGGGGCGTCCGAGCTCGAGAGGCTCCTGCCGGAGCCCGGCGACGTCACGACCGCGAGCGGAGACGACGGCGGCGCCTGGGAGCTCGCGCAGGCCGCGTCGTCCGACGGCTCGCCCGCACCCTCGGAGCGCGAGTCGAGCTCCGGGTCCGGGATCGACGACGGCCTCGGCGTCTGCGCCATGGACTTCCGCAGCTTCACCGAGTCCGAGACCCTGCCTTCGGCGTCCGCCGTCTTCACGCGCGACCGGCAGCAGTTCACGACCGGCGTCGTGTCGCGCGACGACGCCGACGAGTACGTGGCGGCGCTCCGCGACGAGCTGGCGACCTGCCCCGAGACGACGACCGCGGGGGTCAGCGGCACCGAGAGCACCTTCGCGCTGACGCCCTTCGACGAGACCCTCGCCGGCTCGGCGGACGGCACGGACGGCGACGCGGTCTGCTTCACGTACGCCGCCTCGTTCGGTGGGGCCCCCGGCCGCGGTCACGCCTGCCAGGTCGCGCAGGGCGATCTCGTGACGCTGTCGTGGGTGCTGGCGCCGACCGACCGCGAGGCCCTCGACGCGGCCGCCTTCGCGCGCCTGGTCGACCTGTCGGTGGCGACCGCCGCCTCCTGAGGCACGCCGCGCCGTCGCGGTCCGGGTGGCGCGAGATGCGCGCACCCGCTTGACTGGGGGTCGATGACGCGCGACGCGTGTCGTCCAGGTCGAGCAGCGAGGCCCGGTCCCGTGAGCTCGACGTTCGACGACGAACGATCCGAGAGGACCCCATGGCCGCCAGCCCGGACGCCCCGAGCACCGACGACCTGACCACCCCCGTCTCCGCCAGGCGGTGGCGCATCATCGGACCCGGCCTCGTCGTCGCGGCCACCGGGATCGGGGCGGGCGACCTCGTCGCCACCCTGGTCGCGGGGTCGCGCTTCGGCTACGCGCTGGCCTGGACGGTGGTCATCGGCGTGGTCATCAAGATCGCGCTCGTCGAGGGGGCCGGCCGGTGGTCGCTGGCGACGGGGCGGACGATCTTCGAGGGCTGGCGGTCGCTCGGCCGCTGGACGAGCGTCTACTTCGGCGTGTACATCGTCGTCTGGGGCTTCGTCTACGGCGCCGCGGCCATGAGCTCGTCCGCGCTGCCGTTGCAGGCGCTGTTCCCCGAGGTCGACCTGAAGGTCTTCGCCATCGGAGCCGGGGTGCTCGGCGGCGTGATGGTCTGGTTCGGCCGGTACTCGTTCTTCGAGAAGATCATCGCGTTCTTCGTCGGTGTGATGTTCATCACCGTCGTGGGGTCGGCGATCGTGACCCTGCCCAACCTCGGCGACATCCTGGTCGGTCTCGTGCCGACCATCCCCGAGAACGGCCTGGTCGTGGCCCTCAGCGTCACCGGCGGCGTCGGCGGCACGATCACCCTCGCCGCGTACGGCTACTGGCTGCGCGAGAAGGGCTGGAACAGCCCGGGGTGGATGCGCGTCATGCGCCTCGACAACGGCGTCGCGTACGTGGTCAGCGGCGTCTTCGTGTTCTCGATGCTGGTCGTCGGCGCCGAGCTGCTGCACTCGGCCGACATCGCCCTGGCCGACGGCGAGGGCGGACTCGTGCAGCTCGCGGCCGTGCTCGGCGAGCGGTACGGCACGTTCATGACGTGGTTCTTCCTGATCGGGTTCTTCGCGACGTCGTTCTCGTCGATCCTCGGGGTGTGGAACGGCGTCTCGCTGATGTTCGCCGACTTCGTGGGCACCCTGCGCGGTCTCGACGCCGACGATCCGCGTCGCCGCATCGGCGGCACGTACTACCGGGCGTTCGTGATCTGGCTGACGGTGCCGCCGATGGCGATCCTGTTCCTCGACCGGCCCATCGGCCTCATCGTGCTCTACGGCGTGCTCGGGGCGCTCTTCATGCCGTTCCTCGCGATCACGCTGCTGTGGCTGCTGAACTCGTCTCGGACGCCCGCCGAATGGCGCAGCCGCTGGCTGAGCAACTCGATGATGACGATCTGCGCCGTGCTGTTCGTCGTGCTGGGGGTGCAGCAGCTCGTGACCGAGGTCGGCAGGCTGTTCGCCTGACCGCACGACGAGCGGAGAAGCCGAGGAGGCGCGGGTCGTGTCGACCCGCGCCTCCTCCGTGTTCCGATGCGACTAGTCCGCGGTGTTGAAGCGGATGGTCTCGCTGCCGTTGGCGATGTCGGCGCGCTCGCTCGTGACCGTGAAGGTCACGGGGTCGGTGCCGACCCAGCGGCGCACGGTCCAGGAGCCGTCGTACTGCACGGTCGCGACCGACGGCGCGGCGTTCGTGCCGTCGCTGACGGAGACCTTCGACCAGGTCGTGCCGGTGCCCGTGAAGGTCACGAAGCCGGCCGCGGTGTGGCTCGCGCCGTCGAGGGGCGACGTGACGGTCAGGTCACCCTGGGCGACCTGGTCGGAGTAGAGCCGAAGCGTGTGCGTCGTCTCGGCGCCGCTCACGGGCGTGTGGGTCACGGTGAACGAGATGAACCCGTTGCCGAGCCAGCGCGACGTGCTCCAGTAGCCCCGCTCGTCGACCTCGATCTCGATCGGCGCCAGGCCCGCCGCGGACAGCGTGACCTCGTCACCGGCGGTCCCGGTGCCCGCGATCGTGACGTTGCCCGGGGTGAAGGTGCCGCCGTCGGTGTGGCTGCTGATCGCGAACTCGCCGTCGCTCTCACCGGCGTTGAACTCGATCGTCTCGCTGCCCTGGGCGATTCCGGCTCGCTCGCTCGAGACCGTGAACGTCGTCGGCGCCGTGCCGACCCACCGGTTGACCGTCCACGAGCCGTCGTACTGCACGGTCGCGGTCGACGGTGCGGCCGTCGTGCCGTCGCTGATCGAGACCGTCGACCAGGTCGTCCCGGTGCCCGTGAAGGTCACCCAGCCCGGCTGGTCGTGACCCGCACCGTCGAGCGGCGCCGTGACGGTCAGATCGCCCTGGGCGACCTGGTCCGAGAACAGCCGCAGCGTCTGCTGCGTCGCATCGCCCGTGACGGGGGTGTGGGTGACGGTGAAGGTGATGAACCCGTTGCCGAGCCAGCGCGGGACGGACCACTCGCCCGCGGCGTTGACCGTGGCCTCCATCGGCGCCAGACCCGGCGCGGTGAAGGTCACCTCGTCACCGGTCGAGCCCTTGCCGCGGAACGTGACGTTGCCCGGGGTGAAGGTGCCGCCGTCGGTGTGGCTGTCGAGGCTGAACTCCTGACCCGAGACACCGGTGTTGAACTCGATCGTCTGCGAGCCGTTCTGCACGTCGGCCCGCGACGAGGTCACCGTGAAGGTCGTCTTCTCGGTGCCCACCCACCGGCGCGCCGACCAGGTGCCGTCGTACTGCACGGTCGCCGTCGTGGCGGGAACATCCGAGCCGTCGCTGATCGACACCGTCGACCACGTCGTGCCCTGGCCGGTGAAGGTCACCCAACCCTGCTGGGTGTGACCCGCACCCGCGGCCGGGGACGTGACCGAGAAGTCCTGCTCCACGACCGCGTCCGAGAACAGACGGATGTTCTGGATGGTGTTCTCCCCCGACGCCGCGGTCTGCGACACCGACATCGTGTAGGCCGCGTTGCCGAGGTACCGCACCGCACTCCACGTGCCATCCGACCGGACCTCCGTCGAGACCCCGACGCCGGTGCTCGGCGCCACCGTCACCGTCGCACCCGGCGTGCCGGTGCCCAAGAACGTCACATCACCCGGCGTGAACGTGTCACCATCGCCGAAGTTGTCGAGCGTGACGGGTGCGTAGGCCTGAACGATGGACACCGGAGCCGTGCCGGCCGTGTGGAACGCGCCAGTCGACGAGGTGCCCTCGTAGACGAAGCCCATGCCGGAGGTCGGACCCACTGCCGCGTCGTCCGCCACCTGGACGGCAGCCGTGTACCTGAAGTGCTGTCCACCACCGACGTTGGTCGCAGCGCGGGTTCCGGTCAGCGTCCTGCCGTCGTCCGAGATGCTGATGTCCGTCAAGCGGAGGTTCAGCCCCTCGTTCCACGCCTCGTCGTCGATGTACCGGTACTCGCCTCGGATGAGGGACTCCGATGCGAAGCTCACGCCCTCGGGCGCGGTCAAGGTGACGACGGGAGCGAAGCCCTCCCGTGCCGAGTCGTTCTCCACAACGAATGACAGCTCACCCCGCGCACCGGGCGTCAGCGAGGTCGACTCGACGTCCACCGACGTGAATCCGCCGAAATCGCCGGCGATCGAGACGGGAGCCGTGCCCGTCGCGCGGAACGCGCCCGCCGACGACGTGCCCTCGTAGACGAAGCCGAGCGCGTTGTCGGCCACGTCGGCCGCGTCGGCCGCGGTGCTGACCATGACGGTGAACTTGAACTCCTGCGGGCTGCCGACCGTGCCGGACGCCTTGGTCCCCGTGAGGGTCCGTCCGTCGTCCGAGATGGTGACGTCAGTCATCCTCATGTTGCCGCCGTTGTTCCACGTGCTGGTTCCCGTGGTGCGCCACTGTAGACGAAGCCGAGCGCGTTGTCGGCCACGTCGGCCGCGTCGGCCGCGGTGCTGACCATGACGGTGAACTTGAACTCCTGCGGGCTGCCGACCGTGCCGGACGCCTTGGTCCCCGTGAGGGTCCGTCCGTCGTCCGAGATGGTGACGTCRGTCATCCTCATGTTGCCGCCGTTGTTCCACGTGCTGGTTCCCGTGGTGCGCCACTCCGCCTCCACCGTGGTGTCCGGCGCGAAGGTCGTCCCCTCCGGAGCGGTGAGCGTCACCGTCGGGTTGAGTGCCGAACGGGCCTCGGTGTTCTCCACCACGAACGACACCGCGGTGTCCTCGCCGCGCTGGAGCACCGTCGGGGCGACCTCGACNTCACCGTCGGGTTGAGTGCCGAACGGGCCTCGGTGTTCTCCACCACGAACGACACCGCGGTGTCCTCGCCGCGCTGGAGCACCGTCGGGGCGACCTCGACCGCTGCGATGCTGCCGAAGTCACCGGGAATGGACACCGGAGCGGCGCCGGTCGCGTGGAACGCCCCGGCGTTCGAGGTGCCCACGTGCACGAACGACATCGCGAGGCCCTCGGGGCCCTCTGCGTCGAGGGGCGTGGAGACGAGTGCACCGAGCTTCAACCTCGACCCCGCGGGCAGATCGAACGACTCGGTCGTGGCGTCGAGGTCGTAGGTCACCGACGAGGCGTCGGAGGAGAGCACGCCGTTCCGCAGCCCGAATCGGTCGGACGACCGCCATTCGGACTCGCCCGCGAGCTGCCACGGCACGACACGGTCGTCGGCATCGGCGAAGGTCGTCCCCTCCGGTGCCGTGAACATCACCTTCGAGGTCATCGACGTCACATCGGATGCCGTCTCGACCACGCCGGAGACCTCGGTCTCGGCTCCCCGATCGAGTTCGACGGCCTCGACCTCGACTGCTGAGAAGTCGCCGGCGTCACCCGTGATCGAGACCGGAGCCGTGCCCGCGGCATGGAAGGCGCCCGCCGATGAGGTGCCCCGGTAGACGAAGCCGAGCGCGTTGTCGGCCACGTCGGCCGCGTCGGCCGCGGTGCTGACCATGACGGTGAACTTGAACTCCTGCGGGCTGCCGACCGTGCC
>NZ_LMPB01000005.1:0-122104 GCF_001424285.1 Frigoribacterium sp. Leaf172 | reverse complement strand
GCCCACACGTCCAAACCTCCACGCATCCCGGGCGTGTCGCACCCAAAAAGCCCGAAAACAAGCCGATCGGCCCCCACACAGCCACACACGGCCGCGGAGGGGCACGTGGACACGACGACGCGCACCTTCGAAGGGGGCTGTTCGGGCGTCCCCCTCCCCCGCAGACGACGAGGCCCGCGCCCCCGGAAGGGACACGGGCCTCGATCGACTCGGGTTCGGTGCTCAGTCGCGCAGGGTCACACCGGCGAGGGTCTTCTTCCCCCGGCGGAGGATGGCGACGCCGCCGGCGAGCAGCGACCCCGAGATCGGGGCATCGCCCTCGGTCACCCGCTCGTTGTTCAGGTACACCCCGCCCTCGCTCGCTGCACGTCGCGCGGCACCGAGCGATGAGACCAGACCGGTCTCCACCAGGGCCTGCGCGACGGTCGCCCCGTGGTCGATCTCTGCACTCGGCAGTTCGGCCAACGCGCTGCGGAGGGTGACGCCGTCGAGTGCGGCGAGGTCGCCGTTCCCGAAGAGCGCGGCCGCGGCGTCGATCGTCGAGCGGGCGGCGGCGTCGCCGTGGACCAGCCGGGTGACTTCCCACGCCAGGGTCCGCTGCGCCTCCCGGGCGAACGGACGCTCCGCCACGACCGCCTCGAGTCGTTCGATCTCGGCTCGATCGAGGAACGTGAAGACCTTCAGGCGCGGGATCACATCGGCGTCGTCGGTGTTGAGCCAGAACTGGTACATCGCGTAGGGGCTCGTCAGGTCGGCGTCGAGCCAGACCGCGTTGCCCTCGCTCTTCCCGAACTTGGTGCCGTCGCTGTTCGTGATGAGGGGCGTGCCGATCGCGTGGACGGCGACCCCCTCGGTGCGACGGATGAGCTCGGTGCCGCTGGTCAGGTTGCCCCACTGATCGCTGCCGCCGGTCTGCAGCACGCAGTCGTACTCGCGGTACAGCTGACGGAAGTCGAGACCCTGGAGGATCTGGTAGCTGAACTCGGTGTAGCTGATGCCGGCGTCGCTGCTGAGTCGGGCGCTCACGGCGTCCTTCTTCAACATGGTGTTGACACGGAAGTTCTTCCCGATGTCGCGGAGGAACTCGATCGCGCTGAGCGGAGCGGTCCAGTCCAGGTTGTTGACGACCCGCAGACCGTTCTCGCCCTCGGGGGCCAGGAACTTCTCGACGTGCGCGCGGATGCTCTCGACCCACTCGGCGGTCTGCTCGGGTGTCTTGAGCACGCGTTCGGCGGTCGGACGCGGATCGCCGATGAGACCCGTCGACCCCCCGACGAGACCGAGCGGACGGTGACCGGCCAGCTGCAGACGACGCATGGTCAGCAGCTGCACGAGGTTGCCGAGGTGCAGACTCGGCGCGGTCGGGTCGAAGCCGCAGTAGTACGTGATCGGCGGACCGGCGAGGAGGGTCTTCAGGGCATCGGCGTCGGTCGAGACGTGGACGAGACCACGCCAGACGAGCTCGCTCCACACGTCGTCGAACGACGGATCGTTGCGCTGGCCGGCCAGGACGTCGGCGGTCGATTCACTGGTCACCCGAGAACGCTACCAGCGTCGGAGGCTGGCCTCGCCCGACGGACGGCCGCACGATAGGCCGAGACCGTGGCGTCGCCCGCGATCCAGAACCTCCAGGGGTAGCGGTCGCCGCCCGCCTCCCCCGAGACGCCGACTCTCGGACCGGTCTCGATCGCCGGTGCCGGTCCGGGACGCACGTCGAGCGACAGCCGTCCGACTCCGAGACGGGTGCCGTCGTCGGCGAGGTCGATGCCGAGGGCCGACCCGAGCCTCCCGGGCCCCCTCGCCAGGTCGACGTCCCCGCGCGAGGTCGGTCGTCGCGCGCGCGCCGTCTCGACGCCCTCGACCACCTCCCCCGCGCGGAGCAGCAGACCCGAGGCCTCGCCCTCCGGGCCGCAGACCAGGTTGACGCAGCGATGGATCCCGTACGAGAGGTACACGTAGACCGTGCCGCCGGGTCCGAACATGCTGGCGTTCCGTGCGGTCCTGCCTCGATGCGCATGCGACCCCGGGTCACCCGCCGTGCCGAGATACGCCTCGACCTCGGTCACCCGGACGGCGACCCCGCCCACCCGGACGACGGATCCGAGGAGGCGCGGTGCCACCTCGAGGGCCGCTCCCGACATCAGTCGGGTCGCCTCGTCGGGCGGGGTCGACGTCATGGGCCTAGAAGAAGTCCTGGCCCGTGGTCACCACGATGACCACGACGGCCACCAGGACGACGACGCTCACCGCGACGACGACGGGCAGGAGCCAGGCCCGTCGCCGCGGCGGCTCGGGAGGGCGGCGATCGCTCACGACGCCCTCGGGTCGAGTTCGCGGGCGAGCCCGGCGACCCTCGCGGTGAGTGCCTCGAGCTGCTCGGCCACCCGCTCGGGAGCCGTGCCGCCGGCACCGCGTCGGCTCGCGATGGAGCCCTCGACGGTCAGGACCGGTCGGATCTCGGCCGTCAGATGCGGTGACACCGAGGTGTACTGCTCGTCGGTCGGCTCGTGGAGCTCGAGCCCGTGCTCCTCGCAGAACCGGACGAGCTTGCCGCTGATCTCGTGAGCGTCGCGGAAGCTCACCCCCTGACGGACGAGCCACTCCGCGACATCGGTGGCCAACGAGAACCCCTGGGGCGCCAGCTCGGCCATCCGCTGCTCGTCGAACTGGAGCGTGGCCACGAGTCCCGTGAAGGCGGGCAGCAGCACCTCGAGTTGGGTGACCGAGTCGAAGACGGGCTCCTTGTCCTCCTGCAGATCGCGGTTGTACGCCAGAGGGAGACCCTTCAGCGTCGCCAGGAGTCCCGTCAGATTGCCGATGAGGCGACCCGACTTGCCCCGCGCGAGCTCAGCGATGTCCGGGTTCTTCTTCTGCGGCATGATCGACGACCCGGTCGAGAACGCGTCGTGCAGCCGGACGAAGCCGAACTCCCGCGTCGACCAGAGGATGATCTCCTCCGAGAGCCTCGAGAGGTCGATGCCGATCGACGCCGCCACGAAGGCGAACTCGGCCACGACATCGCGACTGGCCGTCGCGTCGATCGAGTTCTCGGTCGTGCGGTCGAACCCGAGGTCGCGGGCCACCTGCACGGGGTCGAGGCCGAGGGAGCTCCCGGCCAGGGCGCCGGCCCCGTAGGGCGAGGCCGATGCCCGGTGCGACCAGTCGCGGAGACGCTCGAGGTCGCGGACGAGCGGCCACGCGTGCGCCAGCAGATGGTGGGCGAGGAGGACGGGTTGGGCGTGCTGGAGGTGCGTGCGTCCGGGCATGACGGCCGTCGGATGCGCGCTCGCCTGCGCGGCGATCGCATCGACCAGGTCGACGACGAGACGCGCGATCGACACGGCGTGGTCGCGGAGGTACAGCCGCACGAGGGTGGCGATCTGGTCGTTGCGGCTGCGCCCGGCGCGGAGCTTGCCGCCGAGCTCGACGCCCGCGATGCCGATGAGGCCCCGTTCGAGCGCCGAGTGGACGTCCTCATCGCCGTCCGCCGCGACGAAGGTCCCCTCGGCCACGTCGGACTCGAGTCGATCGAGCCCCCCGAGCATCGACGTGAGCTCGTCGTCGGTGAGGTAGCCGGCAGAGGCCAGAGCCCGCGCGTGCGCCCGTGACCCGGCGATGTCGTACGGCGCCAGCTGCCAGTCGAACTGGGTCGACCTGCTCAACGCCGTGAGCTCGGCCGACGGCCCGGAGGCGAAGCGGCCGCCCCACAGGGCGCCCGCCTCGCCCGCGCGCTGGTTCGACGTCGTGTCGTCCGCCACTACTGCTGCGCCAGGTCGCGGCGCGCCGAGATCTTGCTCGGCAGCGACCAGATCTCGATGAACCCCTTCGACAGGGACTGGTCGAAGGTGTCGCCGGTGTCGTAGGTGGCGAGATCGAAGTCGTAGAGGCTCGAGTCGCTCTTCTGTCCGGTCACCACGGCACGACCGCCCTGCAGCTTCAGGCGGATGTCGCCCGAGACGTAGCGCTGGGTGTCGTCGATGAAGACGTCGAGCGAGCGCTTGAGACCCGAGAACCACAGACCGTCGTAGACGAGGTTCGACCATTCGGCCTCGACGCCGCGCTTGTAGCGACCGAGGTCGCGCTCGATGGTGAGGGCCTCGAGCGCCTCGTGCGCCTGGATGAGGGCGATCGCGCCGGGCGCCTCGTAGACCTCGCGGCTCTTGATCCCGACGAGGCGATCCTCGACGACGTCGATGCGACCGACGCCGTGGGCACCGGCGAGCTCGTTCATCTTCTCGACGATGCCGAGCGGCGTGTACGCCACGCCGTCGATCGCGACGGGGACGCCCGCCTCGAAGGTGACGACGACCTCGTCCGCCGGCTTGATGACCGAAGGGTCCTGGGTGTACTCGTACAGATCTTCGATCGGCGGGTTCCAGGGGTCCTCGAGGAATCCGGTCTCGACGGCGCGACCCCAGACGTTCTTGTCGATCGAGTACGGATTGGCCGCGCTCTGGCGGATCGGCAGGTTGTGCTGCTCGGCGTAGACGATCGCCTTGTCGCGCGTCAGGGCGAGGTCGCGCACCGGGGCGATGCTCGTGAGGTCGGGAGCGAGCGCCGCGACGGCCGCCTCGAAGCGGACCTGGTCGTTGCCCTTGCCGGTGCAGCCGTGGGCGACGCTGTCGGCGCCGAGCTCCTTCGCCACGCGGGCGAGGTGGCGGGCGATCAACGGACGGCTCAGCGCGCTGACCAGAGGGTAGGTCTTCTGGTACATGGCGTTCGCCTTGAGCGCGGGCATCAGGTAGTCGCGCCCGAACTCCTCCTTGGCGTCGACGACGACCGACTCGACGGCGCCGCAGTCGAGGGCACGCTGACGGATGTCGTCCATGTCCTCCCCGCCCTGTCCGACGTCGACGGCCAGAGCCACGACCTCCTTGCCCGTGGCGTCGGCGAGCCAGCCGATGCCGACAGAGGTGTCCAGGCCTCCCGAGTATGCGAGGACGACGCGTTCCGTCATGGTTCTCCTTGGTTCGTTGTGGGGTGTGCGGGGCCGGTGGCCCGGCCGAGACCGGGCCACCGGGTCGTTCTGGAGCGGTCGCCGAGCGACCGCGGCCCGTCGAGGGCTAGTGCTCGAGCAGCCAGGTGAGCAGAGCCTTCTGGGCGTGGACGCGGTTCTCCGCTTCGTCCCAGATGACGCTGGTCGGGCCGTCGATGACCTCGGTCTCGACCTCGTAGCCGCGGTCGGCGGGGAGGCAGTGCAGGAAGATCGCGTCGTCGTCGGCCTCGGCCATGAGGGCCCGGTCGACCTTGAAGTCGCCGAAGACGGCGACCCGCGCCTCCTTCTCGTCCTCCTTGCCCATCGAGACCCAGGTGTCGGTGACGACGACGTCGGCACCGGCGACCGCCTCGTGCACGTCGGCGGTGACCTGCACGGAGCCGCCCGTGCCGATCGCGATGCGCTCGGCGTCGCGGACGACGGCCTCGTCGGGCTGGAACCCCTCGGGTGCTCCGATCCGGACGTGCATGCCGGCCGTGGCGCCGGCGAGGAGGTACGACTGGCCCATGTTGCAGCGACCGTCGCCGACGAAGGCGACCGTCAGCCCGGCGAGCGCACCCTTCTTCTCGCGGATCGTCTGCAGATCGGCGAGGAGCTGGCAGGGGTGGAAGTCGTCGCTGAGCGCGTTGACGACCGGGACGGTCGTGCCGGCAGCCATCTCTTCGAGACCGGACTGGGCGTAGGTGCGCCACACGATGGCCGACACCATGCGCTCGAGGACCCGCGCCGTGTCGGACGGAGTCTCCTTGCCGCCCAGCTGGCTGTTGGCCGTCGCGATGATCAGCGGGCTGCCCCCGAGATCGGCGATGCCCACCGCGAACGAGACCCGGGTCCGGGTGGACGACTTGTCGAAGATCACGGCGACCGTCTGCGGGCCCTCGAGGGGGCGACGGGACCACCGATCGGCCTTGAGCTCGTCGGCGAGGTCGAGGACCTCGATGAGCTCGGCGGGGCTGAGGTCGTCGTCGCGGAGGAAGTGGCGGGTCATGCGAGACCTTTCAGGACGGAGGCGAAGAGGGCGACGAACTCGTCGACCTCGGCGTCGCCCACGATGAGGGGCGGTGCCAGACGGATGCTCGAATCGTTCGGCGCGTTGATGATGAGACCGGCGTCGAGCGCCGCCGCCGCGAGCTGCGCGGCGACGGGCTGGGTCAGACCCAGCCCGATCAGCAGCCCGCGCCCGCGGATCTCGCCGATCAGCGGCGAGTCGAGTGCGGTCAGAGCAGCGCGGAGTCGGTCGCCCTGCACCACCGCGTTGACGATGAGCCCCGAGTCCTCGATCTCGCGGAGCACCGCATCGGCTGCCGCCGTCGCCAGCGGGTTGCCACCGAAGGTCGTCCCGTGCTGCCCCGCCTCGAACAGCGCCGACGCGGCGCCGAACGTGACCAGCGCCCCGATGGGCACACCGCCCGCGATGCCCTTCGCGATCGTGATCGCGTCGGGGACGACGTCGAACTGCTGGAACGCGAACCACGAGCCCGTGCGACCGACGCCGGTCTGGATCTCGTCGAGGATGAGAAGGGCGCCATGCCGGGTGGAGAGCTCGCGGGCCCTCTCGAGGAACCCCTCGGGCAGGTCGAGGACTCCGGCCTCGCCCTTGATGGGCTCGATGAAGATCGCGGCGACGTGGTCGTCGAAGGCCGCCTCGAGCGCCTCGACGGTGGTGTCGATGTGCTCGACCCCGGGGACCATGGGCTCGAAGGGCTCGCGCAGGGCGGGCTTGCCGGTCAGGGCCAGCGACCCCATCGTCCGGCCGTGGAACGAGCTCTGCAACGCGAGGATGCGGGTCTTCGACCCGTCGCCGCGATTCAGACGAGCGAGCTTGAAGGCGGCCTCGTTCGCCTCGGCGCCGCTGTTGCCGAAGAACACGCGACCGGCGTCGCCGGCCCCCGTGATCCGCTTGAGCCGTTCGGCCAGCTCGAGCTGCGGCTCGGTGGCGAAGTAGTTCGACACGTGGATGATCGACGCGGCCTGCCTCGACAGCGCCTCGACGAGGACCGGATGCGCGTGGCCGAGCGCGTTGACGGCGATCCCGGCCAGGAAGTCGAGATAGCGCTTGCCGTCCACGTCGAACACCTGGCAGCCCTCGCCGTGCGAGAGCATCACCTTCGGAGTGGACAGCGAGCCCATCAACGAGTCGCCGAATCGGCGCTGCCAGGTACCGCCTTGGGTCTGGATCATGGTCACGACTGTCCTTCCTTCTCGGCACCGTCGTCGACGGTGGTGGTGTTCATGGAGGTGACGACGGGGGCGCCGTACGACGCCGCCCGGTCGTCGGGGATGACCTCGGTGCCCGACCCGCGCTGGGTGAAGACCTCGAGGAGGATCGAATGCGGGATGCGCCCGTCGATGATGGTCGCTCCCCCGACGCCGCCGACCACCGACTCGAGGCACGCGGTCATCTTCGGGATCATGCCCGATTCGAGCGACGGCAGGAGGTCGGTGAGGGCGGACACGGTGATGGCCGCGACGAGGGACTCGCGGTTCGGCCAGTCGCTGTACAGCCCGGGTACGTCGGTCAGCATGACGAGCTTCGCGGCGCCGAGGGCGATCGCCAGGGCGCCGGCCGCGGCGTCGGCGTTGACGTTCAGCGCCGACTCGGGGTTCGCCTCGTTCGTGGCGATGGACGACACGACGGGGATCCGCCCCGCCGCGATCTCGTCGAGCACGGCGGTCGGATCGACCTCGGTGATGTCGCCGACGTGACCGAGATCGAAGGTCTCGCCGTCGATGACGGCTCCGCGGCGGCGGCCCTCGAAGAGCGTGCTGTCGTCGCCGGAGACCCCTCGCGCCAGATCGCCGTGCTCGTTGATCAGCTCGACGATCTCGCGGTTGACCTCACCGGCCAGCACATCGCGGACGACCGAGATCGCCTCGGTGCTGGTGTAGCGGTAGCCCCCGCGGAACTCGCTCGGGATGCCGGCGGCGGCCAGAGCGGCGGAGATCTGCGGCCCACCGCCGTGCACGACGACCGGGAACAGCCCCGCGTAGCGGAGATAGACCATGTCTTCCGCGAAGGCGCGCTTCAGCGCATCGTCCACCATGGCGTTGCCGCCGAACTTGACGACGACGACCGTGCCCGAGAATCGCTTCACCCACGGGAGGGACTCGATGAGGGTGGCGGCCTTGACGGCGGCGAGCTCCTGCTCGTCGCTGTGCACCACGTCAGGGGTCGCCATCAGCTGGAGTACGCGCTGTTCTCGTGCACGTAGTCGTGCGTGAGGTCGTTCGTGAGGATCGTCGCCTCGGCGTCGCCCGACTTGAGGTCGACGAGCACGTGCACGGCCCTCGGCGTCAGATCGACGCCCTCGCTCGGCTCGTCGGGCGCACCCGCGTGGCAGACGCGGACGCCGTTCATGGAGACGTCGACGTCGTAAGGGTCGAAGGCGGCGGACGTCGTGCCGATAGCCGCCAGGACTCGACCCCAGTTGGGATCGTTGCCGAACACGGCGGCCTTGAACAGGTTGTTGCGCGCGATCGACCGGCCGACCTCGACGGCGTCGTCGTCGCTCGCGGCTCCGACGATCTCGATGCGGATGTCGTGCGACGCGCCCTCGGCGTCGGCTTGGAGCTGCTCGGCCAGGTCGGCGCAGAGCTCGGTGACGGCCGCGCGGAAGGCCTCGGGCTCGGGTTCGACGCCGGACTCGCCGCTCGCGAGGAGCACCACCGTGTCGTTCGTCGACATGCAGCCGTCGGAGTCGAGACGGTCGAAGGTCACCCTCGTGGCGGCGCGCAGCGCGTCGTCGAGGCCAGCGGAGGTCACATCGGCGTCGGTCGTCAGGACGACGAGCATGGTCGCCAACCCCGGCGCCAGCATGCCGGCTCCCTTGGCCATGCCGCCGACGACCCAGCCGTCGCCGGTGACGACCGACTGCTTGGGCGTGGTGTCGGTGGTCATGATCGCGGTCGCCGCGGCGAGTCCCCCGTCGTCGGACAACGCGCCCGCCGCAGCGATCGAGCCGGAGAGCACCTTGTCGCGGAAGATCTGGTCGCCGACCCCGATGAGGCCGGTGGAGCACACCACGACGTCGCCCGCCGACACCCCGAGCGCCCCGGCCACGGTCTCGGCCGTGGCATGGGTCGTCTGGAAGCCGAACGCCCCGGTGAAGCAGTTCGCGCCTCCGGAATTGAGGACGACGGCCTCGGCGATCCCATCGCCCATCACCTGCTGAGACCAGAGGACGGGGTGGGCCTTCGCCCGATTGCTCGTGAAGACCGCGGCCGCGTTCTTGCGCCGCCCGCGGTTCACGACGAGGGCCACATCGGGACGTCCGCTCGTCTTGAGGCCGGCGGTCACCCCGGCTGCGACGAACCCCTGGGCTGCGGTGACGCTCACGGCGCGACTCCGTTCACGGTCAGGCCCGCGGTCTCGGGGAGACCGAGGGCGATGTTGGCGGACTGCACGGCCGCTCCGGCCGTGCCCTTCGCCAGGTTGTCGATCGCGCTGACGACGACGAGCCGATCGGCGTCGACGTCGACCGCCAGACCGATCAGGGCCGTGTTGGCGCCTACCGTGTCGGCCGTCCGCGGGAACTGGCCCGCGGGCAGGAGGTGCACGAAGGGTTCGTCGGCGTAGGCGATCTCGTACGCCGCGCGCACGTCGCTCTCGCTCACGCCGGGAGACAACGTGGCCGTCGAGGTCGCCAGGATGCCGCGCGACATCGGTACGAGGACCGGGGTGAACGAGATGCTCACCTCGGTCGCGCCGGCGAGCCGGAGGTTCTGGCGGATCTCGGGGACGTGACGGTGCGTGCCGCCGACGCCGTACGCGGACGCCGAGCCCATGATCTCGCTCGCGAGCAGATGCGGCTTGAGCGCCTTGCCCGCGCCGGACGGCGCGACCGCGAGCACGGACACGATGTCGGTGGTCTCGATCAGCCCGGCCCTGACGGCCGGGGCGAGCGCGAGGGTGATGGCGGTGACGTTGCAGCCGGGTGCGGCGATGCGTCGTCCGCCCACGAGAGCCTCACGCTGACGCGTGCCGTCGGCGTGCACGAGCTCGGGCAGACCGTAGGCCCACGCCCCGAAGAACTCGGTGCCGTAGAAGCGGGCCCAGTCGGCCTCGTCGGTCAGTCGGTGGTCGGCGCCGCAGTCGACGACCAGCGTGTCGCTCGGCAGGTCGGCCGTGATCGCACCCGACTTGCCGTGCGGCAGGGCCAGGAAGACGACGTCGTGACCGGCGAGATTCTCGGCCGTCGTCTCGACGAGCGTCAGATGCGCCAGAGAGCGTAGCTGCGGTTGCAGCGCGATGAGGGGCTGGCCGGCGTTCTGGAACGCGGTGACGGTGCGCACCTCGAAGTCTGGATGCGCGGCGAGGAGCCGCAGCAGCTCGCCGCCGGCGTAGCCGCTGGCGCCGGCGACGGCAACGGAATGAGGCATGGGTCCACCCTAATGTTCGATTCGGTCGAGGATCGGGGGCGGCGACGCCTGGCGAGTGTCAGTCGCGGAGCGCCGCCCCGAATCGCTCGCCGGCCAGACGGACGGCGCCCTGCTTGGCCTCGGTCGCCTCGGCGGCGGTGAGGGTCCGGTCGTCGGCCCGGAACCGCAGCGCGAAGGTCAGGGACTTCGAGGCGTCGGGAAGACCTGAGCCGCGGTAGTCGTCGACGAGTCGGACGGTCTCGAGCAGCACGCCGGCGCCCTCGCGGACGACGGCGAGGACCTCGCCCGCGGGCACATCGACGCCCACGACCAGCGAGAGGTCCTGTGTGGCGGCGGGGAACGACGAGATGGGAGACGGCTGAAGCTCGACGTCGCCGAGCGCGATGACCCGGTCGAGGTCGATCTCGCCGACCGCGACCACCCGGGGCAGATCGAGGCCGGCGGCGCGACGCGGCAGCAGCTCGCCGGCGTACCCCACGACCTCGCCCGCCACGACGACCTCGGCGGTGCGACCCGGGTGCAGCGACGGGTGGGAGCCCTGGCGGAAGACGGCCTCGGCACCGGCCGCGCGGACGGCCGCGCGGAGGTCGTCGAGCACGTCGGCCAGCGAGGCCGCGACGGCCGCCTGCCCGGGCTGACGATCGATGGCCTGGCCGATTCCGACGACGGCGAGGTGCCGCGGCTGACGCGGGATGCTCGCCTCGAGCGATGCGAGGACCTCGTCGGACGGTCGCTCGGCGCCGGCGGGGACGCCCGCCGTGCCATAGGAGCGACCGGCCTCGGGCAGGAACACCGTGCCCGCCTCGAAGACCGAGAGGTCCACGAGGCCGCGTGAGCTGTTGCGGCGGACGATCTCGAGCAGCCCGGGGACGAGCGATCGCCGCAGCTCGGGCGCCGCGACGTCGAGGGGGTTCGCCAGTCGGACGCCGGGTCCGTTCTCGCCGGAGAGGCCGCCGAAGGCCCGGTTCTGCTCGGACGAGACGAACGGGTAGGACGCGACCTCCGTCGAGCCGGCGGCCGCGAGCGACGACGAGACCTGGCGCCGGAGCTTCTGCTCACGCGTCAGACCCCGGCCCGGAGGCGCGACCGGCAGGACGGACGGGATGCGGTCGTAACCGGTGATGCGAGCGACCTCTTCGACGAGGGTCGCCGCGTCGGTCAGATCCGGACGCCAGGACGGCGGCGTGACGGACCAGCCCTCGGTCGTCTGCTCGACCATGGCGCCGATCGAGGTCAGCGCGTCGACGATCTCGGTCGGCGTGTAGTCGACCCCGATCAGGCGGGAGGCGCGCTCGGCGGCCAGAGCGATGACCGGAGACGGGGCGGACGAGTCGAGCGCGGACCCGAGGGCGTCCGCCGTTCCGCCGCCCCACTCGACGAGGAGGTCGACCACGCGCTGCGCGGCGGGTGCGGAGACACGAGGATCGACGCCGCGCTCGAAGCGACGCGACGCCTCACTCGGGAGCTTGTGACGACGCGCGGATCGGGCGATCGACACGGGGTCGAACGTGGCGGCCTCGACGAGCACGTCGGTCGTCTCGGTCGTGATCTCGGTGCGGGCGCCGCCCATGACGCCGGCGAGACCGACGGCACCCGACGTGTCGGCGATGACCAGGTCTTCGGGGTGGAGCCGCCGGGTCTTGCCGTCGAGCGTCTGGAGCTGCTCGCCCGCAGCCGCACGACGGACCGTCAGGCCGCCGTCGAGCGTGCCGAGGTCGTAGCCGTGGATCGGCTGACCGAGCTCGAGCATGACGTAGTTCGTGACGTCCACCGGCAGGGAGACGCTGCGGAGTCCGGCGAGCCGGAGTCGCGCCGACATCCACGGCGGCGTGGCACGAGAGGCGTCGACGCCGCGGACGACCCGCGTGACGAACGTCGAGACGGCCGCCGCGCCGCGCACTGGGGCCTCGTCGCGCACGTCGACGGAGAACCCGTCGGCGGACGCGACCGTCACGGCCTCGGCCGGATCGCGGAACGTCGCGCCCGTCGCATGGGAGTACTCGCGGGCGACGCCCCGGATGCTGAAGGCGTAGCCGCGGTCGGGGGTGACGTTGATCTCGACGGCGGCCTCGTCGAGGCCGAGCAGCGCGATGGCGTCGGCGCCGACCTCGGGGTCGAGTCCGAGCGACGAGAGCAGGAGGATGCCGTCGTGCTCGTCACCGAGACCCAGCTCGCGCGTCGAGGCGATCATGCCGTCGGACACGTGGCCGTAGGTCTTGCGAGCGGCGATCGGGAAGGGCCCGGGCAGGACGGCGCCCGGGAGCGACACCACGACCTTGTCGCCGACGACGAAGTTGTGCGCGCCGCAGACGATGCCGCGGACGTCGTCGGGACCGACCGCCACCTGGCACCAGTTGATGGTCTTGCCGTTCTTCTGGGGCTCGGGGACGAGCTCGAGCACCTGACCGACGACGAGCGGACCCGTCACGTCGCCGACGTGGACGTCCTCTTCTTCGAACCCCACGGAGACGAGCGCCGCGTGGACGTGCTCGAGGCTGACGTCGCCCGGCAGGTCGACCCACTCGCCGAGCCAACTGATCGGAACCCGCATCAGACCACCATCCCGAACTGCTCGCTGAATCGGACGTCGCCCTCGACCATGTCGCGCATGTCGTTGAGGTCGTTGCGGAACTGCAGCGTGCGCTCGATGCCCATGCCGAAGGCGAAGCCCTGGTACTCGTCGGGGTCGATGCCCGCGGCTCGCAGGACGTTCGGGTTGACCATGCCGCAGCCGCCCCACTCGACCCACCGGGCGCCGCCCTTGGCGTTCGGCTGCCAGACGTCCATCTCGGCGCTCGGCTCGGTGAACGGGAAGTAGTTGGGGCGGAGACGGATCTGTGCCTCGGCGCCGAACATCGACCGGGCGAGGTGCTCGAGCGTGCCGCGCAGGTTCGCCATGGTCAGCCCCCTGTCGATGGCGATGCCCTCGATCTGGGTGAAGACGGGCGTGTGCGTCGCGTCGAGCTCGTCGGTGCGGAACACGCGGCCCGTGGCGACGTTGTACACCGGGAGCTGCTTCGAGAGCAGCGTCCGGATCTGCACCGGCGAGGTGTGCGTGCGGAGCACGAGATGCTCGTCGACCGGATCGACGAAGAAGGTGTCCTGCATGGCGCGCGCCGGGTGATCGGCGTCGAAGTTCAGGGCGTCGAAGTTGAACCACTCGTGCTCGAGCTCGGGCCCCTCGGAGACCTCCCAGCCCATGCCGACGAACAGGTCGACCATGGTCTCTTGCAGGAGCGCCAGCGGGTGACGTGAGCCGGCCCGACGACGCGACGGCAGCGCGGAGACGTCGACGGCCTCGTCGGCGAGACGGGCGGCCTCTTCGAGCTCGACCAGCTCGGCTTCGCGTGCGGCGACGGCCTGGTTGACCCGGCCCCGGGCCTGACCGACGAGCTTGCCCGCAGCGGCCTTCTGATCGCCCGGCAGATCGCGCAGCCCGGCGTTCATCCGGGCGAGGACGGACGCCTCGCCGGTGTGCTGCGAACGGGCGGTCTTCAGTTCGGCGACGGACGCCGCGGTCGCCAGGGCGACCAGAGCGGAGTCGACCGCCGACGCGACGGCGTCTTCGGAGATGGGGACGGAGTCTGACACGAGAACCAAGCTTAGCGATCGTCGGGAGCCGACCCGCGCCTCCTCGGGGGTCCGGGGAGGCACGACGGGGCGGAAGGGGGACGGACTCAGGTCGATGTCGCCTGCGAGCCGCCGGTCGTCGCGTCGACGGACGGACGCCCGGTGCGCGCCAGCAGCCCGGGGCCGCCGAGCCCGCCGCCGCGGGGCTTCTTCATCACGCCGCGGCGCCCCGTCCGCCGGTCGACGACGCGCACGACGTACGAGAACGCGAGGTTCGTCAGCAGATAGACGACGAGCACCACGGCGAAGAGGGTGAAGGTGTAGTTGCTGCCGTACGAGGTGCCGAGACGGTTCAGACCCCGACGTGTCAGCTCGACGTAGCCCACGATGTAGCCGAGCGAGGTGTCTTTCAGGAGCACCACCAGCTGCGCCAGGATGATCGGCAGCATCTGCCGGAACGCCTGCGGGAACTCGATCGCGAAGCGGGTGCGCACGGGCGAGAGGCCGATGGCGAGGCCGGCCTCGCGCTGCCCCTTCGGCAGAGAGGCGATGCCCGAGCGGAGCGCCTCGCCGATGAGGGCGCCGTTGTAGACGGCGAGGGCGGCCACGACCGCCCAGAAGGCTCCCGTCGAGAAGACGAGGAGGATGAACAGCATCATCAGCAGCACGGGCATGCCGCGGAAGAACTCGAGGACGATCGTCGTCGGGATCCGCACCCAGGCGGTGCGTGCCGTGCGGAGGAACGAGAACAGCACGCCGATGGCGACGGCCAGGACGCTCGCCACCGCCGCGGCCCGCACGGTCGCGAGCCAGCCGCCGGCGATGTTCCGCCACAGGTTGCGGTCGAGGATGATGTCCCAGCGCGACGGGTCGAGCACGCTCGCCGTGACGGCGCCGTTGGCGCTGATGCGCGGTCGCCCGAGCAGGTAGACGAGGTAGGCGACGAGGGCCAGCACCAGGACGACGCCGAACACCGAGATGATGCGCGACGTGCGGCGGGCCTTGGGACCGGGGGCGTCGTAGAGGACGTTCGTGCTCATCGCAGGACCGCGACCTTCTTCTCGACGAGAGCCGCGACGCGACCCAGCGTGATGGTGACCACCAGATAGAACACGGCGACGGACACGAGCGTCGTGATGACCGCGTCGCCCCGGTCGTTGGCGATGAACCGTCCGGCCGCGAACAGCTCGGCGACGAAAAAGCCGCCGGCGACCGAGGTGTTCTTCGTGAGGGCGATGATGACGTTGATCAGCGGCGGGATCACCATGCGGATGGCCTGCGGCATGATCACGAGGCTGAGCGTCTGTGCGAAGCCGAGGCCGATGCTGCGGGCCGCCTCGGCCTGACCGACCGGCACGCCGTTGACGCCGGAGCGGACCGCTTCGGCGACGAACGGCGACGTGTAGAGCGTGAGACCCACCACCGCCAGCGGGAAGTAGCCGATGCCGACGCCGAGGTAGGGCAGGACGAACGCGCAGAAGAACAGCACGAGAGTCAGGGGGATGTTGCGGATCGCCTCGGTGTAGACCGTCGCGAACACCCGGAACGAGGCGACCGGCGAGATGCGCAGGGCCGCGACGACGAAGCCGATCACGATCGCGCCGACGGCGGACAGTGCCAGCAGCTGCAGCGTCGTGACGAACCCGCCCCAGAAGCGGGGCCAGTTCTCGGTCACGGCGTCGAAGCCGGGGATGACGTCCAAGGGGTTCACCGGGACTCCAGGTCAGAGGGCTGCCGAGAGGGCAGCAGGCGGTGGTGGGCACCGCGGACGACTCGCGCCGCGGTGCCCACCGGGGTGGTGACTAGTAGCGGTCGATCGCCGGGGGCTCGGGCGTCTCGAGGACGGCGCCGGCCGTGGCCTCCCAGAGCTCGTCCCAGGTGCCGTCGTCTTCGGCCTCTTCGAGGGTGTCGTTGATGAACATGCGGAAGTCGGTGTCGTCGAGCGCGAGACCGATGCCGTAGGGCTCCTCGGTGAAGGGCGCGCCGACGACCTCGAACTCGCCCTCGTTCTGGTCGGCGAGACCGGCCAGGATCACGTTGTCGGTCGTCACGGCCGCCACAGCACCGGTGCGGAGGGGCTCGAGGCAGTTCGAGTACGTGTCGGTCGCGATGATGTCGTCCGTGTACTCGGCGATGTTGGCCTCGCTGGTCGAGCCGCTGACCGTGCAGACGGCCTTGCCCTCGAGGTCCTCGGCGCCCTCGATGCCGTCGGGGTTGCCCTCGAGCACCAGAAGGTCCTGACCGGCCTGGTAGTAGGGGCCCGCGAACGAGACGACCTTCTTGCGCTCGTCGTTGATGGTGTAGGTCGCGATGACGAGATCGACGTCGCCGTTCTGGATGAAGGGCTCGCGGTTGGCGGACACCGTCTCGACCCAGGTGATGCCGTCGGCGGGGATGCCCAGCTTGGCCGCGACGAGCTTGCCGATCTCGGCGTCGAAGCCCTGCGGGTTGCCGGAGCCGTCGTCGAGGCCGAACAGGGGCTGGTCGAACTTGGTGCCGATGGTGATCTCGCCGGCCTCGGCGAGGCGGGCCATCGTCGTGCCGTCTTCGAAGTCGGAGACCTCCTCGACCTCGACGGAGCTTTCGGGGGCGGCCGAGTCGGTGCAGGCCGACAGTCCGAGCACCGTGACGGCTGCTGCGGCCACGGCGACGAAACCTCTACTGAGTCGCATTCTGTTCTCCTTGCTGTGTGACCCGGACGCCGATCGGCGGACGGGGGGATCCGGGGTCGCGCCGCAGGACGGACGCGCGGCGACGACGGGGTCTGCCGATCAGTGCGTGAGGATCTTCGACAGGAAGTCGCGGGCCCGATCGGACGTCGGCGCCGTGAAGAACCGCTCGGGCGTGCTCTCTTCGACGATCTCGCCGTCGGCCATGAAGACGACGCGGTCGGCGGCCTTGCGGGCGAAGCCCATCTCGTGGGTGACGACGATCATAGTCATGCCGTCTTTGGCGAGCTGGACCATGACGTCGAGGACCTCGGTGATCATCTCGGGGTCGAGCGCGCTGGTCGGCTCGTCGAGGAGCATCACCTTCGGATCCATCGCCAGGGCACGGGCGATCGCCACGCGCTGCTGCTGGCCGCCCGAGAGCTGCGACGGCATCTTCTGAGCCTGATTCGCGACGCCGACCCGCTCGAGGAGCTCCATGGCTCGCTTCTCGGCCTCGGCCTTGCTGCGCTTGCGGACCTTGATCTGCCCCAGCGTGACGTTCTCGAGCACCGTCTTGTGCGCGAAGAGGTTGAAGCTCTGGAAGACCATGCCGACGTCGGCCCGGAGTCGTGCCAGTTCGGAGCCCTCGTCGGGGAGGCGCGTCCCGTCGATGGTGATCGTGCCGTCGTCGATGGTCTCGAGGCGGTTGATGGCCCGGCACAGCGTGGACTTGCCCGAGCCGCTCGGCCCGATGACGACCACGACCTCGCCTCGGGAGACCGTCGTCGTGATGTCCTTCAGGACGTGCAGTTCACCGAAGTGCTTGTTGACGTGGTCGACGACGACGAGGGGTTCCATGCGTCCACACAAACAGGTGGGTCTGGCGGGCGCAAATTCACAGCGGATTCGTAACGCAACCGAAACGACGCGGCCGGCGCCGCCTGGCCGGCCCGCGCCTCCTGGCCGTCAGCTCCGCTGCGCGAATGCGCTCTCGTAGAGGCAGACCGAGGCGGCGGTCGAGAGGTTCATCGACTCGGCGTGCCCGTAGATCGGCACGACGACGGCACGGTCGGCCAGGGCGAGATCGTCGTCGGTGAGTCCGCGGGCCTCGTTGCCGAACAACCAGGCGGTGGGAGCGGAGAGGATCCCCTCGGTGCGGGCCATGAGGAGGTCGTCGCCCTTGACGTCGGCCGCCAGGACCTGGATGCCCGCCTCGGCGCACCGCGCGACGACGCTCGCGAGGTCGGCGCCGACGGCGACCGGCACGTGGAAGAGCGACCCGGTCGTGGCACGGACCACCTTGGGGTTGTAGAGGTCGACGCTGCGGCCGGTCATGATGACGGCGTCGGCACCGGCCGAGTCGGCGGCGCGGATGATGGTGCCGGCGTTGCCCGGGTCGCGGACCTCCTCGAGGATCGCGATCAGACGCGGACCACCCCGGCCCGTGTCGGCGAAGACGTCTTTGACGGCGGTCGGGAACTGCCGGCAGACGGCCACGATGCCCTGGGGGGTGACCGTGTCGGCCATCACGGCGATGACGGCCTCGCTGACGAACTCGATGTCGAGCTGAGCCTCGCGGGCTGCGTCGGAGACCTGCGGGTGCCGCTCGAGGGCCGTGGGCGTCGCGAAGAGCTCGACGAGCAGCTCGGGTCGGAAGGCCAGCGCCTCGGACACCGCCTGGGGCCCCTCGAGCAGGAACGACCCGGTGTCGGTGCGCGCGTCGCGCTTGGCCAGCTTCGCCACGGCGCGGACGCGGGGCGATCGGGGGTTGTCGAGGAGGGAGGTGCTCACACCTCCACTATGCCCCACCCGGCCTCGGGAGCCGGGACGCACGACGGCCCGGACGGCGATGCCGTCCGGGCCGGGGTGATGCGGTGACGCTGGTGACTACGCGGCGACCTTGGGAGCCGAGGTGTCGGCGGGCAGCGCGGCCTTCGCCGTGGCGACGAGGCCGGCGAAGGTGGCGGGCTCGTTGACGGCCAGCTCGGCCAGGATGCGACGGTCGACCTCGACGCCGGCCAGGGAGAGACCCTGGATGAGGCGGTTGTAGGTCAGGCCGTTCTGACGCGACGCGGCGTTGATGCGCTGGATCCACAGGCGACGGAACTCACCCTTGCGGGCACGACGGTCGCGGTACGAGTAGACGAGCGAGTGAGTGACCTGCTCTTTGGCCTTGCGGTACAGACGCGAACGCTGACCGCGGTAACCCTCGGCACGCTCGAGGATGACGCGACGCTTCTTGGCGGCGTTGACCGCTCTCTTTACTCTTGCCATTTTCTTGTTCCTCTACGTTCGTGTCAGCGGTCAGTGACCGAGAAGCTTCTTGGCGACCTTGGCGTCGGCGGGGGCGAGCACCTGGTCCTGGTTCAGGCGAGCCTTGCGCTTGGCGCTCTTCACCTCGAGGTTGTGGCGCATGCCGGCCTGCTGCTTCATGATCTTGCCGGAACCGGTGACCTTGAAGCGCTTCTTGGCGCCGGAGTGGGTCTTCTGCTTGGGCATGTCTTACTTACTTTCTTCTGTCGGTTCGGCCGGTGCGTCGGCCGGAACCTGGTCGGACGTCGGGTGCTTCGGCGGCTTGTTGGCCACCTTGCGAGCTTCTGCCTCGGCCTTGGCCTCGGACTTGTTCTTGTGCGGCCCGATCACCATGACCATGTTGCGGCCGTCGATGGTGGGGGTCGACTCGACGCTGCCCCACTCGGAGACGTCTTCGGCGAAGCGCTGGAGGAGACGGACGCCCTGGTCGGGACGGGACTGCTCGCGACCGCGGAACAGGATCATGGCCTTGACCTTGTCGCCGCCCTGCAGGAAGCCCTCGGCGCGCTTGCGCTTGGTCTCGTAGTCGTGCTTGTCGATCTTCAGGCGGAAACGGACCTCTTTGAGGATCGTGTTCGCCTGGTTGCGACGAGCCTCCTTCGCCTTCTGCGCAGCCTCGTACTTGAACTTTCCGTGATCCATGATCTTGGCCACGGGAGGCTTCGAGTTGGGGGCCACCTCGACCAGGTCGAGCTCGGCCTCTGCCGCGAGACGCAGGGCCATGGCGATGGGGACGACACCGACCTGTTCTCCGCCAGGTCCGACGAGGCGGACCTCGGGGACGCGAATACGGTCGTTCGTACGGGGATCGCTGATGCGGAGCTCCTCTGTCGTTGCTTCGTCACCCGCCGGACCGGTGGTCACGGCAGGGAAAGAGGAGTTTCGCGACACGGAACACCGGCCGGAGGGAAATTCCGGTCAATGCGACGGAACGTCGCTGCACCCTGGCTGCCTGCCCTCGAGGAGGACCGGCGGGGTGCCAACAACCCGGTAACCTAATCGAACGGTCAAGCGCGGGTGGGAGAATCTCCACTTTCGCACCGAAGCAGATGCTTCGGAGCCTCGACGAGCTTAGCAGAGGATCCACACGTGAGCCACACCCCCGATCACCAGCACGACACCGGGCTCGACGAGCCCCTCGGCACCGCCACTCCCCCGGTCCCCGGTGACGAGGTGCGCGACATCGCGGACGTCAACGCCGTCGAGGTCATCAACACCGTCGCCGTGCACCTCATGAGCGCTGCCGCCGTCAAGGTCGGACTGGCCGACGACCCCCGCGCCCAGACGGACCTCGACGAGGCGCGCAAGCTCATCACCTCGCTCGCGGGGCTCATCACCGCGAGCGCTCCCGAGATCGGCGACCAGCACGCCCGCGCGCTGCGCGACGGGCTGCGGTCGCTGCAACTCGCCTTCCGCGAGGCGTCGGCGTTCCCCGACCCCATCGGGCAGGGACCCGGCGAGAAGTTCACGGGCCCGGTCAACTAGACCCCCGCCTCCCGACCGCGATCGGCCCGTCGGGCGCGCGAGAGGCCGACCGACCTCGGATCAGACCGAGACGACCTTGACCGCCATGCTGTCGACCCGCTCCGCGATGACCGCGTCGCCGGCCCACGCCGCCTGGAGACGGGCGAGCAGCGACGTGAGCCCCTCGCGGTCGAGACCCGCGCGCACCCCCAGCTGCACCACGATCTCGGGTCCGCCGAGCCGGGCCGCCTCGTAACCGGGGGCGATGACCAGGCCCGCCAGCGCCTCCTCGTCCGCCCCCGCGTCGAGGAAGGCGCGCAGCACCGCCTCATCGGCGTGACTGGGCTGCCAGGGGAGGTCCTGCGCCAGGGCCCACAGCGCCGGACGGCGCAGGGCGAACGCGGTCGGGGAGCCGGCGTCGAGCATCAGGCGCTCGGTCGACTCGGCGGCGGCGGCCAGGGCGATCCGGCGGGCGTCCGCCGGCACGGGACGCGCCGTGGCGCTCCACGCCGAGAGCGCCGCGACCGAGGTGAACGCCGGAAGGACGTCGCGCCCGTCGGGGCCGGCCACGGTGACGATGGAGAGCTCCTGCGACTTGTCTCCGCGGCCGCCGTGCTGATGGTCGTCGTCGTCGGCGCCCGCCACGGCGACGAGAGGAACCAGCAGCCGCGCCGGACGGAGGGCGTCCACGACGGTGTCCTCGCCGACCTCGCCGAGATGGAACCGCTTCAGCGCTTCGAGGAGGCGCGGGTCGGCCGAGCCGTCGTCGCCGGCGTAGGCGGTGTCGTGATGGTCGAAGGTCCGGCCCTCCCAGGGCCGACCGGCGCTGTCGGAGCCGGGGGTCGGCATCAGTCGGAGGCGATGTCGAGGGCGGCCGCGAGAGTGAACGCCCCGGAGTACAGCGCCTTGCCGACGATGGCCCCCTCGAGGCCCTGCGGGACGAGCTCGCGGAGGGCGACCAGGTCGTCGAGGCTCGAGATGCCGCCCGAGGCGATCACCGGGCGCTCGGTGCGATCCATCACCTGACGGAGGAGATCGACGTTGGGGCCCTGCAGCGTGCCGTCCTTCGTGACGTCCGTCACCACGTAGCGGGCGCAGCCGGCCTCCTCGAGCCGGGCCAGGACGGTCCAGAGGTCGCCGCCGTCCTCCGTCCAGCCGCGAGCGGCCAACGTGGTGCCGCGGACGTCCAGACCGACGGCCACGGCCTCGCCGTACTCGGCGATGACATGCGCGGCCCACTCGGGGTTCTCGAGGGCGGCCGTGCCGAGGTTGATGCGCTTGACCCCCGTGCCGAGGGCGTCCTCGAGCGACCGGTCGTCGCGGATCCCGCCGCTCAGCTCGACGTTGATGCCCTTGACCTGCTTGATGACCTTCTTGATGACCTGGCGGTTGTCACCGCGTCCGAACGCGGCGTCGAGGTCGACCAGATGCAGCCACTCGGCCCCCTGGTTCTTCCAGTCGTCGGCCGCCGCGACCGGGTCGCCGTAGCCGGTCTCGCTGCCCGCCTCGCCCTGGGTCAGGCGGACGGCCTGACCGCCGGAGACGTCGACGGCCGGGAACAGGGTCAGGGACGGGGTGGTGCAGAAGTCGCTCATGTCGTCTCTCTCGCGGCGGTGCCGCGCGGATCGCGCCGGGAGCCTGCCGGGTCGCAGGCTCGGGTTCGGGAGTGTCAGAGGGTGCCGAGCCAGTTCGAGAGCAGGCGGATGCCCGGCCGCCCCGACTTCTCGGGGTGGAACTGAGTCGCCCACAGGGGGCCGTTCTCGACCGCGGCGACGAAGCGACCGCCGTGATCAGCCCAGGTGACGTGGGGCTCGGGGAACGGCGGGATCACGTCGAGGGTCCAGGACTGGGCCGCGAACGAGTGGACGAAGTAGAAGCGCTCGTCGGCCACACCCTCGAACAGGGTGCTGCCCTCGGGGACGTCGACGGTGTTCCAGCCCATGTGCGGCAGGACGTCGGCCTTGAGCTCGTCGACCACGCCGGGCCACTCGCCGAGACCGCCGGCCGTGGCACCGCGCTCGACACCGCCCTCGAAGAAGACCTGCATGCCCACGCAGATGCCCATGACCGGCCGCCCGCCGGCGAGACGCCGGTCGATCAGCTCACCGCCTCGGACCGCCTCGAGAGCGCTCATGACCGCGCCGAACGCACCGACCCCCGGGACGAAGAGACCGTCGGCCGCTTGCACTCGAGCGCGATCGGCCGTCAGCTCGACATCGGCGCCGGCGAGCTCGAGGGCCTTGACCGCCGAGTGCACGTTGCCGCTGCCGTAGTCGAGGACGACCACCGAGGGGCGGGCCGTCACAGGGCGCCCTTCGTCGACGGGATGCCCACCACGCGCGGATCGGGCTGGACGGCCTGCCGCAGCGCTCGCGCGAACGCCTTGAACTCCGCCTCGGCGATGTGGTGCGGATCGCGGCCGCCGAGAACCCGGATGTGCACGGTGATGCCCGCGTTGTAGGCGATGGCCTCGAAGACGTGACGCACGAGCGAGCCGGTGAAGTGCCCGCCGATGAGGTGCAGCTCGAAGCCCTCCGGCTCGCCCGTGTGGACGAGATAGGGCCGACCGGAGATGTCGACGACGGCCTGGACCAGAGCCTCGTCGAGCGGCACGAGGGCGTCGCCGTAGCGGGCGATGCCCTTCTTGTCGCCCAGCGCCTGCCGCAGCGCCGTTCCGAACGCGATGCCGATGTCCTCCACGGTGTGGTGCGCGTCGATGTGGGTGTCTCCGCTCGCCGCGACCTGGAGGTTGATGAGCGAGTGCTTCGACAAGGCGGTGAGCAGGTGGTCGAAGAAGGGCACGGACGAGTCGATCGTCGACGAGCCGGAGCCGTCGAGGTCGAGGGACAGCGCGATGCGCGATTCGCTCGTCTCGCGCTCGAGGGAGGCCACGCGCCTCGGGGTCTGTTCGGTCACGAGGAGAGCCTAATGTCGCGCAGCGCCTCGAGGAACGCGGTCGTCTCGGCCTCGGTGCCGGCGCTCACCCTCAGGTGGTTCGGGATGCCGAGGTTCCGCACGATGATGCCGCGGGCGAGGAGGCGCTCGAACACGTCGGTCGGGTCGTCGACGCCGCCGAAGAGCACGAAGTTCGACCACGTGGGCCAGGGCTGGTAGCCGAGCTCGGTGAGGACCTGCACGATGCGATCACGCTGGACGGAGATCTCGCCGACCATGGCGAGCATCTCGTCGGCGTGGGCGAGGGCGGCGACGGCCGCCGCCTGGGTCAGCGACGACAGGTGGTAGGGGAGGCGCACCAGACGCAGCGCATCGGCGACCGCCGGGTGCGCCGCGAGGTATCCGACCCGCGCCCCCGCGAACGCGAACGCCTTGCTCATCGTGCGCGACACGATCAGGCGCGGGCGGCCGTCGAGCAGGGTCAGAGCCGTGGGCTGCCCCACCGGCATGAACTCGGCGTAGGCCTCGTCGACGAAGACGATGCCGTCCGTCGCGTCGTACGCGGCGCGGACGGTCTCGAGGTCGAGAGGAGTCCCCGTGGGGTTGTTGGGACCGCAGAAGAAGACGACATCGGGTCTCGTCCGACGGATCTCGGCCACGGCGGTCTCCGGCGAGATGCCGAACCCGGGATCGCGCGCCCCCTCGACCCAGACGCTGCCCGTGCCCGCCGCGATGATCGAGTGCATCGAGTAGGTGGGAGGGAAACCGAGCACGCGCCGGCCCGGCCCGCCGAAGGCCTGCAGGATCTGCTGGATGACCTCGTTCGAGCCGTTGGCCGCCCAGATGTTGTCACGAGTCAGTCCGTGGCCGAGGTACCCGGCGAGAGCGTCTCGGAGGAGGGTGAACTCGCGGTCGGGGTAGCGATTGACCTGCAGCACCGCCTGGGCGATCGACGCCACGATGTCGCGAGCCACGTTCTCGGGGATGGGATGCGTGTTCTCGTTGACGTTGAGCGCGACGGGCACCTTCTTCTGGGGTGCGCCGTAGGGGGTCAGGCCGCGCAGATCGTCGCGGAGGGGGAGGTCGTCGAGACTGAAGGACACGCCACCATGCTAGATCGCGGACGGGTGGTGATCGAATCGCCCTCGGCAGCGCCCGGGTCCGGGCCCGGGAAGTCAGTTCGAGTACTGAGCGGGGACGGCGAGGGACTGACCTGCCGCCACCTCGGTGCTGCCGAGGTTGTTCAGTCGGACGATGTCGCTGATCACGTCACGAGGGTCTTTCGTGGGGGCGATCTCGGAGGCGACCTGCCAGAGCGTGTCGCCCCCGTCGACTGTGACGTACTCGAAGGAGGCGGAGCCGGCCGTGTCGGACGCCTGCGCGCCGGGGCCGGCGAGCAGGACGCCGCCGACGACGCCGGCGACGAGAAGTGTCACACCGGCGCCGACGACACGACGACCCCGGCGCGTGATCCGGAGGCGGACGCGCGGTGTCGCGCCGATGGGCGCGTTCGACGATGTGGCGTTGCGGGAGATCGTGGTGGCGCTCATGAGGTGGTCCTTTCACCGCTAGAGAAGACGTCCGTGTTCGTGCCCGGCGATCGGCCGGGAACACCGGGCACGAAGACGTGTTCCGAACATATCTTCGATTGAGGGCGATATCAAGCCCGATGTTCGATTTTTCCGGACCCGATCGGCGACACACTCGAACATGTGTTTCGCCGAGCGGCACCCATCGGATACGGTTTGGCTCGGTGGTCCGAGTAGAACACCGACCACCGACATCGACGGCAGGAGAGACATGACCGACCCGCAGCCCCGACGGTCCACGGACTCGGGAACGGTCGCGCGCAAGGAGCTGACGGCCAAGCAGAGCTCGATCCTGACCGCGATCCAGCAGAGCATCGGTCAGCGCGGCTACCCGCCGAGCATGCGCGAGATCGGCGACGCCGTCGGCCTCAAGTCGCTCTCGAGCGTGACGCACCAGCTGAACCAGCTGGAGCTCGCCGGCCGCATCCGCCGGGACCCCAATCGCCCCCGGGCTCTCGAGGTCCTCAGCACCGAGGCCGCGCCCTCTGCGCCGGTGACGAACATCCTGACGACGAGCGACGACGGCGACACCGCCCACGTCCCCATGGTCGGGCGGATCGCCGCCGGGATCCCGATCACGGCCGAGCAGCAGGTCGAGGACGTCATGCCGCTCCCCCGCCAGCTCGTGGGCAAGGGGGAGCTCTTCATGCTCCGCGTCGTCGGGGACTCGATGATCGACGCCGCCATCTGCGACGGGGACTGGGTGGTCGTCCGCCAGCAGAACTCGGCCGAGAACGGGGACATCGTCGCCGCGATGCTCGATGACGAGGCGACCGTCAAGGTCTTCCGGCAGCGGGACGGCCACACCTGGCTGCTCCCCCGCAACAGCGCGTTCGAGCCGATCGTCGGTGACCACGCGCAGATCCTCGGCAAGGTCGTGGCCGTCCTGCGTTCCGTCTGAGTCGCTCGCGCACGACGAAGCCCCTCGCCGATCGGCGAGGGGCTTCGTCGTGACCCGGTGGTCTCAGCGGGACACGGCCGCGCGCGAGACGAACGGGGTCAACCACGCGACGTCGCTCGGGTACACGCGTGCGTGCACACGGGTGCCCTCCTCCTCGTAGGACGACTCGACCACCCGGCCCGAGTCGTGGAGCTGCGACACGACATCGCCGCGGTCGTAGGGCACCAGCAGCTCGAGCTCGACGTCGGGAGTGGGGAGCGAACCGGCGATCCGCTCGAGGAGCTCGTCGATGCCCTCTCCGGTCCGAGCCGACACGAAGACCGCGTCGGGCACGAGCCCCTGGAGCACGAGACGCTGATCGGGATCGACCAGGTCGCTCTTGTTGAAGACCACGATCTCGGTGATGCCAGCACCATCGACCTCGCTCACGACCTGGCGCACGGTGGCGAGTTGCGCCGTCGGATCCGGGTGCGAGCCGTCCACGACATGGACGATGACATCCGACGCCGCGACCTCCTCGAGAGTCGATCGGAACGCCTCCACCAGCTGATGGGGGAGATTGCGGACGAAGCCGACCGTGTCGGAGTACGTGAACGGGCGGCCGTCGGTCGTCGTGCTCTTCCGCACGGTCGCATCGAGGGTGGCGAACAGGGCGTTCTCGACCAGGACGCCGGCGCTGGTCAGGCGGTTGAGCAGACTGGACTTGCCGGCGTTGGTATAGCCCGCGATCGCGACGGAGGGGACCTCGTTGCGGTCGCGGTTAGCCCGTTTGGCGTCGCGCGCCGGCTTCATCTCCTTGATCTGGCGACGGAGGCGCGCCATGCGGGTGTGGATCCGCCGACGGTCGAGCTCGATCTTCGTCTCACCCGGACCGCGGCTGCCCATGCCGGCCCCCGCCCCGCCGACCTGACCACCGGCCTGACGCGACATCGAGTCGCCCCAGCCACGGAGCCGCGGAAGCAGGTACTCGAGCTGCGCGAGCTCGACCTGGGCCTTGCCCTCGCGGCTCTTGGCGTGCTGACTGAAGATGTCGAGGATGACGGCGGTGCGGTCGATGACCTTGACCTTGACCACGTCCTCGAGCGCGCGCCGTTGGCTCGGAGCCAGCTCGGTGTCGGCGATCACCGTGTCCGCGCCCAAGGCCGCGACCGTCATGCGGAGCTCCTCCGCCTTGCCGCTGCCGAGATAGGTGCTCGGATCGGGGTTGGGCCGCCGTTGCAGCAGCCCGTCGAGCACGACGGCACCGGCCGTCTCGGCCAGGGCGGCGAGCTCGCGGAGGCTGTTCTCGGCATCCGCGAGAGACCCCTGGGAGTAGACGCCGATGAGCACGACGTTCTCGAGCCGGAGCTGTCGGTACTCGACCTCGGTGACGTCCTCCAGCTCGGTCGAGAGACCGGCGACGCGACGGAGGGCCTGTCGGTCGTCACGGTCGAACTGGTCGCCGTCGGAGCCGGAATCGTGCAGGGACCGCGTCTGGATCGCTTGAGCGGGTGAGAAGACGGTGTAGGCGGATGCCCGGGACGCCGCACGGTCGAGCACGCGCGCGACGACGTCGTCGCCCTGCTCGGAACGCTCGGCATCGAGCGGGTTCGTGGGGAGGTCTGTCATCGGAGTGATACTAGCCCTTTCATCAGGCGGGGAGCGGGGAGCCGATTCGGCCCCCCTGGGGTTTGTCGATAGGTTGTCGCCATGGCGAGCGAGCACTACTTCTCTTCGGATCCGGAGAGCCGGATGCGGCGCCGGACCATCACGGTGACCCTGGCCGGTCGCGAGCTCGCGCTCACGACCGCCGCCGGGGTGTTCAGCCCCGATCGGGTGGACGCCGGGACGGCCGTGCTGCTCGCCGGCGCACCGACACCGCCGGCGACGGGTCATCTGCTGGATGTCGGGTGCGGTTGGGGCCCCATCACCGTGAGCCTCGCGTCAGCGTCACCCGACTCGACGGTCTGGGCCGTCGACGTGAACAAGAGAGTCCTGGAGCTCGTGCGCGAGAACGCCCGGGCCGCAGGCCTCGAGAACGTCAACGCCGTGGAGCCCGACGATGTTCCCGACGATCTGCGCTTCTCGACGATCTGGTCGAACCCTCCGATCCGCGTCGGGAAGAACGAGCTGCACGGGCTCCTCACCCGGTGGCTGCCTCGTCTCGAACCCGGCTCGGACGCGTGGCTCGTCGTCCAGAAGAACCTCGGTGCCGACTCGTTGCAGAAGTGGATGAACACCGAGCTGGCTGACGTCGTCGACGTGACCCGCGCCTCCACCAGCAAGGGCTACCGCCTGCTGACGGCCCACCGGCGCTGACGACCGGGTCGGTCTCGGACGACCGGGGCTCAGAGCTCGAGCGCCCCGTTGAACACCAGCTCGGCCGGGCCGCTCAGAGAGACGTGCTCGCCGTCGACCCCGGGGACGACGAGGACTCCCACCGTGCCGCCGGGGACCTCCACCCGCCACTGATCGGGCGCACCCGCTCCGGCCCAGTGGCGTGTCGCGAGAGCGGCCGCAGCCGCACCGGTGCCGCAGGAGAGCGTCTCACCGCTGCCCCGTTCGTGCACGCGCATCCGGATGTGCCCGATCCCGTCGACGACGAGGGGATCCGCCGGGACGACGAACTCGACGTTGGCTCCGTCGACCGGCTCCGGATCGAGCACCGGCAGGTACGTCAGGTCGAGCGCCTCGAGCTCGTCGTCGGAGGCGAGGGCGACGACGACGTGGGGATTGCCCACCGAGAGAGCGAGACCCGGGCGGGCCGCGTGGAGCTCGCGCGCCCTGACCGTCGGAGCGGCATCAGCCAGGGACCACGGACCGAGATCGACCTGGAACCCGGTGAGGCTGCGCTGCACGTGCCGGACACCGGCCCTCGTGCCGATGGAGAGGGTCTCCCCCGGCTCGAGCGTCGCGAGCCCCCTCTCGGTGAGATAGCGGACGAAGACCCGGACGCCGTTGCCGCACATCTCGGCGACGCTGCCGTCGGCGTTGTGGTAGTCCATGAACCACTCGGCCGACGGGTCGACCTCGAGGACGCCGCGCCCGTCCGGCAGGTTCTCGGATCGGACCGCACGGATCACGCCGTCTCCGCCGACGCCGAAGTGCCGGTCGGTCAAGGCGCGGATGGTCGCCGGGTCGAGCACGAACTCGCCGTCGGGGTCGGAGAACAGCACGAAGTCGTTGCCCGTGCCCTGGCCCTTGGTGAACTGGAGAGTGGTGGTCACCCCTCGAGTGTATCGAGGGCCTCCTCGAGGCTCCGAGGGTCCCCCGATCGCACCCAGTGCGCATCCTGATACCGACGGAACCAGCTCACCTGGCGCCGTGCGTAGCGCCGGGTCAGCGCCGCCGTGGTCTCGACGGCCTCCGCCTCGGAGAGCTCGCCCCGCAGCTGCGCGGCGGCCTGGGCGTAGCCGATCGCCCGACTCGCCGTGACCCCGCGCTCGAGACCGTCGGCGACGAGACCGCGCACCTCGTCGACGAGCCCGGCGGCCCACATCCCCTCCACCCGGGCGTCCAGTCGTGCGACGAGGTCGGCGCGCTCGTCGTGCACGCCGACGATGACCGACGGACGCCACCGCGGAGCCTCGTCGGGCAGGCGTGCCGAGAACGGCTCACCCGTGATCTCCCCCACCTCGAGGGCCCGGACCAGCCGGCGCACGTTGGTCGATCCGATCCTCTCGGCCGCGACGGGATCACGCTCGCGCAGGAGCCGGAAGAGCGCGCCCGGTCCGTGCTGCTCGGCCGCCGCCTCGTACCGGGCACGGACCGCCGGATCCGTGCCGGGGAATCGCAGATCGAACAGCACGCTCGACACGTAGAGACCGGAGCCCCCGACGAGGATGGCGTCGCCGCCCCGCGCATCGATCTCGTCGATGACGGAGCGAGCCCGGCCCTGATACCACTCGACGCTCGCCTCGTCGGTGACCTCGAGCTCGTCGAGCAGATGATGCGGCACACCCCGGCGCTCGGAGACGGCCAGCTTGGCCGTGCCGATGTCCATGCCGCGGTAGAGCTGCATCGCGTCGGCGTTGACGATCTCGACCGGGCGCCCCCGGGCACGCAGCCGTTCGGCGAGGTCGAGCGACAGCGCCGACTTGCCGGTGCCCGTGGCACCGACCAGAGCGATCAGCATGTCAGCGGAGACCGTCGCCGGCGTCGTAGATCGGCGTGGTCGACACCCGCAGCGTCGGAAGCCCGAGAGACACCCGCGGAGCCCCGGAGGCGCGGGTCGATCCCGTCGAGGAGGCCGGCGCCCCGCAGGAAGCCGCCTGAGCCGCATCCCAGGCATCGCCGGCGCGGGTGCGACGGACCTCGAAGACCGAGCCCGGTGCCGCCTCGGCGAGGAGGTGGAACGGCGCGGCACCCGTGATGTCGACCGTGACGACATCACCGGGCCGAGGGGCCGTCCGCCCCTCGGGCACGTCGAGATGCACGAGCCGGCTGTCTTCCGCACGCCCGGAGAGCCGATGGGTCTCGGAGTCCTTCCGACCCTCGGCGGCCGCGATGAGCACCTCGGCGCGGCGTCCGATCAGCGCACGGTTCTCGTCGAACGAGATGGAGTCCTGGAGCGCCGTGAGGCGCTCGTACCGCTCTTGCACGACCTCCTTGGGGACCTGGTCGGGCATGTCCGCAGCAGGCGTCCCCGGCCGGATGGAGTACTGGAAGGTGAAGGCGGAGGCGAATCGCGCCTCTGCCACGACTCGCAGCGTCTCGGCGAAGTCCGCCTCGGTCTCGCCGGGGAACCCCACGATGATGTCCGTGGAGATGGCCGCGTCGGGCATCGCGGCCCGGACACGGTCGATGATGCCCAGGAACCGGGCGCTGCGGTAGCTGCGACGCATGGCACGGAGCACCTGGTCGGAGCCGGACTGGAGCGGCATGTGCAGCTGCGGCATCACCGCCCGCGTCTCGACCATCGCGTCGATCACGTCGTCGGTGAAGGCGGCCGGGTGAGGGCTGGTGAATCGGACGCGTTCGAGGCCCTCGATCTCTCCGACGGCGCGGAGGAGTTTGCCGAACGCCAACCGGTCGCCGAACTCGACACCGTACGAGTTGACGTTCTGGCCGAGCAGCGTCACCTCGACGGCCCCCTCGTCGACGAGCGACCGCACCTCGGCGAGGATGTCACCCGGCCGCCGGTCACGCTCCTTGCCCCGCAGAGTCGGCACGATGCAGAAGGTGCAGGTGTTGTTGCAGCCGACCGAGATCGAGACCCAGCCGGAGCTCAGCGAGTCCCGCTTCGCCGGCAGAGTGGACGGGAAGACGTCGAGAGCCTCGAGGATCTCGACCTGGGCCTCGTCATTGTGCCGAGCGCGTTCCAGGAGGGTCGGGAGCGCTCCGACGTTGTGCGTCCCGAAGACGACATCGACCCAGGGGGCGCGATCGAGCACGGCTTCTCTGTCTTTCTGCGCGAGGCACCCGCCGACGGCGATCTGCATGCCCTGGCGACCGCGCTTCACACCCGCCAGACGCCCCAGGGTGCCGTACAGCTTGTTGTCCGCGTTCTCTCGGACGGCGCACGTGTTGATGACGACGACATCGGCCTCCTGGCCGACCGCCGGAACATAACCCGCCGCCTCGAGCGAGCCGCTCAACCGCTCGCTGTCGTGGACGTTCATCTGGCACCCGAACGTGCGCACCTCGTAGGTACGACGCTCGGGGAGGGAGTCGGCCGCTGCGCGACCCTCCGAGACCGGGGCGGGGAGAACCGTCGACATAGACGCAGAGTCTACGGCCGCCGCCCCGGACCACCGGTCACTCGAACCGGACGCCGCCCCGCGAACCGCCGCCTCGCGGAAGGGCCTTCTCCACCGCACGTCGGATGGTCTCGGAACGGTACCCGCGTCGCATGAGATAGCCGTTGAGGCGGCGTTCGGCGGTCGCCCGGTCGAGACCCTGCAGGGACGACGAACGCTTGCGCGCCCATTCGTCCGCCCGAGCCTGCTCGTCGTCGTCGTCGATCTCGGCCATCGCCTGCTCGATGAGCTCGGGAGCGATACCGCGGCTGCGCAGCTCGCTCGTGACGGCGCCACGGCCCAGGCCCTTGCGCTCCTGCTTGGCCCGCACGAGGTTCTCGGCGAGCTCTCGGTCGTTGAGGAGCCCCACGCCCTCCAGGCGCTCGACCTCGTCGCTGACCACCTGAGCGTCGAGGTCTCGGGAAGCCAGGAGCGACGCCATCTCGGACGATGAGACACCGCGTCGGGACAAGGCGTGCATGCTCACGTTCTCGGCCCTGGTCCGCTGCGCCTCCAGGCCCTCGGGCTCCGGTTCGTCGTCGGCGCCGCCATCGAACGACGTCTCGAGGGATGCGACGGCTCGGGGGCCCGCCCAGTGATCGCTGATGGCAGCCAAGGCGGCGGCCGTCGCCTCGACGGCGGCGGAGCGCTCCACCGCCCGGTCGGAGTCGACCACCGGAGCTGTTCGAGACTCCGGACGTGGGGTGGCGGTCGCGACCGGCGCTACAGCGGGCGCCGCCTCGGTGTGCTCCGCCGTGCGGGGCTGCGCGGCGTCATCGCCTGGCGCGTCGTGCGCCTCGTCATCGACCCACGCGTCTTGAGGAGCAGCACCACCGTGCTCGGACTCGCCGTCGGCAGGGACCGGATCGGCCTCTGCTGCCTCGCGACCAGCCACCTGCCGGCCCGCCCCGCGGCGCCCGAAGAGGGGCGTCACGGGCGCGAGGTCGTCAGACGACGTCATGCGCCCTTCCGTGCCGCGATCTTGGTCTCGATCGACGCCACGGGCTCTTCGACGGTCTTGGCCCCGCCGACACCGAGCTTGGCGAGGATCTTGTGCTCGATCTCGTCGGCGATCGGCTTGTTGTTGAGGAGGAAGTTGCGCGAGTTCTCTTTGCCCTGACCGAGCTGGTCGCCTTCGTAGGTGTACCAGGCACCCGATTTACGGACGATGCCGTGCTCGACGCCGAAGTCGATCAGGCTGCCCTCACGAGAGATGCCGACGCCGTACAGGATGTCGAACTCGGCCTGCTTGAAGGGCGGCGCCATCTTGTTCTTGACGACCTTGACGCGGGTCCGGTTGCCGACCGCGTCGGTGCCGTCCTTGAGGGTCTCGATGCGGCGGATGTCGAGGCGCACCGACGCGTAGAACTTGAGCGCCTTACCGCCGGCCGTCGTCTCGGGGCTGCCGAAGAACACGCCGATCTTCTCGCGGAGCTGGTTGATGAAGATCATGGTGGTGCCGGTCTGGCTCAGACCACCGGTCAGCTTGCGGAGGGCCTGCGACATGAGCCGCGCCTGCAGACCGACGTGCGAGTCGCCCATCTCGCCCTCGATCTCGGCACGGGGCACGAGCGCCGCCACGGAGTCGATGACGATGAGGTCGATGGACCCGGAGCGGACGAGCATGTCGGCGATCTCGAGGGCCTGCTCTCCGGTGTCGGGCTGCGACACGAGCAGAGCGTCGATGTCGACTCCGAGCTTCTTCGCGTACTCGGGATCGAGCGCGTGCTCGGCGTCGATGAACGCCGCGATGCCGCCGTTGCGCTGTGCGTTGGCGATGGCGTGCAGCGTCAACGTGGTCTTGCCGGACGACTCGGGACCGTAGATCTCGACGATGCGGCCGCGGGGGATGCCCCCGATGCCGAGCGCGACGTCGAGTGCGATCGACCCCGTCGGGATGACGGCGACAGGAGCACGCTCGTCGCTGCCGAGGCGCATGACGGCGCCCTTGCCGAACTGGCGGTCGATCTGGGCGAGCGCGGTCTCGAGGGCCTTCTCGCGGTTCTCTGCTGACGGCATGGTGTTCTCCTTCGTGGTGGTCGTCCGTGCGCCTATAGGCTGTCGCGTCGCCGTCGACCGATGGAGCAGGGTCGTCGCCGCTACGACAAGGCTGGTGCCGCCGGTGACTCCGGCGGCGGGAACGTCGATACGAGAAAGCTACGGGCGACCACCGACATCGGAGCCGGTACGGCAGGAGCCTGTGGCGTTCTCGGACCGATCAGGCCCTGTGGAGGACGCTATCACCGGTGCGAACACATGTTCGACCGTGGACGCGCGGCGTGTCGAACATCCGCGCGAGTCGGACGTCGAGGGCGGCGACCGGGCCGGGCCTCAGCGCTTGGGAGTCGGGAGTCCCGCACCATGACGTCGGGACTCCGGCACGCCCTCGGCGTCGCACAGCGCGAGCCAGACGTCCCGGGGCGGGACGCCCGCCGCCAGTGCCTGCTCGGCGGTCCGCTCGCCCACGGCGGACATGACCAGATCTCGGAGCAGGACACGGCCGTAGGCCTCGCCGAACTGGTCGTCGACGGCCCGGGCGAACTCGCTCTTACGCATCACCGGAGGCTACCGCGTGGTCGAGGTGGGCGGTGCGGATCACGAGCACGCGCCTCCTCGCAGCCGGGCAGCTGCCCGGACGCCGAACGCCCCCGGCGGAGGACCGGGGGCGTTCGGGACGAGGGTCGGTTCAGCGGACCGCGAGATCGGTGTCGAACTCGGCGACGAGGTCGTCGGGGAGCGTGTCGGGGATCGGATTGAGCCCCTCGATGACGGCCATCCGGTCGCCCACCTCGCGCATGATGACCGAGATGGGGGTCTCGAGAGCGTCGGCGACCGAGGCGAGGATCTCGGAGCTGGCCTCTTTCTGACCACGCTCGACCTCGCTCAGGTAGCCGAGAGCCACGCTGGCCTTGCTGGCGACCTGTCGGAGCGTGCGCCCCTTCTGCAGGCGGAAGTCGCGGAGGACGTCACCGATTTCTTGTCGAACCAGAACCATGGGACCCTCCTCCGTACGAACGCCCACCCTGACGGGATTATCTGAGGTGGGATGGTGACACTGAAGCGCAGTTGGCTGTAACTGTAACCAGCAGGGACTGTGCGACTCTTGTGAACCTGTCAGATGTAACGAGACCGAAACGCGGACTATTCCCTCGTCTCGACGAGCCAGGAATACAGCGCCGAGAGTGATTCGGAGACGGTCGCCCGTCGGATGGCCTCGCGGTCGCCGGACAGGTCGAGTGCGACCACACGGCTCTCGTCGCCCCACGAGAGCCCCACGAAGACGACGCCGGGATCGTGGCCGCTCTGCGGTTCGGGCCCAGCGACCCCGGTCGTCGCCAGACCGATGTCGGTGCGGGTTCCGCCTGTCTCGACCGCGCGGCGCACGCCGACCGCCATGGAGCGGGCGACCTCGGGATCGACCGGGCCGCGAAGATGGAGCAGGGCCTCGTCGACGCCGAGGAGCGTGTGCTTGAGCTCCGTCTGGTAGGCCACGACGCCACCGCGGACGACCGCCGACGCCCCGGGGACCGAGATGAGCTCCGCGACGAGGAGCCCGCCTGTCAACGACTCGCTCACTCCGAGAGTGAGCCGACGACGCGTCAGCTCGGCGACGACGTCGCTCGCCTCGGTCACGACGAGCGACCGTGCTTGGCGGCGACGCGCAGGTAGTCGAGCCCCGAGACGACCGTCGCGACGACCGCGGCCGTCATGAGGACCCCGTTGACCCAGTGCATGCCCTCGCCGAGGAGGTTCCAGAGGGGGAAGAGCGCCAGGGTGACCGCGACGGCCTGGAGGACGGTCTTGAGCTTCCCCCCTCGCGAGGCAGGGATGACGCGGTCCCGGATCACGGCGAACCGGAAGACGGTGATGCCGATCTCGCGGACGAGGATCAGGACGGTGACCCACCAGGGCAGCTCGCCCAGGATCGAGAGCGAGACGAGGGCGCCCCCGATGAGGACCTTGTCGGCGATCGGATCGACGATCTTGCCGAAGTCCGTGACCAGGTCCAGCCCTCGCGCCAGCATGCCGTCGAGGCTGTCCGTGAGGATGGCGACCACGAAGAGGATCGCCGCGGCGATGCGGAGGGAGCCATCGGCCCCGTCGTCGACGAGGAGCCACGCCATGAAGAGCGGCGCCATGAGGATGCGCACCACGGTGATGATGTTGGCGATGTTGGCCGTGCTGGCGGGGCCCGGCCCCTTGCTGGCGATGCGCCCGCGGAAGGGGAAGGTCGCGCCTCGCGGTGCGCCGTCGGTGCGGTCGTCGTGGGTCACGTCAGTCTCGTCCCGTCAGGTTCCAGGCGTCTTCCGACCCCTCGTCGTCGTCGACCTCGGCGTACCCGCGCGTCATCGCCTCGACCGGATCGTCGTCGATCGCCGAAGAGGACGAGGAGGCGCCCGGGCGCCCGTGACCGCTCGGACCGGAGTCGCCGCCACGGATCTTCGCGAGCACGCCGGGCAGCTGCTCGGTGGTCACGAGGACGTCGCGCGCCTTCGAGCCCTCGGAAGGTCCGACGATGTCGCGGGACTCCATGAGGTCCATCAGGCGGCCGGCCTTGGCGAAGCCGACCCGGAGCTTGCGCTGCAGCATGGACGTGGAGCCGAACTGCGTGCTGACGACCAGCTCGGCCGCCGCGAGCAGGAGTTCGAGATCGTCGCCGATGTCGCCGTCGATCTCCTTCTTCTCGACGACGGCCGCGACGTCGGGTCGGTAGTCGGGTCGGGCCTGACGCGTCACGTGGGCGACGACCTGGGCGATCTCGCTCTCTTGCACCCAGGCGCCCTGGACGCGCATGGCCTTGGAGGCGCCCATGGGCAGGAAGAGACCGTCGCCCTGGCCGATGAGCTTGTCGGCGCCCGGCTGGTCGAGGATGACCCGGGAGTCGGTGACGCTCGACACGGCGAAGGCGAAGCGGGAGGGCACGTTGGCCTTGATGAGCCCCGTCACGACGTCGACGGAGGGGCGCTGCGTCGCGAGGACGAGGTGGATGCCCGAGGCCCGGGCCAGCTGGGTGATGCGGACGATGCTGTCTTCGACGTCGCGGGGCGCGACCATCATGAGGTCCGCCAGCTCGTCGACGACCACGAGGAGGTACGGGTACGGCTTGAGGGTCCGCGCGCTGCCGGCAGGCAGGACGATCTCGTCGTTGACGACGGCTCGGTTGAAGTCGTCGATGTGACGGAACCCGAAGCTCGCCAGGTCGTCGTACCGCATGTCCATCTCTTTGACGACCCACTGGAGGGCCTCGGCGGCCTTCTTGGGGTTCGTGATGATGGGCGTGATGAGGTGAGGGACGCCGGCGTAGATCGACAGCTCGACCCGCTTCGGGTCGATGAGGACCATGCGGACGTCGGCGGGCTTGGCCCGCATCAGCAGCGAGGTGATCATCGAGTTCACGAAGCTGGACTTGCCGGAGCCCGTGGCGCCCGCGACGAGGAGGTGCGGCATCTTCGCGAGGTTCGCGACGACGTAGCCGCCTTCGACGTCCTTGCCCACGCCGATGGTCATCGGGTGCGTGCTCTTGGCGGCTGCGGACGACCGGAGCACGTCGCCGAGCGCCACGATCTCCTTGTCGGTGTTCGGGATCTCGACGCCGATGGCGCTCTTGCCGGGGATCGGCGACAGGATGCGGACCTCGTTCGACGCGACGGCGTAGGCGAGGTTCTTGGTCAACGCCGTCACCCGCTCGACCTTGACCCCGGGGCCGAGCTCGATCTCGTAGCGGGTCACGGTCGGACCGCGCTTGAGGCCGGTCACCTTGGCGTCGACGTTGAACTGGTCGAGCACGGATGTGATGGAGGCCACGATGGCGTCGTTGGCCTCGCTGCGGGCCTTGGCCGGCTCGCCGACCGCCAGGGTGGTGACGGCGGGGAGCCGGTACGGTTCGACGTCGGCGGAGGAGGGGTCGGCCGTCTCGAGCGACGGGGGCGCGGCCTCGTCGGGGTCGGGAGCGAGGAACTCGGCTGCGGCGTCGCTCTCGCCCTCGCCCGGCAGCACCCCGGGGACGGGGAGGACGGTCGTGGCGGTGGGCTCCGGATCGAGGGGGATGTCGATCCCCTGGGCACGGACGGCCTCTTCGGCACGGTCGAGATCGGCGAGGAGATCCGTCGAGAAGACGTCGGTCTCGGCCGTCGCCGGGGAGTCGCGGGGGGCCCTGGCCTCGGCGGGCGACGCGGGTTCGGCCTCTTCGAAGACGGGTCTGCGCTTCTTGCGACGCCCCAGGGTCTCGGTGGGAGCGGTGGCCGCCGCCGGACGGACGAGCGGAGTGTCGTAGGCGGGGTCGTCTTCTCGCTGGCCCGGGTTGCGCCGCCACCACGGCAGGGACTCGGGTTCGCCCTCGGCGTCGCCCGAGTCCGCGGCCTGCGCCGCCGACCGCTCGTCGACGGTCTCGCCGAAGAGGTACCCGTACAGCTCGCCGAGGCGACGACCGATGCGGTTCGGCGGCGTCTTCGTGATGATCAGGATCGAGAACGCCAGGAGCACGACGACCAGCGGCACCGCCACCCACTCGGTCGCGAGGGCGACGAGCCACGACGCGACCACCCAGCCGAGGACCCCGCCGCCGGTGGCCAGAGCGGGCATCCCCTCGGACGCCTCGGGCTGACCGCCGAAGATGTGGCAGAGCGCGCTGATGGAAACGAGCGAGAGGCCGAGGCCGATGCCGATGCGGGTGTTGTCGTGAACCGACGACGGGTGGCGGAACAGCCATCCCGCGAAGAGGATCATGATGACCGGGAGGGCGTACGCCACCCGCCCGAAGAGACCGCCGAAGGTGTAGGCGTCGAAGCCCATGGCGACGGGGCTCGTGGGGTTGAGCCATTCGACGACCCCGCCCGCGATCGCGAGCAGGACGAGGAAGAACGGCACGCCGTCGCGGCGCTCGCTCTTGTCGAGGGTCTCTCTGCCGAGGAGCCGGAACGCGGCGCCGGTCATGTGGGCGAGACCCATCCAGGCCGATGCGAGGGGGTTGGGCCCCTCTCGGACCGGAGCGGGAGCCGGGGCGGCGGGGAGCTTCTTGGTGGCCTTGGTCGCGTCACGCGCCGAGGACGCACGGGAGCCCGAGCGGGTGCGCGGGGTCGACTTCGTGGGCGTGGCCATGGGCTCCACGGTACAGTCCCCCACCGACGCCGGTCGGATGCGGTCGCGTGTGTCAGGCACGGGGCCCGCCCGCCGCGGCTCCGCCGGGGCCGTCGACCGGCTGGGCCGCGACCGGCCACGGCCTAGGCGCTGATGACCACCGGCACGATCATCGGGCGACGGCGGTGCTGGGTGTTGACCCACCGACCGACGGTCCGTCGGACGACCTGGCTGAAGGCGTGGGTGTCGCGGGTCCCGTTCTCGGCCGCCTCGGCGAGGGCGGCGACGATCTTCGGGGCGACGTCGTCGAAGACCCGCTCGTCTTCGGCGAAGCCCCGGGACTGGATCTCGGGTCCGACGACCACTCGCCCGGTCGCCGCGTCGATGGCCACGAAGACCGAGATGAAGCCCTCCTCGGCGAGGATCCGCCGGTCTTTGAGGTCGGCGTCCGTGATCTCGCCGACGGTCGACCCGTCGACGTACACGTAGCCGAGATCGAGCTGACCCACGACACGGGCGACGCCGTCTCGCAGATCGACCACGACGCCGTCCTGCCCCAGGATGGTGCTCGCCTCGGGGACTCCCGTCCGGACGGCGAGGGCCGCGTTGGCGTACAGATGCCGGTGCTCGCCGTGGACCGGCATGACATTCTTCGGCCGCAGCACGTTGTAGCAGTAGAGGAGCTCGCCCGCCGAGGCGTGCCCGGAGACGTGCACCTTGGCGTTGCCCTTGTGCACCACCTTCGCGCCGAGCTTCGTCAGCCCGTCGATGACGCGGTAGACGGCGTTCTCGTTGCCGGGGATGAGACTCGAGGCGAGGATGACGGTGTCGTCGGCGCCGATCTCGATCTGGTGCTCGAGGTTCGCCATGCGGGCGAGGACGGCCATCGGCTCGCCCTGCGACCCCGTGCTCATGTACACGATGCGGTCGTCGGGGAGGTCGCGTGCCTTCTTGGCGTCGATGAGCACGCCGTCGGGCACGCTCAGGTAACCGAGATCGGCGGCGATGGCCATGTTGCGCACCATGGACCGGCCCATGAAGGCCACGCGCCGACCGTTGGCGTGGGCCGCGTCGAGGACCTGCTGCACCCGGTGGACGTGACTGGAGAAGCTCGCGACGACGACCCGCCTCGGAGCGCGCCGGATGACGTCGTCGAGCACGGGCCCGATGTCGCGCTCGAGGGCCGTGAAGCCCGGCACGTCGGCGTTCGTCGAGTCGGGCAGGAACAGGTCGACGCCCTCTTCGCCCAGCCGGGCGAAGGCACGCAGATCGGTGATGCGCCCGTCGAGGGGCAGCTGGTCCATCTTGAAGTCGCCCGTGTGCAGCACGAGTCCGGCGGAGGTCCGGATCGCGACGGCGAGGGCGTCGGGGATCGAGTGGTTCACGGCGACGAACTCGAGCTCGAAGGGGCCGAGGGTCTCGCGCCCGCCCTCCGCGACGGTCAGCGTGTAGGGGCTGATGCGGTGCTCTTTGAGCTTCGCCTCGATGAGGGCGAGCGTCAGTTGCGACCCGATGAGCGGGATGTCGGCGCGCAGTCTCAGGAGGTAGGGCACGGCTCCGATGTGGTCTTCGTGCCCGTGCGTCAGGACGACCGCGAGGATGTCGTCGAGGCGGTCTCGGATGGGCGAGAAGTCGGGCAGGATCAGATCGACGCCCGGCTGGTGCTCTTCGGGGAAGAGCACGCCGCAGTCCACGACCAGGAGCTTGCCGTCGATCTCGTAGACGGTCATGTTGCGACCGATCTCGCCCAGACCCCCCACGGGGATCACCCGCAGCGTTCCGCTCTCGAGCGCCGGCGGGATCTGGATCGTCGTGGACATCTGTTCCTTCGATGATGGGGAGAGGATCGCACCCGACGGGACGACGGGACCGAGGAGGCGCGGCTCAGCGGGTCGTGCCGTGCACCTTCGGCAGCGCCCCGCCCGCTGCGGCGTTGCGATCGGGTCGGAAGCGGCTGAGGTCGAGACCCGGGATGGCGCCCACGTGCGACAGCTCGTCTTCGATCAGCGCGGCCTCGCTGTCTTCGGGACCGACGAGCGGGAGGCGGACGCGCGGGCTCGAGATGCGGCCGAGGCCGTGGAGGATGTACTTGGCGGCGACGGTCCCGGGCACGTGCGTCATGACGGCGCGGACGAGCGGCTCGAGCATCTGGTGCGCCTGCGTGGCCGTGTGCAGGTCGCCGGCGTTCACCGCGTCGATGATCGTGCGGTACGGGGCGGCGGCGATGTTGGCGGTGACGCCGATGAGGCCCGACGCGCCGATGGCGAGATGCGGCAGCACGTTGGCGTCGTCGCCGGAGAAGTACAGCAGGTCGGTCTGGTTCAGCACCCGGCTGACCTCGGCGAAATCGCCCTTGGCGTCTTTGACGGCCACGATGTTGGGGTGCTTCGCCGCTCGGAGCAGGGTCTCGTACTTGATCGGGATGCCCGTGCGCCCGGGGATGTCGTAGAGGATGACCGGCAGGTCGGTCGCGTCGGCGATCATGCGGAAGTGGGTGAGAACGCCGGCCTGGGTCGGCTTGTTGTAGTACGGCGTGACGATCATGACGCCGTCGGCCCCGGCCTTCTCGCTGGCCTTGTAGAGCTGGATCGCATGGGCGGTCTCGTTCGACCCGCCCCCCGTGATGATCTTGGCGCGGCCGGCGGCCACCGACTTGCCGACCTCGACGAGCCGGAGCTTCTCGGGGTCGGTCAGCGTGCTGGTCTCGCCGGTGGTGCCCGTCACGACGATGCCGTCGGCCCCGGCCGTGATGCAGTCGTCGATGTGCTTCTCGACGGCGGGCCAGTCGACCTCGCCGTCGGCGGTGAAGGGGGTGACGAGGGCGACGAGTACTTGACCGAAGGGGTTGCTGATGTTCGACACGGAGACAGCGTACTGGCTCCGGTCGGACGACCGGCGGGTGCGGGCCGGTGCGTCGGCCCCGCCCCCGCCGGGCCGGGTGTCAGGGCGCGACGCGTCCGTTGGTGCCGAAGGCCGCGTAGGTCAGGGGCATGAGCTCCGCCCAGATGTCCTCCATCTTCTCGGCGCACATCTCGATCTCGCGCTGGGGGAACGACGGGAAATGCGTGCCCTCGCGCTTCGTGCGGAGACTCAGGAAGTTCATGAGCGAACGCGCGTTGACCGTCACGTACATCGACGAGTAGATGTTCAGGGGCAGCACGATGCGCGCGACCTCACGGGCGACGCCCGCGTCGAGCATGCGCTTGTACGAGGTGTACGCCTCGCGCGACGTCTGCTCGGTCTCGGCGCGGACCAGCGCGCTCTGCTCGGGCGTGCCGGGCAGGAAGTCGTAGGCGCCGGGCTTGCCGACCTGCTGCAGGTTGCGGTGCTCGGAGGGCACGTAGAAGACCGGGTTCAGCTCGCGGTAGCGCCCGCTCTCCTCGTTGTAGCTGGCCATGCGGTGCCGCATGAACTCGCGGAAGACGAAGATCGGCGCCTGGACGTAGAACGTCATCGAGTTGTGCTCGAACGGCGAACCGTGGCGATCGCGCATCAGGTAGTTGATGAGCCCGGCGCCCTTGGTCGCCTGAGCGCCGTCGGCCGAGGCCTGAGCGCCCTCGAGGGTCAGCTCCCCCATGGTCGACACGCGCGCGGCGAAGAGGACGTCGGAGTCGTGGGCGCTCGAGCGCACCAGCTCGACGGTCACGTCGGAGCGGAACTCGACGGCGGGCTCGGGGGCGGACGGGGCGAGGGGTTCTGCATCGGTCACGGCGTCGACTCTACAACCGGACCCGGGACGGGCCGGTGGCGCGCGAGCGACCGGCGCCGCGCCTCCTCGGCACCCGGTCGTCACCGAGGAGGCGCGCCTAGGCTCCCGAGGAGGGCGCGCCCGTGCGCCCCGCCGATCGAGAGCAGGAACCATGAACGACGCCCCCCGGACGGTCCTCGTCGCCGGAGCCTCCGGCCTGATCGGCACGGAGCTCGGCGCCCAGCTGCGCGCCGCCGGTCACACCGTGCTCTCGCTGGTCCGCGGCGAGCCCCGAGACGAGTCGCAGTTCACCTGGATCCCCTCCGCCGGCGTGATCGACACGACCCTCCTCGACCGCGCCGACGTCGTCGTGAACCTGTCGGGCGCCTCCCTCGGCCGTCTGCCGTGGACGCACGGCTACAAGAAGCAGATCGCCGGATCGCGGGTCGACGCCACCCGCACCCTCGTCGCCGGCATGCGGGCGGCCTCGACGCCGCCCGCGACCTTCCTGAGCGGATCAGCCGTCGGCATCTACGGTGATCGCCCGGGCGACCGGCTGACCGAGGCGAGCGCCCGCGGGACGGGGTTCCTCAGCGACGTCGTCGACGAGTGGGAGCGCACCGCGCACACGGCGCCGGACGGCGTCCGCGTCGTCACCCTGAGGACGGGTCTCGTGGTGGGCCCCGGCGGCGCCCTCGCGCCCCTCCTCCCGCTCACCCGCCTCGGACTCGGGTCCCGTCTCGGCACCGGCGACCAGTTCTGGCCGTGGATCAGCCTCCACGACGAGGCCGCCGCGATCGTCCACCTCATGACCTCCGACCTCGCCGGGCCCGTCAACCTCGCCGGACCCACCCCCGCCACGAGCGACGCCCTCACCCGCCGCCTCGCGCACGACCTGAAGCGGCCCTACGCCTTGCGGGTGCCGGAGTCCGTCATCTCGACGGCGATGCGGGAGGCCGGACGCGAGCTGCTCCTGCCCAGCCAGCAGGTCGTCCCCGAGAAGCTGCTGGCCGACGGGTTCGCGTTCCGGCACACGACGGTCGACGAGGCCGTCGACGCGCTCACCGCTCGTCTCTGACCCGACCCGGTCGGCCGTCGTCGGACCCGAGGAGGCGCGGGTCGCGACGACCCCGACAGGGGGGCCGACGCGTCAGGAGGGCCCGCGACGCCTCAGCGTCAGCGACCAGCGGATCGCCTGCCGTGCCCGGCGGCGGTCGCCGCAGGCGTCGTAGGCGAGACCGAGCCGGAACCACGCGCGGTAGTCGTCGGGAGACTCCTCGACCGCCTCGCGATAGGCCGGGAACGCGGCGTCGGCGGCGACCCGGTCGTAACGGCCGGACGGTCGCCGGGGGACGTCGTCGACGGGCAGCTCGCCGGCGTCACGCAGCTCGCGCACCATCGACTGCGTCGCGAGACCGAAGCGGATCTCGGCCACCAGGGCGAACACCCCGAGCAGCGGCAGGATGACGAGACCGACGCCCAGACCGATGGCGACCCCCTCTCCGGTGGCGAAGAGCGCCAGGGCGCGCTGACCGACCAGCACGATGTAGAGCACCAGCAGCGCGGCCATCACCAGGGCGCCGACACGACCCTTCACCGGGTGGCCTGCGGGGAGGCGAGCGCCGTCATCGGTCGAGCGGCAGCACGCTGTCGAGGCCGACGACGACCCCGCTGACGGAGGGGGCGGCACCCATCGCGACGAGCAGACCCTGCTCGTAGGCACGCTGCGAGAGCGTGTCGTGCGTGAGGGTGAGGGTCTCCCCCTCGCCGCCGAAGACGACCTCCTGACGAGCGGTCACGCCGCGCAGGCGGAGGCTGTGGACGGGGACGCTCGCGACCTGCTGTCCGCGGGCGCGCTGATCGGACGAGGGGGCCGACACCGGCCCGAGGTCGCGACGCGCCTCGGCGATCAGCTCGGCCGTGCGGACGGCCGTGCCCGAGGGCGAGTCGGCCTTCGCCGGGTGGTGGGTTTCGACGATCTCGACCGACTCGTAGAACCGGGCCGCCATCGTCGCGAAGCGGGTCGCGAGGACCGAGCCCAGCGAGAAGTTCGGCACGACGAGGACACCCGGGCCCGCGACGTCCGCCACCACGGTGCGGAGTCGGGCGATGCGTTCCGCGCTCCACCCCGACGTGCCGACGAGCACCGGCAGCCCCGCGCGCACGACGTGCTCGACGATGCCGGGGCTCACCGCGGGGTGGGTGACGTCGACGACGAGATCGGCCCCGACGACGAGGTCGAGATCGTCTCTCGACGACAGCCCGGCGTGGAGTTCGAGATCGGGCGTCCGCTCGATCAGATCGACGATGAAGCCGCCGAGCGTGCCCGTGGCCCCGACGACGGCGATGCGGGAAGTCATGAGCCAAACCTACCGGCGCGACGACCGCCGGGCCGTCGAATACGATCGGGGGATGCCTCGATTCCGCGAGATGCCCGTGAGCTCGACCCCCGCCTCCTCGCTGCTGTCGGAGTACTTCGCCGAGCGCGCCGCGACGTTCCCGGTGACGCAGGGCAGCTATCACACGGCGAACCCGGTCGATGCGACCTTCACTCCCCCGGCCGGCGTCTTCGTGGTCGTGACGACCGACGACGACGCCGAGGCGCCGGACGAGGCCGTCCGCGCCCTCGCGTGCGGCGGCGTCCGCCGTCTCGAGAGCGGACCCGACGGACGCGTGCGCTACGAGGTCAAGCACCTGTTCGTGCGTCCCGACGCCCGCGGGCGCGGACTCGGTCGCCAGGTGCTCGTCGAGCTCGAGCGACGTGCGATCGCCCTCGGGGCCGACGAGCTCGTCCTCGACACGAACGACAGCCTCGAGGCGGCCGGCGGACTGTATCGCGCCGCGGGCTACTCGCTCATCGAGCCCTACAACGACAATCCGAACGCCACGTCGTGGTACGGCCGGCCAGTCCGCTGACGGGTCGCTGACGGACCGCCCGCGACGGGGTCAGATCGACTGATCGACCGGGAGGCCCGTGCGGAGCTCGACGGGCAGATGCCCGAGGTCGTTGTGGGTGACGAGCTCCGGCGGCTTGGCCGAGCGGACGCGGATGATGGTCAGACCGGCGTTGGCCTGGTTGACGCCCATCCACCGCCAGGCCGGAGCGCCGAAGACCTCTCGGACGAACCAGCCGATGACGAAGTTGTGCGTGATCAGCAGGTCGTGACGGTCTTCGCGGGCCGGGGTCAGCCACTCGGAGACGGCGTCGGCCATCTGCGCCTGACCCGCCTCGATCTCCTCTTCGGTCACCCCGCCGAAGAACGGCTTGTACGACGAGGGCATGTCGGGGGTCGGCCCGGACGGGACGCAGTCGAACAGGAGCGTCGAGGGCTGCGACTCGAGCGCCGGGAGGCGCTCGGTCATGATGCGGGCCGTCTCGGCGGCGCGCTCGAGGGGCGAGTGCCAGGCTGCGTCGAAAGGCACCCCGCCGAGGCGCTCGGCGATCAGCCGCGCCTGCCGCTTGCCGCGTTCGGAGAGCGGACCGTCGGGCAGCCCGTGCTCGGCGTCCTGCTGTTCGCCGTGACGGACGAGGTAGAGGTAGTGGGACACCGTTGTCTCCTGATTCATGGAAGGACGGACGACGAGGCGGACGTCGTCGCGGGCACGGGCAGCGTCGACTCGTCGACCTCGCCCACGACCACGGTCGACAACGGCCCCGATCGCAGCGTGGCCGCCAGATCGCGGACGTCGTCGAGGGCTACGGCCGCGAGTCGCGTCAGGGAGGCGTCGAGGTCGACGAACTCACCCATCGACAGCTCGGCGCGCCCGAGGCGGTTCATGCGGGTGTCGCTGTCTTCGAGCGCCAGAGCCGCAGCACCGCCCAGCTGACCGAGGGCCCGACGGTGCTCGTCGGCGGTGATGCCATCGGTGGCGACGGCGTCGAGCTGCTCGAGCATGAGACGCGCGACGTCGCCGACGTTGGCCGGCGCGCACCCGGCGTACAGGCCGAACAGACCCGCGTCGGAGTAGCTGGGAGCGAACGAGTAGACGGAGTAGGCCAGACCGCGACGCTCGCGCACCTCTTGGAACAGGCGCGACGACATGCCGCCGCCGAGGACGGAGTTCAGCACGGCCATCGCCGAGCGGCGCTCGTCGGTCACGGGCAGACCCGGGACGCCGAGGAGGAGCGTGGTCTGCTCGAGGGGTCGACGCACGACGACGAGCGGCTCGCCCTGGCCGGGAGCCGCCTCGCCACCGGGGTCGGACGCCGATCGCCGCGCCACCGGGGAGGCGGCGTCGGTCGACCAGTCAGAGCGGGTCATGGCGACGCGGAGGCGATCGACGAGGCGGTCGTGGTCGACGGCCCCGGCGACCGTGACGACCAGGTCTCGGGGTCGGTAGGTGCGCAGGTAGTGGCGGTACACCTCGTCACGCGAGGCCGCCCGGATGCTCTCGGGCGACCCGCCGATGGGTCGACCCAGCGCGTGGTCGCCGAAGACCGACTCGAAGAGACGCTCGCCGCCGACGTCGCTCGGGTCGTCGTCGGCCATCGCGAGCTCGTCGAGGATGACCCCGCGCTCGGTCTCGAACTCGCCGGGATCGAGGACGGACGAGGTGACCATGTCGGCGAGCGCGTCGACGGCGTCGTCGAGGTCGACGTCGCGGACCCTCGCGTAGTAGCAGGTGCTCTCTTTGCCGGTCGCGGCGTTGTGCTCGCCCCCGACCGACTCGAAGGCCACGGCGATGTCGAGCGCCGACCGGGTCGGGGTGCCCTTGAAGAGGAGGTGCTCGAGGAAGTGGGTCGACCCGCGGTCACCCTCGCCCTCGTCGCGACTGCCGACGGCGACCCAGAAGCCGACGGTCGCGCTGCGGGCCCCGGGCATGCTCTCGCTCAGGATGCGCAGCCCCGTCGGGAGGACGGTCCGTCGGACGAGGGAACCGCCCGTCGCGTCGAAGGAGAGCTCGACCTCGTCGAGGGGCAGCAGGACCGGTCCGTTCATCGGTGCGAGCCTACCGCTCGCCCCTGACACCCGAAGTGGGGGACGTGATGCGGACAAACAGACGGGTGCGTCTGTCCTCATCGGTGTTACAGTCGTGTCTACCGCGGTCGACCCGTCCCCCCCACGAGAGACGGCCGCGGCGGCTGGTCGGACATGTCATGCGGTCCGGAGCGTGCGTCCCCCACGCGGCTCTAAGCCGATATGTCCCAAGGAGCCACGCTGTGACGGTCGATTCCCCCCAACCGGCCGTCCAGCGTCTCCCTGGCCGCCCTCGTGCCGACCAGACGACTCCCGGCGCTCGGGCCCGCGTACTCACGACCGCCGACCGCCTCTTCTACGACGAGGGCATCCGCGTGGTGGGCGTCGACCGTCTGATCGCCGAGTCGTCGGTGACGAAGGCCACGTTCTACAAGCACTTCGGCGCCAAGGACACGCTCGTCCTGCAGTTCCTGGCCGTCCGGCACGAACGCGACGTCGAGACCCTGGCGGCCATCGTCGCCTCGGCGGGCGACGGGGTCGACGCCGTGCGCCGCCTCGTCGACGCGTCCGCCACCCGTCTCCAGGATCCGCGGTTCCGCGGCAGCGCCTACGCGAACGCGGCCGCCGAGTTCAGCGACCCGACCCACCCCGTCCGGATCGCGATCAACGAGCATCGGGAATGGCTCACCGACGCACTCGTCGAGCTCTTCAAGAGCGCCGGCCACCCGATGCCCGGCGACGCCGCCGACGACTTCCAGCTGGCCCTCGACGGCGCCGAGGTCGGCGCGTACGCCGGTGACGCGATCGCCGCCTCCGCGGCCCTGAGGCGCACGGCGGAACGGCTGCTCTCCGCCTGACGCGCTCCGCGCCTCCTCGGCCCGCCCCGCTCCTACGCCGAGGCGCGGTCGAGGTCGAGGACCTGGAGGCGCGTCAGCTGCACGCGCACGGCCTGCGTCAGCTCGAAGACCTGCTTGGCGTTGGTCGCGCTCGCGACCGGCGCGACGACGTTCGGCTTCGTCAGCAGCCACGCCAGCGAGATCGCCGCCGTCGACACCTCGTGCACCGAGGCGATGCGGTCGAGCTCATGGAGGACCCGGAGTCCGCGCTTGTTCAGATGCTTCGCGAGGTCGGGACGGCGCTGCGAACCGGCGAAGTCGGCTCGTGTGCGGTACTTGCCCGACAGGAATCCGCTGGCCAGCGCGAAGCGCGGCATGACGCCGAGACCGAGCTGAGCGGCGACCCGGGCGAGGCCCTTCTCGTACTCGCCCCGGTTCAGCAGGTTGTACTGGTTCTGCAGCGCGACCATCGGCGCGACGCCGAGCATCCCCGCGGCGATCCGCGCCTCGTAGAGACGGTTGCCGGAGTGGTGCGATCCCCCGAAGTACCGGACCTTGCCGGCCCGGATGAGGTGGTCGACGGCGAGGAGGGTCCGCTCGAACGCCACCTCGGTGTCGTCGACGTGGAGGTAGAGCAGATCGATGCGATCGGTGCCGAGACGCTCGAGGGAGGCCTCGACGGCCCGCTCGATCGCCTTCGGCGTGAGCCCGGGGTGGTCGGCGCTCTTGCCCACCTTGGTCGAGACGACCATGTCGTCGCGGGACCGGCGCTCGCGCATCCACGAGCCGATCATGATCTCGCTCCGGCCGCCGGCGTACGAGTCGGCCGTGTCGACGAAGTTGCCGCCCAGATCGAAGTAGGTGTCGAGCACGGACCGCGTCTCGGTCTGATCCGCCGTCCAACCGAAGACGTTGCCGCCGAGCGCCAGGGGGAAGACCCGGAGATCGGACGTGCCGAGACGACGGCGGGGCTGGATGACGCCGAGATCGACGGGCACGGTGGCCTGATCGACCGCGGGCGGTCGGCCGGGCGCCTGACCGCGGCTCGTCGCGACGGGACGCCCCGCGGCAGCCGCCTGCGCGGACGTGGCCGTCGAGTCGGTCACCGACGCTCCTCCTCCGCTGGCGCACCCCGATCCGTCTGAGCTGGACGGGCGCCGGGGTCTGCACCTCATCGTCAGAGTACGGCTCCGGCGCGCATCGCGTCCGTCGCCGCACCGAATCGTTACGCGAAGGATCGTCCGCGCCGCAGGGCGCCGGCCGACCGGCCCGGTCGGCGCCCCGGACGCCGACGAGCCCGCCGCGACACGAGGTCGCGACGGGCTCGTCGGAGGGATGGACCCTAGATGTCGACCGAGGTGTCGTTGGACTCCTCGGCGGCACCGCTGGAGTCGGTGTCGGCCGTCTCGGCGATGACCGGGGCGAGCGACAGCTTGCCGCGGTCGTCGGTCTTCGTGATCTCGACGAGGATCTTCTGACCCACGCCGAGGACGTCCTCGACGTTCTCCACGCGCTTGCCGCCGGCGAGCTTGCGGACCTCGCTGATGTGCAGCAGGCCGTCCTTGCCGGGGAGCAGCGACACGAAGGCACCGAACGAGGCGATCTTGACGACGGTTCCGAGGAACTGCTCGCCGACCTCCGGGTTGGTGGGGTTCGCGATGGCGTTGACCTGGGCACGGGCCGCCTCGGCCGAGGGGCCGTCGACCGCACCGATGTAGACGGTTCCGTCTTCTTCGATGCTGATGTCGGCGCCGGTGGTGTCCTGGATCGAGTTGATCGTCTTGCCCTTCGGGCCGATCAGCTCGCCGATCTTGTCCTGAGGGATCTGGACCGAGATCACGCGGGGCGCGGTCGGGGCCATCTCGTCGGGCGCGTCGATGGCCGAGTTGAGCACGCCGAGGATGGCGGTGCGCGCCTCCTTCGCCTGCTTCAGCGCGGCGTCGAGGACGGCGGTCGGCAGACCGTCGAGCTTCGTGTCGAGCTGGATGGCCGTGACGAACTCGGACGTGCCGGCGACCTTGAAGTCCATGTCGCCGAGCGCGTCTTCCGCGCCGAGGATGTCGGTCAGCGCGGCGTAGCGCGTCTGGCCGTCGACCTCGTCGGAGACGAGACCCATGGCGATGCCGGCGACGGGGGCCTTGAGGGGCACACCGGCGTTCAGCAGCGACAGGGTGGAGGCGCAGACGGAGCCCATCGACGTCGAGCCGTTGGAGCCGAGGGCCTCGGACACCTGACGGATCGCGTAGGGGAACTCCTCGCGGCTCGGCAGCACCGGCACGAGCGCGCGCTCGGCCAGGAAGCCGTGCCCGATCTCGCGACGCTTCGGCGAACCGACCCGGCCGGTCTCACCGGTCGAGTAGGGCGGGAAGTTGTAGTGGTGCAGGTAGCGCTTCTTGGTGACCGGGCTCAGCGAGTCGATCTGCTGCTCCATCTTGAGCATGTTCAGCGTGGTGACGCCCATGATCTGGGTCTCGCCGCGCTGGAAGATGGCGGAGCCGTGCACGCGCGGGATGACCTGGACCTCGGCGTCGAGCGGGCGGATGTCGGCGAGGCCGCGACCGTCCATGCGGATCTGCTCGGTGAGGATGCGGTCGCGGACGACCTTCTTCGTCGCCGACTTGTACGCGGCGCCGACCTGGCCGTTGGCCGACTCGGGCAGCTCGCCCGCCGTGACCTTCGCCGCGATGGCGTCCTTCACGGTGGCCTTGAGCGCGTCGTCGGCGTCCTGGCGCTCGATCTTGCCGGCGATCTTGTAGACCTCGGCGAGCTCGGTGCCCGCGGCGGTCGTGACGGCCTCGAGGACCTCGTCGGTGTAGGGCAGGAAGACCGGGTAGTCGGCGATCTCCTTGGCGGCCTGGGCGGCCATCGTGGCCTGGGCCTCGACGAGCTGCTTCAGGAACGGCTTGGCGGCCTCGAGACCCTGGGCCACGACGGCCTCGTCGGGCTTCGTCGCGCCGCCCTGGATGAGACCCCAGGCGTGCTCGGTGGCCTCGGCCTCGACCATCATGATCGCGACGTCGTCGTTGCCCGCTGCATCGGTGACGACGCGACCGGCGACCGTGAGGTCGAAGACGGCGTCGGCCAGCTGCGAGGCCTTCGGGAAGGCGACCCACTGGTCGCCGATCAGCGCGAGGCGGACGCCCGCGATCGGACCCGAGAAGGGCAGACCGGAGATCTGGGTCGAGGCGCTGGCCGCGTTGATGGCCAGAGCGTCGTAGAACTCGTCGGGGGCGATGCTGAGGACCGTGATGACGACCTGGACCTCGTTGCGGAGACCCTCGACGAACGAGGGACGCAGGGGCCGGTCGATGAGACGGCAGACGAGGATGGCCTCGGTGGAGGGGCGACCCTCACGACGGAAGAACGAGCCGGGGATCTTGCCCGCGGCGTACGAGCGCTCTTCGACGTCGATGGTCAGCGGGAAGAAGTCGAAGTTGTCCTTCGGCTTCTTGCTGGCGCTGGTGGCGGACAGCAGCATGGTGTCGTCGTCGAGGTAGGCGGCGACGGCTCCCTGGGCCTGCTGGGCGAGACGGCCGGTCTCGAATCGGATGGTGCGCTTGCCGAACTTGCCGTTGTCGAGCACGGCTTCGCCGAACTTGATCTCTGGACCCTCCATGTGGGGGTTTCTCCTCTTTGTTTTGAATCGATGCCCCGTGTGGGCCTCGATGTCATACCGGGAGCGGGCGGCGTGGACGGCATGAGGACATGCACGTGCAGCAACGCGACGGAGGCGGTGGCACGTCTGGCCAACAGTGAAGACGGTCGGACCCCGCCTCCGATCGCGACTCGATGCGCTGATCGGGGCATTCCGCCTGCCACCACCGGTGACCAGCAGCCGTACCGGCCTGCTCCGAGCGCGATCCTAGCACCCGGGCATGACGGGACCGCGGCTGCCGGCCGGGCGCGCCGGGGCGCGCCGACCGTCCGTCGACCGGCCCACGGCCCCGGAACGAGAGAACGGCCCCTCTCCGTGTACGGAGAGGGGCCGTCGTCGAGACGTACGGAGCGCGAAGACTAGCGGCGCAGTCCGAGGCGACCGATGAGCGTGCGGTAACGCTCGATGTCGACCTTGGACAGGTAACCCAGGAGTCGGCGGCGCTGACCCACGAGGAGCAGCAGACCACGACGCGAGTGGTGGTCGTGCTTGTGCTCTTTGAGGTGCTCGGTGAGGTCGAGGATGCGCTGCGTCATCATGGCGACCTGGACCTCGGGGGATCCGGTGTCGCCGGGGTGGGTCGCGTATTCTTCGATGATCCGGGTCTTGACGTCAGGTGCGAGTGCCATAGAGGGATCCCCTTTCAGTTCGTTGCGCGGTGCCCGTCACCGGATGTGCGAGCTCTCTTGTTCCGCGGCCGTTCAGACGGCAACCTGAGGAGCTTACCAGACGGGGGCCGCGGAACGGGCTCGGGACGCCCGACGACGACGGCCCGGCAGCGCCAGCCCGACGAACGCGGCGCCGATGACCGCACCCAGCGTGTTCATCACGAGATCCTGCGGGTCGGAGAACCGGGTCGCCGAAAGGTACGTCGCCTGGTACCACTCGATGGCGACGGTCGCGGCGAAGCCCACGACGATGCCGGACCACCAGAGGCGCTTGGGCAGCAGCAGGGCCGGGAACATGCCCATCGGCACGAACATCGCGACGTTCGCGGCCGCCTCGACGCGGGCGAAGGTGATCCACGACGTCTCGTCGTGCCGGGCGAAGACGTCGAGCGCCCGCCAGAGCAGCTCGCTCGTGCCGGACCCGTAAACGCTCGGCCGCAGGGTCATCCAGGCGACCCCGGCCAGATAGACGAGGGTGAGCAGGAGGAGGACGGCGCGACGCATGACCCCATGGTGACGGATGCGACCTGAGGAGCCGGGGTCCGCGGCGGGAGATCATCCCCGAGGACGACCCGGACGGACCGGGGGGTGGAGACGCGGACCGTGGGAGGCGCGGTGTCGGCGGGGCGCGCACCGCGCCTCCTAGGCTCGTCACGTGGACCTCGTCACCGACCTCTGGACCCGCATCGCCCTCGTCGCGCCGCCGCTGCCCCTGCCGTGGCTGCTCGCGTCCGTCGCGGCGGGCCTCGTCGCCGTGCTCGTCCCCGGCGTCTGGCGCACCGTGCGGCACGCCGTCACCGTCGTGCACGAGGGCGGGCACGGTCTCGCGGCGGTGCTGACCGGTCGGCGGCTGTCCGGCATCCGCCTGCACTCGGACACGTCGGGGCTGACCGTCTCGAGCGGGCCGCGCACGGGCCCGGGCATGGTCGTCACCCTGCTCGCCGGCTACACCGCGCCGGCCCTCGCCTCGCTCGCGGCCGCCTGGCTGCTCTCGGCGGGGTACTCGGCCGGGCTCCTCTGGGCGCTCCTGCTGCTGCTCGCCCTGATGCTCGTGCAGATCCGCAACTGGTTCGGACTGTGGGTGGTGCTGGTCGGGGTCGCGCTCGTCGTCGGGGTGACGTTCGCGGCGACTCCGCCGTGGCAGAGCGCCTTCGGGGTCGCCCTGACGGCTGTGCTCGGCTTCGGCGCCCTGCGCGCCTGCCTCGAGCTGCAGCGCAGCCGGCGACGATCGCGCACGACCGGGTCGGACGCCGATCAGCTCGCCGCGCTGACCCGGGTGCCCGGCGTGGTCTGGGTGGGCGTGTTCGTGCTCGTCTCGCTGGCCTGCCTCGGGGGCTCGGCGGCGCTGCTGTTCCCGCAGACCCTGGAGCTCGCCCGGTCGTTCGGCTGACGCGAGCGGATCAGGCGGGCGCGGATCCGAGCGCGTGGACGGGGAGGCGCGGGGCCAGCCGGTCGCGTCCGCCCAGACCGTCGAGCTCGAGGAGGACGGCCAGGCCGACGACCTCGTATCCGGCGCGCTCGAGCAGGGTGACGGTCGCCTCGGCGGTCCCGCCGGTGGCGAGGACGTCGTCGACGACGAGCACGCGGGTGCCCGCGGGGAGCTGACTCGGCCGCAGCTCGAGGGTCGCCTCGCCGTACTCGAGCGCGTAGCTCTCGCTGAGCACCTCGCCGGGGAGCTTGCCCGCCTTGCGGACGGTCAGCACGCCGACGCCCTGCTCGATGGCGATGCCGCCGGCGAGCGCGAAGCCCCGGGCCTCGATGCCGGCGACGGCCTGGAACGACCCGTCGAAGGGCTCGCTGAGCGCCGTGGTCACGGTGGCGAACGCGTCGGCGTGCGAGAAGAGCGGCGTGACGTCGCGGAAGAGGATGCCCGGCTTCGGGAAGTCGGGGACGACGGCGATGAGGTCGTCGAGGAGGGCGGAGACGTCGGAGGAGGACATTCGTCCGAGAGTACCGGGCGCGCTGTCGGTGGCCGGTGCCAGGGTGCTCCCATGACGCGCTTCATCGTTCCCCCGTATCTGCTCGCCCACCTCGCTGCGGCGGAGTCGCCGCGCCTGCACCGCGCACCCCGCGCCGCGCGGAACGGCCTGCTCGCGATGTCGGGGGTCGATCGCAACGCCGCTCCCCCGGTCGTCCGCTCGGCCGTCGACGCGCCGGGCAGGGCCGATGGACTCGACCGCTCGATCTCGGACGCCGAGGGCGCCGAGGAGCTGCCCGGACGCCGGGTGCGCGACGAGGGCGGGCCCGCCACCGGCGACGTGGCCGCCGACGAGGCGTACGACGCTCTCGGCGCGACGTACGCCCTCTTCGACGAGGTCTACGGGCGGTCGTCGATCGACGGCCGGGGACTGCCCCTCGACGCCACGGTCCACTACGGCCGGGATTACGACAACGCCTTCTGGAACGGCGAGCGCATGGTCTTCGGCGACGGCGACGGCGAGGTGTTCGGGCGCTTCACGGCGTCGGTCAGCGTGATCGGGCACGAACTCGCGCACGGCTTCACGCAGTACACGGCGAACCTCGTCTACCAGGGCCAGTCGGGCGCCCTGAACGAATCGGTCAGCGATGTCTTCGGCGCCCTCGTCGAGCAGCACCTGTTCCGCCAGACGGCCGACGAGGCCACGTGGCTGATCGGCGAGGGGCTGTTCCTGCCCGACGTGCAGGGTCGCGCCCTGAGGTCCATGAGCGCCCCGGGGACCGCGTACGACGACGACGTCCTGGGTCGCGACCCGCAGCCGGCCCACCTCGACGACTACGTCGACACGACCGACGACGACGGGGGCGTGCATCTGAACTCGGGCATCCCCAACCGGGCCTTCTTCCTGACGGCGCAGGCGCTCGGCGGCTTCGCGTGGGAGCGCGCCGGTCGGATCTGGTTCGACTCCCTCACGGGCGGCGGGCTGCCTCCGACGGCCACGTTCGCCGTGTTCGCGGCGGCGACCGTGACGGCCGCAGAAGCGCGTTACGGCGTCGACTCCTCCGAGGCCGCGGCGACCATCTCGGGGTGGCGCGGGGTGGGGGTCGAGCCCGTCGCGTGAACGGCGGCGCCGCCCCGGCGGGATCCCCGACCCGGCGGAGTAGCATCGCGCCATGATCGTGACCGTGCAGCGCACCGGCGGCTTCGCAGGTCTCACCCGGACGTGGCAGGTCGACGTCGAGGCCGAGCCGGACACGGACGCGTGGCTCGTCCTGCTCGACCACGTGCCGTGGTCGTCCGCGGGCTCCCGGGTCGCCGGCGTGCACCCCGATCGGTTCGTCTACGTGATCTCGGCCGACACGCGTCCGCGCCGCAAGGCGAGACTGCCCGAGAGCGAGGTGACGGGCCCGTGGCGCGAGCTCGTCGACCGGGTGCAGCAGACGGCGTCCGTCGACGCCGCCCGCCCGGAAGGCCGCTGAGAATGGTGGCGTCGGCCCGGGTGCTCGGCCTCGTCGCGGCGCTCGCGCTCGTGGGCGGCGGGGTGTCCATCGCGGTCGCGCAGTCGGGCCTGCCGAACCGGGTCTCGGGATCGGAGACCGCGCCTCCCTGGCCCGTCCCCGCCGTCGCGGACCGCCCCGAGCGCGCCGCCGAGGCCGGCCTGACGAACGTCTGGGGCGAGGATCTCGCGATGCACGTCCACAGCCACCTGTCGATCACGGTCGACGGCGAGTCCGTCACCGTGCCCGGCGACATCGGCCACGACGCCGACACGCGCTTCGCCGCCCCGCTGCATACGCACGATACGACGGGCATCGTGCACGTCGAGTCGCCTCGTCGTGAGACGCTCGTGCTCGGTCAGCTGTTCACCGAATGGGACGTCCACCTCGACGCGACGAGCATCGGGTCGCTCGGCGCCGACGACGGCTACACGCTGACCACCTTCGTCGGCGGCTCGCGCTACGGCGGCGATCCGGCCGGCATCCGCCTGGGCGACTTCGACGACATCGCGCTGGTTCTCGCCCCGACGGGCGAGGCCGTGACCGCGCCTCCCGCCTTCGACTGGCCGGACGACTACAGGTAGCGGTCGCCGGTCCCGTCAGAGACCGGCGGGCCAGCGCACCGGCACCGCGAGACGGAGGGGCGTCGACTCGGGCGGGGCGCCCGACGCGATCGCCGCGACGAGGCGCGACGCCGCCACCCGGCCCAGGTGCTCGCCGTCGACGTCGATCGCCGGGACGCCCTCGAGGCCGAGCGCGTCGACGACCATCCTCTCGGAGCTGATGATCACCGGGCTCGGGCCGCCGGGGCCCCGGCCCGTCGCCCCCTCCGGCGACCGGCCCCGGAGGACGAACATCAGCCCGAGACCGATCGCGGTGGCGTAGGGCACGACGACGTCGACGCCCGACGCGATCACCTCGGCCGCCGCACGCACCCCCGCCTCGAAGGTGGCCGGGTAGGGGCCGAGGACGATCAGCTCCGCCCTCCCCCGGGCGGCCTCGACGACGGCCGCCGTCCGCTGGAGGTTCTGCCACGAGCCGTCGGGCCCTCCGAGATAGGCGATGCGGCTACGGCCGTCGTCGACGAAGCGCGAGACGAGCGAGCCGAAGGCCGTGGCCGTGTCGGCGACCACCGAGGAGGCGCCGGTCACCTCCCGGTCGACCAGCACGGTGGGCTTGTGCGCGATGGCCGCCCGCACCACGTCGTCCGGCCCCCGGGGCGCGACGACGATGAACCCGTCGACCTGGTGCGACAGCCGCTCGAAGGCCGTCAGCTCGTCGACGCCGGCCAGCGGGTGCACGGACACCGTCAGCTGCAGGTCGGCCTCGCCCGCCGCCGCCTGCGCGCCGGCGATGATCGGGGTGAAGAACGCGTTGTCGAGGGTCGGGACGACGACGGCGACGACGCCGGTGCGACCCCTGGCCAGCTGGCGGGCGGCGCGGTTCGGCACGAAGCCGAGCTTCTGAGCCGCCGACAGCACCCGGGCGGCGGTCTCGGGCGCGACGAGCTCGGGGCGGCTGAGCACCCGCGACGCGGTCGCCTTCGAGACGCCCGCGAGCAGCGCCACGTCGGCGAGGGTCGACGACCGCCCCGCGCCGCTCATGCCCGGCCCTCGTCGTCTGGTCGGCACCCCGTCGTCATCCCGTCAGCCTAGGGCGTCGGGTGAAACCGGTCTCGCGGATCGTGCGGCGCTTTTTACATGTTGTTTACACGGACCGACCTGTTCGGTCGTCGAGCGCCCGTAGGGTCGATGTAACCGGTTTCACCCGATGGGGCCGGTCGGCGATCCGAACCCGCCGCCCCGATCGGAGGCACACCGTGACGTCCCGCAAGCCCGCGCTGCTCCTGCTGCTGCCGGGCCTCCTCCTGCTCGTCGTGGGGTTCGCCGTGCCGTCCCTCGCGATGCTGTTCGCGCCTCCCGGGGTCACCGCCGGCGAGATCATCGGCCGGCTCGGACAGATGCTCACCGACCCCTTCGACCTCCGCATCATCGGCCGCACGGTCGGTCTCGGCCTGATCGTCACGGCGATCTGCGTCGCCCTGGGGTTCCCCGTCGCCTACCTCCTGGCGCGCTCGACGTCGCGGTGGTCGGGGGTCCTCCTGGCGCTGGCGATCTTCCCGCTGCTGCTCAGCAACGTCGTCCGCACGTTCGGATGGCTCGTGCTGCTCGGCAGGAACGGCGCGATCGGCCAGCTGCTCGTCGCCGTCGGCCTCGTCGACGAGGCGCCGCAGCTGCTCTACACCGAGCTCGCCATCGTGCTCGGTCTCACTCAGCTCTTCCTGCCGCTCGCGATCATCTCCTGCTACTCGGCCGTCGCCCAGGTCGACCCCGGGCTCGACGACGCCGCCCGCGGTCTCGGCGCCAGCCGGACCCGCACCTTCTGGAGCATCGTCGTCCCGCTCTCGCTGCCCGGCGTCGTCGTCGCCGCGACCCTCGTGTTCGCCGGATCGGTCACGGCGTACACGACGCCGTACCTGCTCGGGGGCTCCGGTCAGCGGATGCTCGCCACGCAGCTGTTCTCGTACTCGAGCGTCACGATCGACTGGGCCGGCGCCTCCGCGACCGCTCTCGTCATGACCGTGCTCGTGTTCGCCGTCTCGGGTCTCTCGACCCTCGTCGCCCGGAAGGGAGCCACCTCGTGAGAACCCGCCGCCCCGTCGCCGGCTCCCTCGCCGTCGCCGGCTACGTCGTCATGATCGTCCCGATCCTGTTCGTCGTCGCCACCGCGTTCACCTCGGGCAGCACCCTGCGGTTCCCGCCCCAGGGCTTCTCGCTCCGCTGGTTCGAGGCCGCGCTCGGCTACGACCCCTTCGTGTCGGCCCTGCTGTCGAGCCTGCAGCTGGCCCTCGTCGCGACGGTGCTCGCCCTGGCCGTCGGGGTGCCGGCGACCCTGGCAATCCACCGCGGACGCCTGCCCGGCAAGGGCCTCGTCGAGGGGCTGTTCCTCTCGCCCCTCATCGTGCCCGAGCTCGTCGTCGGTCTCGCCCTGTACCAGCAGCTCGTCATCGGGTTCCGGCTCGACAACTTCCCGGTGCTGCTGATCGGGCACACCGTGCTGATGCTGCCCTACGCCGTCCGGGTGACCGGCGCCTCCCTCGCCCTGGCCGACCCCGCGCTCGAGGAGGCCGCCCGCGGACTCGGCGCCTCGCCGCTGCGCGCCTTCTTCACCGTGACGCTGCCGCTGCTGCGCCCCGGCATCTTCTCGGCCGCGCTGCTCAGCTTCGTCACCTCGTTCAACAACGTGCCCCTGTCGCTGCTCCTCCAGAGCCGCGACTTCCGCACCCTGCCCGTCACGATGCTCGACTACGTGCAGCAGAGCTACGACCCCATGGTCGCGGCGATGGCCACGCTCATCCTCGCGGGGACCGTCGTCATCGCCGTCATCGCCGAACGCACCGTCGGCTTCGCCAAGATCTTCGGAGGCATCAACAGATGAGCACCGCAGCAGAATTCGTCGCCGTGAGCCAGGTCTTCGGCGACTTCACCGCCGTCGACTCGATCGACCTCGCGATCGCCGAGGGCAAGCTCACCACCCTGCTCGGGCCGAGCGGCTGCGGCAAGACGACGAGTCTCCGCATGCTCGCCGGGTACGCCGCTCCGACGTCGGGCACGATCCGCATCGACGGCGTGGACAGCACCCGCACCCCGCCCGAGAAGCGCGACCTCGGCATGGTGTTCCAGTCGTACGCGCTGTTCCCGCACCTCTCGGTCGCCGACAACGTCGGCTACGGCCTGAAGCTGCGCGGCGTCGACACGGCCGAGCGCCGGCGCCGCGTGATGGAGACGCTCGACCTGGTCGGTCTCGCCCACCTCGCGTCCAGCCGACCGAAGAAGCTCTCGGGGGGCCAGCAGCAGCGCGTGGCGCTCGCCCGCGCCATCGCGATCCGCCCGAAGCTCCTGCTGCTGGACGAGCCGCTGTCGAACCTCGACGCGCGCCTCCGCGTGCAGATGCGGGCCGAGATCCGGCGCATCCAGGGCGAGACCGGCCTGACCGTCGTGCTCGTGACCCACGACCAGGACGAGGCGCTCGAGATGAGCGACGACATGGTCCTCATGCGCGCCGGACGCATCATGCAGCAGGGCGCCCCGCAGCATGTGTTCCCGAACCCCGCCAACCGGTTCGTCGCGGAGTTCCTCGGCTACGAGAACTTCGTCACGACCGCCGACGGCACGGCGCTGGCCGTCCGCCCCGAGCACCTCGCGGTCGCACCGGGCGCCCCGTCAGGAGGCGCGGCGCACGACGGCCTGCAGCTCGCGGCCCGCGTCACCGACGTCGCCTACCGCGGGGTCGACCTCCTGGTGACCGTGCAGGCCGTCGACGCGGCCGGTGCCGAGGTGCGCCTCGTCTCGGACGTCCGCAGCACCGGGGTCGAGTCGATCGCGATCGGCGACGCGGTGACCGTGGAGGCTCCGGCCGCACGGCTCGTCGCCGTCGCCGACTGACCGCGGCCCGCCGAGGCCGACCCGCGCCTCCTCGGCCGCTCCCCCTCGCCTCAGCAGCATCACCCTCCCGACCGGTCTCGCCGAGACCGCCCCGAAAGGACACCATCATGACCACGACCATCCGCACCCGCCTCGCGCTCGTCGCCGGCGTCGCCGTCACCACCCTGGTGCTCGCCGGCTGCTCGTCGAGCAGCGGAGAGGCCGACGCCGACACGATCACCGTGAGCACCTTCCCCTTCGGGGTCGAGGAGTTCCAGGAGGCGGTCATCGACCCGTTCACGGAGGAGACCGGCATCGAGGTCGTCGTCGACACGGGCTCGAACTCGGACCGCCTCTCGCAGCTGCAGCTCGCGGGCGGCGAGCCCGAGGTCGATGTGATGCTCATCTCGGACTACTACGCCGCCCTGGGCCAGGAGGACGAGCTCTTCCAGCAGGTCGACGCCTCGGACGTCCCGTCGCTCGACGAGATCGCCGACTTCGCGACCGAGGAGGAGTACGTCGGACCCGCCTACAGCTACCAGCTGAACGGCACCCTCTACTCGACCGACGAGTTCAGCGCCGACGAGGCCGCCTCGTGGAGCCTCTACGGCGACGACGCCCTCGCGGGCCGGGTCGCGTTGCCCGACATCTCGGTCACCGCGGGTCAGCTCATGGTCTCGGGCGTGGCCGACGAGTACGGCGACGGCCCGTACGACATCGACGCGGCCCTCGACCAGCTGGGCGAGTGGGCCCCCGGCGTGCTGCAGTTCTACAGCTCGTCGACCGAGGTCACGAACCTGCTGACCCAGGGCGAGATCGTCGCCGCGGACTCGCTGAGCGGCTTCGCCACCGACCTCGTCGCCTCCGGCGAGCCCGTCGCGTGGACCGCTCCCGAGACCGGCCGCTACATGGCGACCAACCGCGCCATGATCCCGACCGGCGCCGCGAACGTCGACGGCGCCGAGAGGTTCATCGACTACCTGCTCTCGGCCGAGGCCCAGACCGCGTCGGCCGAGATCGTGGGCGATCTGCCCGTCAACCCGGCGGCCACCGTGCCCGACACCATCGAGGCGGTCGTGGGCGACATCGCGGCCGACCCTGTCGCCGCCGGCTACTCCACGCTCGACCCGACCGAGCTCGTCCCCACGCGCTCGGAGTGGGTCGACCGCTTCGCCCGCGAGGTGACGTCGCGCTGATGGGCGACGAGACCACGACCGGTTCCGCCCTGCCCGGGGCGTACCTCGACCGGCTGCCGAAGGCCGATCTGCACTGCCACCTCATCGGCACGGTGCGGGCCGCCACCTTCGCCGAGCTGGCCCGTCGCGAGGGGCTCGCACTGCCCGACGAGCCCGAGCGGATCTTCGCGGACATCAACTCGCTGCCGCCCGACCCGGCGCTCTACCGCGACACGCGCATCCCCGTGCCGCAGGGGCGCAGCGCCGACGAGCCCGCGGTGTCGTACTCGCTGTTCCAGGCGTCGAACTGGGTGGTCGACGTGCTCCGCGACGCCGACGATCTGACCCGGATCGTCTACGAGGCGTTCGAGGACGCCCACAGGAGCAGCAGCACCCGCCACCTCGAGCTGTTCTTCGACGGCGTGCCCCCGCACCTCGAGTCGCTCGGCTACGTCGGCTCCGTCGAGGCGTACGCGGAGGGCATCCGGATGGCCGAGCGGGACTTCGGCATGACGGGTCGGATGATCCAGGGAATCGACCGCAGCCGGAGCGGCGAGCACGCCCTCGGTCTCGTGCGGCAGGTCGTCGACCACCCGCACGAGTACGTCGCGGGGATCGGCCTCGACAACCTAGAGACCTCGGGCCCGCCCGAGCGCTTCGCGGACGCCTACCGCCTCGCGGGCGAGGCCGGGCTGGGCCGCACGGCGCACTCGTCGGAGCACGCGCCGACGGCCGTGAACACCGTCACCTGCCTCGATCTGCTCGGCTGCGATCGCATCGACCACGGCTACTACGTGCTCGAGGACGACGAGGTCGTGGCCCGGATGCGCGATGAGCAGGTCGCGTTCACGGTCGTGTCGACGACGTCGCGGCGCTCCTGGCGGCCCTGGCGTCGCGCCTCCATCGAGGCGATGCTCGACGCCGGGCTCCGCGTCATCCCGGCGTCGGACGACCCGGGCATGTTCCCGACGACGCTCGCCGCCGAGTACCGCATCGTCCACGAGCGGATCGGCGCGACCGCGGAGCAGGTCCGCTCGATGGCCCTGGCCGGGGTCGACGCGAGCTGGCTGCCCCCCGCCGAGAAGGCGGAGCTGCGGGGTCGGTTCGAGTCCGAGATCGCCGCGCTCGACGCGGAGTTCGGGCTGGCCCGCTCCTGAGCCGCGGGTCAGCCGACCAGCGTGAGCCGCTGGGTGGGGCGCGTCATCGCGACGTAGAGACTCGCGTTGCCGCGCTCCGACCCGGTGCGGATGCGCTCGGGGTCGACCACGACGACCGAGTCGAACTCGAGACCCTTCGACGTCGCGGGGCTCAGCACGGAGACGGGCCTGGTCAGGGACGACGTGCCGGCGGCCACCAGACCGGGGAAGGCCTCCGCCAGCGCGTCGACGAGCGCGCCGACCGCCTGCGCGGGCGCGATCACGGCGAGGGTCCCGTCGGAGTCGATCGCGCGGTCCGCCCGGACGGCCTCGACCGTCGCGCGGACGAAGTCGCCCCGCGAGGAGGCGCCCGTCACCTCGCGCACGGGCCATTCGCTCGACCGCACCGAACGACTGGGAGTCACGTGGAGCCCGGAGGCCACGGCGATGCGCTCGGCGTACTCGACGATCTGCGTGGGAGTGCGGTAGTTGACCGTCAGCTCCTCGAGGGTCCAGGGTGCGCTCGTCGGCGCCTCCGTCCCCCGGCGGCGCCGCCCGAGGAGGCTCTGCAGGGCGCGGTCCCATGAGGTGGCCGAACCGGGGCTGGACGCCTGGGCGATGTCGCCGACGACCGTGAACGACCGCAGGGGGCAGCGCCGCGACAGCAGACGCCACTGCATCGGCGAGAGCTCCTGCGCCTCGTCGACGACCACGTGCCCGAAGGCCCAGGTGCGATCGCCCGCCGCTCGCTCCGCCGTGGTCATCGAGGCGGCCCGCTCGGCGAAGCCGCCTGCGATCTGCTCGGCGGACACCATGCCCTCGACCCCCATGTTCTCGATCGCGCGCTCCGCGTTCTCGATGTCGCGCTTGCGCTGCTGCTTGCGCGCCAGCTTGTCGGGGTCGACCCCGGCCTGGAACTCGCCGAGCAGCTCGGCCGCCTCGTCGAGGAGCGGGACGTCCGAGATGGTGAACTCCGACCCGCGGGGTCGCTGCAGCAGCGCGCGCTCGGCCGGGCTCCACCGCGGGGTCAGCGAGGCGAGCCAGTTCGGGCGCGCGAAGAGGTCTTCGACGAGCTTCTCGGCCGAGAGGGGCATCCACGCCGTGTTGAGCAGCACCCGGACGTCGTACGACTGCCGGATGTCCTCGCGGAGGACCGCCTCGTCGGACTCGTCGACGGTGGTGCCGTGCTCGCGCATCTGCGCGACGAGCAGTCGCGTGAGCGCCGACAGCGCGGCCTTGTTGAAGGTCACACGGCCCTCGTTGTGCGGCTTGCTGCGCTCCTGCGCCCGGCGCATCGCGTCGCCGATCAGGTCGGGGTGCACGACGAGCCGCTCGCCGTTGATGTCGATGGTCGTGGCCTCGGTCGGGCGGATCTGACGCGAGCGCACGGCGCGGCGGATGAGATCGGCCATCTCGGCCCGGCCCTTGACGGCCGCCGTCGCGGGTGCGTCGTCGAGCTGCGTCTCGAGCCCCGGGTAGAGGCCGCCCAGACTCGAGAGGACGACTCCGCTCTCGCCGAGCGACGGCAGGACCTGCTCGATGTACCGCAGGAACGACCGCGACGGCCCGACGACGAGCACGCCGGACCCCCGGAGGCGCTCACGGTGCGAGTAGAGGAGGTACGCGGCCCGGTGCAGGGCGACCGCGGTCTTGCCCGTGCCGGGTCCGCCCTGGACGACGAGGACCCCGTCGAGACCGGCGCGGATGATGCGGTCCTGCTCGGCCTGGATGGTCGCGACGATGTCGGTCATGCGGCCGGTCCGCTGCGCGGTGAGCGCCGCCATCAGCGCGCCCTCGCCCTGCAGCTGGACGTCGTCGCGGTCGAGGAGGTCGGGATCGAAGACCTCGTCCTCGAGTCGCGTCACGGTGCGCCCGTCGAGCGTCAGGTGACGGCGCGCACGCACGCCCTGCGGGGTCGCGGCCGTCGCCTGATAGAACGCCGCAGCCCCCCGGACCCGCCAGTCGAGCAGGATCGGGTGGTGCACCCGGTCGCGGAGCCCGATGCGGCCGATGTACCGGTACCGGCCCCCGCCCCCGTCGCCCGCGGGGGCGTCGGGGTCGCCGCTCTGCCCGAGCTCGTCGGGGTGCTCGAGCTCGAGACGGCCGAAGGCGAGTCGCTCGTCGACGGCGCCGAGCTGCGCGATGGTGTCCTCGTACAGCCGCGCGTAGGCGTCCCGCTCGCTCCGGCTCTGATGGTTGCCGCCGACGGTCTCGCGTCGCACGGTCTCGAGACGCCGTCGAGCGTCGGCTTTCAACTCGTCGAGTCGCGAGTAGAGCGTGCCCACGTAGGCGCGTTCGCGGTCCAGCTCAGAAGACAACAGTCACTCAACCCTTCGGGAAAGTCGGCGTGTCAGTCTACCCGTCGCCGACCGACCGAACGCCCCCCGCCGTGAGGCGAGGGGCGTCCGGGGGATCCGGCGAGGGTCGCTCAGAACTCCTCGTGGGTCTCGGGGTCGCCGTCCCACAGTCGTCCGCGTTCGAGACCGCTGATGGCCTCGACCTCGGCCGTCGTCAGCTCGAAGTCGAAGACGTCGAGGTTCTCGCGCTGCCGCCCGGCGTCCGCCGACTTCGGCACCGGCACGGCGCCCAGCTCGACGTGCCACCGGAGGACGATCTGCGTCGGCGTCCTGCCGTGAGCCGCCGCGATGTCGGTGACGGCGCCCTCGGTGAGCAGCTCGCTCTGCTTCGCCAGCGGGCTCCAGCTCTCGGTCACGATGCCCATGCGCTCGTGGACGGCCCGGAGCTCCGCCTGCGGGAAGTACGGGTGCAGCTCGACCTGGTTCACCGCCGGCACGACCCCGGTCTCGTCCGCCAGACGCTGGAGGTGCGCCTCGGTGAAGTTCGAGACCCCGATGGACGACACGAGGCCCTCCTCCTGCAGCGCGACGAACGCCCGGAAGGCGTCGACGTACTTGTCGACGCGCGGCAGGGGCCAGTGGATGAGGTAGAGGTCGACCCGCTCGAGCCCCAGGTTCCCGAGACTCTCGCGGAAGCTGGCGAGGGTCTCGTCGTACCCGTGATGACGCCCGGGCAGCTTGGTCGTGACGACGAGCTCGTCGCGGGGGACGTCGACCCGGCGGATCGCCTCGCCCACGGCGCCCTCGTTGCCGTAGTTCAGCGCCGTGTCGATGAGGCGGTAGCCCGACTCGATGGCGGTCGCGATCTGCCCGGCTCCCTCGGAGCCGTTCATCCCGTAGGTGCCGAGTCCGAGAGCCGGGAGCAGGTGACCGTCGTTCAGTCCGATCGACGGAACCGGCATCAGCTGACGCCGAGCAGGTCGATGACGAAGATGAGGGTCTTGCCCGAGAGCGAGTGCCCTCCGCCGGCGGGGCCGTAGGCGAGGTGCGGAGGCAGGACGAGCTTGCGGCGACCGCCGACCTTCATGCCGGGGATCCCCTCCTGCCAGCCGCGCACGAGGGCGGCCAGGGGGAAGTTGATGGGCTCGCCGCGGTTCCACGACGAGTCGAACTCCTCGCCGGAGTCGTACTCGACGCCGAGGTAGTGGACGTTGACGGTCGAGCCGGCCTGCGCCTCGTCGCCGTCTCCGACGGTGATGTCGGTGATCTGCAGCTCGCTGGGCGCGGGGCCCTCGGGAGCGTCGATCTCGGGCTTGGTGCTGGAATCGTGAGTCATGTCGACCATCCAACCACCCGTCGCGTGCGGGTCGACCGGTCGAGCACGCCGCGGCCCCCGCCGAAGAAGGCGGGTCGACCGCTCGCGTCCTCCCTGCGAGGCCCGAGTGGTCGACCCACCGTCCATCCGCACCGAGATCCACTCATCGATGCGAACGAATGGACGATACCTCCGGTGCCGGGTCGTGCAAAATCGGCGATGATGGAGGCTTGTCCACTCCTCCCGGCTCCGCTCGGCGACCGCTCGTCGTCGATCTCTCGCCGCTCCGCGCCAGCCCGGCCTTCGCCCGTCTGTTCGTCGGCAACACGGTCAGCGGGATCGGCACGCAGCTCACCGTCGTGGCCGTGGGACTCGAGGTCTACGACATCACCCGGTCGACCTTCGCCGTCGCCCTCGTCGGCGCCTTCTCGCTCGTCCCGATGATCATCGCCGGGCTCTACGGCGGCATGCTGGCGGACGCCTTCGACCGCCGGAAGGTCGCCCTGGTCGCCGCCGTCTTCGCCTGGCTCTCGACCGCCGCCATCGCGCTGCACGCCTGGCTGGGGATCCGGGAGGTCGCGCTGCTGTACGTGCTCGCCTGCGTGAACGCCGTCGCGGGGACGATGATCTCGACCTCCCGGGCGGCCATCGTGCCCCGCCTGCTGCCCCCGCGCCTCCTGCCCGCCGCAGCTGCCCTCGGCGGCATCGGCACGGGGCTCATGCTGACCGTCGGCCCGGCCCTCGCCGGCATCCTCGTCGCGGGCGTCGGGTTCCCCCTCACCTACAGCGTCGACGTCGTGCTCTTCTCCTTCGCCTTCGTCGGGATCCTCACGCTGCCGCCGATCCGACCCGAGGGTGCGACCAGCCGGCCCGGACTGTCGTCGCTCGCCGAGGGGATGCGGTTCCTCCGGCGCTCCCCCAACATCCGCACGACGTTCGTCGTCGACCTGATCGCCATGACCTTCGGGCAGCCGCGGGTGCTCTACCCCGTGGTCGGGACGCTGGTGATCGGAGGAGGCGCGGTGACGGTCGGAGCCCTCACCGCCTCCTTCGCCGTCGGATCGCTGCTCAGCAGCGTGTTCTCCGGCCGACTCGGGCAGGTGCGACTGCAGGGCCGCGCCGTCAACCGGTCCGTCGCGGTCTACGGCGCGTTCGTCGCGGCGTTCGGGCTCGTGCTGGCGCTCACCCCCCTGCGACCGGGAGGCGGTCTCGACGACGGGCTCGCCGCGGCCCAGCCCATCGCACTCGTCGCCGCGGCCGTCGCCCTCGCCGGCGCGGGTGCGGCCGACAACGTCAGCTCGATCTTCCGGTCGACCATCCTGCAGGCCGCGGCTCCGGACTCGATGAGGGGGCGCCTCCAGGGGATCTTCATCGTCGTCGTGACCGGCGGACCGCGCCTCGGCGATCTGTTCGTCGGCCTCGTCGCGGCCGTCGGGGTCTTCTGGCCGCCGCTGCTCGGCGGGGCGCTCGTCGTCGTGCTGGTCGGCGTGGTCGCCCGGCTCACCCCGTCGTTCCGCCGCTACGACGCGGAGGCGCCGACTCCCTGAGCCGCCCGGCGGCCGGCGTCCGGCGTCCGGCGTCCGGCCTCACCACTGGGGAGGCAGCGCCCGCCCCCACTGGTCGTACATGACCGGGCGTCCGACCGCCTCCGGGGCGTCCCCGTCGTACCCGCCGCCCGTCGGCCGGCCCGAGCCGTCGACCCGGGGGGCGCCGTCGGGCCTCGGCGCATGCCCGACGAACGCGGTGGGCGGAGCCTGCAATGCGGCGCGACTCGCGCCGAGCGCCTGCAGCAGGAGGGCCTCGTCGCGACCGGCGACGGCGTCCATCTCGCGCCGCCCCTTGAGCATCCGCTGCCGCGTCGCCGCGAGTCGCGTGGCGTCCGACACGAACCGCCTCATGGCCGGGCCGAGCCCGTTCGCGGCGGCCCACCGACGGGCTCGGCGGCGACCCGCCGACGTCGACAGCATGGCGACCTCGTCGGCGCTGAACCAGCCGACCGCCGCGTACTCGGCGAGTCGCGCATGGGTCGTCCGCCTCTCGCTGCGTCGCAGGAACACCACGAGACCGACCATCGCGGCGAAGATCGGCACCTGCACGAGCAGGTAGTAGGCGAAGAACGCCCCGCCGACCACGATGAGCGCGCCGTTCCAGAGCGCGTGCAGGGCGATGGCGGGAACGAGCCCGACGAAGAAGAAGCCGATGGCCCCGAACGGCCCCGTGCGCCGCGCGGCGTAACCGAGCGCGACACCCGTGCAGGCGGTGTACATGACATGCGCGAAGGGCGACATCAGCGCCCGCACCAGGAACGTGAAGACGAGCCCCTGGCTGCCCGTGGCGAGGTCGTCGGCGACCTGCACGGCGAAGTACTGGATGTTCTCGACGAAGGCGAACCCCGCCGCCACGGTCGCGGCGTAGACGATTCCGTCGACCGGTCCGTCGAAGTGCCGTCGGAAGATCCAGAGGACGAGCAGCACCCCGAAGCCCTTGGCGCCCTCCTCGACGAGCGGGGCCTGCACCACGGCGCCGAAGAGATCGGCCGAGTCGCCGTCGGCGAGACCGACGACGGCGCGGATGTTGCCGACCACCACGTCGACGACGAGCGCCGTCCCGACCGCGACCGCGGCGCCCCACAGGAACGCGAACAGCAGCGCGACCCTCGGCTCGGGCTCCCAGCGGTCGACGAGCCAGATGCCGACGAGCACGATCACGAGCGGCACGAAGGCGAGGAGGGCCCCGGCGGCGATGAGCGAGGGCCGCAGGAAGATCAGGAAGTACACGACCACGGCGAGCGCGAACACCCCGATGACGGTGAAGCCGACCGCGAGCGCGACGGTGCTGGCGACGCGGGGCCGAGGAGGCGCGGGTCGGCTGAACACCGGCTGCACCGGGTACCACACCGGCTGCGGGTTCGGGGTGACGGTCGACGATCGGCGGGGATCGTGGCCGCGGGGCTCGTTCCAGGTCATGTCACGACCCTAGAGCCAGCCGTCGGCGGCCGACCGGGCGGGAGCCGCGCCTCCTCGGCGGTACCCTCGGCAGATGCCCTCGACCCGGTCCCTGCCCGAGGACCCGACGATGGTCCGCTACGTGGTGATGCGCGTCTGGCACGACTTCCTGCGGCATCGCACCATCGACGCCGCCGCGTCGCTGACCTTCTTCTCGCTGCTGGCGCTCGTGCCCACCGCGCTCGCCCTGGTCTCGGGCGTCGCCCTGTTCGTCGGCGACGGCGGCGACGCGGTGACCGACATCCTGGGGGTCGCCCGGTACGTCCTGACGGCGAACGCGGTCGAGTCGCTGCGGGGGCCGCTCGAGCAGATGCTCAGCCTCTCGAACCCCGGCGTCGCGTTCGGCATCGGCCTGTGGCTGACGCTGTGGTCGCTGTCGGCGTACGCGACGGCGTTCGGCCGCGCGATGAACACCGCCTACGAGGTCGAGGAGGGGCGGCGCATCTGGAAGTTCCGCGGGCACATGATGATCGTGACCGTCGTGCTGATGGTGTCGCTGGCTCTCATCGCCGTCATCCTGCTCGTCACCCCGACCCTCGTCGAGGCCATCGCGGGCCGGGTCGGCATCGGCCGGCCGTGGACCGATCTCTACAACGTGCTGAAGTGGCCGGTGCTCGTCGCACTCGCCGTGCTGTCGGTCGCGGTGCTGTACTTCTTCACCCCGAACGTGCGCCCGCCGCGCCTGCGGTGGGTGTCGTACGGCGCCATGGTCGCCCTCGGCGGCTGGGCCCTCGCCACCGCCGGGTTCGCGACGTACGTGCTCACGGTGTCGAACTACGACCGGTTCTACGGCTGGGTCGGCGGGGTCGTGGTCGTGCTGCTGTACGCCTACATCAGCAACTTCGTGCTCGTGATCGGCGGCGAGCTCGACAGCGAGATCCTCCGCATGCGTCAGCTCCGGCGAGGGGTCCAGGCCGAGGAGGTCATCCCGCTGCCGATGCGCGACACGGCCCGCAATCACATCCTCGCCCGGAACACCGCCTGGGACGTCCGGGTCGGCCGTGCGATCCGCGAGCGGTCGCTGCGCGAGAACGGCGGAGTGCTCGACCCGGACGAGCTGCGGCGGCTGCACGTCCGCACCATCAGCGACCGGACGGGCGACGAACGCGAGCGCGCGGCCGAGCGCTCCGAGCAGGTCGACCCCACCAGCCACGCGCCCTCGGCCCCCTGACGGCCGCCGGCGCCGAGGGCTGACGGCGAAGGAGGCGCGGTGCCGGTCGCAGCGGCGCCGCGCCTCCTCGACGGTCGGGCTCGCGTGTCAGCCGGCGGTCTCGTCGGCGGGGTTCCGCGCCCCGGCCGAGTTGGCCGCCCGGGCGACGGCGGCGGCGGGGTCGTCGACGTCGATGACGGGGATCGAGCTCGTGACCGCCTCGAGCCCGGAGAGACGGGCGGGCGAGAGGACCTTCTGCACCTGCGCCTCGCTCATGAGCCCTGCCGCGACGACGAGCGCCGAGATCGAGCCGTTGGTCGTCAGCGCCGTGTGGGCGATCGCGGCCGCGGCCGCGTAGCCGATGTAGGGCGTCAGGGCGGTGACGCTGCCGACGTTGGTGTCGACCTGCTGACTGAGTCGCGCCCGGTTCGCCTCGATCCCGTCGACGCAGTTGACCCGGAGGGTGCGGCAGGCGTAGGTCATCCACTGCAGGCTCTGCATGACCGAGTGCGTGATGACGGGCTCGAACGCGTTGAGCTGCAGCTGCCCGGCCTCGGCCGCCATCGTGACGGTGAGGTCGGCGCCGGCCACCGAGAACGCGACCTGGTTGACGACCTCGGGGATCACGGGGTTGACCTTGCCGGGCATGATCGACGAGCCGGCCTGCCGCGGCGGGAGCGTGATCTCGCCGAGCCCCGCCTGCGGACCCGACGACAGCAGCCGCAGGTCGTTGCAGATCTTCGAGAGCTTGATGGCGCTCCGCTTGAGCGCCCCGCTGAGCGTCATGAAGACGCCCGTGTCGCTGGTCGCCTCGATCAGGTCGGGCGCCGTGACGAGCTCCATGCCCGACAGCTCGCCCAGGTGACGACGGACGGCCTCGGCGTACTGCGGGTCGGCGGTGATGCCGGTGCCGATGGCGGTCGCGCCGAGGTTGATCTCGCCGAGCAGGGGGATGACGTCGCGGAGTCGCTGCACGTCTTCGCCGAGGGTGTGGGCGAAGCCGACGAACTCCTGGCCGAGGGTCATCGGCACGGCGTCCTGCAGCTGCGTGCGACCGACCTTCAGCACGTCGTGGAACTCGGCGCCCTTCGTCGCGAACGCCGTCGCCAGGAGGTCGAGCTCGTCGAGCAGCCGACGGAGCGTGAGCACCATGGCGATCTTGACCGACGTCGGGTAGGTGTCGTTGGTGCTCTGGCTGCGGTTGACGTCGTCGATCGGGTGCAGCCGGGCGTAGTCGCCCTTGTCGTGGCCGAGCAGCTCGAGGGCCCGGTTGGCGATGACCTCGTTGCTGTTCATGTTCGTCGACGTGCCGGCGCCGCCCTGGATGACCCCCACGGCGAACTGGTCGTGCAGGGCCCCGCCGCGGATCTCGACGCAGGCGCGCTCGATCGCGTCGGCCTTGACCGGATCGAGCACGCCGATCTCGACGTTCGCCCGAGCGGCCGCCTGCTTCACGAGGGCGAGGCCGATCACGAGGTCGGGGTACACCGAGATGGGCCGCTGCGAGATCGGGAAGTTCTCGAGGGCCCGGGAGGTGTGGATGCCCCAGTAGGCGTCGGCCGGCACCTCCCGGCTGCCCAGCGAATCGGTCTCGGTGCGGGTGGCTGCTGTGTCGGTCGTCACGGGTGGTGCGCCTCCGGTCGTCAGTCGGGCCCGGTCGTCGTCGGCCGGGCGATGCCCTCGACCCTACCGGCGTGAGCGGGCGCGGGCCGGTCCGCCGAGGAGGCGCGGGGCGACGCCCGCAGGCCGCCTCAGCTGTGGAGGGCGGGGACGATCAGGTAGATGCCGAAGAGGACGCCGACGGCGCAGAGGACGAAGCAGGCCCAGCCGGCTACCGTCCGGCCCGTCGTGCGGTCGTCGACGGTCAGCAGGCGGAGGCCGAGCGAGTAGAGCGAGACGAGCGCGGCGGCGGAGCACAGCGACACCAGCGCCACGACGAGGAAGGCGGACCAGTCGATCATGAGCGCACCTCGTCGTCGGGGGTGGAGCCGCCGCGGGTCGGGGCGGGGGCCGGCGGATCGTCCATCCGCACGAAGGGGGCCTCGACGCCGGCCGCCGGCGTGTCGACCCGGCCTCGGCGCTCGGCACGACGGGCGCGACGACGCGAGAGGACGGACGTCGCGGCGAGGTCGACCTCGATGGCCGCGCCCTGGTCGTGCGGACGACGGCGCGAGATCAGGAAGATGCCCCCGATGACCGCGACGCCGACGACCGCGTCGATCACGAGACCGACGACGCCGACCGAGGCGATGAGCGCTGCCAGGGCGCCGACCGCGGCCGAGGCCGGCAGGGTGATGAACCAGGCGACGACGATCTTGCCGGCCGTGCCCCACTGGATCTTCGAGCCGCGGCGCCCGAGCCCGGCGCCGATGATGGACCCGCTGGCGACCTGGGTCGTCGAGAGCGCGAAGCCGAGGTGGCTGGACGCGAGCACCGTGGCCGTCGTCGACGCCTCGGCCGAGAACCCCTGGGTGGGCTTGACCTCGGTCAGACCGCCGCCCATGGTCTGGATGATGCGCCAGCCGCCGGTGTAGGTGCCGAGCGCGATCGCGAAGGCGCACACGACCACGACCCAGAACGGCGGACCGGAGTCGGGGGTCAGGAGTCCGCCCGCGATGAGCGTGAGCGTGATGACGCCCATGGTCTTCTGCGCGTCGTTCGTGCCGTGGGCGAGCGCGACGAGCGACGACGTGAAGATCTGCCCGTACCGGAACCCCCCGCGCTCGCTCTTGTCGTCGCGGCGGCGGGTGATCGTGTAGGCCAGCCGCGTCGCGGTGTAGCCGACGACCCCGGCGATCAGCGGTGCGAGGAGGGCGGGCAGCACGACCTTCGACAGGACGACCCCGAAGTCGACCGAGCCGAGGCCCGCCCCGACCAGCGCGGCGCCGATCAGCCCCCCGAACAGCGCGTGCGACGAGCTGGACGGCAGACCGCGGAGCCACGTGAACATGTTCCACACGACGGCGCCGATGAGCCCGGCGAAGATCATCTCGGGGGTGATCAGCACGCCGCCGTCGCCCTCGCGGATGATGCCGCCGGAGACGGTCCTGGCCACCTCGGTGCTGAGGAACGCCCCCACGAGGTTCAGCACGGCGGCGACGGTGACGGCGACCTTGGGCTTCATCGCCCCGGTCGCGATCGGGGTCGCCATCGCGTTCGCGGTGTCGTGGAAGCCGTTGGTGAAGTCGAAGAAGAGGGCCACCGCGATGACCAGGACGACGATGAGCGTGATATCCACCGGCCTGAGTGTCACAGGTAGGTGAACGGCGGTCAACTCGGAGGGGGACGGCGGGTGTCCCGCCGGTGTCGCCCCGGGGTCGCCCCGCGTCAGACGTGGGGCACGAAGTCCTGCCAGGCGCGGCGGCGCTCGCCGCGCGGATCATGCTCGACGCGGTCCTTCGCATCGATGATGAGGGTCCGGCGGCGGAACGGGTCGTAGGTCGGCCAGCCCTCGACCGAGCCCGTCCGGACGAACTCGAGCCACCGGGCCCGGGTGCGGGCCGACGCCCGGACGAAGGCGCGCCTCCCGCCCAGCAGGCTGAGCGCCCAGCCGAAGGGGGTCCGCATCCGGTCGTAGATGCCCCAGAGCTCCAGCCCGTGGAAGGCGTCGATCCCGGCCACCCGCAGGATGCGCGTGGCCGCGTCGAACCGGTAGAACCGGACCGGCTGATGGACGGCGTGACGCTCGGCCACCTTGACGCTCGGGTACCAGAACGCGAAGTCGCCGCCGAAGTCGAGCGCGGCCGGTCGGGCGGGCAGGCCGGGGTAGTGCTTCTTGATCTCGCGTCGGGCCTTCTTCCTCGTCGCGGCGAAGATGGCCCGGATGCGCGGCTTCGTCGTCGCGAGGATGTCCCGGCGACCGGTGAACACGGAGCCCTCACGGTCGTTCGTCCCGATGATCAGCGGCACGGGGTGCGCGCGCCCGGCCTTGAACGCGTCGAGCGGCCGCTCGGGCAGGAACTCGCCGTCGATCACCGGGCTGAAGCAGATCGTCCCCGGATCCTCGTCGGGGATCCGGAGCTGCAGCCGGCTCGCGGCCCGGACGATGGCCGACGTGGGAGCCCGGACGAGCAGCTCCGCCGCGTCGTCGACCGAGGTCGATTCGAGGTCGTCGTCGTGCAGCGCGTGCGTCAGGATCTCGAGGAACTCCCCCGCCCACCGCTCGGTGACGTCGGGTGCGTAGATCGCGTTCGGCGGAGCGCTCTGGGCGATGGCCCCCGAGAACAGCCCCCGCGCCCGGGGCACGGTCATGAGCGTGGTGACGGCGTTGCCGCCGGAGCTCTCGCCCGACAGGGTCACCCGACCCGGATCGCCGCCGAACGACCTCACGCAGTCGCGCACCCACTCGAGCGCGGCGACCTGATCACGGAGCCCGAGGTTCGACTCGAGCGGGTGCTCGTCGGTGGCCCAGTGCGTGAAGTCGAGGTAGCCGAACGCCCCCAGCCGGTAGTTGAAGCTCACGTAGACCACACCGCCCTCGCGGACGAGCGTCTCGCCCTGACGCGGGTGCTCGCGAGACGATCCGACGCTGTACGCCCCGCCGTGCACGAAGACGAGCACGGGGAGGTCGTCGCCCGGCCCGCTGCCCTCGGGCGCGACGACGTTGATCGTCAGGCAGTCCTCGCTGAGCGGCGTCGTGGCGTCGACCCCCACGAACTGCACGCGATCCTGCGGGGCCGCCGGGCCGAACCGCGTCGCGTCGCGGACGCCCGACCAGCCGGCGGCGGGCTGCGGCGCTCGGAACCGGAGGGGACCCACCGGAGGCGCGGCGAAGGGGATCCCGCGCCACGCGACCACACCGCGCTCGCGCAGGCCGCGGACCCGCCCCTGCGGGATGGTTCGGACGAGGTCGTCGGCGGGTGCGCTCACCCGATGATGCTACGAGCGTCACGCCTGACGGTCCGCCGCGTTCACCCGACGTTCTCCTAGCGCCGCGCTGCGAAGATGGAGGCGACATCTTGCAGTCGCTGCACCCGGCGCGACTGCCCGACACGACGGGACGCCACACGCCGCATGGAACTCGCCGAGCTCCTCATCATCCTCACCGGGTCGCTGATCGTCACGGCCTTCGCCCGGTGGCGGGGTCTGCCGGCCCCGCTTCTGACGGTCGGCGTCGCCCTGCTGGTGTCGCTCATCCCCGGCGTCCCCGACATCGAGATCGACTCCGAGGTGATCCTCACCGTCGTGCTCCCGCCGCTGCTCTACTCGGCGGCCCTCGACGTGTCGCTGCTGAACTTCCGCGAGAGCCGCGCGCAGATCGCCCGTCTCGGCGTCGGCGCGGTGGTCGTGACCGCCTTCGCGGTCGGCGGCGTCGCGTACGTGATGATCCCCGACATGTCGCTTCCCGCCGCGCTGCTCGTCGGGGCCGTGGTCGCGCCTCCCGACGCCGTCTCCGCCGCCGCCATCGGCCGGAGGCTCGGCCTGCCCCGCAAGGTCATGACCGTGCTGTCGGGCGAGAGCCTCATCAACGATGCGGCGTCGCTCACGCTCGTCAAGGTGTTCCTCGCCATCGTCGGCGGTGCGAGCCTCACCCTGTGGGACGACCTCGGCATCTTCGGGCTCGCCATCGGCGTCGGCGTCGCCGTCGGGCTCGTGCTCGGCTTCGTCGCGCATCGGGTGCGCATGCGCATCGACGACCCCGTCATCGAGAACGTCATCGGCCTGCTCCTGCCGTTCGTCGCCTACATCACCGCCGAGGAGCTCAGCGGCTCGGGCGTGCTCGGCGTCGTCGCCGCCGGTCTCTACGTCGGCTTCAACTCGCCCCGCACCGGCTACGCCACGCGCCTCCAGGAGCGCCCCTTCTGGTCCGCCGCCGACGTCGTGCTCGAGGGGTTCGTCTTCGCCCTGATCGGACTGCAGCTGCAGGCTGTCGTGCTCGACGTGGCCGAGAGCGAGCGGGGCCTCGGACAGAGCCTCGGGGTCGCGCTGGCCGTGCTCGCCGTCGTCATCCTCGTCCGCCCGCTCTTCGTGTTCGGCAGCCACTACGCCGCCCGCGCCTCGCGCTACGTGTTCCTGTCGCCGCTGCTGCGACGGCTCCGGCGGGTGCCGACGCTCCGGCGCGTCCGGGCCACCCGGGGGCTCCGGGCCGTCCGCTACCGGCCACAGCCGCGCATGGACTGGCGTCAGCTGACCGTGATCTCGTGGACGGGCATGCGCGGGGTGGTCACGCTCGCCGCGGCGGTGTCGATCCCCGCCGTGACCGAGTCGAGCATCGCGGTCCCCGCGCGCGACACGATGTTCCTCATCGCGTTCATCGTGACGGTCGGCACGCTCCTGATCCAGGGGCTGACCCTGCCGGTCGTGATCCGGGCGCTCGGGGTCCGCGACGACACCCAGCGCGACCGGGACCTGGCCGCCGAGCTCGAGATCTTCGGCACCAGCACCGACGAGACCATGGCCTACGTCGAACGGCGCCGTCCCGTCTGGGAGGAGCGCTGGGGCGCGGAGCTCACCGACCGGGCCGTCCGGTCGACCACCTCCCGTCTGCTGCGTCAGAACGAGGCCCTGCAGCGCACCGCCGTCGACGACGCCGACGAGCGCGGCTCGGACGGACGGGACGCCGACGGCGAGCCCGGCGCCCGGGTCGCGAGCAGCCGCGAGGCCCCGCACGCGATCGGCGTCATCCGTCGCGAGCTGCTGGCCAAGCGGCGCGAGGTCGTGCTGCGCGAGCGCGACGCCGGCAACCTCGACGAGGAGGTCATGCGCCGGGTCCTGCTCGGGCTCGACGCCGAGGAGCTCGCCATGGACACCTCGGCGCTCGCCAGCAGGCGCTCGTGATCCGCGGGCGTACCGTGGGCGGGGCACGACGAAGCGAGAGGACGGCGGCGATGGACGCGACCGGGGCATCGATCACGGGCGGCTCGACCGGGGGCTCCGACGGCGATCCGACGTCCGACGGCGAGGTCGTGGCGGGTCATCCCGAACCCGGCCGCTTCCGTCGGTGGTACTCGACGCTGCACCCGTCGCTCCAGCTGATCGGGCTCCAGCTCTGGCTGCCGCTGTTCTTCATCGTCGGCTTCTGCCTCTGCTACATCGCCGCGTTCCACGCGCCGCACCCCCACGACGTGCCCGTCGCCGTCGTGGGGTCGTCCGCCCAGCTGCAGACGACCCTCGACGAGCGTCTGCCGGGCGTCATCGATCTGCGGGCCTACGACGACGCAGCCGAGGCCCGCGCGGCCGTCACGAGCGGGCGGGCGGCCGTGGCCTATGACCCCGGCGACGACCTGCTCTACACCGCGAGCGCCCACCAGTACCAGGTCGCGGCGCTCATCCCGGCGATGCTCACCCCCGTGATCGAGGCGTCCGGCGCCCCGGCGCCCGCCGTCACCGATCTGGCGCCGCTGCCTCCGTACGACGAGTACGGCACCGTCTCGCTGTACCTGATGCTCGCCTGGTGCATCGGCGGCTACATGGTCGCCATGTTCATCGGGCTGATGGGAGCCCCCCTGCGGCATCGCACCCGGACGACCGTGATCGTCGTGGGAGCGGCCGTGATCTCGCTGATCACCAATACGCTGGCCGGGCCCGTGGTCGGCGCGGTGCAGGGGCACTTCGTCGAGCTGGTGCTGCTCGGCTGGGGCTGGATCATCGCGATCGGCCTGACGGTCAACGGCATCAGCTACTTCGTGGGCCGCTTCGTCGCGCTGCCCGCGATGATCGTGTTCGTCTTCCTGTCGATGCCCGCCTCGGGAGGCGCGTATCCGGCCTGGTTCATGCCCCAGCCCTTCGCGTGGCTCAACAACGTCGTGGTGGGCAGCGGCATCACCGAGATGCTCAAGAGGGCGCTCTACGACGTGGGGCCGGGCTACGGCCGGGGTCTGACGATGATGCTCGTCTACGCCGGGGTGGGCGTCGTCCTGATGATCACCGGCAAGGCGTGGTGGGAGCGTCGGCGGGTCCGCCGGATCGTGACGGGTCGCACGACGATGTTCCTCGACGCGCAGAACGCGAACCGGGACTTCCTGGCCGCGGAGCGCGACGACGTCCTGCGGCGCCACGGACTCGCGTCGAGCGACACCGGCACGATCAGGACCGTCGCCGTCGACGAGCGCGGGGAGCTCGACGACGGCACGTCGGGCGATCCCCTGCTGGGCTCGCCGGGCGGCCTGGAGGACGACGCCCTCGACACCCGGCCGATCCCGACCCGCCCTCGCGGGTAGGCTGACCGGTCGTGAACCGCCGCTCCTCGCACCGCCTGCTCGTCGCGATCGTCATCGCCCTCCTCCTCGCGGCCGCCGGCCTCTACGCGCTCAGCATCGTGCTCGCCCCGGGCGGGCGCGACGTCGCCGGGCTGTTCGTGGGCTACGCCTGGACGGCGCTCGCACTGGCAGTCGTCGCGGGGGTCGTCGACTTCTTCGTGCGGTCGAGCGGATCGCGGCGCGACGGGCGCTGACGCGGTTCAGCGGACCGGCGGCCGCGCGTCGAGCGCCCGGTCGGCGACGACGCTGGCGAGATCCTCGCCGAAGGTGAACTCGTGCGACACGCGCGCCCCGGCCAGCACGCCGGGCAGCCAGGCACGGGCGTCGCTCCACATCTCGTCGAGAGGGAGATCGTCCACGTCGAACCAGACGGGGGCGAGCTCGTCGCTCTCGGCCGGCTCGCCCGTCCACCGCGTCGTGACGAAGACCGCCGAGCTCTGGCTCCACGACTCCCGATGCGGGAACAGGTACATCAGGTCGCCGCGATGCTCGAGGTCGTCGGGCGCGACCGTCACCCCGGCCTCCTCCTCGATCTCGCGGACGACCGCGGCGAGCGCGGACTCCCCCGCTTCGAGCTTGCCGCCCAGCCCGACGTAGCGCCCCGTCCCGAGACCCCGCTTCTTGCGGCCGAGCAGGACCTCCGACCGGCCGTCGGTCTCTCTCAGCAGGTACGCGACGCAGACTCGGTAGACCATGCGCCGAGGGTAGCGGCCGGGGCGTCGTGGAGGCGCTCGCGCGTAGGCTCGTCGGCATGTCCGAGACACCCCCAGCGCCTCAGGGAGGCGTCCCGGGCTTCCGCGGCGCCGGACGGAGCCTCGAGGTGCTCCGGGCCGAGGCGCACGACGAGCTCTCGGCCCTCATCGAGCTGCGGTGCCGCAACGGGGAGGACCCGTGGGACGTCATCCCCGGGCTCCCGACGGTCGACGAGCAGGTCGTCATCTCGATCCGGGCCGCGGCCCGGGGCGTCGACGGCGTGCCCGTGGCCGGCGGCCTCGGCACGCCGGACGAGCTGCGCTTCCTCCGGACCGTCGCTCTCTGGCATCCCGAGCTCTCGAGGGCCGTCTGGTCGCTCATGGGGCGGATCGACGCGGCGTCGCGCTGACCCTCAGCTGACGGTGGTCGTCCGTAGTCTGGCGGCATGTTCTGGAGCGACGTGTTCACGGTCACGCTCGGCGCCTTCCTCGGCGCCGGGGCGGCCTTCGCGACCAATCTGCTCGTGCGTCGTCTCGAGTCCCGTCGGGCCGAGGCCTCGGCCCTGAACGAGCTCGTGACCGAGATCCACTTCCGGCGCGTGCTGCACCGGATCGATCCCACGTCGAGCCCCGACGCCGCCGCGAGCGACCCCGACTACGGGGCGGCGAGGCGCTCGGTGTCCGGGCTGCGGGGCGTCATCCGGACGGCGCGGCGGGGGACGACGCCGCGGTCGCCCGCACTGCCCGTCCTCAACGAGATGACGCTCGCCTGCAACGCGTTCCTCGACGACAGCGAGACCGAGCCCGACGCCTACCGTCTGCACCTCATGCAGCTGCACGCCCGCCTGAACGCGGGGGTGCGGCGGCTCGCCAGCGATCGCCGGGCCATCGCCGACCTCGAGCCCGGCGAGGCGCACCTCGGCCCGACCGTCGCCGGGCTCCGACCGCCGGCCGCCCTGACGGGAGCGGCCCCCGCAGCGTCCGCCGCGCGTAGCCTCGCGGGCATGACGACACCCGACGACGCCACCCGCCTGCCCGACGACGACATGGACGGCCTGGTCACGCTGCCCGGCGTCCGCGCCGGCGCCGGCCCCGAGAAGGCCGGCACGCCCGAGCAGGCCGCCGACGAACGCCGCGAGGCGGAGGCCCCCGACCCCGCCGACGCGCACGCGGCATCCGACGAGTACCCCGCCGTCCCGCCGCGCGAACGGGGTGTCACCGACGACCGGAGGTCGTCTCAGTAGGCTGACGGGATGGCCTCCGTCCCCGCACCACGCGCTCCGAAGAAACCCGTCACCCGCAGCCACCACGGTCACGACTTCGTCGACGACTACGAGTGGCTCCGAGCGAAGGAGGACCCCGAGGTCGTGGCGCATCTCGAGGCCGAGAACGCCCACACGGCCGCGGAGACCGAGCACCTCGCCGATCTGCGTCAGACCGTCTTCGACGAGATCAAGAGCCGCGTGCAGGAGACCGATCTCGGGGTGCCCGTCCGCGAAGGCGACTGGTGGTACTACTCGCGCACCGCCGAGGGCGCCCAGTACGGCATCCACTGCCGTGCCCCGATCTCGGGCTCCGACGACTGGACCCCTCCCACGATCGACGCCGCGCGGGCCGCCGAGGGCGAGCAGGTCCTGCTCGACGGCAATGTCGAGGCGGACGGCCACGACTTCTTCTCCCTCGGCAGCTTCGACGTCTCACCCGACGGCCGCCTCCTCGCCTACGCCGTCGACACGGAGGGCGACGAGCGGTACACGCTCCGTGTGCGAGACCTCGCCACCGGCGAGGACCTCGCCGACGAGGTCGCCGGCACCGCTCCCGGGGCCGTCTTCGACGCCACCGGCCGCTACGTCTTCTACCCCACCGTCGACGAGTCCTGGCGACCCGACACGATCTGGCGTCACGAGGTCGGTCAGGCGGGTGACGACGTCGTCGTGTTCACGGAGACGGACGACCGCTACTGGATCGGCGTGGGTCTCACCCGCAGCCGCCAGTACCTCGTCGTCGACATCGGCTCGAAGATCACCAGCGAGACCTGGCTGCTCGACTCGAGCGACCCCACCGGCGAGTTCCGGGTCGTCTGGCCCCGCCGCGAGGGCGTCGAGTACGAGGTCGAGCACGCGATCGTCGCGGGCAGCGACCGACTGCTCGTGGTGCACAACGACGGCGCCGATAACTTCGAGCTGGTCGACGTGCCGGCCGACGACCCCACCTCGAGGACGGACCGACGGGTGATCGTCGAGCACCGCGCCTCCGTCCGTCTCGAGTCCGTCGACGCGTTCGCCGGTCACCTCGTGGTCGAGTACCGCCGCGACGCGCTCCCCCGCTTCGCCGTCATGCCCCTCGGCCCCGACGGGTACGGCGACGTGACCGAGGTCGAGTTCGACGAGCCGCTCTTCGCCGCCGGCGCCGGCGGCAACCCCGAGTTCGCCCAGCCGACGGTCCGCTTCGGCTACTCGTCGTTCGTGACGCCGTCGACCGTGTACGACCTCGACGTCCGCACGGGCGAGCGCCGTCTGCTCAAACGGCAGAACGTGCTCGGCGGATACGATCCCGAGCACTACGAGCAGGCTCGGGACTGGGCGACGGCGGCCGACGGCACGCGCGTCCCCGTCTCGCTCGTCTGGCGTCGTGACGCAGCCCCCGCGTCGGGCCCCGCGCCCGTGCACCTCTACGGCTACGGATCGTACGAGCACAGCATCGACCCCGGCTTCAGCGTCGCCCGGCTCTCGCTGCTCGACCGCGGCGTCGTGTTCGCCGTGGCGCACGTGCGGGGCGGCGGCGAGATGGGCCGCGCCTGGTACGAGGACGGCAAGACCCTGACCAAGAAGAACACGTTCACGGACTTCGTCGCGGTCGCCGATCATCTGATCGCCGAAGGGCGCACCAGCCCCGAGCTGCTCGTCGCCGAGGGCGGGAGCGCCGGCGGACTCCTGATGGGCGCCGTGGCCAACCTGGCGCCCGACCGCTTCGCCGGCATCGTGGCGGCTGTGCCCTTCGTCGACGCCCTGACGAGCATCCTCGACCCCGACCTGCCGCTGACGGTCATCGAGTGGGACGAGTGGGGGGACCCCCTGCACGACGCCGAGGTCTACGAGTACATGCGCGGTTACAGTCCCTACGAGAACGTGCGCGACGGGGTCTCGTACCCGCGCATCCTCGCCGTCACCTCGCTCAACGACACGCGGGTGCTCTACGTGGAGCCCGCGAAGTGGGTCGCCCGGCTCCGCGACGTCGGTGCGCCGGTGCTGTTGAAGACCGAGATGTCGGCCGGGCACGGCGGCGTCAGCGGACGCTACGAGTCGTGGCGCGAGCGGGCCTTCGAGATCGCCTGGATCCTCGACGTGCTCGGCCGCGCCTGAGCGACGGTGCGGACCGGATCGACCGTCGACCGCGTCGACCGCGTCGGCCGCGTCGGCCGCGTCGGCCGCGTCGAGCGCATCGGGCGCATCGGGCGGGTCGTCGAGCCGCGACGCCGCTGACGCATCAGCCCTCGGCGCCGAGACCTCTGGCCAGCTTCGACCGCGATGTCGACGGGACGGCCCCGGCGGCTCGGACGACCTCCTCGACGGCGTCGAGGAGACCCTCTCCGGACGGGCCGTCGACCCCCGGCGCGAGCTCGACCTCCCACTCGCGCCACCGGCGCTCGACGTCCGACCCGAGCCGGGTCGCGACGACGTCGTCGTCGGCGATCTCGGCCAGGGACGAGCCGTCGCCCCCGACGAGCGCGCGCACCGTTCGGGTCGTCTCGAGCCTCAGCACCGGCCCGAGGCTCCGATCGCCGACGACGTCGGAGACGAGTCCGAGCAGCTCGTCCGGCACCGGCTCGTCGGCCGCGCCGAGGGGCCGGTGCACCTCGCGGCGACCCGTCGAACCGGCCTCCGGCGGGAGCTTGAGGTGCCAACCCGCGTCGCCGCCGCCCTCGCGCCTCCTCAGGGTCGTCCGCGCGGCGACGAGCGCGTGGTCGTCGGTGTCCCAGTAGGTCGCCGCGAGCTCGACGACGACGGGGCTCTCGACGTGCGCGACGACGAGCCCGCCGCCGGCGACTCCGACGGGGTCGGGCACGGCCGCCGTCCCGTCGACGTCGTACTTGCGCTCGATCTCGGTCTGCTCGCTGCGGCTCATGACTCCAGTTGTAGCCGGTCCTCCCCGTCGTCCGGTGACGAGGTCGTCCCGGGCGGGTCGCATCGCCCGGGCGTAGGGTCGTCGCATGAGCGACGTGGCACCGAGTCTGGCCGGCTGGATGGCGCGACAGCGCTGGTATGCGACGAAGGGGCGGACCCCCGCGTTGCGGGTCATCGGGTCGTTCGAGTCCGACCTCGGCGATGCGCTGGCGCTCACCCTCCTCGTCATCGACGAGGCCGCAGACACCCCGGTGCTGTACCAGGTGCCCCTCGTGGCCCGTGACGCACCGCTCCCCGGCGGCGACAGGGCCTTCATCGGGTCCGCCGACGGCCGCTACCTGTACGACGGGCCGCACGACCCGGCCTACGCGGCCGAGCTCCTGCGCGTCATGACCGACGAGTCCCGCGTCGAGGGGCCCGACGTGGTCGTCGAGGGGAGCCGCATCGTCGACCCCGGTCGGGTGCGCCGCTCGCGCGTGCTCTCGGGCGAGCAGTCGAACACGTCGATCATCTACGACGTCGAGGGCGGGCCCGTCGAGCACGTCATCGCGAAGGTCTTCCGCGTGCTGCACCACGGCGACAACCCCGACGTGACGACCCAGGCCTCGCTGACGCGCGGAGGGTCGACCCATGTCCCGTCGTCGTTCGGGTCGTTGCGCGCGACCTGGACCGACCCGGGGCGCGACGGGGGCACGGCGACCGGTCACCTCGCGTTCTCGCAGGAGTTCCTGCCCGGGCTCGACGACGCCTGGCGCGTCGCCCTGGCCGCGGCCGCAGCCGGCACCGACTTCACCGCGGAGGCCCGTGACCTCGGCGTCGCCGTCGCCGAGATGCACGCGACGCTCGCCGCCGAGCTCGGCACGGTCGCGGCCGGGCCGGACGAGGTCGGCGGCGCTCTCGTCAGCATGCGTCGTCGGATCACGACCGCCGCCCGAGAGGTCCCCGAGATCGCCGAGCACGAGGCGGCGATCAGCGCCGTCTACGACGCGGCCGAGCACCTCGCCTGGCCCGAGCTGCAGCGGATCCACGGCGACCTGCACCTCGGTCAGGCGCTGCTCTCGCCGGAGCGCGGCTGGATGCTCATCGACTTCGAGGGCGAGCCCCTCCGGCCGATGCCCGAGCGCTCGCGCCCCGACCTGCCCCTTCGCGACATCGCGGGCATGCTGCGGTCGTTCGACTACGTGGCCGGCTCCCTGGCCCACGAATCGACCCCGATCGACGCGAGCGGCTGGGCGCACGACGCCCGCCGGGCGTTCGTCGACGGGTACATCGCGTCGTCCGGCGTCGACGTCCGTGCCGAGCGCGCCCTGCTCGACGCGTTCGAGATCGACAAGGCCGTCTACGAGGCCGTCTACGAGAGCCGCAACCGACCCGACTGGATCGGCATCCCGCTCGCGGCCGTCGCACGGCTCGCGGCACGGAGCACCCCCGCCGCCGGCTGACGCGGGCGGTGCGTCGCGGCTTCGGACGCGCCTCCTGGGCCGCGCCTCCCGGGCGGTCTCGAAGCCGAGCCGAGGAGGCGCGGTGCGGGTGCGATCGACCCCCGCCGCGCCTCCTCGACGGCGACTACGGCCGGGGGACGTTCCGCAGGTTCGAGCGCGCCATCGCCACGGCCTCGCCGGCGCCGCCGTTCATGACGATCTTGGACATCGCGAGGGAGAAGCCCTTGACCTGGGCCCCCGTGATCATGGGCGGCAGCGAGAGCGCCTTCGGATCGGTGGCGATGTCGACGAGGGCCGGGCCGTCGTGCTCGAAGGCCGCCTCGAGGGCGGTCCTCAGGTCGCGGGGGTCCTCGACGTGGACGGCGTGGATGCCGATGGCCCGCGCAACGGCGGCGTAGTCCGTGTACGGCACGTCGACGCCGAAGTCGGGCAGCCCGTCGACGAGCATCTCGAGCTTGACGAGCCCCAGGGTGCTGTTGTTGAAGACCACGATCTTGACCGGCAGCTCGTACATCTTCGCCGTGACGAGCTCGCCCAGGAGCATCGACAGACCGCCGTCGCCCGAGATCGACACGACCTGCCGCCCCGGGAACGCCAGCTGCGCGCCGAGGGCGTGCGGCAGCGCGTTCGCCATCGACCCGTGCAGGTACGACCCGAAGATCCGCCGCTCGGCCGTCGGCGTCACGTAGCGCGCGGCCCAGACGTTGCCCATGCCGGTGTCGGCCGTGAAGACGGCGTCGTCGGCGGCGATCTCGTCGACCAGCGAGGCCGCGTACTCGGGGTGGATGGGCCGCAGCTTCTCGACGTTCTTCGTGTAGGCGCCCACGGCACCCGTCATGAGCTTCCGGTGCTTCTTCAGGGTGCGGTCGAGGAACCTCCGGCTGCGCTTCCGTCGCACGAGCGGCGTCAGGGCCCGCAGCGTCGCCGCGACCGATCCGTGGACGGGCACGTGCACGTCGGCGCGGCGACCGATCACCGCGGCGTTCACATCCACCTGCGCGATCGTCACCTTCTCGCCGTCGGGCAGGAACTGCGGATACGGGAAGTCCGTGCCGAGCAGCACGAGCAGATCGGCGTCGTGGATTCCCGCGTGCGCGGCCCCGTAGCCCAGCAGCCCGGTCATGCCGACGTCGAACGGGTTGTCGTACTGGATGACGTCCTTGCCGCGGAGACTGTGCCCGATGGGAGCGCCGATGAGATCGGCCAGCGCGATGATCTCGTCGTGCGACCCGCGGCCGCCCTCGCCGACGAAGAGCGCGACGGTGCCGGCGGCGTCGATGGCGGCGGCCAGGGCCTCGACGTCGGCGGCGGCGGGGACGAGCTCCGCCGCCCCGACGGTCACCGGGGTCGGCACGCGCCCGGCGGCGTCGAGCTCGGCGATGTCGCCGGGGAGCGTGATGACGCTCACCCCCTCGCCCGCGAGCGTGTGACGGATGGCCGAGGCGACGACCGACGGGGACTGCGCCGCGGTGGAGATCATCTCGCTGTAGCCCGAGCACTCGACGAAGAGGCGGTCGGGGTGGGTCTCCTGGAAGTACCCCGACCCGATCATCTCGCTCGGGATGTGACTGGCGATGGCGAGGACCTTCGCGCGGCTGCGGTGCGCGTCGTAGAGCCCGTTGATCAGGTGCAGGTTGCCTGGGCCGCACGACCCTGCGCAGACGGCGAGCTCACCGCTCATCTGGGCGTCGCCCGAGGCCATGAACGCGGCGGCCTCCTCGTTGCGCACGTGGATCCAGTCGATGCCGCCCGCCGACGACCCTCCCGTCCGACGCACGGCGTCGACGATCGGGTTGAGGCTGTCGCCCACGATGCCGTAGATGCGACGGACCCCCGCCGCGACGAGCTGGGCGATGATCTGATCGGCGACCGTGTCGGCCATGGTGATCCTCTCGTTCGGGTGCCGGGTGCGCCTCCCAGCCAACTCCCCCCTCGCTCACCGCCGACCGGGCCTAGCCTGGGGTCATGAGTGACACCGCCACCGCCTATGTCCCCGCCGCCGGCTCCATCACGATGTTCAGCACGTCGTGGTGCGGGTACTGCGCACGCCTGAAGCAGCAGCTCGGCAAGCAGGGGATCGCCTACACCGAGGTGAACATCGAGGAGGTGCCCGGCACCGCCGAGATCGTCCAGAGCGTCAACGACGGCAACCAGACCGTGCCGACGATCATCTACCCCGACGGCTCGACCGCGACCAACCCGTCGCTCGCCGACGTGCAGGCCAAGCTCGGCCTCTAGCCCGACGGCCCGGACGCCGCGACGGCCGCCCTGCAGGGATGCGGGGCGGCCGTTCCGTGCGTCCGGGCCGAGGCCCGGGTCCGGTATCAGGCCTCGGCGGCGGGTGCGAAGAACTCGATCTGGTTGCCGTCCGGGTCCTTGACCATCAGGGCGTGACCGAAGTCGGCGTCCTGCAGATCGGAGTCGATGCCCGCCTCGGTCGCCTGGGTCTGCCACGCCACGACGCCTTCGCGGTCGGCGACGGCGAACCCGATGTGGTCGAGACCGGGCTTCGTCGGATCGGACACGTCGGCCGAGCCGTGCGTGTAGGCCGTCACACCGAGGATCTGCCCACCGCCGACGGGGAACAGGCGACGGTCGAGACCCTCGAGCTGGATGCGGCCGACCGGCGCCGTGCCGAGCAGCCGCTCGTAGAACGCGAGGCTCGCGTCGAGGTCGGACACGGTGATGGCGACGTGGGCGTAGCCCTGGATCTCGGGCATGGGGTGCTCCTCGGGGTCGGATGACGGATCGACCACCACAGAACGCGCCCTCGCTGGGAGGCGCCCCTCCCCCGCGCTCTGCGGCCAGGGCGTCGGAGGGCCGGCCGACCCGTCGACGGGTCGGCCGGCGAGCGGTCAGCCCCCGAGGGCCTCGGTGAGCAGGGCGACGAGCGCATCGAGCTGCACGTCCGTCGATGCCGCGATCTCGCTGTCGTCGCCGTCGAGGGCGCGGGCCGCGAGCCCGGCCTTGCTGTCGATCAGCTCGGCGATCTTCGTGTCGATGGTCTGGGCGGCGATGACGCGCCACGCGGTGACCGGCTCCTCCTGTCCGATGCGGTGCACGCGGTCGATGGCCTGCGTCTGCTCGGCGTCCGTCCACGAGAGCTCGGCGAGCACGACGTTCGATGCGACCTGCAGGTTGAGGCCGACGCCGGCGGCCGTCAGCGAGCAGACCACGACGGCGACCTCGGGGTCGTTCACGAACGCGTCGATCTGACGCTGGCGCACGGCGGGCGTCTGATCACCGCGGATCGACGCGTACTTGAGGCCGCGCTTGGCGAAGGTCGCCTCGGCGGTGTCCATCACGTCGATGTGCTTCGCGAAGAACACGACCTTGCCGACGTTGCGGGCCAGCTGAGCGGTGTAGTCGGCCGCGAGGCCGGCCTTCGCCTGGCCGATGCGACGGACCATACTGAACACGTTCTCGCCGGACGACGCCGAGCGGCTGTCCTCCAGCTCCCACTTGGCGACCTGGCGCACCAGATCGTGGTCGACCCCGTCGACGCGGACGCCGGAGGTGCGGGTCGCCAGAGCGGACCGGTAGCGCTCGACGAGACGGCGGGCCAGTTCGCGCTCGGCCTCGCGGATCGAGCGACCCACCTCGTCGTCGAGCTCGACCGGCAGGTCCGCCACGCGCCGGGCGGGGATGTCGGCGGCGACGTCGACCTTCCGGCGCCGGACGATGCCCATGTCGATGACGATCTCGCGGGCCGACGAGAAGAAGCCGGGGTCGGCCGGGGTCAGCCCCGCGTCCTCGAGCTGCTCGAGCAGCTCGGCGTTCGGCTTCTTCTCGCCGATCCAGCCGAGGAACTCCCAGATGGCCCTGAAGTCCTCGATGTCGTTGATCAGCGGGGTGCCGGTCAGCGCCATGAGCAGCGGGTGCGCGGTCCGCTGACGGATGCGCTGCGACAGCTGCATGACATGCCGTGAACGCTGCGACTCCTTGTTCTTGATGAAGTGCGCCTCGTCGACGATCATGCCCTTGAACCCGAGCTCGCCGAGCCAGCCGACGTGCCGGTCGAGCACCTCGTAGTTGACGATCACGACGTCGGCGAAGGCGTCGAGGTTCTCGCCGTCGCCGTGGATGACGGTCGCGCTGCGGGTCGGGGTCCAGAGCTGGACCTCGCGGGCCCAGTTGGTCTTGACGACGTTCGGCACGACGACGAGCAGCGGGTAGGCGTCGGCGGCCTGGGCCGCCAGGAGGGACTGGGCCGTCTTGCCGAGACCCGGCTCGTCGGCGAGCAGGTACGTGCGGTGACCCTGACGGGCCGACTCGACGAGCTGCGCCTGGTGGTGCATGAGCGTCGCGCCGGCCGGCGCGTCGACGGTGGTCGGCTCGGGCAGCGGCATGCAGGCGGGCCCGCCGCCGGCGCCGTACTCGAACGACTTGAAGAGGGGGCCGAAGAGCTCCCAGTTCGCCAGGCGCACGGGGTGCACCTCGCGGGCGACCTCGGCGAGCGAGAAGTCCGGCGGCAGGAACGGGTTCGCGAGCTGCCGCGACACGACCGACTGCGGGACGACCTGACGCTCGGAGGCCACCGGGGCCGGGGCCTTCTCGGTGACGATGACGAGCTCCTCGGGCGCGAGCTCGAGACCGGCCGACATCTGCAGGTCGCGCTTGAGCGCCTTGGCGGTCTCGGACACGACGGCGTCCTCCGCGAGCAGCGCGATGAGCGATGTGTCGCGGGCGGCCGTCTTCGCGAGGATCTGCGCCACGCCGTCGAGGCGCTTCATCTGCTCGGCCCGCTCGGAGTCCGAGATGGTCTTGTCGACCTTGACGCGGGCGCGCTCCTCGCGCATCAGCAGGGCGATGACCTGGAACTTGGTGCGGGACGAGGGCTTCACCTGCCCCCGCTGAGCCGCCGCCTCGACCTCGCGCACGGCGCGGGCCAGCACGGGGATCAGCCCGTCGTTGTCGACCTCGCGTCGACGGTGCGAGCGTGCGGCGGTACGGGTGCCGCCCGATTGACGTTGGCCTGGTCGAGCCAAGGCTCCTCCTCGTGGTCGACGTGGACGTCGACGGTGCATGCGCCGCCGTGACGGCGACGGTGCGAGCCGGTCGCGCCCGATGCGCGCGGCCGTGCCCGCGGGTGGGGCTGGACGGGGTGCAGCTGTGGTGTCCGCGGAGAGACGGGCCACCCCGCCCCGGCGGGACCGACGGGCACGAGCGGACCGGACGAGAGCGGTGTCTCGTGGCGGGCCGGGTCGGTCGACGACGCGGGCGTTGATGCTGGGGTCAGTTTACGCGCACGGGAGGGACCGACGCCACCCGCGCCTCCTCGTGTGTCGCGGATGCCGGCCCACCAGGGCCGCAGCGGGTCAGACCGACTCGGGGCGGTCGACGGGGTCGGCAGGGTCGACGCGGTCGGCAGCCGACGACCGCAGGGCGCCCGTCGCGGCGCCGATCAGCTGGACGGCCTTCCGGCGCCCGGTCTCGGTGCTGAGCGTCGCCTGCCCGCCCGCGTGGGCGAGCAGCTGCGACGCGACGGCCGGGGCGAGACGCTCGGCCCACTCGGGCGCGCGCTCGGTCCAGACGCCGGTGACCTCGTCGGCGAGGCGCTCGCAGGCACGGGCCTGGGCCTCGTCGCCGTTGCCGCGGTGCCACTGGCCGGTCACGACGAGGTGGGCGATCAGCGCCGCGGCGTCGCGGGCCGGATGCCCGACGCCCGCCGTGTCGATGTCGAGCACGCCGGTGACCCGCCAGGGCTCCGCCGGGTCGACGAAGAGCTGCTCGAGATGCAGGTCGCCGTGGATGACCGCAAGGGGGTCGCCGACCCAGCTCGCCCGACGGCGCTCGATCTCGGCGTAGAGGGCGTCGATCTCGGCCGCGTTCGACGGCAGCTGCCCGAGCAGCGTCGCCCGGTGCCAGTCGCCGTGATCGAGGGCGTCGGACTGGGCCTGCGAGACGACGGGCACCGTGGCCGTCCGCCGGCCGATCTCGACGAGCTGATCGATGAACCGCGGGTCGTCGGCGAGGGCGAGCACGTGCCGCCCCGCCGGCTCGCCGGCCACCCGTTCGAGCACGAGCAGCCCGTCGGCGCGCGACGCCAGCACGGCCGGGACCGGGACGCCCCGGCCGCGGAACGCGGCGTGGAGCTCGACGATGGGCGCCACCCGGTCGGGTCGGATCACCTTGAGGAACAGCGTCGCCTCCGCCGAATCCAGACGGATCACCGCGCGCTTGCCCGGCCGGTACGCCGCCACGGTGAGGGTCGGCGAGGTCACGACGATGCCGAGCGCGGCGAGCGACTCGACGACGCGGTCGGGGAACGTCACCCCGGCGAGCGCCGGCAGGAGGGGGTCGGCCGGGTAGGCCCAGACCGCGAGGGGCCGACCGGTGGCGGGGTCGGTCGTGAGGACCGACGACCCGTCGACCGCGCGGGCGTCCGTGTCGATGAAGGTCAGGACGGTGGCGGTGGTGCCGTGCGCGTCGACCGTGTCGACCTCGTAGCCGTAGAGGAATCCGGCACCCGAGGGCTCGACGGAGTGCGGTCGGAACGACACGACGGTCACGCCGGAGTTCGCGAACGCTGCAGGGAGGATCTCCGCCGAATCAGGCCACACCCCACCAGTGAACCAGCCGGCGCGCGAGCCGCCGTGCGCACGGCGGCGGGGAGACCGAATCGTGATCGTCGGTCCGGGCCGGTCGTTAGTCTGAGCGGGTGAGACCGTCGCGCGTGAGACCCCTCCCTCCGCGTCCCCCGCGTCTGCCGGGCGGAGCCGTCGTCTCGCGCATCCGGCAGTCGAAGCGGACGCCGCTGCTGCAGGTCGTCAAGACCTCGGTGGCGGTGATCGCCGCCTGGTTCGCCTCGATCGCGCTGCTGCAGCAGCCGCTGCCGATCTTCGCCGCGATCGCGGCGCTGCTCGTGGTGCTGCCGAGCGTCAACCAGTCGTTCGTCCGCGGGCTCGAACGGAGCGTCGGCGTCATGGCCGGCGTGCTCATCGCCTACGCCGCCGGCGTGCTGTTCGGCGACTCGACGTGGATCGTGCTCGTCATCGTCGTCGTCAGCCTGCTGGTGGCCTGGGCTTTCCGGCTGACGCCGAGCTCGGCGAACCAGGTGCCCATCTCCGCCATGCTGGTGCTCGCCATCGGCGCCCAGACCCCCGACTACGCCCTCGACCGGGTGCTCGAGACGATCATCGGGGCGGCGATCGCACTGGCGGTCAACGCCCTGATCGTCCCGCCCGTGCTGCTCGCGCCCGCCCATCTGGCCGTCGGGCGGCTCGCCCGCGACATCGCCGCCGTGCTCGACGAGACCGCCGCCGTGCTCGCCGAGCCGGTCGACGCGGACCGTCTCGCGGCGGGTCTCGAGAACGCGAGGGCCCTGCGCGCTACCCAGGCCCGCGCCTCCTCGGCCGTGACCGCCGGCGTCGAGAGCCTCCAGCTCAATCCGCGCGCGAGTCGCAACCGGTCGGTGCTCGAGGCCGACGGGGATCTGCTCGACCGGCTGACGGTGCTCGTCAACCGCGTGGTGGGCATGGTCCGCTCCGTGCACGACAACTACGACCCCGCCCTGGCCGACGACCCGGTCGTGCAGAGCATCGCCGAAGACCTCCGTCGCGCGGCTCACGACGTGAGACTGCTCGCCAGGACCACCGAGGAGGCGCGGCCCGGCACCGGGGGCCGGCCCGCCTCGTCGGCGTCGTCGCCCGAGGACTCCCCCGCGCTCACGGCGCCCGTGCAGGTCATGCTGCCCGATCCCGACAACTGGGTGCTCGTGGGGTCGCTGCTGGAGGATCTCCGCCGGGTGCGCGAGGAGATCATCGGCTGACGGCCTTCAGCCCCGTTCGACCTCGGCGATGATCATCGCCATGCAGCGCGGATGGCCGAGGGGACGGAAGTGCCCGTCGACGGGGAAGGTGCGGTTGACGGCCCCCGGCAGCACGCTGCCCTCGGTGACGTGGGCGTCGAAGCGCGACGCCATCGACGTGACCCGGGAGTTGGCCTCGAGCTGCTCGGCCAGCAGGAGCAGATCCGCATCTCGCGGCGAGAACGCCCGGAGCGCCGGGTTCGGCAGCACCCGCGACCATCGGGTGCCGGAGAACGGGCTGTTGACCGTCACCATGCGCGCGATGCGGCCCTCGACGTCGGTCGACACCATCATCGTCTTCCCGATCAGGCCGCCCTTGCTGTGCCCGAGCACGATCACGTCGCGGAGGTCGTGCGCGTCGAGCACGGCCTGGGCCAGCTCGGCGGTCGCCTTGATCGGTCGACGGTTGTGGCGGAGACCCGGCACCACGACGACGGGGTGGCCGAGGGCGCTGAGACGATCGGCCAGGGGCCGGAGGAACCGCCACGTCTCGTACACGCCCGGCAGCAGGAGCACGGGCGCCCGGGCGCCCTCGCGGTAGACCCGGGGAACCGATCGTCGCGAGGGCGGATCGAGGTGGACCCGCCAGACGAAGACGTAGTCGAGCACCAGGCACCGGACGAAGCGCGCCAGGCCGACCCGCCGCCGCCCGGGTCGATCGCGGGAGGGGGCGTTCGTCATGACCTCAGGCTAGGCCGAGGGGCTCGCTCTCGGACCAGGCCGCGGCCTCGACGGCCTCGAGGGACATCGCCAGGGCGGCGTCCCACTTGCTGCAGATGCTCGCCCACGGGGGCGGGAACTCCGCTGCGTCGTGCAGCAGCTGACGGGCGAACTCGCCATGGCCCGCGCGGGAGGCGGCGCTGGCGGCGTCGGGCAGCGAGCCCACGATGCTCCGGACGACGAGGACCCGGTGGCTCCACTCCATCTGCTCGATGTCGTCGAACGCGCCCCAGGCGCTCTCGATCTCGCGTCGGAGCCGGACGATCTCCGTCGCCTCGGCCGACGTCGCCGTCGTCCTCGTGATCATGCGCCCCCCTCAGGACCTGCCCACCCCGCCATCGGGGTGGCGCCGCCGACCGATGCCGACGGGTATCGACTCGGTCGACACCCAGAAGATATCACCCGGGCGAGCGGGAGGGAACCGGTTCCCTCCCCGGCCGTCCCCCGAATGCTGAGAGCACTCACGGCGGAGGGTCTACCGTCCAGATCGCACCGCACCGGTGCACAGACTCGGCAACGAACCCACGACGAACGGGAGACATCATGTTCCAGGGATCCGACACACTCCGCACCAACATGCAGAAGGTCCTCGTCGACCTCATCGAGCTGCACCTCCAGGGCAAGCAGGCCCACTGGAACCTCCTCGGCTCGAACTTCCGCGACCTGCACCTGCAGCTCGACGAGATCGTCGACGCCGCCCGCGAGTTCTCCGACGAGGTGGCCGAGCGCATGCGCGCCGTGTACCTCATCCCCGACGGCCGCTCGTCGGTCGTCACGGCGAACACCAGCCTCGTGCAGTTCCCCGAAGGGCCGGTCGAGACGACGGCCGTGGTCGACCTGATCGTCGACCGCATGTACGCCGTCACCGAGACGATGCGCGCCGTGCACGACGAGGTCGACGACGAGGACCCGACGACGGCCGACGTGCTGCACGGGATCCTCGAGCGCCTCGAGCAGCTCGCCTGGATGACGGGCGCCGAGAACCGCCACCCCGCGAAGGACGCCGGTTCGGCCGACACCCGCGAGCGCGACGAGTCGGCCGCGGCCGAGGGCCTCGATCGCGTCGGCGCCGTCGCCAACTAGCTCCACCACCCCATGACGGCACCGTCCCGGAGCGCGCGACCCGCGCCTCCGGGGCGGTGCCGTCCGTCGTCGAGAGGACCGACAGCATCATGAGCACGAGCTACGACCACGTCATCGTCGGCGGGGGCATGACCGCCGACGCCGCCGCCAAGGCGATCCACGAGACGACCCCCGACGCGACGATCCTGATCATCAGCGCCGACGTCGACGCCCCCTACACCCGTCCGGCCCTGTCGAAGAAGCTCTGGATCGACCCCGACTACACCGAGAGCGACAATGACCTCGGCACGGTCGCGGAGTCGGGCGCCGACCTGAGGCTGCGCACCCTCGTCGAGTCCATCGACCGCGACGCGCGGACGGTCACCACGAGCGACGGCGACACCGTCGGCTACGGGCGGCTGCTCCTCGCCACGGGCGGCAGCCCCACGGCCCTCGACCTGCCCGACGACGACCGCGTGCTGTACTTCCGCACGGCGGCCGACTACCGGCGGCTGCGCGAGTTGGCCGGGTCCGGGCGGCACGTCGCCGTCGTGGGCGGCAGCTACATCGGGACCGAGATCGCGGCCGCGCTCGCCCAGAACGACACCCGCGTGACCCTGGTGTTCCCCGACGACGTGCTCGGCGCCTCCCTGCTGCCGGCGCCGATCGCCTCCGTGCTCGACAGGACCTTCGAGGAGGCGCGGGTCGAGCTGGCCCGGGGACGCCGCGTCGAGAGCGGCACGGCCGACGACTCGGGCCTGCATCTCGTGCTCGACGACGGGTCGGCCCTCGACGCGGACGCCGTGGTGGTCGGGCTGGGCATCTCGCCCGACGACGGACTCGCCTCCGACGCGGGTCTCGACGTCGACGACGGGATCGTCGTCGACGAGACGCTCCGCACCTCCGACCCGCTCGTGTTCGCCGCGGGCGACGTCGCGAGCTACCCCGACGCCATCCTCGGGCGGCGACGGGTCGAGCACGTCGACAACGCGAAGTGGCAGGGCGCCGCGGTCGGCCGGATCATGGCGGGCTCCGACGAGGTCTACGACCACACGCCGTACTACTACTCAAAGGTCTTCGACATCTCGTACGAGGCGGTCGGCACGCTCGACACGTCGCTCGAGACGGTGCTCGACGACAAGGGCGAGGGGCGCGCCGTGGCCTACTACCTCGGCGACGAGGGTGTCGAGGGCGTGCTGCTCTGGAACGTCGAGGGCGCCCGCGACGCGGCCCGCGAGGTCGTCCGCGACTGCACGCCCGGCGACGTCGAGCTGGCGGGCCGCATCTGACGGACCCCGCTCCGGAGGCGGACGGCCCGGTCGACGCGGGTTGTCGGCCCGCCGGGCGGGCGGGCCGCTCCGCCGGACCGGCCCCCCGCTCGGGCGGGCGGACGGCCCGCTCAGCCGAACAGGGAGCTCTCGCGACCCCGGCGGTCCAGCTCGACGGTGAAGAGGCCGCCGCTCAGCGGAGCACGGGCCAGCTCGTCGTCGCTCATGTTCTCGCGCGCCGAACCGACGAGCAGCGTCGACATGTCGGGGCCGCCGATCGCGATGCCGGTCAGCTGCGGCGCCGGGAACTCGATGCGGTCGATGAGATCGCCGTCCTGGTCGAGGTGGACCACGACGCCCTCGCCGTAGATCGCCCCCCAGAACTCGCCCCGCTCGTCGCGCACGAGACCGTCGTGCATGCCGCCGCTGGTGAACGGCACGACCTCGGCCAGGTCGCCCTCGGGGCCCCACTGAGCCTGGAAGATCGTCTTCACCCCGGTGTCCGTGAACCACATGGTGCGGCCGTCGTCGTTCCATTCGAGCCCGTTGAAGGTCGTGAACCCGCCCCGGAGGCGCGTCACGACCTCGTCGGGGCCGACCCGGTACATCAGGCCGTCCGGGGCCTCGTCGGTGACGTCCATCGCTCCGACGACGAAGGCGCCGAACGGGTCGCATTTGCCCTCGTTGAAGCGGATGCCGTCGTGTCGGTGGGGCAGGTGCGCGATCTCGCGGAGCCCGCCCCCCTCGTCGTCGGTCGAGACGATCCGGTCGCCGAGGGCCATGATGAGGCCTCCCCCGCGACGACGCTGGAAGCTCGCGAGCGGCGCGGGCAGCTGCGCGGCGCGGTCGTTCCGACCGTCGACGCTCGTCCGGTGCAGCACGCCCGGCGTGATGTCGCACCAGATCCACTCCTGGGCGTCGACGTCCCAGACGGGGCTCTCGACGAGCACCGCCTTCGCGTCGAGGAGGAGGCGGGGCTCGGTCAGTGTTCCGGTGGGCAGCGGCATCGGTCCGGTCTACCAGTCGGGTGCGGTGCGCCGCACGGTCGCCCCTCCACAGGGGTACGGCCTCGCAGCATCATCACAGAACCCTGCGAGGGGCGGGCACGAGGAGACGCACCGGGCCACCGTAGACCCGGTGACCGATCTCCTCGACAGACCCGACGACACCGCCGCCCCCGCCGACCCCGGAGCCGCGCGTGCCGCCGGCGAGTGGCACCGGCCCGAACCGCGAGAGGACGGCTACATCGCGCTGCGCTCGTACGGGGCGATCGGCGACGGCCGGACCGTCGCCCTCATCGCCCGCGACGGGCAGATCGACTGGCTCCCGATGCCCGAGCTCGACACGGACCCCGTGTTCTCGGGCATCGTCGACGCCGGCAAGGGCGGTCGCATCGAGCTGCGCCCGGTCGACGACGACTTCGAGGTGCAACGCGAGTACGTCGCGAACACGAACGTCCTGGTGACCCGGTTCCGCACCTCGACGGGCGTCGTCGAGGTGACCGACGCCCTGGTCACCGGAATCGCCGGTCGACTCCCCTGGGCCGAGCTCGCCCGACGGATCGACGGGGTCGAGGGCTCGGTCGACATGCGCTGGGCCGTCGTGCCCGGCAACACGTTCGGAACCCACCCGATCCGACGGTTCGACACGCTGCACGGGCCCGTCCTCCGGGCGGCCGACATCAACATCGCCCTGGTCGGCTTCGGCCACGGCCGCATCGACTCGACCGAGCCCGGCGACGGCGAGACCCACGGGGGTCCGCACCGCTTCTGGGGCGAGTTCACGACGGAGCCGGGATCGCGCTCGCTCCTGTGCCTCTGCGGCGTCGAGGACGAACCTCTGCACCTGCCCGATCCGCGCGTCGTCGATCAGGGCATCGACCGCACCATCCGCAACTGGCAGACCTGGTCCGACGAGTTCAACTGGGACGGCCCCTGGGCCGAGCACGTCCAGCGCAGCGCCCTCGCCCTCAAGCTGCTGATCTACAGCCCCTCCGGCGCCATCGCCGCCGCGGCGACCGCCGCGCTGCCCGAGAACTTCACCGGCGACAAGAACTGGGACTACCGGTTCGCGTGGGTGCGCGACCTCGCCTACACGGTCAACGCCCTCGTCCGCTTCGGCCTCCGCGAGGAGACCCAGGCCGCCGTGTCGTGGATGCTCTCGGCCCTCAAGGCCAACGGGCGCACGATGCACATCTTCCTCAACCTCGACGGCACCGTGCCCGACGGCACCCACGAGACCGGATCGGAGGGCTGGCGGGGCATCGGACCGGTCTACAAGGGCAACCCGGCCGGTGAGCAGCTGCAGCTCGGCACGTTCGCCGACATCCTCTCGATCATGAGCCAGTACGCCGCCGACGGCAACATCCTCGACGTCTCGACCGGCGACCTCCTCGCGAGCTTCGCCGACGACGCGTGCCGTCGCTGGCAGGAGAAGGACTCCGGCATGTGGGAGCTCCCCGACGTGCAGCACTACGTCAGCAGCAAGATGGGCTGCTGGCAGGCGATCGACTCGGCGCTGCGGCTGACCGAGATCGGTCAGATGCACCCCGACCCGGACGACGTCGAGCACTGGAAGAAGAACCGCGACCTGATCGTCGAGTGGATCGACGAGCACGGCTGGTCGGAGGAGCTCGGGGCGTACGTCATGTACCCGGGCAGCGAGAAGCTCGACGCCTCGGTACTGCTGCACGCGCCGAGCGGCTTCGACCGCGGGGAGCGCATGTCGAGCACGATCGACGCCATCCGCCGCGAGCTCGGGGCGGGGCCGCTGGTGTTCCGCTACAGCGACGTCGACCAGGAGGAGGGCACCTTCGTGGCCTGCGCCTTCTGGATGGCGAGCGCCCTCGCCTGCGTCGGTCGGTTGGACGAGGCGGTGGCCCTGATGGACGAGCTCGTCGACCAGACCAACGACCTCGGCCTCCTGACCGAGATGATCAGCGCCGACGGCGGCGAGTTCCTCGGCAACATGCCGCAGGGGCTCAGTCACCTCGCGCTGGTCAACGCGGCCATCACCATCCACGAGCTGAGCAGCGACGACACCGACGGCCAGAAGGAGGCCCCATGAGCACACCCGCACCCGCCCCCGTCCCCGCAGCGACCGGAGACGAGCTCGCCCTCGTCGACGCGTGGTGGCGGGCCGCCAACTACCTCACGGTGGGGCAGATCTACCTGATGGAGAACGCGCTGCTCACGCGGCCGATCGCGCGCGACGACATCAAGCCGCGCCTCCTCGGCCACTGGGGCACGTCTCCGGCGCTGAGCTTCGTCTACGCGCATCTGAACCGGGTCATCCGCCGGGACGACCGCGATCTGCTGTACGTCTGCGGGCCCGGCCACGGCGGGCCCGCCATGGTCGCCAACACGTATCTCGAGGGCACGTACTCGGAGCTGTTCCCCGACGTCACCCCGGATGCGCACGGGCTGCAGAAGCTCGTCAAGCAGTTCTCGTTCCCCGGGGGCATCCCCTCGCACGCGGCGCCCGAGACCCCCGGCTCGATCAACGAGGGCGGCGAGCTCGGGTACTCGCTGAGCCACGCCTACGGCGCCGTGCTCGACGACCCGGGTCTCGTGGCGGTCTGCGTCATCGGAGACGGCGAGGCCGAGACGGGGCCGCTGGCGGCGAGCTGGCACGCGAACAAGCTGCTCGACGCACGACATGACGGCGCGGTGCTGCCGATCCTCAACCTGAACGGCTACAAGATCGCCAACCCGACCGTGCTCTCGCGCATCCCCGAGAGCGAGCTGCTCGAGCTGATGCGCGGGTACGGCCACGAGCCGATCGTCGTCTCGGGCGGGTTCGACGGTGAGGACCCGATGCTCGTCCACGAGCGGATGGCCGCGGCCCTCGACACGGCCTTCGCCCGCATCGACGAGCTGCAGCGCGAGGCCCGCACGGGCGACGGCGGCGAGCGCCCGCGCTGGCCCATGATCGTGCTGCGCACCCCGAAGGGCTGGACGGGACCGAAGACCGTCGACGGCGAGCGCATCGAGGGCACCTGGCGGGCGCACCAGGTCCCGCTCAGCGGCGTGCGCGAGAACGACGAGCGCCGGGAGCAGCTCGACGCGTGGATGCGCTCGTACCGACCCGACGAGCTGTTCGACGAGACCGGACGCCCGGTCGCGTGGCTCGACGGGCTCCGCCCGCGCGGCGAGAAGCGCATGAGCGCGATCCCCGCGTCGAACGGCGGCCTCGTGCGACGCGACCTCGAGCTGACGGACCACCGCCGGCACGCCGTCGAGACGTCCGACGACCGCCGCACGCAGGCCGAGGCGACGAGAGTGCTCGGCCGATGGCTGACCGAGATCGTGCGCGACAACCCGTCGACCTTCCGGCTTTTCGGACCCGACGAGACGGTGTCGAACCGCCTCGACCCGGTCTTCGACGTCACCGACCGGGTCTGGTCGGCCGACATCTGGCCCGACGACGAGCACGTCGCACCGAGCGGCCGGGTCATGGAGGTGCTCAGCGAGCATCTGCTGCAGGGGCTCATGGAGGGCTACCTGCTGACCGGTCGTCACGGCCTGCTCAACACCTACGAGGCCTTCGTGCACATCGTCGACTCGATGTTCAACCAGCACGCCAAGTGGCTCGAGAGCGCCGACGGCATCGAGTGGCGCGCCCCCATCTCGTCGTTCACCTACCTGCTCTCGTCGCACGTCTGGCGACAGGACCACAACGGCTTCTCGCACCAGGACCCGGGGTTCCTCGACGTCGTCGTCAACAAGCAGGCGCATCTCGTGCGCATCTACCTGGCACCCGATGCGAACACCCTGCTCGCCGTCGCCGACCACGCGTTCCGCACCACGGACACCGTCAACGTCATCGTGGCGGGGAAGCAGGAGTCGCCCGCCTGGCTGTCGCTCGCCGAGGCGGAGGAGCACGTGCGCCGCGGCGTGGGCGTCTGGGAGTGGGCCGGCACCGAGGGAGCGCCCGTCGCCGGCGTCGACCCCGACATCGTCCTCGCCTGCGCGGGCGACGTGCCGACGCTCGAGACGGTGGCGGCGGCCGATCTGCTGCGCCAGGTGCTGCCGTCACTCCGCACCCGCGTGGTGAACGTCGTCGACCTCATGCGCCTGCAGGACGTCCGGGAGCACTCGCACGGGCTCACCAGCGACGACTTCGACGAGCTGTTCACGACGTCCAAGCCCGTCGTCTTCGACTTCCACGGCTACCCGTCGCTCGTGCACCAGCTGACCTACCGGCGCACGAACCACGACAACCTGCACGTGCGGGGCTTCCAGGAGAAGGGCACCACGACCACGCCCTTCGACATGGCCATGCTGAACGACATCGACCGGTACCGGCTCGTGCTCGACGTGCTGCACCGCGTCCCCGGACTGGCCGACGAGCACCCCGACCTCGTCGCCGACTTCGAGTCGCGTCGCGAGGCCGCCCGCGCCTACGCGTACGAGCACGGCGAGGACCACCCCGACGTCGTCGGCTGGCAGTTCGGGGCCTGATACGCGGTTCGCACCCCGGGAATCCTCTCGGCCCCATGCGCGCGCGGCAGGGTCCCGGCGGATCGCCGGGGTCTCGGGGTCGGTCTCGGGCTCGGTCTTGGTGTCGGGCTCGGTCTCGGGGTCGGTCTCGGCGAGGTGCGACAGCGTTCGCGCGACGGCGTACGGTCGGGCGCATGACGCCGAAGGACGACACTCCCCCGCAGCTGAAGAACCCCGAGATGTACGAGGCGCTCCGCGAGGAGGGGAACTCGAAGGAGAAATCGGCCCGCATCTCGAACGCCGCCGCCCAGAAGGGTCGCAGCGAGAAGGAGGTGGCCGCGAAGGGCGGCCGCTCGGGTTCGTACGACGACTGGACGGTCGACGAGCTGAAGGGGCGGGCCGAGGAGCTCGGCCTCACCGGCTACTCCGATCTGAAGAAGGCCGACCTCATCGAGGCGCTGCGCGACCACTGAGCGCGCCGCGGCGGCCTGTCCGAACGGTCAGCCGGCCTTCCGCTCGCCCTCGGCGGACTTCCGGGCGGGAGCCTTCTTCGCAGTCGGCTTCTTCGCGCTCGCCTTCTTCGCGCTCGCCTTCTTCGCGCCCGACTTTGCCGCGCCTGACTTCCCGTCGGCCGGCTTCTCGTCGGCCGGCTCGCTCTTCGCTGCGGGCTTCCTCGCCGAGGCCTTCGCCGCCGGCCTCTTCGCGGACGCCTTCGCCGCCGGCTTCCTCGCGGCCGGACTCTTCGCCGCCTGCTTCTTCGGCGCCGACTCGCCGTCGTCGGTGTCGTCGCCGTCGTCGGCGTCATCCGCGTCGTCCGACGACCCCGCGCGAGCAGCCGCCCTCTTCGCGGGCTTGCGCCGCCCGCCCGACCGGTTCTTCTCGACCGACTGTCGCAGCGCCTCCATCAGGTCGATCACCTCACCGCCCTCGCCCTCGTCAGCGTCGTCCGACGACTCGCCGAAGGTCGCGTCGGTGTCGAGCGACTCGCCCTCCTCGAGCTTGGCGTCGATCAGCTGGCGGAGCTCCGCCTGGTAGTCGTCGCTGAAGTCGGCCGGCTCGAAGTCGTCGCTCAGCGAGTCGACGAGCGAGGACGACATGTCGAGCTCCTTGTCGGTGATGCGGGTCTGCTTCTCGAGCGCCGGGAACCGGGCCTCGCGCACCTCGTCGTCCCAGAGGAGCGTCTGCAGCATGAGCACGTCGCCGCGCACGCGCAGCGCGGCGAGACGGGTCTTCTGCCGCAGCGAGAAGTGCACGATCGCGGTGCGGTCCGTCTCCTCGAGGGTGCGCCGCAGCAGCACGTAGGCCTTCGGCGACGAGCCGTCCGGTTCGAGGAAGTAGCTGCGGTCGAACATGATCGGGTCGAGCTGGTCGCTCGGCACGAACTCGAGCACGTCGATCTCGCGCGACTTCTCCTCCGGCAGCGCCTTGAGGTCGTCGCCGGTGATGATCACCGTGCGATCGCCGTCGTCGTAGGCCTTGTCGATGTGCTCGTAGTCGACGACGCGGCCGCAGATCTCGCACCGGCGCTGGTACCGGATCCGCCCGCCGTCGGCGTCGTGGACCTGGTGCAGCGAGACGTCGTGGTCTTCCGTGGCGCTGTACAGCTTGACGGGCACGTTGACGAGCCCGAACGTGATCGCGCCCTTCCAGATCGATCGCATGCCCGCCATCTTTCTCCGGGCTCGCTCCGAATGACCGCTCTCGGGGTACAGGAGGCCGGGCGGAGCGGGCGCGGCGGGGCCACGGTATGCGGCATGAGCCAATACGACAAGAAGAACCCCGTCGACCTCTACCCGGTGCCGCCGTTCCCCGAGCAGGAGCAGTCGATGCCCGGCGAGGCCCGCGCGATGGACCCGAAGCCCGACCACGGCGAGACCAGCTACGTCGGCAAGGAGCGCCTGACCGGCTTCCGCGGCGTCGTCACCGGCGCCGACTCCGGCATCGGCCGCGCCGCCGCCATCGCGCTCAGCCGCGAGGGCGCCGACCTCGTGCTCAGCTACCTGCCCGCCGAGCAGGCCGACGCCGAGGAGGTGCGCGACCTGCTCGAGGGCGAGGGCCGGAAGGCCGTCCTCGTGCCCGGCGACATCTCGGACGAGCAGTACTGCCGAGACCTCGTCCAGAAGGCCGTCGACGAGCTCGGCGGGCTCGACACCCTCGTCATGGTCGCCGGTCACCAGGAGAGCCACGACGACATCCTCGAGATGACCACCGAGGGCATCGACGAGACCATCAAGACCAACGTGTACTCGCTGTTCTGGCTGACGCAGGCCGCCCTGCCGCACCTCGAGCCCGGCTCGTCGATCGTGACGACGGGCTCGATCCAGGGAACGCAGCCCTCGCCCGACAAGCTCGACTACGCGCTGACGAAGGGCGCGATCGGCGTCTTCACCGCCGGCCTCGCGCAGCAGCTGGCGCCGAAGGGAATCCGCGTCAACCAGGTCTCGCCCGGCCCGATCTGGACGCCGCTGCAGCCCGGCTCGCAGGACGCCGAGAAGGTCGCCGAGTTCGGCGCGCAGGCGCCCTACGGTCGCCCGGGCCAGCCCGCCGAGCTGGGTGCCGCGTACGTGCACCTGGTCAGCCCCGAGTCGAGCTACACGAGCGGCGCCACCATCACGATCGCCGGCGGCACGCCCGCCGTCTGACACCGCGCCTCCTCGGCTCCTGCGGCCCGTCGCCCCCTCCCTGCGGGCGACGGGCCGCCGTCGTGCCGGGTAGAACAGGAGGCGACACGGACCGAGGAGGCGCGCGATGGCGGGCAGAGGACGCGGCGAGACCGTCGAGGTCGGCGGGCACCGGCTGCAGCTGACCAATCTCGACAAGGTGCTGTACCCCGAGACGGGGACGACGAAGGCCGATGTGCTCGGCTACTACGCAGCCGTCGCCGAGTGGATGCTGCCGCACGTCGAAGGGCGCCCGGCCACGCGCAAGCGCTGGGTGGACGGGGTCGAGGGCCAGGTCTTCTTCGAGAAGAACCTGCCCGACTCCGCGCCCGACTGGGTCGCCCGGCACGAGATCGAGCACAAGGACCACGCGAACGTCTACCCGATGGTCAACGACCTCGCCACGCTGACCTGGCTGGCCCAGGTCGCCGCGCTCGAGGTCCACGTGCCGCAGTGGCGCTTCGGCCCCCGCGGCGCGCGACGGAACCCCGATCGCCTCGTGCTCGACCTCGACCCGGGCGAGGGCGTCGGTCTCGCCGAGTGCGTCGCGGTCGCCCGCGAGCTGAGGCCGATCGTCGAGGGCATGGGTCTCGAGCTCGTGCCCGTGACCAGCGGCAGCAAGGGGGTGCACCTCTACGCGCGCCTCGACGGCCGGCAGACCGGCGAGCAGGTGAGCGCGGTGGCGCACGAGCTGGCCCGGGCCCTGGAGGCCGACCACCCCGATCTCGTGCTGAGCACGATGGGCCGGGCCGATCGCCGCGGCAAGGTGCTGCTCGACTGGTCGCAGAACAACGGCAGCAAGACGACCGTGGCGCCGTACTCGCTGCGCGGACGGTCACGGCCCACCGTCGCGATGCCGCGCACCTGGCGCGAGCTCGCCTCGCCGTCGCTGCGTCAGCTCGAGCACACCGAGGTGCTGTCGCGCCTGAGGCGCCGCGGCGACCCCCTCGCCGACGTGTCGAGCGGCACCCCGGTGCCGCCGGGCGAGCTCGGCGAGGACTTCCGCAACACGGACGACCCCGACCACGACCCGTCCGAGAAGCGCCGGGACCGCCTCGAGATGTACCGCTCGATGCGCGACCCGGCTCGGACGCGCGAGCCGGTGCCCGCCGAGGCCCCGCCCTCGACCGACGGCCGGAGCTTCGTCATCCAGGAGCACCACGCGAGCCGGCTGCACTGGGACTTCCGCCTCGAGCACGACGGCGTGCTCGTCAGTTGGGCCCTGCCGAAGGGCGAGCCCGACGACCCCGGCACGAACCACCTCGCCGTCCAGACGGAGGACCACCCGCTCGAGTACGGGACGTTCGAGGGCACCATCGCGAAGGGCGAGTACGGGGCCGGCGAGGTCACGATCTGGGACTCGGGCGAGTACGACCTCGAGAAGTGGCGCGACGGGAAGGAGGCCATCGTCGTGCTGCACGGCGAGCAGCGCGGCACCCGGCGAGTCGCCCTCATCCACACCGGGTACGGCGGCGGGAAGGCCGAGCGGAACTGGCTGATCCACCGCATGAAGGACGACGACGGCGGCGGGTCGGCGGTCGGGAACTCAGGCGCCGAGGGGTCCGAGCGGCGCTCACCCCGCCGAGACGGCCGTCCTCCTGAGAAGCCGACCGGCCGAGGCGCGACGGGCCGCGGCTCGGGCGGCACCTCGTCGGCTCGGAGCACGGAGCGCGAGCCGACGGCGCCCGAGCCGGTGGCGCCGATGCTCGCGACGACGGGCGACGCGCACGACGTCGCCGAGGGCGAGTGGGCGTTCGAGATGAAGTGGGACGGCATCCGCGCGGTCGCGGTGGTCCACGACGGCGAGGTCACCCTGACGAGTCGCAACGGCAACGACCTCACCCCCGCCTACCCCGAGCTGCAGGAGCTGGCCGACCGGGTCGACAGCGAGGGAGGCGCGGTGCTCGACGGCGAGATCGTCGCCGTCGACGAGAAGGGTCGCCCCGACTTCGGCCTCCTGCAGAGCCGCATGGGCCTGACCCGCCCCCGCGACGTGGCGCGGGCCGCCGCCTCGGCACCCGTCCGGCTGCTGCTGTTCGACGTGATGCGGGCCGAGGGCCGCTCGCTCGTGCGCGAGCACTACGACGACCGGCGGGAGGTGCTCGAACGCATCGTCGAGGGCGGCGGCGCGATCGATGTGCCGCCCGCGTTCGACGGCGACCTCGACGCCGCCATGACGACGTCGCGGCGACTGCGACTCGAGGGCGTGGTCGCCAAGCGCCGCGACGCGACCTACAGCGCGGGGCGGCGCTCGCGGGCCTGGCTCAAGATGAAGCACCATCGGACGCAGGAGGTCGTGATCGCCGGGTGGCGTCCGGGTGCCGGTCGCCGGGCCGACGGGGTCGGAGCGCTGCTGATGGGCGTGCCGGGCGACGCGGGCCTCGAGTACGTGGGGCGCGTGGGCACCGGGTTCAGCGACCGCGAGCTCGACGAGCTGCTGCCGATGCTCGAGGCCGCCGAGCGGAAGACGAGCCCGCTCGTCGGGGTCCCGACGGTGGATGCGCGCGGGGCGCGCTGGGTGACGCCGTCGCGGGTCGGCGAGGTGTCGATCGCCGAGTGGACGTCGACCGGCCGCCTCCGGCAGCCGTCGTGGCGCGGCTGGCGCCCGGACAAGTCGCCGGAGGACGTCGTCCGCGAGGGGTGATCGGGCCCGTCGGCGAATCACCCGACCGACCGGGTATCGCCCGGGGTCCGACGGGTGTTGGCTCCAGCATGAGCGTCGACGCATGACCATCCCCGGATCCGAGACGGCCCCCTCCGCCGCGACCCTGCGCGGCCGCCGCGTGGTGCTCGCCGTGGCCGTGCTGGCGTCGTCCGTGGCGTTCCTCGACGGATCGATCGTGACCGTCGCCCTGCCCGCCATCGCCCGCGAGCTCGTGGGCCAGGGCGCGGCGCAGGGGCCGGGCGCCGCCGGGGCCGACCTCGTGCTGCAGCAGTGGGTGGTCGACGCCTACCTGCTCGCCCTCGGCTCGCTGATGCTCGTCGCCGGATCGCTCAGCGACACCTTCGGGCGGGTGCGGGTGCTCCGCATCGGGCTGGTCGCCTTCGCGGTCACGAGCGTGCTGGCCGCCCTCGCGCCCGACCCCGGTCTGCTGATCGCCGCCCGAGCGCTGCAGGGCGTCGCGGCGGCGCTGCTCGTCCCGAGCAGTCTCGCGCTCATCACCTCGACCTTCACGGGTGCGGCGCAGGGCCGCGCGATCGGCGCCTGGACCGCCTGGACCGGGGTCGCGTTCCTCATCGGTCCGCTGACCGGAGGAGCCCTGGTCGACACGATCGGCTGGCGCTGGGTGTTCGCCGTCGTCGTCGTGCCCGTGCTGCTGACCCTGCTGCTGATGACGCGCCTCCCCGGCGACGCCCATCGGGGCGCGGACGGAGCGCCCGCGCACGTCGACGTGATCGGCGCCGCACTCGCCGCCGTGGGCCTCGCGGGCCCGGTCTTCGCGCTGATCGAGGGGCAGCGCGTGGGGTTCGGCGCCTGGTTCGTCGTGGCCCCGCTGATCGTGGGCCTGGCGGCGCTCGGCGGCTTCGTCTGGTGGGAGCGCCGCGCACCCGCTCCGATGATGCCCCTGTCGCTGTTCCGCACCCGCGAGTTCACCGTCGGCAACCTCGCCACGGTCGGCGTCTACGCCGCGCTGAACCTCGGGACCCTCACCATCCCCCTGGTCGTCCAGGAGCTCGCGGGTCTGCCGGCCACGCTCGCCGGGCTCGTCACCCTGCCCACCACGATCGTCTCGCTGCTGTTCTCGACCCTGTTCGGCACCCTCGCGGCACGCCACGGGCCCCGGCCGTTCATGACCGTCGGCCCGCTCATCACCGCCGCCGGGTTCCTCTGGATGCTGCTCGTCCGCGAGCCCATCGACGTCCGGTGGCAGATCCTGCCGGGAGTCGTGCTCTTCGGCCTGGGTCTCGCCGTGACCGTCGCACCGCTGACCTCGACGGTGCTCTCGCGGGTGCCCGCCGCGCAGTCCGGCATCGCCTCGGCCGTCAACAACGCGATCTCGCGGGTGGCCGGGCTGGTCGCGGTCGCATTCCTCGGCATCATCGCCGGAGGCGCGTTGACCGTCGACGGGTTCCATCGCGTCATCGTCGTGGTCGCGCTGCTCCTCGCGGCGAGCGCCGTGGTCTCGTTCGTCGGCCTGCGGGGCTCGCACCGCGCCTCCTGACCGACGGCCGGGAGGCGGAGGGGCTCGCGCTCAGACGCCGAACCGCCGCCAGGAGGCGTCCTGCTGCGCCAGGCGACGGAGCGCGAGCAGCAGAGGCTCGACTAGCACCGTGCCGAGCACGACGTACTGCACGGCGGCGTCGACCGAGTCGACCGGGATGCCCTCGATCTCGGCCTGGGCGACCGTGGCCATCGCGCGGGCGTACCCGTCGAGCGTGCTCTCGGGCAGATCGAAGCCGGCCGCGTCGAGACCCGCGACGGCGACCTCGAGCGCCGCGAGGACGTCGTCGGAGTCGGGATCGATCGACCACCCCCAGTGCTCGACGAGCGCCCGGGCGCGACCGAGGTCGAGGCCCTCGTCGGCCGTCGGGGTCACCGCCGTCTGGGCGACGCCGAGCATCTCGGCGATCGACGCGTGCTCTCCGTCGAGCTGGGCGAGCACGTCGCGGGCCGTGGCGACGCTGAGACCGCCCACACCGAGCAGAGCGCGGACGAGGCGCAGCCGTCGGACGTGCTCGTCGCCGTACTGCGCCTGGGTCGCGCTGGTGCGTTCGCCCTCGGGGAGGAGCCCCTCGCGGAGGTAGTACTTGATCGTGGCGACCGCGACCCCGGTCGTCTCGGCGAGCTGGGAGATGCGCACGGGACCCCTTGACATTGGATAGTGCTGCTCTCCAATATTGGAGAGCAGCACTATCCATCTAAGGAGAGACCATGTCACGAGTCAAGCCGAGACCGAGCCGGACCACCCACGAGCACGACGGGGAGCTCGTCGTCTTCCTGATCGGGATGCGCATCAACCGGTGGTGGCGACCCGACCAGTGGCTCCCGGTCTTCGGCGCGATGGGGCCGATGCTCACCGAGCTCTTCCGCGACCCCGACAGCGGGATCACGGGACTGCGGGTGACGATCGGCCGCGGCGGCCCGGTGCTCGTCCAGTACTGGACGTCGCTCGAGAAGCTCTACGCGTATGCGAGCTCACCCGACCAGGCCCACCGACCGGCCTGGAGCGCCTTCAACCGCCGCGCCCGCTCGGCGCCGGGCGCCGTCGGCATCTGGCACGAGACGTTCGTGGTCGAGCGCGCCGAGAGCATGTACGTCGACGTTCCCGTCTCGGGGCTCGCGCAGGCGACCCGATCGGTGCCCGTCGGGCCCCGCAGAGACACGGCCCGGGACCGGGTGGCGGACGGGCGGACCTCGCCACGCGCCTCCGGCTGAGACCCCGATGCTCGGCAGCGCCGACCGGGGGACGCCGCGCAGGGGCGGCGGCGTACGGTGGCGCTCGTGCCGCACTTCTCCATCATCGCCCCGATCGACGCCCTGGTCGTCGGCGACCGTCACGCGGTCGCGAGGTTCCCGCTGCACGCCACCGTCGTGCCCCCGTTCGGCGTCCTGTCGGGCCGCCACGCGGTCGTCGAGGCCGTCGCCGGGGTGGCGGCGGGCAAGCAGCCCATCCCGACGGCCATCGGGGCGACCGCACGATTCGGCCCGAACCGCGACGTGCCCGTCGCACTCGTCGAGCCGGAGCTCCTGACCGACCTGCACACGAGCCTCCTCGCGGCGCTCGAGCCGCTCGGCTGGGCGCCCGTCGACGCCGACGCCAACGGGACCGGCTACCGGCCCCACGTCGCGGCCACGCGTCAGGCCGCCCTCGCGGTGGGCGCCGTGCTGATCCTCGACCACCTCGCCGTCGTCGATCTCGACCGCGACGAGGCGACCGTGGTCTCCGTCGCCGCCCTCGCGGGCGCCCCCGCCTGAGTCGCCGGCGGGCACGGACCGCGCATCAGGCGCGGGTCAGCCCGAGCAGCCGGATCACGTCGGCGACCTCGTCGGCGGGTGCGCGGCCCGCGTCGACGACCACATGCCGCTCGTCGGCCTGCGGCGGCTCGAGCGTGGCGACCTGCGAGTCGAGCAGCGTCGTCGGCATGAAGTGCCCCTCGCGTGCGGCCATCCGGTCGCCGAGCAGCTCGCGCGTGCCGCGCAGGTAGACGAAGACGACGTTGTGCTCGCGCAGCACGTCGCGGTACCGCCGCTTCAGCGCCGAGCAGGTGATGACGCCGGGCACGCCCGCCAGGGCGTGCTCGATGATCCACGACGACACGGTGTCGAGCCAGGGCGCGCGGTCGTCGTCGTCGAGGGGCGTGCCCGCCGCCATCTTCGCGACGTTCTCGTCGGGGTGCAGATCGTCGCCCTCGGCGAGATCCCAGCCGAGCTCGTCGGCCAGCAGGGCGGCGAGGGTCGACTTGCCCGACCCCGACACGCCCATGACCACCAGCACCGGGTCGGCGGCGTACGGCCCCGAGGAGGCGCGGGTCGGGTTCTCGACGACGGCCATCAGACGGCCGCGCTCGCGAGCAGGACGCCGGCGTGGGCCGTCGAGGGCGTGGGGGCGGCGGTGGCCGAGGCGATCAGGTGCATGCTGTCGCATCCTCTCGAGGACGCGGCGATGCGACCTCTTCGTCAGGTGGATGGTGCGGGATCGATCGCGGACCCGGTGCGAGAACGGGTCTGGCAGTCTGGAGCACGCGATCGATCTGATCAGGTGAATAATCAGATTTATGGAGTGTGCCACACGGCGCCCCGACCGGCAAGACGGCCCGCCCCGACCCCAGGAACCCACGATGACGCTCCGACTCCCGCCCGCCCGCGAACGAGGTCTGCACGGCCGGGTCGTCGACGTCCTCGGCCAGGACATCGTCGACGGACGACTCGCCCCGGCCTCCATCCTGAACCTCGACGACCTGGCCCTGAGGTTCTCCGTCTCGCGCTCCGTGCTCCGCGAGTCGCTGCGCGTGCTGCAGTCGCTCGGCATGGTGGAGCCTCGGCAGCGGGTGGGCACGCAGGTGCTGCCCCGCGCCTCCTGGGATCTCATGAACCCGCAGATCATCCTCTGGCGCGGTCGGGGCTCCGAGTACCACACGCAGATGCGCGAGCTCCTCGAGCTGAGACTGGGCCTCGAACCCGTGGCCGCCCGGCTCAGCGCGACCCGACTGGACCCGCTCCAGGCCGCGCTCGTGCAGCAGGCCGCGAGCACGATGCTCGAGGCCGGGGCCGCCGGCGACGGGCGTCGGTACCTCGAGGCCGACATCGCCTTCCACACGGCGATCCTGCACGGATCGGGCAACTCCGTCATCGGGCACTTCGCCGGGACGGTCGAGGCCCTGCTGCGCACCCGCACCGAAGAGCGGCGCTTCACGATCACCGACTACACGCCCTCCAGCGCCGCCCGGCATCACGCCCTGGCCGACGCCCTCACGGCACGCGACGACGAGGCGGCGCACGAGGCCGCCTACGCGCTCATCGCGGCCACGGTCGCCGAGTTCGACGACGAAGGGCGGGCCGCCGGGCGCTAGTTGCACCCGGCCGACCCGCCCCGTCCGGCGGTACGGCACGACGGGTCAGTCGACGACCTTCACGTCGGTGAAGGCGCCGGCCTCGACCAGCTGCGCCGCGCCTCCCTCGGGGGCGAAGCTCCACAGACCCGGGGTCGCACCGCCGGCGAGACCGACGAACAGGACGCCGTCGGCGTCGGCCGTGATGCTGCCGGGGCGCGACTCGCTCTGCAGGGCGACGCCCGTGGCGGGGACGACGGTGCGGACGCCCGACGCCGAGGTGACGACGATGTCCTTCGAGGCCAGGTCGACCGTGCACGGCGGTCGGTTCGGGCTGGGGAACGGCAGGCAGAACTGCGAAGCCTGCAGCGCGTAGAACGAGCCGTTCAGCCCGTAGCCGCCGGCGGCGTAGGTCGTGCGGTCCGTCGTGCTCGTGATGCCGCTCGAGACCCCCGAGCCGTCGTCGATGGACCAGAACTGCAGACCGACGGCGCCGCCGCTGTTGGCCTCGTAGTAGGTCGTCGTCCCGGCTCCGGCGATGATGTCGTTCAGGCGGGTGGTCCCCTGCGTGAAGACGCTCTCGGTCGGCGCACCGCCGGCGGCCGGGTAGGTGCGGAGGACGCTCGTGTACAGCACGACGACGTCGCCGTTCGGCCGCACGTCCAGCTGCAGCGGCGTCGAGGGGAAGGCCGCCTCGACCGTGCGACGCGTGCCGTCCGCGCCGAAGGCGACGAGGGAGCCGCCGGCCGTCAGCACGTAGGCCGTGCCCTTCGAGGCGACGTGCAGCTCGCGGGCTCCGACGAGGTCCGTCGCCAGGGTGACCGGACCGGCCTGCGTGGCGGGGTGGCGGACGAGCGTCCCGGCGACGGAGTCGAGGACGACCGCATCGCCGTTCGCGGCGACGTCGTAGCCACCGGGAGACGCGGGGGCGGCCGCGACGTCGACGGGCGCGGAGTCGACGGTCGGGAACGCGACGATGCGTCCGTCCGTGACCGCGAAGACCGCCGTGCCGAGGTCGACCGGGGCGGCGGCCGTCGTGTACGCGACACGCGCGGCGGGACTCGCGACGCCCCTGGTCCAGGCCCTCACCTCGAACCGGAACGTCGCGCCGGCGGCGAGGCCGTCGACGCGGGTGCTCGTGCTCGGCGTGCGGACCCAGACCGTGCGCCCGACGGGGCGCCCGTCGGACGAGACGACGGTGACCGTGTAGCCGGCCGGGGCCGGGCGACCGCTCGTCGCGGGCGCCTTCCAGGCGAGGACGACGGAGGTCGGGCCGGCTGCGGTCGCCGTCAGCTGACGCGGCGTGGACGCCGCGGTGGCGGCGGCCTGGGCGGCGGCCGCCTTCTTCGCGGCGGCGGCCTTCGCAGCCGCGGCCTTCTTCGCAGCGGCGGCCTTCTTCGCAGCAGCCGCCTTCTTCGCAGCAGCCGCCTTCGCAGCAGCCGCCTTCTTCGCAGCGGCCGACTTCGAGGGGGCGGCGGACGAGCTGCTGACGACCGTGCTGCTCGTCGAGCCGGTGACGCCGGTCGAGCCGGTCGGGGCGGCGAGGGCCGGAGCCGACACCCCCAGGGTCAAGGCGGTCGCGAGTGCGACGATGCCGGTGATTCTCCGCATGCGGGTGTACTCCTGACAGGTGGCGGGTTCGGGTTCCGCCAGTCGTGACAGTACTGCCCGGGACCGGTGTCCCCCAAGAGGCGGACCGGGTGAGACCGGGTGAGAGCGGGTGACCAGCCCGGCGCTCCGGCGCCCTCTCGGGAGCCGAGGGAGTCGTCACGTCCCGTTCATCCGGTGGACGCCTCGACCCGGCAGCATGCCGTCATGATCGCGATGAGCGCCCGGGTGAGGCCCACCGCCGGCATCGACTCGGTGCGCACCCTCGAGCGCGACCTCCGCAGTCGCTACGAGAGCCTGCCGATCAGCCCGCATCAGTACCTGGTCCGCTTCTCGGACGGACCGGTGCTCGTGACGGACGAGCTCGGCTCGCTCCGACTCGACGTCGTCGTGGCCGACGAGCGGTCGGCGCGGCACTTCGTCGACTCGTTCCGTTCGGAGCTCGACATCCGCACCCTCCGCGGCTCGCTGGCCGTGAGCTGGTCGCGCGACGCGACCGCCGCCGTCCCCCTCCGCTGACGCTGCTGCCACCGCCGAGGAGGCGCGGGTCAGCTCTCGGCCGCCACGATCAGCTTCGACATGGTCCGGTGCAGCAGCACGAGCTCGTCGCGCTCGACGCCGAGGCGCCGCATCATGCGCGACGGGATCGATTCGGCCTCCCCCCGGAGGGCGGCGCCCGCGGGTGTCAGCGCGATGGCGAGGGTGCGCTCGTCGGCCGACCCGCGCCTCCTGGTGACGAGACCCTGGCTCTCGAGTCGCTTGACGAGCGGCGAGAGCGTGCCGGGGTCGAGCCGGAGCGTCTCGGCCAGCGCCCGGAGGGTCAGGGTCGGGCCCTGCCAGAGGGCCAGCATCACGAGGTACTGCGGATGCGTCAGACCGAGCGGCTCGAGCACGGGACGGTACGCCGCGACGACGCTCCGCGAGGCGACCGAGAGCGCGAAGCAGATCTGGCTCTCGAGCGCCAGCGGGTCGGCGGCCTCCAGCGGCGCCGCGTCCGGGGAGGTCACTGCTCGGCCTGCGGGGTGGGGCAGTGCAGCATCGTGCGCGGACCCGTCCGGTCGACCACGTGCTCGTCCATCGCACGGCCGCAGAGGGGGCAGGCGCCCCCGTGGTCGGGTTCGACGAGCGGCGCCTCGTTCTTGAGGCCGAGCTGCGCACCGCCGATGTACGGCCGCAGGCGGCGGTTCAGGCCCTCGACGAGGTCGCCGAAGCGGCTGCCGTGCTCGTAGGTACGGGGTTCTCTGGCGTCTCGTCTCGGGCTCACGTCGATTAGCGTACCAACGATTGGTGCACCAAGCGAGTGTCGGCTGCAGACGGACGGCCCGCCTCCCCGAGGGATGGCGGGCCGTTCGAGTGATCTCGCGGGAGCCTACGGAGCGATGCCGCGCCCCCGCGCGAGCACCTGGTGCGCCTGGACGGCGAGCTCGCCACGGACGAGCACCTCGTAGCTGCCGGCCTCCATCGTCTTCGTCGACGCGAAGTCGCGACGACCCCGGAGCGCGGCGTGACCGACGAAGCCCCACAGCGCACCCCAGAGGGCACCGCCGCCGACGGCGATGAGGAGGATGCCGATGAAGGCGACGTTCGTGGCGAACAGACCGAAGAGGAGCCCCAGGAACAGGCCGAACCAGGCTCCTCCCCCGGCGCCTCGAGCCGCCGCACCGCCCTTGGTCAGTCGCCCGGTCACGTTCTCGACGGTGCGGATGTCATGACCGACGATCGAGACGCTCTCGACGGGGAACCCCTCGTCCGAGAGCAGATCGACGGCCGACTGGGCGTCCTCGTAGCGGGTGAAGGTCGCCAGGGTCTGCGGCTGACCGCCCCCTGCGAAGGCACCGGTGCCGCGGGGGCCGGGCATCCCGTCGGTCGCGCTCGGGCGAGTCGCCGCGGGAGGGACGGCTCCGCCCCTCGGCGGCGCCGGAGAGTCGTGGGGCACCGCGGGGGGCGCCTGAGCGCCGGTCGCATCGGTCTCGCCGCCGCCGACGGGCGTCGGGGCGTACTCGCCGTAGGCCGGACGCGGACGCTGGTCGGGGGCCGCAGCGCCCGAGGCGGTCTCGCCCGGGGTCGTCCCCGAGGAGGCGGGGGTCGCGTGGGGGTCGGGGGTGCTGCCGGTGCCGGACTGATCGTCGCTCATGCATCAGTTCTACCGTCGCGGACGACCGCGTGGAGCTTATGCACAGAGCGCTCCCAGACACAGGCGGCGGCAGGCCGCGTGAGCGCCGCCGGACGACCCGCTGCCGCCCGAGGGCTGGGATCGAGGGCTGGGAACGAGAGAAGGCACCCGCTCTGCGGATGCCTTCTCGTGAGGGTGGATCTGAGGGGACTCGAACCCCTGACCCCCTGCATGCCATGCAGGTGCGCTACCAGCTGCGCCACAGACCCGTATTCGTTTTCTCTTCGCTGCGTCTCTCGAAGCAACTCGTCAACCTTACTACACAAATCGCGCGAGGTTGAACACCCCCGCGACCGCGGCGGGACGAGCCGGGCTCGCACCCTCCGACGCGACCCGGCCCCGTCGCCGGACGGCTTCCGGTCCCCGCCGGGTGGCGGCCGAGACGACGAGACCGCGACGCCGATCACGCACGGAGTGCGGGTCGGCGGTCGCGGTCGACTGTCGGAGGAGGCTCAGGCCTCGTTCTGCGCGGGCTGCGGCAGCTCGATCGGGATCGTCGGGCAGTCGCTCCACAGACGCTCGAGCGAGTAGTACTGACGGTCTTCATCGTGGAAGACGTGGACGACCAGGTCGCCGAAGTCGAGGAGGATCCATCGCCCCTCGGCACGGCCTTCGCGGCGGAGCGTCTTGACCCCGGCCTCGAGCATCTTGTCTTCGACCTCGCCGGCGATGGCGACGACGTTGCGCTCGCTGCGGCCGGAGGCCAGCAGGAAGATGTCGGTGAGGGGCAGCGGCTCGGAGACGTCGAGCGCGACGAGGTCGTCGGCCTGCTTGTCGTCGGCGGCGCGGGCCGCGATCTGCAGGAGCTCGATGGCGCGAGGGGTGGCTGTCACGGATGCCTTAGATGTCGGTGGTGCGGAGGATGAGGAGGGTCACTGACCCAGGATGCCCGACGCGAAACCCGCGACGACCACACCGATGATACCTGCTCCGATGATGCCGCCGCCGATCCCGAGGAAGAGCGGCAGCCGGCTCGCCTTCGGCTGCGAGGCCGCGAGCACCACCGCACGGGTGGAGGTGTGCGTGCTGATGGCCCGGCTGGCCCGCACGGGCACGGCGTCGGTCTCGGCGTTCTCGGCGTCGCCCTGCTCGAGCAGGCGGTCGATGTCGGCGCTGTCGACCCGCGCCTGCGAGCCCGTCGCTCCGAGACTCCGAGGCAGGTCGATCGAGCCGGTGATGATGATCTCGCCCGTGGCGTTCAGGGCACCGGTCACGTCGGCGACCTGCTGGTCCGTCAGGATCAGCGCGTTCGTCTGACCGGTGTGGGTGCCGAGAGCGCGACCCGGGGCGGTGTCGCCGTCGGGCTCGCTGCTCTGGGTGGTCCAATGACCGACCGGCGGCACGAAGCCGTTCGACTCGGGCGCCGAGGCGGGGATCGTGGGCACGACCGGACGCACCGGGGCCGCAGGCGCCGCGGCGGCGGGGCCGCTCGGCTCGCGGCGGTCGAACGACGCCGGTCGCAGCGCGGGGGTCGGAGCCGAGGTGGCGCTGGTCGCCTCGGACCCTGGTGTCTCGCCGGACGACGGCGCGCTCGTCACCCGGGGGATCTGCCCGGTGGGGGCGATGATCTCGTCGACGGCGCTGAATGCCTCGGACAGGGGCCGACGGGGCTCGGGGCCGGGGGGCTGGAGCGGGACGGGCTCGGCCGCCTTGCCCGACTGGGCCTCACGGAGAGCGCGCAGCTCGCGACGGGTCAGGCCGCGCTCGGATCCGTAGGCCGTCGCCGACGTGGGGATCGACGACGGGGCGGGCGTCGACCCGGGGGCGGGCGTCGAGGCCGGGGTCGGCGTGGACGCAGGCGCCGCCTCGGGGGCGGGCGCGGACGCCGGGGCGGGCGCCGACGTGGGGGCGGGCGCGGGGGCCGACGCAGGCGCCGCCGCGGATGCGGGCGCCGGGGCGGGAGCGGGCACCGAGGCCGGGGTGGGCATCGATGCGGGGGCGGACGCCGGGACGGGGATCGCGCCGGTGACCGCCTGACCGGCCTCGCGGGCACGCTCGAGGTCTCGAACCTGCCGTCGGGTCAGGGGCGGCTGGCCGTCGGACGAACTCATGCAACGCTCCGATACAGATGGTGCTTGGAGATGTACTGGACGACCCCGTCGGGGACCAGGTACCAGACCGGGAAGTCTCGGGCGACCCGGGCGCGGCAGTCGGTCGACGAGATGGCCAGCGCGGGGACTTCGAGCAAGCTTACGTCGCTCTCGGGCAGTCCGCTCACGGTCAGGTCGTGACCGGGGCGCGACACGGCGACGAAGTGCGCGAGGTCCCAGAGCTCCTGGACGTCTTTCCAGTCGAGGATCTGCGCGACCGCGTCGGCGCCGGTGATGAAGAAGAGCTGGGCGTCGGGCCGCTGAGCGCGGACGTCTCGCAGGGTGTCGATCGTGTACGTGGGGCCGTGACGGTCGATGTCGAGGCGACTGACCGTGAACATCGGGTTCGAGGCCGTGGCGATGACCGTCATGAGGTACCGGTGCTCGCCGTCGGTGACGCCCGTCTTCATGTAGGGCTGCCCCGTGGGGACGAAGAGGACCTCGTCGAGATCGAACGACTGGGCGACCTCGCTGGCCGCCACGAGGTGGCCGTGGTGGATGGGGTCGAAGGTGCCGCCCATGATGCCGACGCGGGGTCGCCGACCCGGCCCGGTGCCGGCTTGCGCCGACGACTCCGAGGTGCTGGCCGCGACCATGGTGTCCGTCTCTCGGGTCAGTGCGATTCGGGGTGGCCGAATTCGTCGACCGGGCCGGACTTGTGCTCCTGCGACTTGGCCTTGCGGGGGCTGCGGTTGGCGACGTCGCGGTAGCTCCACACGACGTACCCGAGGAACAGGAAGAAGACGCCGAACACCAGCGAGATCACGACCGGGGGCGCCAGCAGGGGCGCGAGTTCTTCGTGGGCCGCGGCGAGGAGGGTGACGTCGAGCATGGGTACTCCGTTTCGAGAGGACGATCCGGGCCAGTCTAGCCGCGCACCTGACCGCTGCCGCGCACGACCCATTTCGTGCTCGTCAGCTCGCCGAGGCCCATGGGCCCGCGCGCGTGGAGCTTCTGGGTGGAGATCCCGACCTCGGCTCCGAAGCCGAACTCGCCGCCGTCGGTGAAGCGCGTCGAGGCGTTGACCATGACGACGGCGCTGTCGACCTCGGCCAGGAAGCGCTCGGCGCTGACGAGATCGGCCGTGACGATGCTCTCGGTGTGCCCCGTGGACCAGCGGCGGATGTGCGACATCGCCGCGTCGAGGTCGTCGACGACGGCGACCGCCAGGTCGAGGCTCATGTACTCCGCAGCCCAGTCGTCGTCCGTCGCCGGCACGACGTCGGCGACGAGGGCGCTCGTGCGGGCGTCGCCGTGGACCGTGACCCCGGCCCGCCGCAGGGCCGGGACGACGACGGGCAGCAGCCGCTCGGCCGAGTCGGCGTGCACCAGCAGCGTCTCGAGCGCGTTGCAGACGCTCGGTCGGCTGGTCTTGGCGTCGAGGACGATGTCGACGCTCATCGCGGCGTCTGCCGACGCGTCGAGGAACACGTGGACGACGCCCGCACCGGTCTCGATCACCGGCACGGTGGACTGCTCCACCACGGTCCGGATGAGCTCCGCGCTCCCCCGAGGCACGAGCACGTCGATGAGTCCGCGCGCGGTCATCAGCCGGGCCGCCCCGTCACGACCGAACTCGTCGACGGTGACGACGGCGTCGGCGGGGAGACCGGACCGCACCAGCGCCTCCTGCACGACCTCCACCAGCACGGCGTTCGTGCGCTGCGCTGCGCTGCCGCCCCGGAGCACCGCCGCATTGCCGCTCTTGAGGGCGAGCGCGGCGATGTCGATGGTCACGTTCGGCCGGGCCTCGTAGATGGCTCCGACGACGCCGAACGGCACCCTGACCTGGTCGAGCCGCAGCCCGTTCGGCAGCACGCGCCCGCGGACGGTCTCGCCGACCGGGTCGACGAGGGTCGCCACGAGCTCCGTCGCCGCGGCCAGGGCGCGCAGCCGGTCGCCGTCGAGTCGGAGTCGGTCGCGCAGGGAGTCCGACAGCCCGGCCTCGGCACCCGCCCGGAGGTCGAGCTCGTTGGCGGCGGTGATCCGGTCCTCGGCGGCGACGATCGCGGCGGCGATCTCCCGGAGAGCCGCGTTCTTCGCGTCGGCGGTCGAGGTCGCCAGCGCCGACGCCGCCCGTTTCGCCGCGGTCACCTTGTCATCGAACGAGGGGACGACGGCTTCTCGGGCTGACATGGGGTCGATCTTACGGTCCGACGGCCTCGAAGAACGTGCCCACGTCGTCGCCCGAGAGCGCCCGGGCGACGTTCGCGGTCGAGGTCACCAGCACCGGCGTGCCCGCCTCGGCCGCGTAGCGCGCGGCGGCGACCTTCGTGCCCGCGCCTCCCGTGCCGACCCCTGCGGCGCCGACGTCGCCGAACGTCACGCCGCGCAGCTCGTCGCCGAAGGGGACGTCGACGATCTTGACGGCCCCGGCCTCGTGGGGCGGCCTCGTGTAGAGCGCGTCGACGTCGCTCAGCAGCACGAGGGCGTCGGCGCCGATCAGCTTCGAGACGAGGGCGGCGAGGCGGTCGTTGTCGCCGAAGCGGATCTCCTGTGTCGCGACCGTGTCGTTCTCGTTGACGATGGGCAGGATCCGCAGGTCGAGCAGTCGCGACATCGCCCGCTGGGCGTTGCTGCGGTGCGTCGGGTTCTGGATGTCGCCCGCGGTGAGCAGCACCTGCCCGGCGACGATGGAGTACCGGCGCAGGCTCTGCTGATACCGGTAGATGAGCACGTTCTGCCCCACGGCGGCCGCCGCCTGCTGCGTCGCGAGATCGGTCGGCCGCGCGTCGAGTCGCAGATGGGGCATGCCGGTCGCGATGGCTCCCGACGACACGAGGACGATCTCGGCGCCGCGTCCGTAGGCCGCAGCCAGGGCGTCGACGAGCGGATCGATCTGACCGGCGTTGTCGCCGCTGATCGACGACGAGCCGACCTTCACGACGATGCGCCGAGCCGACGCGATGCCGGCCCGGTCGATCACGCGGGCGCCCTCCCGGCGGGGCGACGACGACGCCGTGTCGCTCATGCCTTGTCGTCGCCCTCTTTCACGAGGAACCCGTCGTCGTCGGTCCACATGCCCGAGGCGCGCTCGCGCTGCAGCTCGGCACGCGCCTCCGCCTTCGCGTCCATGCGCTCGAAGTACTCCTCGCGACGCTGGTTGCGCGTGGGCCGGTCGTTCTTGATGAGTCGGGGGTCGGTGCCTCGGGCGCTGGTCATCAGCTCGGCCGTCGAGGTCAGCGTGGGCTCCCAGTCGAAGACGATGCCGCCCTCGGGCCCGATCACGACCGTCGAGCCGGCCTGCGCCCCGGCCTTGAACAGGGCGTCCTCGACGCCGATGGTGTTGAGCCGGTCGGCGAGGTAGCCCACCGCCTCCTCGTTGTTGAAGTCGGTCTGCACGACCCAGCGCTCGGGCTTCTCGCCCAGGATCCGATAGACGTTGCCGTAGGTGCCGCCCTCGACGCGGATGATGAAGGGCTTCTCGTTGACGGCGCGGGGACGCATGACGAGTCGAGGAGGCGCGGGTCGGGCGGCGATCTCGGCCCGGCTCGCCTCGACGACGTCGGCCAGCGCGAAGGAGAGGTTCCGCAGCCCTTCGTGACTGACCGCGGAGATCTCGAAGACCTTGTAGCCGCGCGCCTCGAGCTCGGGGGTGACGAAGTCGGCGAGCTCGCGGCCGTCGGGCACGTCGACCTTGTTCAGGGCGATCAGCTGAGGACGCTCGAGCAGCGGCAGCTGCCCCTCGGGGACGGGGTATGCCTCGAGCTCGCCGAGGATGATGTCGAGATCGGTCAGCGGATCGCGGCCCGGGTCGAGCGTCGCGCAGTCGAGGACGTGGAGCAGGGCCGAGCAGCGCTCGACGTGGCGGAGGAACTCGAGCCCGAGCCCCTTGCCCTCGCTGGCCCCCTCGATGAGCCCCGGGACGTCGGCGACCGTGTAGCGCGTCTCGCCCGACTCGACGACGCCGAGGTTGGGGTGCAGCGTGGTGAACGGGTAGTCGGCGATCTTCGGCTTGGCGGCCGACAGAGCGGCGACCAGGCTCGACTTGCCGGCCGACGGGTAGCCGACCAGGGCGATGTCCGCGACGACCTTGAGCTCGAGCAGGACGTCGCCCTGCCAGCCGGGCGTGCCGAGGAGCGCGAAGCCGGGGGCCTTGCGCTTGGTCGACGACAGAGCCGCGTTGCCGAGTCCGCCGATGCCGCCCTGGGCGGCGACGAAGCGCATGCCGGGCTCGACCATGTCGATGAGCTCGGTGCCGTCCTCGCTCTTGACGACCGTGCCGACCGGGACGGTCAGCTCGAGCAGCTCGCCGTTCGTGCCGCTGCGGTGGTCGCCCATGCCGAAGCCGCCGTTCTCGCTCGAGCGGTGCGGGGCGCGGTGGAATCCGAGGAGGGTCGTGACGCCGGTGTCGCTGACCAGCACGATGTCTCCGCCGTGCCCGCCGTTGCCGCCGTCAGGCCCGGCGAGGGGTTTGAACTTCTCGCGCTTGACGGACACGCAGCCGTTGCCGCCGTTGCCGGCGCGCAGGTGCAGGGTGACGTGGTCGACGAATGTGGCCATGGGGTGCAGTCATTTCAGTCTCTGGGGCCGGGGATGGACTCCCGGGTCGAACACGTATGGGCGAGCAACGCTCGCCCATACGGTGTGTCGCAGCTGACGCCGCGCCTCTGGTCGAGGCTCAGGCGCCGGCGACGATGTTGACGACCTTGCGGCCGCCCTTGGTGCCGAACTCCACCGAGCCGGGGGCGAGGGCGAACAGGGTGTCGTCGCCGCCGCGGCCGACGTTGGCGCCGGGGTGGAAGTGGGTGCCGCGCTGGCGCACGATGATCTCGCCGGCGAGGACGACCTGGCCGCCGAAGCGCTTCACGCCGAGGCGCTGGGCGTTGGAGTCGCGGCCGTTACGGGTGGACGATGCGCCCTTNATGATCTCGCCGGCGAGGACGACCTGGCCGCCGAAGCGCTTCACGCCGAGGCGCTGGGCGTTGGAGTCGCGGCCGTTACGGGTGGACGATGCGCCCTTCTTGTGTGCCATGAGCCGTGTCCCTTACTTGATCGAGGTGATCTTGACGCGGGTGAGGTCGGCACGGAAGCCCATGCGGCGCTTGTACCCGGTCTTGTTCTTGTAGTTCTGGATGACGATCTTCGGGC
>NZ_LMPB01000004.1:0-161686 GCF_001424285.1 Frigoribacterium sp. Leaf172 | reverse complement strand
GGCGAGGGAGAACACGAGGCGCCGGAGGCGACGATGCCGAGTCCGACCTTGGTGATCTTCTTGCGGGAGAAAGCGTTCATGATCAGGTCCTTTTCTGTGATTCCCGGTGGGGATGAAAAGGATTCGCCACCCTCGCCCGATCGGATGGGAACCGGATCGGCGAACACAGAAGACACTCAGGTTCGCCGATCCGGTCGACGGGGCTACTTCGAGGAGGCGCGGTGCCGGCGAGCGAGCATCAGCAGCCCGGCTCCGAGGGCGAGCAGCGCGGCGCCGACGCCCGCCGCGAGCCCCGCGGCGTCGGAGCCGGTGAAGGCCAGCGCACCGTCGTCGCCGTCGTCACCCGCGCCTCCTGCGTCCGCCGGGTCGGAGTCCTGCCCCGATCCCGAGTCCGAGCCGCCGATGCCGTCGGCCGAGCCGTCGGCGCCGTCGGTCGGAGCGGGGACCGGCGCGATCGTGCCGCCGTCATCGGGGTCTCCCGGCTGGGCCGTGGGGGTCGCGGTCGGCTCGGTGGTCGGCGGCGTGGTCGGGTCGACCGGCGGCGTGGTCGGCTCGGCCGGCGGGGTGGTCGGCTCGGCCGCGGTCGGCACGGAGATGGCGTACATCGTCGTCGAGCCCGAGACCTCGTTGCCGACGGCCAGCATCGGCTCGCCGGTGGGCGAGTCGTCGGCCGAGATGAAGGCGAGACCCTCGGGGCCGAGGTCGCCGGCGCGGGTCAGCACGTCGGCGGGGTCGGCTCCGGCGTCGATCTCGTCCTCCGCCGAGACGGCGAGGTCGCGGTTGTTGACGTAGGCGGTGAAGGAGGCGCGGGTCGGCTCGGTCACGTCGTACACGGCGATCCCGCCGACGCGCTCGAATCCGATGAACGCGTACGTCCGCCCGTCGATCTCACCCAGGGCGACGCCCTCGGGCTCCGGGCCCTTGTCGTCGCTGCGGCCGTCGACGCCCGTGGAGGAGTGGTTCGAGTTGAACGACTCGGGGGCGACCTCGGCGAGCAGCTGCTCGAACGCGTCGCCGGAGTCGAACACCGAGGCTCCGCCCGCGTCGAGGATGCTGAACGACCGGCCGCCGAACGTGTACAGCGTCTCGTAGCAGCTCTCGTCGGCGGAGAGGCCGTCGGCGGTCGTGATGTTGAGGCGGCCGAGACCGGCGTCGGTCAGCAGCGACGGGTCGATCGAGTCGCAGACGGGGGCGAGACCGTCGTCGCCGAGGTCCTTCACCCGGGCGACCTCGCTGTAGGCCGACCAGTCGCGCGAGTCGCCCTCGTTCGCGGTCACGATGTAGGTCTCGCCGTCGACCTCGTAGCTGTCGATCGTGTCGGGCATGAGGTACCCCTGCACCGGCCAGGTGCCGATCGCGACCGCCGGCCCGCCGTCGACGCCGTCGCGGTCGGACGGGTCGAACGGCACGACCGAGCGGTCGACCGTGCCGAGCGGCACGACGTCGGTGATGGTCGCCGAGGCGACGTCGACGAGGGCGAGCGCGTTCGCCTCCTGCAGCGAGACCCACGCGGTGGCGCCGTCGGCCGAGAACGTGGCGTACTCGGGTTCGAGGTTCTCGGACACGGGGCGCACCAGCGGGTCGGCCGCGGTCACCGTGCCGGCGTCGTCCCGCCCGCCGAAGATGCGCACGGCGGGGTCGACGGGGGTGGCGCCGTCGGCTTCGAACGCATGGAAGTCCGCCGTCCGCACGGCGGTCTGGGCCGGGACCGCCACGGTGGCGGGGACGTCGATCAGGCTGACGGCGCCCTCGGGGTCGGCCGAGTAGTCGTCGGCCGGCTCGCCCTCGTTCGCGACGATCACGCGGGTGCCGTCGGGCGAGAAGGCGACCATGTCGGGCAGGGCGCCGACGCGCACGGCTCCGAGGGCGTCGCCGTCGCCCGCGGCGTCGAAGAAGACGATCCAGCCGGCGTCGGTCTTGGGGCTCGACTCGACGGCGACGACGCCGAGTCCGTCGGCCCGCACCGCCACGGAGTTCGCGACGGCGTCGGCGGGCACGACCGAGCCGTCGGCGGCGAGCACGCCGGTGGTCTGCAGGTCGAAGAGCTTCGTCGGGGTGGTCGGATCGGCGACGTCGAGCACCTCGACGCGAGCGGCCGCGGCGTTGACGACCAGCAGACGCTGCCCGGCGGCGTAGTGGGCGACGATCTCGGCGGCGCTCTCGTCGAAGACGCCCGTCTCGTAACCGCCGACCGGCGCCATCGAGAACGCGTCGGCGTCGGCGAACGAGCTGATGGGAGCGGCGACGACGGCGGCCGAGGCCGGGGCGGTCGTGGCGCCGGGCCCGACGGCGGCGAGGGCCACGAGGCCGAGCCCCGTCAGACCGGCGGCGCCGGCGAGGGCGGTCCGACGGGTGCGCGGGCTGCGCGGAGCCGAGGAGGCGCGGGTCGCGTCGAGCGGGGAGGGGCGGCGGGCTGGTCGCATGGGAACGGTCCTTCGTCGGGGGTCGCGTCGACGGTAAGGACCACAGGTGTTGCGCACGTGAACCGCCGGTGTCGAGCGGGTGCCGCACCGCGCCTCCCGGCCGGCGCCGCGCCTCCGACCCGTGTCGCGCTAGGCGGGCGCGATGACGCGCAGCGCGCCCGGCACGACCTCGACGGTCACCGGCAGCGACCCCATCCGCTCGCCGTCGGCGAAGGCCGCGACGTCGTCGGAGTGGATCGTGACCCGCCGTGCGCGGTGCACGTGCACGCGCGGATCGGCGAGGTGCGTGCCCCGGGCGACCTGCGCGAACAGCCGCAGGAACCCGAGCCTCCCCAGCCGCTCGACGACCAGCACGTCGAGCAGCCCGTCGTCGACCAGGGCGTCGGGCAGCACGGTGATGCCCCCGCCGAACGAGCGGCCGTTGCCGACGCTGACGAGGGTGCCGTCGAGCTCGAGCGTCTCGCCGTCGATCTCGAGGCGGTACGACAGGTGCTTGAGCCGGATCAGTTCGAGGTACAGGGCGATGGTGTACCGGCTGCGGCCCCGGGGGCGCCGCATGCGGTTGGCGCGCTCGTTGACGACCGCGTCGAACCCGGCCGAGAGCATGCAGGCGAACCAGGTCGTCTCGTCGCCCCGGGTCACGCGCCCGGCGTCGACGACGCGGGCCGGTCGGTCGAGCTGCGAGACGAGGAGGCGCGTGGCCGACTCCGCATCGTCGTGCGGGATCCCCAGGGCCCTGGCCATGTCGTTCCCGGTGCCGGTCGGCACGAGCCCGAGGGGGACGCCGGTGCCGGCGACGAGGTTCGCGCCGAGGTTCATCATGCCGTCGCCGCCGACGACGACGAGGGCGTCGGGCGAGGCGGCGATCTCGCGGCGCGCAGCGGTCACGAGGTCGTCGAACGAGTCCTTCAGCAGCAGCGTGACCTCGTGGCCGGCGGCGGTCAGCGCCGAGACGACCGATGCGCCGACGTCGCTCCGTCGCCCGAACGACGCGGAGGGGTTGACCGCGACGACGAGGCGGAGGGGGGTGGGGCTCATCGTCCGATCATGGCACCTGGTCCGCCCGCGGGCGGGTCGGCGCCCGCGTTCCGGGGCGGATGCCCGCGGGGCCGGGGATGGGGAGGGATCGTGCCCGGCTCGCGCGCGCCTCCCGGGGGTGCTTGGATGGACGCCGGGCGTCCGCCCGAGAAGAGATCCGCAGGAGGCCGCAGCATGACCACCACCAGCACCGTTCCCGCCCCGAGCATCCGCGAGTCGCCGAACCGCGGTCTCACGCTCGCCCTCGGCACGATCGTGCTGCTGCTCGGGGTCTGCGGATTCCTCGCGCCCGACATGGGCTCGTTCTTCGACACGACCGGCGCCTCCCTCTTCGGCGTCTGGAACGTCAACCCGGCGCTCACGGTCATCTGGGTCCTCGCCGGCGCCGCGCTGATCCTCGGCGGGACGTCGGGCGTCTCGGCCGCCCGCTCGCTCGGCGCGGTCGTCGGTCTCGTCTACGTCGTCTTCGGCATCGTCGGCTTCTTCGTCGAGGGCACCGAGGTCAACTACCTCGCCGTGAACCTCGCCGACAACATCACGCACCTCGTGGTCGGCGGGCTGCTGCTCCTGACGGCGATCGGCGCCGACCGCCGCCGCTGAGGCGCGCGGCCGCGACCGCCGGCCCCCGAATCGCCGTGACGGCCCCCGAACGGCCGTGGCGGCCCCTGCTCGGGGGCCGCTCCGCTGGGTGTAGACCTTGAGTAGTCCTCACCCGGTTCGTCTGGTGGACAATGCGTCGACATCCCGGTCGAGACCCCGTAGACCTCAGTTAACGGGGAACACCGACACGGCCCGGTCGTGTGCTCAGGTGCCTCCTCTTCTCAGTCAGGTGCCTCCATGGCCCGCACGACGTCCCTCCTCCCATTCGCCCGGACGGCGCTGGTGCTCGGCGTCGCCGCAGCGCTCACCGTCGCCGGCGGCAGCGCGGCCCAGGCCGACACGATCATCGACGGGCCGGTGAACCTCCGGACGGCCGCGCCGTACGGGGTCCTCGCCGGGTCCACCATCACGAACACGGGCACGAGCGTCGTGCGCGGCAGCATCGGCCTCAGCCCGGGGACGTCCGTCACGGGCTTCTCCGGCGGCCCGGGCGTCATCGTCGGCGGGACGCAGCAGGTGAACAACGCTCCGGCCCGTCAGGCCAAGGCCGATCTCACGAGCGCCTACGGGGTCGCGCGCAGCCTGACCCCGCAGGAGAGCGGCATCTCCGAGCTGAACGGCCGCTCGCTGTCGCCCGGCGTGTACTCGGGAGGCGCGATCAATCTCGCGGACACCGGCGCGTTGGCCTTCGCCGGCGATGAGGAGTCGGTCTTCGTCATCCAGGCGGCGAGCTCGCTGACCATCGGGGCGGCGACCACCATGACCTTCTCCGGCGGCGCCAGCGCCTGCAACGTCTTCTGGCAGGTCGGCAGCTCGGCCACGATCGGCAGCGCCGCGCAGTTCCGCGGCACGGTCCTCGCGCAGCAGTCCATCTCGACGACCACCGGCGCGACCGTCATCGGGCGCCTCCTCGCCCGCACGGGCGCCGTCACGCTCGACACGACCAATATCACCGTCCCCCAGGGCTGCGCCGCTCCCGGCACGCCCTCGGCGACGAACGTCCCCACGATCACCTCCGAGAGCCCGTCCGACGGCACCGTGGGGACTCCGTACTCGTTCGAGGTCACCGCCTCGGGCAACCCGGCGCCCACCTTCACGGTGACGGCCGGCACGCTCCCCGCGGGTCTCACGCTCGACTCGGACTCCGGTGTCATCTCGGGCACGCCGACCACGCCCGGCAGCACCACGGTGACGATCGTCGCCGACAACGGCGAGAACCCGTCCGACAGCGTCGAGTACACGATCGACGTCGACGAGGCGGCGGTCGTGCCGGTGCCCAACCCGAACCCTGGCCCCTCGCCGGCGCCCAGCCCCGCGCCGAGCCCCGGCCCGTCGCCCGCTCCGTCGCCCGCTCCGTCGCCCGCTCCGTCGCCCGCGCCGAGCCCCGCGCCGACGCCCGACGTGCCGGCTCCCTCGCCGACTCCTGACGTGCCGGCTCCGTCCGACTCGCCGACTCCTGACGTGCCGGCTCCGTCCGACTCGCCGACTCCCGTCGTGCCGGCTCCGTCCGACTCGCCGACTCCCGTCGTGCCGGCTCCGTCCGACTCGCCGACCCCCGTCGTGCCCGTGACCGACCGCTTCGACGGCTTCGACGGCGGCTCCGGCTCCGGTTCGGACTCCGGAACGGGCGGCGACCTGGCCTTCACCGGCTCCGAGTCGACGGTGCCTCTGACGATCGGAGGCCTGGCGCTGCTCGCCGGGATCGCGCTCCTCGTCGGCGCCGCGGTGCGTCGACGTCGCGGGATGACGTCCGAGAAGTAGACCGCGCCTCCTCGGAGGGTCGGTGTCGTCGGTCCAGGCCGCCGGCGCCGGCCGCCTCGCAGGCACTCGCCTGGCCCCCTCGGGCCCGGCGGATGTGACCGCGTCAGAACGGCTATCACGCACACATGCGTGATAGCCGTTCGGCGTCGACATCCCCCGCAGCCCGCCACCTGCGCCACCGCCGCCACGCCGGCCACCCCCGCCACCCCACACCGCACCCCCGCACCGCACGCACCGCACCGCCCCGCACCCGTCCGACTCCTCGCCGTCTGCTGACGTTTCGCCGAACCCCATGGCCCTCGCGCGCCTCCCTCGCTATGGTTAGGGTCACCTAACCGACTCACGGAACGGAGGGGCCCGATGTCCGTCGTCATCCCCTTCTCGCAGGCCCTGCGAGAGCGCACCTCGGCGTCGAGCGCCACCGGCGACATCGGCTGCACGTTCATGGCCGACCTCATGACGGGTCGCGGCACGCGTGACGACTACATCGAGATGCTCGCCCAGCACTGGTTCGTGTACGAGGCGCTCGAGACCGCAGCGGCCCGGTTCGCCGGTGACGCCGTCGCCGCACCGTTCCTGTCGCCGGCGCTGACCCGGCTGCCGGCCATCACGGCCGATCTGGAGTTCCTGCTCGGCGACGACTGGCGGTCGCGGATCCGCCCGCTCGAGGTCACGAGCGACTACTGCGCCCGGATCCGCGCGGCGTCCGAGTGGGTCGGCGGATTCATCGCCCATCACTACACGCGGTATCTCGGCGACCTCTCGGGCGGGCAGCTGATCCGCGGCCTCATGCAGCGCCAGTTCGGGTTCGACACCAACGGCGTCGGGTTCTTCCTGTTCGCCGAGATCGCCGCCCCGAAGGAGTTCAAGTCCACCTACCGGCGGCAGCTCGACTCCGTCGACTGGAGCCCGGAGGCGCGCGAGCGGGTGCTCGACGAGGTCGCCGTCGCGTACCGGTTCAGCACCGAGCTCTTCGTCGAGCTCGCCGCCGCCAAGGCCGCCGCCGCCGCCTGACAGCGGCCATCGGCCAGCAGTCGGCGGGCACCGGCCAGCAGCCGGCAGCAGCGGCGAGCAGCCGGTCGTCCGCAGTCGGCCCCGCTACTCGCCCGCGGCCTCGGCACCGGCCCCGGCGGCGTCCGCCGCCGCGTGGATCGCCGGCACCCGCGTCGCCTGGCTCATGAACCGCCGCACGTCGAGGTCGACGATGATGTCGGCGGGTCGCAGCGGACGCGACAGATACAGCCCGTCGAGCGACGTGATGCGGCTCAGCGCCACGTACGTCTGCCCCGCGCTGAACACCCGTGATCCGAGGTCGACGATGGCGCTGTCGTACGTCTTGCCCTGCGACTTGTGGATCGTCACGGCCCAGGCCAGCCGCAGCGGGAACTGCGTGAACTCGGCCACGACGTCTTTCCGCAGCTGCTTCGTGGACTGCGAGTAGCTGTAGCTGTACTTCTCCCAGACGGCCGGCTGCACCTCGTGCTCCTCGCCGTCGACCTCGACGAAGACGGTGTCGCGCACCTTCGTCACCGTGCCCGTGGTGCCGTTGACCCAGCGCTGGTCGCTGTCGTTCCGCAGGAACATCACGCGCGCCCCGCGCTTCAGCTCGAGCGCTTCGTCGGCGGGGAACGACCGGCCGCCGAACTCGCCGCTGACCTCGGCCTTGGCGGTCAGCACCTTGCCGGGCAGCCGCTCGAGCTCGAGCTTGTTGATGCGGTTGACGGTGTCGTTGCGGGTGGCGAGGGTGATCGCGTCGGCGTCGGGCGGCACGGGCCGGGCGCCGGCGGCGTTCAGGTGACCGGCGATCTCGCCCGTGACCCGGCCGTGCCGCACGGCGTTGAGCATCTCCTTGAAGTCGCCCTCGGTCTGCCGGTGGATGAACGCCAGCTCGTAGATGCGCAGAGCCGCGTCGTTCCAGACGTGGGCGTCGAAGAACCACATCGACCGGTAGTTGTCTCGGAAGTACGCGCGCTCCTCGGCGTCGCCGGGCACCGGCGGCAGCTGGTACGGGTCGCCGAACAGCACGACCTGCACGCCGCCGAACGGCTCGGACCTGCGCTGACGCGCCTGGCGCAGCGACCGGTCGATGGCGTCCATCAGGTCGGCGTTGACCATCGACACCTCGTCGATCACGAGGGTGTCGATCGTGTTGAGCAGCTTGCGCAGCTCGGGCTTCTGGTCGATGTCGTGATCGGCGATCAGGCCGATCGACAACCGGAACAGCGAGTGGATCGTCTGACCGCCGACGTTCAGCGCGGCCACACCCGTCGGAGCGCAGATGACGACCTGCTTCTCGGTGTTCCACGACAGGTGGTTCAGCAGCGTCGACTTGCCGGTGCCCGCGCGGCCGGTGACGAAGATGTGCTCGCGCGTGTTCTCGATGGCGTCGAACACGGCCTGCTGTTCGGCGGAGAGGGCGACGGGCACGAGCGGGCGGGACCTTTCGACGGGACTCGGGGGAGCCGAGGAGGCGCGGGGAGCGGATCCAATCTACCCGCGCCTCCTCGGGTCCACGGCTTCCCGTGACCCGCGTCCACCTATGCTGTGGGCATGTCTTCTGCTGTGGGGGAGAAGAGACCCGCCTCACGGAGATGGCCCTTCGTCGCGATCTGGGGAGGCGCGGCCCTCTTCGTCGTCGTCGCCTTCGTCGTGACCGTCGCCGCGCTGAACGCGACCGTCTACAGCGCCGGCGGCTTCGCCCGCGGCTACATGGACGCCGTCGACCGGGGCGACGTGTCGAGCGCCCTCACCCTGGCCGGGGTCGAGGTCACCGACGACCTCGACGACAGCCTGCTCGAGGTCCCGTCGCTCGGCGGCCTCGACGACGTGCGCGAGGTGTCCGAGCTGCCGCTCGGCGACGGCACCCGCACCGTGACGCTCGCGTACACGCTCGACGGGGTGGCCGGCGAGTCGCAGTTCGTGGTGCGCGAGGCGGGCACGAGGTTCCTCGTCTTCCGGCAGTGGAGCTTCGCTCAGAAGCCCACGGCGACCATCGACGTGACTCCGCGCAACGACGCCCGCTTCGAGGTCGACGGCCGCGAGATCACGACCACGGGCGGCGACGTGGCGACGAGGTTCACGGTCCTCGCTCCGTCGCGCTTCGAGCTCTCGCACGACAGCACCTACCTGCACGCCGACCCGGTCGAGGTGAGCGCCCTCGGCGTCGCGTCGACGACGGCGGCGGCCGTCGACATCCGGCCCCGCGCCTCCTTCGCGGCCGTCCTGCAGCGGCAGCTCGACCGGCAGCTCGACGAGTCGTGCGTCACGCAGAAGGTGCTGCTGCCGGCCGGCTGCCCGTTCGGTCGTCCGGTCGACGACCGCATCGTCGACGAGCCCGTCTGGTCGATCGTCGACCACCCGGCCGTGACGGTCGTCCCGTCGTCGTCGACGCCGGGCCAGTGGCTCGTCGACGAGGCGCCGGGCACCGCGCATCTGGTCGTCCAGGCGCAGTCGCTGTTCGACGGCTCGGTGTACACGATCGACGAGGACGTCCCGTTCACGGTCAGCTACGCGATGACGATCGACTCCGACGACACCCTGAGCTTCCAGTAGCGGCGGGCCGAGGAGGCGCGGGTCGACTACCGAGCGGACGCCCGCCGCAGGAACGCGAACGTCCCGCCGATCGACAGCGCGATCAGGGCGACCGCGGCGACGGCGACCCACCAGGGCCGGAACGCCTCGGCGAGGGCGCCGAACGACGGCACCGCGAGCAGCACGCCCCCGGCCAGCACCAGCGCCGTGCCGAGGCTGATGGCCAACGGCCCCCGCGGACCGAAGCGCAGCCACGAGGCGCCGAACACCGAGCCGATCGAGAAGCACAGCAGCGAGCCGACGAACACCGTCGCCACGAACCTCACCGGGTCGCCGGCCCCCAGCAGGTCGACGTCGAAGACGTAGAAGCCGCCGAACCAGTGGTCGGTGACGAGCTCGATGCCGAGCAGCGCGACGAAGACCGCCGTGATGTAGAGCGACGCCAGCAGGTGCGCGAGCGTCGTGCCGAGGGCGAAGTCGCGGCGGGTCGTGCCGAGGGACGCCGCGAGGGGGAACGCCGTCGCGACGGTCGAGACCCCCAGGGCGATGAAGTAGCCGCTCTGCGCCCACGCGACGGCGGGGTTCATGCGGGCGCCCGGGGCGAAGTCCTCCGGCGTCGCCGCCATGGCGCGCTGGATGGCGATCTGGATGACGATCGTCACGAGGACGACGACCACCGTGATGATCAGCGGCACGACCAGCAGGCCGAGGCGGCGGACGAAGTGCAGCCGGGTGACGGCCAGCACACGGCTCGACTCGCGGGCGGGGACGCGCGAGGCGTCGGTGGCGGGCAGGGTGGTCATGACCGGGCTCCTTCGGGGTCGGCGGCGACCGCCGCGGTGAGTGCGGCGCCGGCGCCGGCGTGCGAGTCCGAGTCCGAGCCGACGGCGGCGACGACCTGCTGCAGCGAGACGCTCGAGAGCTCGACGCCCGCGTGGTCGGCGTCCTCCCGCACGCGGTCGTCGGCCGGCCCGTCGACCGTGGCCGTCATCAGGCCGCCGATCACGTGGGTCGACAGGGTGCGGCGGTCGGCGACGAAGGCCTGCACGGCCCGGGTGGTCCCGGCGACGGCGAAGGCCGACGCTCGCGCCTCGTCGACGTCGCAGTCGAGCCGGACGCGTCCGCGGTCGAGCACGACGACCCTCTCGAGCAGCGGCTCCATCTCGTCGATGAGGTGGGTCGAGAGCAGGATCGTGCGGGGGTGCTCGGCGTAGTCCTCGAGGAGGCGGTCGTAGAAGACCTGCCGGGCGGTGGCGTCGAGACCGAGATACGGCTCGTCGAAGATGGTCAGCGGTGCGCGGGAGGCGAGCCCGACGACGATGGCGACCGCCGATGCCTGGCCCCGCGACATCTTCTTGATGGCGAGCTTGGTCGGCAGGCGGAAGTCCGAGACGAGCGAGGCCGCGAGCCCGGCGTCCCACCGGCGGTGGAAGGCCGGGGCGATCGAGAGCAGGTGCGACAGCCGGAAGTCGTCGGGGTAGCGCTGATCGTCGCGGATGAACGACGTCTGCGACAGGACCGTCGCGTCGTCGACCGGGTCGTGTCCGAAGACGCGCACCGCGCCTCCTGACGGTCGCTCCTGCCCCGCGATGTGGGCCATGAGGGTGGTCTTGCCGGCTCCGTTGCGGCCGAGGAGACCGCAGACGGTGTTCTCCTCGACGGCGAACGAGACGCCGTCGAGAGCGGTGGTCGAGCCGTAGCGGCGGTGCAGATCGGTGATCTCGATCGCGATGCTCATCAGCTTCTCTCCTGTTCGATCAGGGTGACGAGGGTGGGGAGGTCGATCCCGAGGGCGGCGGCCTCGCGGATCAGGGGGCGCACGTACTCGGCGGCGAAGGCGGCGCGCCGCTGCTCGCTCAGGCGTTCACGGGCGCCGGGGGCGACGAACATGCCGACACCCCGGCGTTTGTAGAGGATCCCCCGGTCGACGAGCAGATTGACGGCCTTGCCCGCCGTCGCCGGGTTGATGCGGTGGAACGCGGCGAACTCGTTGGTCGAGGCCACCTGCTCGTCTTCGGGGTAGGTGCCGTCGAGCACACGTCGCTCGATTTGGTCGGCGAGCTGCACGAAGATCGGACCCGACTCGTCGAACATGCGCACCTCCTCTTCATAGGTTCGTTACTTGAGTAATGAACCTAGGAGGCGCGAGTGCGGCTGTCAAGGGCGTCGCCGTCGGCGACGGCGTCCATACCGCGGACGCAGCGCGGCGGGCGGAGACGGCAGGCGGAGACGGCGCGCGGAGGCGGCGTGCGGCGAGCGGCAGGCCGAGGAGGCGCGGGCCGGGCAGGAGCGCCCGCGCACGGCCCGCCCGTCGTAGGCTCGGCGGCAGTCGTCGAGCCGTCACCCCCGTGACGCACCCCTCTTGATGCCCTGGCAGTCGACCGTGCGCGGCGCTTCCCCGGTGTCAAGAATACATAGATCCTGCGAGAATGACAGAAGTCCGTCACTCTCGGGTGGTCAGAGTGCGCACACGGGCTCCGCAGGCCGCCGGCATCGACCCCCGCGACGACTCGAGAGGAGACGTGCATGTCCGTCCCCTCCGGCGAGTTCCGAGCCTGGGCCGCGTCCGTCGGCCTCCCCGCCGCCGCCCTCCCCCTCGCCCGCGCCCTCGGCGTCAGCCGCAGCACGCTGCAGGCGCAGCTGCTCCGCGGTCGGGTGCCCGAAGCGCAGATCGTCGCCGCGGCCCGGGTCGCCGGCGTCGCCCCCGTCGACGCGCTGACCGCCTTCGACCGCTACGCCGACCTCCGGGGTCCGGCGATCGAGCCGACCCCCGCCGAGGTCCTCGCGCAGGTCGAGCTCGCCGACGCCCTCGTCGTGCTGCTCGACCGGCAGGCCCCGGGTGCGCGTGCCGCTCTCTCGGGCGTCCGCGGCATGGCCGACCCGCCCCTCCCCGGCTCGGTGCGGCAGTGGATCGACGCGATCGACCCCGGGGGCCTCCGCGCCACCCTCGCCGAGCGCTGGCGCATGGCCCCCTCGAACGTCTCGGCGGCCATCAGCGCCTCGAAGCTGCGCCCGTCGCAGCTGGTCGAGATCGCCCGCATCGCCGGCACCTCGTGGACGGGCGGACTCGCCGCCGCAGGTGTCCTCACACTGGAGGAGGCAGGATGGAGGCGCGGCGCGAGATCCGACGCGCTGACGCGCCTCTCGGACGTCGACCTGAACGACCTGGTCGCCGATCGTCTCGCCGCGGCGCAACGCGAGGCGAGGCGTCTCGCGGCCGACACCGAGCAGGCGCACCGAATCCAAGACACCCTGGGGTGACATGACCATCGCATTCCTCGTGGTCGCCGTACTGGCGGCCCTGGCCCTCACACGCCTCCCGGGGGCGATCAGGGGGCGCAACCCGCTCGTCGTGGCGTCGGCCTTCGCGATCGCCCTGGCCTTCGCGCTGATCACGCCCGAGGTCTACCGGGCCGTCGACGGCGTCCTGCCGTTCGAGAACGCGACCGACCTGCTCGCCAAGCTGCTGCTCTTCACCGGCCTGCTGCTCGCCGGCACGCAGGTCGCCCGGGCCTACGACGCGCCCCGCACGCTGCGGTTCGTCTCGGGACCGCCCGGGGCGCTCGTCTTCGTCGGGGTGTTCGTCGTCGAGGTGGCGCTCTTCGTCGCATCCGAGCCGACGGGGCGTGCGGCCGATCTCGCCCTCGACCTGGACCAGGGGGTCGTGCGGCTCTACTCGACGGTGGCGACCGCCTACCCCGCGTACCTCTTCGCGCTGCTGCTGCCGCACGTCGTCCGGGGCGTGCGCAGCTCGCAGACGAGCGCTCGCCTCACGTCGCTGCTGCTCAGCGCCGGCGGCGTGCTCGCCATCGTCCGCTTCGCGATCGGGCTCGTCACGCTCGGCGTCCCGGCCGCCTACCCCGTCGGCCAGATCGTCAGCGGCCTCGCCGCCGTGCTCGTGGCGCTGGGGCTCGCCCTGGCGTTCTTCGCCCGCAGGCTGCGGAGCCGCGCCGCCCGCTGACCCGGCCGGCGCCCGCTGACCCGCCCGGCGCCTGCTGACCCGGCCGACGCCTCCCGACCCGCCCCGCGCCTCCCGACCCGCTCGGCGCCTCCCACCTAAGACCTACGCGCGCGCCAGCTCGGCCAGCTCGTCCGGGCCGGCGAACATCGCCCGGTACGAGCGCGGCGTCGTCCCCAGCACGCGTCCGAAGTGGTGCCGCAGCACCGCCGCCGACCCGAACCCGACCTCGCCGGCGATGGCGTCGAGTCCGAGGCCGGTGCTCTCGAGCAGCCGTTGCGATCGCAGGAGGCGCTGCGACGTCAGCCAAGCGGCCGGCGTCGTCCCGAGCTCGGCCTTGAAGCGGCGGGCGAACGTGCGCGGCGACATGTGCGCCCGCGCGGCCAGGACCTCGACCGGCAGGTCGCGGTCGAGGTGGGCGAGCATCCAGTCGGTCAGGGGGGCGAGCGACGAGTCGGCCTCCACCGGCATCGGCCGTTCGATGAACTGGCTCTGCCCGCCGTCGCGGTGCGCGGGCACGACCATGCGTCGGGCGATCACGTTCGCCGCCGCCGCGCCGTGCACCCGCCGTACGAAGTGGAGGCACGCGTCGATGCCGGCGGCGGTGCCGGCGCTCGTGATCACGCGGCGATCCTCGACGAAGAGCACGTCGGCGTCGACGGTGGTGCCCGGGTGCTCGGCCTGCAGACGATCGGAGTGCAGCCAGTGCGTGGTCGACCGGCGCCCGTCGAGCAGGCCGGCCTCGGCGAGCACGAAGGCGCCGCTGCAGACGCTGATCAGCCAGGCTTCGCGGGCCTCGGCGGCCACGAGCAGATCGCGGACGGCCGGCGACAGCGAGCCGTGGTCCGCGAGCGCGGGCACGCAGATCACGTCGGCGTCGGCGGCCGCCGACAGGTCGAGGTCGACCGTGATGCCGAAGCCCTGATTGGTGCGGATCACGCCGGGGTGCTCGGTCACGACGCGGTGGTCGAACGTCGGTCCGCCGTCGGCCGAGCGGTCGAGTCCGAAGACCTCGCAGAGCACGCCGAACTCGAACGGGGCGACGCCGTCGGCCACGAGGGTCGCGACGACGAGCCCGGCCGGCGGCGTCGGATGCCGGGGGAGGGGCCGAGAAGGGGCGGTGGCGGTCACGAGGGCTCCAGACGACGCGGGGTTGGCAGCTTCTCGAGCAACCGTGGCCAGACTGCCACTGGTGGCGCGATGCGTCCACTCGTAGATTCCCCACCATGACGGACTCCCGGGATCTCGACCGCCTGCTCACCCCTCCGACGCCCGTCGCCGCGCGTGCCCTCGCCGTCGTCTCCGCGCACGCCTCGCCGGCCCTCGCCGCTCACAGCCTCCGGTCGTTCGCCTTCGCCGCCGCGCTGGGCGACTCCGAGGGCCTGGGCGTCGATCGCGAACTGCTCTGGGTGGCGTCGATGCTGCACGACCTGGGGCTGTCGCCGTCGTTCGACAGCCACACGGTGCCGTTCGAGCGGGCCGGTGCCGACGTCGCGCGGGTGTTCGCGGCGGGAGCGGGCTGGGACGACGAGCGGGGGAGGCGCGTGGCCGAGATCATCGAACGCCACATGTGGCCGTCCGTGGCCGCCGAGCTCGACGTCGAGGGTCATCTTCTCGAGCGGGCCACGAGCCTCGACGTGAGCGGGGCGGCCCCCGGCGACTGGGAGCGCGGCTTCGTCGCGGCGGTCGTCGAACGGCTGCCCCGCGACGGCTTCGGTGACGAGTTCGCGACGCTCGCCGCCGCGCAGGCTCATCGCAAGCCCGCGTCGGAGGCGGGTCGGTCCGTCCGCGCGGGGCTGCCCGCCCGGGCCCGGGCCAACCCCCTCGACGCGGTGCCGCGCCCCTGACGGCCGCACCGCGCCTCCTCGGCCTCTGCCGTGCTCCGGCGTCTCGTACGGTGGCAGCATGCGATCTCTCATCACGCTCGACGACTGGGCCCCCTCCGACGTCGAGCAGGTCTTCGCCCTGGCCGACGCCTACCGCGACGGTCGAGGGCCCGTGACGACGGGCTGCGCCGTGATGTTCTTCCCCGCGACGAGTCTGCGCACCCGCGTGACGTTCGAACGGGGTGCGGCGCTCATGGGGCTCCAGCCGATCGTGCTGCCGGACACGACGCTCGACAAGGCCGAGGCGCTCGGCGACGTCGCCGCCTACCTCGACGCCTGGGCCGACATCGTCGTCGTCCGCCACCCCGACCTCGCCGTCGTGCAGGGGCTCGCCGACGCCGGGACCCTCCCGATCGTCAACGCCATGACCGATCGGAACCACCCGTGCGAGGTGCTCTCCGACCTCTGGTCGCTCCGGCGGCTGCGGGGCGGGCTCGAGTCGACCCGGTTCCTGTTCGTCGGGGCGGACGGCAACATCTCGCGCGCCTGGCACGAGGCGGCACGGCTGCTGCACCTCGACCTCGTGCAGTGCTGCCCGACGGGGCTCGCGTCGCCCGGCGCCCGCACGACGGACGACCTCGAGACGGCCATCCGATCCGCCGACGTCGTCCTCACCGACGGGCCGGGCGCCCACGCCGAGCAGCTCGCGCCGTACCGGATCACCGCCGCGCTGCTCGACACGGCGCCCGAGGGCGTCCGTCTGAACCCGTGCCCGCCGTTCGTCCGCGGGCGCGAGGTCGCCGCCGACGCGATCGACCACCCGGCGTTCGTCGGCCACGGCTTCAAGGCGTCGCTCCTGCCGGTGCAGCAGGCGATCATGGCGCACTGCCTCGCGTGACGGCCGTCGCAGCCCGCCCCGAGCATCCCCGGGTCGGACGGCGAGCCCGACCCTAGGCCGACCCCGACCCCGACCCCGACCCCGCTCCGCCCGTCGCGGCGACGTGCGCCGCCAGCACGTCGCGGACGTGCGTCCAATCGAGCACGCCGTACCGCTCGTCGTCGACGTGCCGCAGCTGCGCCTCGCCGCTGAACATGCTCACGAAGTACTGCATCCCCTGCCAGGCCGGGAACGTCGCGTCGCGGTCCGTCGACAGCAGCCTGCCGATCCGGCTCATCACCGAGAGCGTCCCGGCCGTGCCGGCCCACTGAACCCGGTGGGAGGCGCCGGTCACCTCGGTCATGATGCGCGCCACATCGCGGGCCGACAGGTGATCGCCCGCCATCTCGACGACGCGCGGGGCGCCGTCGTCGAGCACCGCGAGGGCCGTGACCCGCGCGACGTCGTCCTTCGTCGTGAAGTCGAGCACCTGGTCGGCCGACGACCAGAAGAGGACGAGCCGGCGACCCGACAGGATCATCGGGGCGTCGCCGGTGAGGAGCTCGGCGAACATGCCCGTGAGGATCGACGTCGCCCGGACGGGTGCGGCGTCGACCTCGGCGGCGAACTCGCGGCGCAGGTCGAAGTTGCGATTCGTGCCGGGCGTGATGCGCCGGTAGTCCGCCGAGTAGTCGGACGGGATGAAGCGCGGCACGCCCGCGGCGACCGTCGCCGCGAGGAGCGCTCGCTGCGCGTCGACGATCACGGGGCGGGTCCCGCTGACGGCCGACACGACGACGTCGGCCCCCGAGACGGCCGCCGTCAGAGACTCGTGGTCGTCGTAGCCGGCGGTGACGACGTCGACGCGCGGGTCGTCGCCGAACCGCGCGGAGGCGGCGCCGCCGCCCGGACGCGTGAGCACGCGGACCCGGACGTCGCGGGCGAGCAGCTCGCGGACGATCCGGTGACCGAGATCGCCGGTGGCGCCGGCGACGAGAGCGGTGGTGGTCATGGCGTGCGCCTCACTGTCGGGTGGTGGAGGGGCGCGGTCGACCCGCGCCTCCTCGGCCATCACACCACGTCCCGCGCCCGGGGCCCTACGACGCGACGAGCTCGACCTTCAGCCAGCCCGGCTCGCGTCGATCGAACGCCTCGTAGGCCTCGATGGCCGATGCGACGCCCTCGTGCTCGGTGATGAACGCCGTCGGGTCGAACCGGCCCGAGGCGACGAGGTCGATGAGCGGCGGCGTCACCGCGTGGTGGTCGCAGTTGCCCATGCGGATGGTGAGGTTCTTCAGCATCGCCTCGCCGAACGGGAACGAGGTGACGGTCGGCGAGTAGACGCCGATGACCCCGATGCGTCCGTACTTCGCGACGACCTCGACGGCCCACCGCAGCGCCTGCGTCGGTGCGTTCCCGGGAACCCACTGGTCGCCCGTGGGGTCCGCGTCGGGGGCGACCTGCTCGACCTCGGCCGCGAACTCGGCGGCCGTCGCGTCGTCGGGGGCCGCCGGCCCGTGCGCGGCGTGCTGCGCGTCGACGCCGACGGCGTCGATCACGGCGTCGACGCCCACCCCGCCCGTCAGGCGTTTGATGGTCTCGACGGGGTCCTCCTCGTCGAAGTCCACGATCTCGGCGTTCTGGGCGAGGGCCTGCGCGAGGCGGGTGGGCTCGCGGTCGACGACGAGCACGCGGCTCGCCCCCTGCTGGAACGCCGACGCGATGGCGAACTGGCCGACGACGCCCGCCCCGAAGACGGCGACGACGTCGCCGCGGGTGACCCCGGCGAGCTCCGCCCCGAACCAGCCCGTCGGGAAGATGTCGCTCAGCAGGATCGCCTGCTCGTCGCTGACCGTGTCGGGCAGCCGGTGCATCGTGTTCTGCGCGAACGGCACGCGCACCTGCTCGGCCTGCAGGCCGTTCACCGGCCCGGTCGAGGCGGGCCCGCCGAAGAAGCACGTGCCGGCGTCGGGGCCGTTCGGGTTGGCGACGTCGCACTGCGCCGTCTGCCCCATCCGGCAGTACCGGCAGCTGCCGCACGAGACGGTCGAGTTGATGACGACGCGGTCGCCGGGGCTGAAGCCGCGCACATCGTCGCCGACCTCGGTGACGACGCCGACGGCCTCGTGCCCGAGGATCGTCCCCTCGGTCATGGGCGCCATCGTGCCGCGGACGAAGTGCAGGTCGGTGCCGCAGATGGCGCTGCGGGTGATGCGGACGACCGCGTCGGTGGGGTCGATGATCGCGGGGTCGGCGACCTCGTCGAGTCGGATGTCTCCGATGCCGTGCCAGACGACTGCTTTCATGGTGGTCCTTCCTCTCGGGGCACTCGCGTGCCAGGCGCCACGGTAGGCGGCCCGGATCGCAGCCGACGTGTGTCGTTCCCGTGAGAACGGGGGACCGATCCCGAGGAGGCGCGGGTCGGCCGCCTGCCCCGCCTCAGCCGAGCTCGTGAACCGCGTAGCTCGCGATGAAGCCGACCACCGTCACGAGTCCGGTGAGCGTCTGCGTCCTGCGGAACGCCTCGGGGATCATCGTGTCGCAGATCATCGCGAGGATCGCGCCGGCGGCGAACGCCATGACGAACGACTGCCCGCCCTCGGCGACGGAGCCGAGCAGCGCGTAGCCGCCGAGGGCCGAGAGCGCGCAGACGACGGCGATGCCCGACCAGAGGCCGAAGACGTAGCCGGCCGAGCGCCCCGACGACTTGAGGTCGGCGGTGCTCGACATGCCCTCGGGGATGTTCGAGATGACGACCGCCACGAGGATCGCCACGCTCAGCGATCCGCCGCCGGTGAGGCTCACGCCCTGCACGGCCGTCTCGGGCACGCCGTCGAGCAGCGCGCCGAGTGCGATGCCGAGCCCGGTCCCGCCGGCGGCGCCTCCTCGGCTGTGGCGCTTCCGCCGGAACCCGCCGTGCTCGAGCAGCTGGTCGAGCACGACGTAGACGACGGCGCCGGCCAGCACGCCCACGATGGTCGGCAGCAGGCCGCCGCTGCTCGTCGCCTCCGCGACGAGGTCGAACGAGAGCGCCGAGATGAGCACGCCGGCGCCGAAGGCCATGACCAGGGCGATCACCTCGCGGGGGACCTTCACCCACCAGGCGACGGCCGCCCCGGCGACGAGCGACAGCCCCGACAGCAGGCCGGCCGCCGTCGCGAGCAGCAGAGGAGAGAGCACGGGTCCGGTCTAGTCCCGACTCGGCCGCGTGTCCGCAGGAGGTGCGGCTCCGCACCTGCTGGACGCGCGCCTCCTCGGGGCGTACAATTCATGCAAACGCATGAACAGCACGGTCAGGAGTCCCATGTCACACCCCCTCGAGTTCGGCCTCGACACCTTCGGCGACGTCACCGAGCGCCCCGCGGGCGCCGACGGAGCCGGCACCCTCATCAGCCACGCCCAGGCGATCCGCGACCTGATCGACCAGGCCGTCCTGGCCGACCGCGTCGGGCTCGACTTCATCGGCGTCGGCGAGCACCACCGCGTCGACTTCGCCGTCTCGGCCCCCGAGGTCGTGCTGGCCGCGATCGCCGCCCGCACCGAGCGCATCCGCCTCGGCTCGGCCGTCACCGTGCTGAGCTCCGACGACCCCGTCCGCGTCTACGAGCGCTTCGCCACCCTCGACGCGGTGTCGAACGGCCGGGCCGAGGTCATCCTCGGGCGCGGGTCGTTCACCGAGTCGTTCCCGCTCTTCGGCCTCGACCTGCAGGACTACGAGAAGCTCTTCGAGGAGAAGATCGAGCTGTTCGCCGAGCTGCTGAAGGACGAGCCGGTCACCTGGCAGGGCAGCGTCCGCGGGTCCCTCAGCGACCAGTGGGTCTACCCCCGACCCGAGTCCGGCACCCTCCCGACGTGGGTGGGCGTCGGCGGGTCGCCGCAGTCGGTGATCCGCGCCGCGCACTACGGACTGCCGCTGTTCCTCGCGATCATCGGCGGGCAGCCGGCCCAGTTCGCGCCCTACGCCGACCTGTACCGCCGTGCGCTGACCGAGTTCGGCAAGCCCTCGCAGCCCATCGCGATGCACTCGCCCGGCTTCATCGCCGACACCGACGCCGAGGCGATGGAGATCCTCTACCCCTACCAGGAGGAGCAGACCAACCAGCTCGGACGCGAGCGCGGCTGGCCGCCCTACTCGCGCCCGCAGTACGAGCAGAGCGCGAACCCGACCGGTGCGCTCTACGTCGGGTCGCCCGAGACGGTGGCGCAGAAGATCGCGAAGAACCTCACGCTGCTCGGAGCGTCGCGCTTCGACCTCCGCTACAGCATGGGCCGCCTGCCGCACGAGCACATGATGCGCAGCATCGAGCTCTACGGAACCGAGGTCGTGCCCCGCGTCCGCGAGCTGATGGCCTGAGGCCCGGTCAGCTCTTCTCGCAGGCGATGCCGTCCTTGTCGCGGTCCATCTTCGCGTTGGCGTCGTAGAGGGCCTTGTCGAACTTGACCGTGCCCTTGAGCTTGCGCTTCTCGACCGTGCCGTTCGACTTCTTGACGAGGTTGACCTTCACGCCGGGTCTGGCGATCCCGCCCGAGAACGCCTTCTGCACCGCGGTGCAGTTCGCGTAGGCCTTGGGGGCGGCGTGGGCGGGTGCCGCGCCGCCGAGGGTGAGTCCGCCCCCGAGGGTCAGGCCGGCGGCGACGGCGAGGGCGACGAACGTCACTCGGGTGCGGGCGAGGGCGGTGGTGGGCATGGGGTCCTCTCGACGTGCTCGGGCAGCACCTGTCGAGAATGCCTCACGTCATCGCCGCGGGACAGCCCCCGATCGGGTGTGCGCGTCCCGGGCGCCCCGAGCGCGGCGGCTGCGGTCGCTTCAGCGCCCTCGGTCGCTCCGCGCCAGCGCCCCGAGCTGCTCGTTGTACGCCTTCAGCTCGGCGTCGTCGTCGCGGTCGGCCTTGCGGTCCTTCCGCTTGGCCTCGCGGCTGTCGCTGCGGCTCCACATGATGGCGACCGCGATGGCGAGCGACACCGTCGGGATCTCGCCCACGCTCCAGGCGATGCCGCCGGCCGCGTACTGGTCCTCCATCGGGGTGGCGCCCCAGGTGCGGCCCATGGCGCCGTACCAGTCGGCGAGGAACAGCCCGGTGCTCGTCATGATGCTGAGTCCGAAGAACGCGTGGAACGCCATCGTCGCCAGCAGCACGAGCAGGCGCATCGGGTAGGGCAGGCGGCCCTTGACGGGGTCGATGCCGATCATCGACTGCACGAACAGGTACCCGACGATCAGGAAGTGCACGATCATCCAGTAGTGCCCGAGGTGCGTCGTCGTGGCCCAGCTGAAGAGCGACGTGTAGTAGAAGACGAAGAGCGACCCGGCGAAGAGGACGGCCGACACGATCGGGTTGCTGATGACGTGCGCGTAGCGCGAGTGCACCAGGATCATGATCCACTCGCGGGGGCCGCGGGTGCCGTCCGTGCGCTTGTGGATCGCGCGGAGGGCCAGCGTCACGGGGGCGCCGGGGACGAGCAGCACGGGAACGACCATGCCGAGCGCCATGTGGGCCAGCATGTGCGCGCTGAACAGGTACTCCTCGTAGACGTTCGGTGCGCCGCAGGTGATGTAGAACAGCACGACCATGCCGGCGACCCACGAGACGGTGCGTCCGGCCGACCAGCGGTCGCCCCGGCGGCGGAGGCGCACCACGGCGGCGAGGTAGAAGAAGACGCCGAAGGCGCACAGCAGCGCCCAGAGCATGTCGGGGTTCCACTCGGTGATCCAGCGCATCGGCGTGAGCTCGGGCGGCAGCAGCTCTTCCGTGAGGATCTCGGCCGGGGTGGGGTCGGCCAGATCGGCGGCGGCGACCTGCTCGACGGGGGTGGCCGTGCGACCGAGGGCGGCGGCGACCCCGGACGCGATGCCCATGAACGCGAGCTCGGCCGTGATGAACCACCAGAACAGCCTGGTGGTCGCCTTCGGGTGGGTGGTCATGCGCGCGACCAGGAACCGCCGCTGGACGACGCCGAAGAGCCCGAGCCCGACGAGGGCGAACGTCTTGATCAGCACGAGCACCCCGTAGCCCGTCGTCAGCGCCGACCAGCTGCCGATCCGCAGGGCGGCGCTGCCGATGCCCGAGACGGCCACGACGACGAAGCAGACGATGGCGAGGGTCGAGTAGCGCGAGAGCACGATGGCCAGGCGACCCGTGTCGAACGAGCCCCGCAGGAGCGCCAGGGCGATCAGGCCGCCGAGCCAGACCGAGGCGCCCACGAGGTGGAGGGCGAGGTTCGTGACCGCGGCGTCGTGCCCGCTCGAGCCGGCCGCGTGACCCTGCTGGGCGATGGGGATCAGCCCGCCCATGGCGAGCAGCGTGACGCCGATCAGCGCCCAGATGTTGCGGACGACGAAGCAGAGCACCGTGACGGCGGCGGCGATCAGCGTCGTGATGAGCCATGCGTTGCCGAGCTCGGTGTCGGTGAGGAAGAACGCGAGCGTGCGCCCGAACTGGTCGTCGAAGGTGACGGCCACGTTGGCGACGCTGAGGAACGTGAAGAACGTGGTGACGGCCGACGCGACCGCCCAGAACCCCGCGGCGCCGGCGGCGATGTCGAGCGCCCGGTCGTACTCGGGTCTGGTCCGCGCCAGGGCGAAGCAGGTCAGGGCCAGGGTGCCGATGGTGGCGGCGGCGCCGATGTTGTTCATCATCTTGGCGATCGGCAGCCCGTAGCGGACGACCTCGCCCGGGTCGACGACCAGCGGCGCGTCGGCGGCCCCACCCAGCTTCAGGGCGACGAGCAGCGACGCGAACGCCACGAGCACGAGGAGTGCGGGCCCTGTGATGCGGGTGAGTTTCGGCACGGGTTCCAGCCTAGGTCGGGTGTCCTGGGTGCGGACGCGGATCGTTCGGCTCCGAGAGACCGAGGCGGTCGCCGGGGCGGAGCCGAGGAGGCGCGGGTCGGCGACCGGCAGCACCCGCCGCCCGGCGCGCGAAAGGGGGTGCCGACCGAAGTCGACACCCCCTGGGCTTCGTGAGAAGCGGAGGACTACTTGACGGCGGCCTTGAGCTTGCTGCCGGCGCTGACCTTCACGCTGTCGCTCGCGGCGATCTCGAGAGCCTCACCCGTCTGGGGGTTGCGGCCCGTGCGAGCGGCGCGGTGCGTCTTCTCGAAGGCGATCCATCCGGGGATGGTGACCTTGGTGCCGTCGGCGACGGACTTCGAGACGACGGAGAAGAAAGCGTCGACGACGCCGCTGACGGCGGCCTGGCTCTGGCCGGACTCGGAAGCGACAGCTGCGACGAGCTCGGTGCGGTTCAGTGACTTGTCAGCCATGTGATTGTCCTCCTCGGACTTCGTTCGTAAGACGAGACGCGGCGTTCACCGCGTCCGTGCGGTAACAGGCCCGAGGGCCCTGTGGAACCGCGTAAAACCTACCAGGAAGACTTCGTGATGCCCGGAAGCTCACCGCGGTGAGCCATGTCACGGAAGCGGACACGGCTGATGCCGTACGCCTTGAGGTGACCACGGGGGCGTCCGTCGACCGAGTCGCGGTTGCGGAGGCGGACCGGCGACGCGTCGCGGGGCAGCTTCTGCAGACCGCTGCGAGCGGCCTCGCGGCTCTCGTCGGTGCCGTTGGGGTCGATGAGCGCCTTCTTCAGCTCGAGACGCTTCTCGGCGTAGCGGGCGACGATGACGGCGCGCTGGTTGTTCTTCGCGATCATGCTCTTCTTGGCCATTTTTAGCGCTCCTCGCGGAATTCGACGTGCTTGCGGATCACGGGGTCGTACTTCTTCAGCACGAGGCGATCGGGGTTGTTACGACGGTTCTTCTTGGTCACGTACGTGAAACCGGTGCCCGCCGTCGAGCGGAGCTTGATGATGGGACGGACGTCCTGCTGACGAGCCATTAGATCTTCTCCCCACGAGCGAGAAGGTCCTTCACGACCGACTCGATGCCACGAGCGTCGATGACCTTGATCCCCTTGGCGCTGAGCTGCAGGGTCACGTTACGACGAAGCGACGGCACGTAGTACGTCTTCTTCTGGATGTTCGGGTCGAAACGACGCTTCGTGCGTCGGTGCGAGTGCGAGATGTTGTGTCCGAAGCCGGGGATGGCTCCAGTCACCTGGCATGTTGCTGCCATGGTCTTTCCTCCGTAGATACCGTAGGGGCACCCCGTTCTGCGAACGGAAGTCCTCTACCCAAGGTCACTTGTCGGCGCGCGTCGTCCCGGTGACTCCGCAGGGCGGGGTCGATGTGGCTCGGGATTCGGTGCACATGGGCGCAGAGAGCGCCCAACCAAAGAGCAAGAGTACGCGACACGCCCGGGAAGACGCAACCCGCGCCTCCTGAGGGTCGACGGCGGCAGCCGAGGAGGCGCGGCTCAGTCGCGCGACGGAGCCCGCGTGACCGCCGGGTCGCGCCCCGCGGCCTTCTCGGCCGAGCACGCGGCGCAGAGGCCGAAGACGTCGACGATGTGCTGGGCCTCGGTGAAGCCGTGCTGTGCGGCGACCTGCCGCGCCCAGGTCTCGACGGCGTCCGCCTCGATCTCGACGGTGGTGCCGCAGACCCGGCAGATGAGGTGATGGTGGTGCGTTCCGGGGGTGCAGGCGCGGTAGAGGCTCTCGCCCTCCTGCTGCAGGGAGTCGGCCGACCCGTCGTTGGCGAGATCGGACAGGGCGCGGTAGACCGTCGCCAGGCCGATGGGCGATCCCGCCTCGCGCAGCTGGGTGTGCAGCGACTGGGCGCTGACGAAGCCCTCGCTGCTGCCGAGCGCCTCGCGCACGGCCTCGCGCTGCCACGTGTTGCGCCGGACTACCATTTCGCACCGCCGAGCATCTCAGGCCTCCTGTTTCGCGGCCAAGGCTACCCGCGCCGGTCGGCGGGGCCTGAGCGTCCGCGCGTCGCGACTTCGCCCGATGAGGCGGCAGACGAGCCAGATGGCGAACGAGATGGTGGTGACGTAGGGGCTGATCGGCAGGCCGCCGCCGAGCGCGAGCAGGATCCCGCCGACGACGGACGTCACGGCGAAGGCGATGCTCAGCAGCGGCACGAGGCGGGGGTTGACCGTCAGGCGCAGGGCGGCCGCGGCGGGTGTCACGAGCAGCGAGAGCACGAGCAGGGCGCCGACGATCTGCACCGACACGGCGACCGCGAGGCCGAGCACGAGCATGAAGACGATGCTCAGCGTGCGCACCGGCACGCCGGCGGCGGCCGCCACGTCGGGATCGACGCTCGCGAAGGTCAGGGGCCGCCAGATGACCAGCAGCGTGACGATCACGACGGCCGAGATGGTCATCAGCCAGCCCAGCTGCGGGTTGTCGACGGCCACGATCTGACCCGTGAGGAGGCCGAAGCGGTTGGCCGACCGGCCCTGGTACAGCGCGAGGCAGAGGATGCCGATGCCCAGGCCGAAGGGCATGAGCACGGCGATGATCGAGTTCCGTTCGCGCGCCCGCGAGCCGAGCAGTCCGATCAGCAGGGCGGCCACGACGCTGCCGACGACGGATCCGGCCACGACGTTCGCGCCGAACAGCAGAGCCGCCGACGCGCCGGCGAACGAGAGCTCGCTGATGCCGTGCACCGCGAACGGCATGTTGCGGGTGAGCACGAACGGCCCGATCAGACCGCCGACGAGACCGAGCACCGCACCGGCGATGATCGAGTTCCGCACGAGGGCGACGAGCTCGCCGAAGTCCTGGAACGAGAAGAGCTGGGCCCACAGGTCGGTCATCGCGGGCCTCCGCCGTCGTCGAGCGGTTCGAGGTGGTGGTCGTCGTGCCCGTGGCTCCCGACGATGACGATGCGCCCCATCGTGCGGATGACGTCGACGGGCGTCCCGTAGAGCTCGCTGAGCACGGATGCCTGCAGCACCTCGTCGGGCGTGCCGATGCGGAACGAGCCGCCGGCGAGGTAGAGCACCCTGTCGACGACGTCGAGGATCGGGTTGACGTCGTGCGTCACGAAGACCACCGCCGTCTCACGTGCACGGCGCTGTCGGTCGAGCAGCTCGGTGACGCCGCGCTGGTGGCGCAGGTCGAGCGAGATCAGGGGTTCGTCGCAGAGCAGCAGGGCGGGATCGGCGGCGAGGGCCTGACCGACGCGGGCCCGCTGCTGCTCGCCGCCCGAGAGAGAGGCGACGGGGGCATCGGCGAACGACGTGGCGCCGACCTCGTCGACGAGAGCGTCGATGGCGGCCCGCTCGCTCGGGCTCTCCCGGCGGAGGCCCCACCGGTGACCGGTGACGCCGAGGGCGATCATGTCGCGGGTCCGCAGGGGCGTTCCCGCCTCCATCAGACGCTGCTGGGGGACGTAGCCGATGCGGCGGTGGCCGCGGGCGACGGGCTGACCGAGGAACTCGATCGACCCCGTCGTGAGCTCCTGCTGACCGAGGATCGTCCGCAGCATCGTGGTCTTGCCGGCCCCGTTCGGTCCGAGCACGGCGATGAACTCGCCGGGGGCGACGTCGAGGTCGAGCCCCGACCAGAGGGTGCGGCCGCCGAAGCCGACGCCGGCGTCGCGCAGGCGCAGCACGGCGTCGCCGCCGCGCCCGGCCGAGGAGGCGCGGGTCGCGACGGCGGGGGAGTCGTCGGGGGATCCCTGGGTCACCGGTCGAGTGCCGCCTTGATCGCGTCGATGTTGCTCTGCTGCCACGAGATGTAATCATCCCCCTCCGGGAGGAGTTCCGTGACCGGCACGATCGCGACGTCGGCGTCGGTGGCGGCCTTCTCGACCGCCTCGGTCTCGGGGCTGGAGGTCTGCTCGTTGTACGCGAGCAGGTCGACCCGGCCGTCGGTGAACATCTTGAGCGTCTCGTTCAGCACCGCCGGAGACACGTCGTCGCCCTCCTCGATGGCCTCGGAGAAGGAGGCGGGGGTCACGTTCACGAGACCCATCTCGTCGAACAGGTAGCCGGGCACGGGCTCGGTGTAGGCGACCGACTCGCCGTCGTGGGCCGTCTTGATCTCGGCCGCCTGGGTCTCGAGGTCGGCGACGTCGTCGGCGAACGCGGCGGCGTTCGCGGTGAAGACGTCGGCCTGCTCGGGGTCGAGCTCGCCGAGTTCGTGCGCGATCTCGTCGGCGAGGGCGCCCATGCTGTGCAGGCTGTAGAACACGTGCTCGTTGAAGGCGCCGTGCTCGTGGTCGTGCTCGCCGTCGGCCTCGTCGGCGTGCTCGTCGTCGGAGTGGCCCTCGTCGGCGTGCTCGTCGTCGGAGTGGCCCTCGGCCTCGGGGTCGAGCCCCGAGACGTCGACGGCGTTCACGACGACCGCCGAGGTGTCGCTGGCGCTGATCATGGTGTCGACGAAGGCGTCGTACCCGCCGCCGTTCTCGATCACGAGGTCGGCGCGCGACACCGCGAGCTGGGTGCGGGCGTCGGCCTCGTACGAGTGCGGGTCCTGCGAGGGGTCGCTGATGATGCTGGTGACGTCGACCGCGTCGCCGCCGACGGTCCGGGCGATGTCGCCGTAGACGTTCGTCGACGCGACCACCGAGATCGCGCCTCCTGAGGTGTCGTCGCCCGTGGCGCCCGCGTCACCGCTCGACGAGCAGCCCGAGAGGACGAGGGCTGCGGCGGCGGGCAGCGCGAGCAGGGGCAGGGTGCGGCGGAGGCTCATGACGGCCACGCTATTGCTACTGATAATGATTGTCAAAACCGCCCCCGGCTGTCCCGCCGACGCGACACCCCGGAACCCGCGTTGCACCCCGGGATTCCGGGGTGCAACGCGGGTCCCGGGGTGTGACGCGACCTAGTCGAGCAGCAGCGCCGGCTCTTCGAGCACGCTCGCCACGTCGGCGACGAACCGGCTCGCGACGTCGCCGTCGACCACGCGGTGGTCGAAGCTCGCGCCGATGGTCGTCACCATGCGGCTGCGGACCTCGCCGTCGACGACCCACGGCTTCTGCTTGATCGTGCCGAGGGCGACGATGGCGACCTCGCCGGGGTTGAGGATCGGCGTGCCGGTGTCCATGCCGAAGACGCCGATGTTCGTGATGGTGATCGTGCCGTCCTGCATGTCGGTCGGCGTCGTCTTGCCGTCGCGGGCCGTCAGCGTCAGCTGCTCGAGCGCCTGGGCGAGCTCGAGCAGGCTCATCGACTGGGCCTCCTTCACGTTCGGCACGATCAGGCCGCGGGGAGTGGCCGCCGCGATGCCGAGGTTGACGAAGTGGCGGACGAGGATCTCCTTGTCGGTCCACGCGCTGTTGACCATCGGGTTCCGGCGCACGGCCCAGATGATCGCCTTCGCCATGATCAGCAGCGGCGACACCTTCACGCCGGCGAACTGCGGCGAGTTCTTCAGGCGCTTGACGAACTCCATGGTGCGGGTGGCGTCGACGTCGACGAAGAGGCTCACGTGCGGCGCGGTGAAGGCCGACGACGTCATGGCCCGGGCGATGGCCTTGCGGACGCCCTTGACGGGGATCCGCTCGATGCGCTCCTCGCCCCACTCGGGCGTCTCGATGTTGCGGAACACGCTCGCCTGCTGCGCGTGACGGATGACGTCGTCGCGGGTGACCTCGCCGGCGAGACCGGTCGGCTGGACGCTCGACAGGTCGACCTCGAGGTCTTTGGCGAGCTTGCGGATCGGCGGCTTGGCGATGATCGGCAGGGCCTGCGCGGCGGGGACCGACGTCGTCGGGCGCCGGCGGGCCTGCTCGGCGACGCGCAGCTGGCGCGCGTCGACCTCGCTCTGGGCGGGCTTGCGGCGACGGGTCGAGCCCGAGCCGCCCGCGGCCCCGTAGCCCACGAGCACGGCGCCCGAGCCGCCGTCGGAGGACTCGTCGTGGGCGGAGGCGACCGAGCCGGTCCCGCCGCTCGCCGCGACGGCGTCCGCCGAGGGGGCGGGTGCGGCGGGTGCGGCCGGAGCCGCGGCGGCCGCCGCAGGAGCCTGAGCCTGAGCCGCCGGTGCGTCGTCGGAGCCGCCCTCCGAGGAGGCGCGGGTCGTCACGACCGGGATCGACGCGGTGTCGAGGCCCCTGGCCCGCTGCTCGGACAGCGCCTCTTCGTTCTGCGAGATGATCTGGGCGGTGCGCGCCAACCCGCCCGACTCGGACGCCTCCGCCTCGGCGGCGCGATCGCCGGGGGTGCGGGGCGCTCCGCCCTCGCCGATGGTGATGATCGGGGTGCCGACGTCGACCGTCTCACCCGAGGCGACGAGCACGCTCTCGACGACCCCCGCGTACGGGGAGGGGAGCTCGACGAGCGACTTGGCGGTCTCGATCTCGACGAGCACCTGGTTGATCTGGACGGTGTCGCCCGGGGCGACGCGCCATTCGACGATCTCGGCCTCGGTGAGGCCCTCGCCGACGTCGGGCAGAGCGAATTCGCTGGTCATGAAGATCTCTCTCAGTACGCGAGTGCGCGGTCGACGGCTTCGAGGACGCGATCGGCGTCGGGCAGGTACAGCGTCTCGAGCTTCGCGGGAGGGAAGGGGGTGTCGAAGCCGCTGACGCGCAGAACGGGAGCTTCGAGCGAGTAGAAGGCCTTCTCGGCCACGGTCGCGGCGATCTCGGATCCGACGCTGACGAACCCGGGGGCCTCCTGGGCGACGACGAGTCGGCCGGTCTTGCGGACCGACTCGAGGATGGGCCCGTAGTCGACGGGGGACAGCGAGCGGAGGTCGACGACCTCGGCGCTGATGCCCTCGCCCGCGGCGATCTCGGCGGCCTGCAGCAGGGTGCTGACCATCGCGCCGTGACCGAGCAGGGTGACCTCGGTCCCGGTGCGGACGACGCGGCTGGCGTGCAGGGGGGCGTGCGGATCGGCGAGGTCGACCTCGCCCTTGGGCCAGTAGCGGCTCTTGGGCTCGAAGAACATGACGGGGTCGTTCGACCGGATGGCCTCTTGGATCATCCAGTACGCGTCGTGCGGGGTGCTCGGGCTGACGACCCGCAGACCCGCCGTGTGCGCGAAGTACGCCTCGGGGCTCTCCTGGTGGTGCTCGACCGCGCCGATGTGCCCGCCGTAGGGCACCCGGATCACGACGGGCATCTGGAGCGAGCCCTCGTGGCGGGCCGTCATCTTCGCGAGCTGCGAGGTGATCTGGTCGAAGCCCGGGTAGATGAAGCCGTCGAACTGGATCTCGACCACGGGGCGGAAACCGCCCATGGCGAGTCCGATGGCGGTGCCGACGATGCCCGACTCGGCGAGCGGGGTGTCGATGACCCGGTTCGCGCCGAACTCGGCCTGCAGCCCCTCGGTCACGCGGAACACGCCGCCGAGCGTGCCGATGTCCTCGCCCATGAGCAGCACGCGGGGGTCGTCGGCCATGGCCTTGCGGAGACCGGCGTTGATCGCCCGGCCGAGCGGCATGGTCTCGAGGGAGGAGCGGGTGGCGTCGCCGGTCGACGTCGCGTCGCCGCTCGTGATCGGGTTCGTGGCGGTGTCGGTCATGCGCGTCCTCCGTCGGTGGCGGCCGTGGTCGGGTCGGCGTCCTGGCCGAAGCTGCTCTCGTACGAGGCGAGCCACTCGCGCTGCTCGCGCATGACGGGGTGGGGCTCGGAGTAGACGTGGTCGAACATCGATCGCGGTTCGGGCTTCGCGAGCTCGAGGGTGCGTCGACGGATGTCGGTGCCGAGGTCGTCGCCCTCGGCGTCGAGACCGGCGAAGAAGGCGTCGCCTTCGCCTCGGGAGCGGAGGAACGCCTCGAACCGCTCGATGGGGTCGCGCGCGATCCAGCTCTGGAGCTCGTCGTCGGTGCGGTACTTGGTCGGGTCGTCGGACGACGTGTGGGCGCCGATCCGGTAGGTCATGGCCTCGATGAAGCGGGGCCCGGCGCCGCTGCGCGCGGCGTCGAGGTCGCGGCGGCTGACCGCGTAGCTCGCGAGCACGTCGTTGCCGTCGATGCGGGTGCCGGGCACGCCGAAGCCGATGGCCCGGTTGACGAGCGGGGTGCGCGACTGGGTCGCGACGGGCACGCTGATCGCCCACTGGTTGTTCTGCAGGAAGAACAGCTCGGGGGTCTGGAAGCTGGCGGCGAAGACGAGCGCCTCGCTGACGTCCCCCTGGCTCGTGGCCCCGTCTCCGAAGAACGTGACGACGGCCTGGTCGACCTCGGGGTCGCCCGTCGCGGTCTTGCCGTCGAGGGTCAGGCCCATCGCGTAGCCGGTGGCGTGCAGCGTCTGCGAGCCGATCACGAGCGTGTAGACGTGGAAGTTCCCGCGGTCGGCGGGGTTCCAGCCGCCGTGCGTGTGGCCGCGCAGCAGACGGAGGATGTCGACGGGATCGACGCCCTTGGCCAGGGCGACGGCGTGCTCGCGGTACGACGGGAACAGGTGATCGTGGGGTCGCGACGCATGGGCCACGCCCACCTGCGCGCCCTCCTGGCCGTGGCTCGGCACCCAGAGGGCGAGCTGACCCTGGCGGGCGAGAGCGGCGGCCTCGCGGTCGAACCGCCGGGTGAGCACCATGTCTCGGTGCATGGCCCTCAGCTGATCATCGCCTAGGGCGTCCACGTACGGTCGCAGCTCGGAGCCGGCCTCGGACTCGACGAGCCGACCCGCCGGATCGAGCAGTTGGATCGTCGTGACGCCGTGATCCGCATCGATGTAAGACATGTCGTCCAATATACCCGCGGCCACATGCCGTCAGAGTGATGAGTTCCGGCGCACCTGCTGGGCGGCGCGCAGCAGTCTGTCGACCGACGCGGGCTCGCCGATGGTGATCCGGATGCCCTCGGGGGCGAAGGGTCTGACGACGATGCCGTGGTCGGCGAACACCCCTGCGGCGGTCGCCGTCTGCTCCCCGGTCGGCAGCCAGACGAAGTTGCCCTGCGCCTCCGGGACGTCCCAGCCCTGGTCGACCAGCGCCTGCCGCACCTGATCGCGCAGCATGGCGATGCGGTCGACGCGGGTCATCAGCTCGGCTTCGTGGGCGAGCGACGCGAGGGCGGCCGCCTGACCCTGCTCGGTGACCGAGAGCGGGATCGCCGTGGCCCGGGCGGCGTCGAGCACCGAGGAGGCGCCGATCGCGTACCCGACGCGCAGTGCGGCCAGTCCGTACGCCTTCGAGAAGGTGCGGAGCACGACGAGGTTCGGGTGACGCTCGGTCAGCGACTCGCCATCGACGGCGTCGGGGTCGGTGACGAACTCGGCGTACGCCTCGTCGAGGATGACGAGCAGGTCGTCGGGCACGGCCGCCATGAACGTCTCGAAATCATGGGTCGACACCGTGGTGCCCGTCGGGTTGTTGGGCGAGCAGACGATGACGAGCCGCGTGCGCTCGGTGATCGCCGCCGCCATCGCGACGAGGTCGTGGCTGCCGTCGGCGCGGGTGGGCACCTGCACGCTGGTGGCGCCGGCGACGGTGACGAGCCCGGGGTAGGCCTCGAACGAGCGCCAGGCGTAGACGACCTCGTCGCCGGGGGCGGCGGCGGCCTGGATGAACTGCAGCAGCAGCGAGACGGAGCCCGCGCCGACGTGCACCTCGTCGATGGTGACGCCGGACTTCTCGGCCAGGGCGCCCCGCAGGGCCGAGGCCGTGGCGTCGGGGTAGCGGTTGACCGTGACGGCGCCGCGGAGGGCCTCGACGACGGCCGGCAGCGGCTCGAACGGGTTCTCGTTCGACGACAGCTTGAAGGCGTCGGGCGACGCCTGCTTGCCCTGTCGGTACGGCGGCAGGGCGGCGATCTCGGGGCGAAGTCGAACGGGAGTCATCACCCGGCCACCCTACGGGCTGCCCCCGACGGATGACGCGGCACCGCGCCTCCTCGGCCGGGGGCTCCGCACTACCGCGTGAGGGCGCCGGTTCGGCATGATGGGGGCATGACCCGATTCATCGTGAGGCTGCTCATCAACGCCGTGGCCCTCTGGCTGACCACGCTGATCGTGTCCGGGGTCGCCGTCGACCCCTACGGCCCCGGGGGCACCACCGAGACGGTGCTCACGTACCTCCTGGTGGCGTTCATCTTCGGGGTGGTCAACGGCATCGTCGGCACGGCGATCCGCGTCGTGGCGTTCCCCCTCTACATCCTCACGCTCGGGCTGGTCTCGCTGATCGTCAACGGCCTGCTGCTCGGCATCGTCGCCTGGATCTCGGGGCGGATCGGCTTCGGCCTCGAGATCGACGGCTTCTGGTGGGGCGTGCTCGGCGCCCTCGTGCTCGCGATCCTCGCGTGGCTGATCGGCATCGTCATCCGCCCGATCGTCGAGTCCGGCGACCGTCGGCGGTGAACCGCTTCAGCGTCTGCTTCGTCTGCACCGGCAACATCTGCCGGTCTCCGATGGCCGAGACCGTCCTGCGGTCGATCGCGGACGCCGCGGGGCACGGCGACGACCTCGTCATCAGCAGTGCGGGCACGGGCGACTGGCACGTCGGCGAGGGCGCCGACCCGCGCACGGAGGCCGCGCTCTCGGCTCGCGGATACGATGGCTCACGGCACCGGGCCAAGCAGTTCGGCGCCGACGACTTCGCCCGGCACGACCTGGTCGTGGCGTTCGACAGGGGTCATGAGCGCGTCCTGCGGTCGTGGGCGACGAACGACTCCGACCGCTCGAAGGTGCGACTGCTGCTGACCTTCGACCCGGCCGCCGCACCGCGCGCCGGCGTCCCGGGCACCGACGTGCCCGACCCCTACTACTCCGACGCCGCCATGTTCGACACCGTTCTCGACCTCGTCGAGCAGTCGTGCGCAGCACTCTTCCGCCAGATCGAACCAGCACTCCGCAAGGGACCCTCATGACGTTGCCCCCTCAGCCCCTCAGCCCGCTCGACGGCCGCTACCGCGCCTCCGTCGGCTCCCTGGGCGACCACCTCAGCGAGGCCGGTCTGAACCGCGCCCGGGTGCACGTCGAGGTCGAATGGCTGATCGCGCAGACCGACCGCGGGGCCTTCGGGTCGAGCCCGCTCGACGAGGGGCGGAAGGGAGCCCTGCGCGCGATCGTCGCCGACTTCGGTCAGGAGGCCATCGACGAGCTCGCCGGCCTCGAGGCCACCACCCGCCACGACGTCAAGGCCGTCGAGTACTTCGTGCGTGCGCGCCTCGCCGACCTCGGTCTCGACTCCATCGCCGAGCTGACCCACTTCGCCTGCACCAGCGAGGACATCAACAACCTCTCGTACGCGGTCACGGTCAAGGCCGCCGTCACCGACGTCTGGCTGCCCGCCTTCGACGCGGTGCTGGCCGCCCTGTCGCAGTGGGCGACCGACGCCCGCGACGTCCCGATGCTCGCGCACACGCACGGTCAGCCCGCGACCCCGACGACCGTCGGCAAGGAGTTCGCCGTCTTCGTCCACCGCCTGCAGCGTCTGCGCGCGCAGATCGTGGCCACCGAGTACCTCGGCAAGTTCAGCGGTGCGACGGGCACGTTCTCGGCGCACGTGGTCGCGGACCCCTCCGCCGACTGGCCCGAGATCTCGCGCGGCTTCGTCGAGGACAGCCTGGGTCTGGTCTGGAACCCCCTCACCACCCAGATCGAGTCGCACGACTGGCAGGCGGAGCTGTACTCGCGGGTCGCCCACGCGAACCGCGTGCTGCACAATCTCGCGACCGACGTCTGGTCGTACATCTCGATGGGGTACTTCACGCAGATCCCGCAGGCCGGCGCCACGGGGTCGTCGACGATGCCGCACAAGATCAACCCGATCCGCTTCGAGAACGCGGAGGCGAACCTCGAGCTCTCGTGCGCCCTGCTCGACTCCCTCGCGTCGACCCTCGTCACCTCGCGTCAGCAGCGTGACCTCACCGACTCGTCGACGCAGCGCAACATCGGCGTCGCGTTCGGGCACTCGATGCTCGCCCTCGACAACCTGCGCCGCGGCCTCGGCGAGATCGCCGTCGGCACGGCCGCGCTCGAGGCCGATCTCGACTCGAACTGGGAGGTGCTCGGCGAGGCGATCCAGACCGTCATCCGAGCCGAGGTCGTCGCCGGCCGCTCGTCGATCGCCGACCCCTACGCGATGCTGAAGGAGCTGACTCGCGGCAAGCGGACCGGCCAGGCCGAGCTCGTCGCCTTCGTCGAGGGTCTCGACATCGGAGACGACGCCAAGCGACGTCTCATCGCCCTGACACCGTCGACGTACACGGGCCTCGCGTCGCAGCTGGTCGACCGCCTGGCCTAGCCCGCCCGGCGGGGCCGCGGGACGATGCGGCGGGTCGCTGTCATCCGCGGCGGGTCAGCGCTGACCCGCCGCGAGTTACGGGAACCCGCCGAACCCGACGGAGGCGCGCAGGGCGGAGCCGAGGAGGCGCGGGTCGGCTGGGCGCGAGAAGCCTCAGTGGCCGCGGGGCTTGTCGGACTCGTCGAGCTCGTGCTGCTCGTCGTCGTTCGGCTTGGCCGCCAGCGCCAGCATGGCGATGATCACGAGCGAGACGATGAAGCCGATGCACAGGAAGATCAGGGCGAGGTCGAGCTCGCGGGTGGTGAGCAGCACGACGACGCCGATGAAGACGGCGAAGGCCGCGCTGAGGCCGAGGAACTCGGCGGGGCGGACGCGCTCGCGCCAGCTGGGTTGGGTCATCTCTGGGGTACTCCGTCTGAAGTGAGGTCGGTGGGGGCGCCGGTCGGGTCGGGCGAGGTCGTCTGCCACTTCAGCGACAGCCCGGCGATGACGAGGAAGACGCCGATGAGGGCACCGTACGCGCCGAGCAGTCCGACCAGGACCGTCGACGACGTCAGCACGCCCTCGATCCGCTCGATGCCGCCGAGCTCGCGGGCGTAGTCGGGGGGCACGAGCACGAAGGCCAGTGCCAGGACGAGGGTGAGCGCGCCCACGGTCGTCCAGTCTCTGGCGAGCGGCGACCGCCCGCGACGACGCAGCCCGGTGACGAGCTCGAGCGCCCCGGTCAAGAAGGCCCACGAGAGCACGGTCGCCACCAGGGCCGTGAGGCCCCCGGACGAGAACACGAGCGCGAAGGCGCCCGCGACGATGCCGACGGCCCCCTGGACGACGTGCAGCGTGCGGCTCGACGGGTCGGACGCCAGGCGCGTCATCGCGCCGACGGCCAGCACGAGCCCGCTCAGCAGGGCGGCCGCGCCGAAGAACAGCAGACCGATGCGCGGGGAGTGGTCGGGAGAGAACGTGATGATCACGCCCATCGCCAGGGCGGGCACCGCGCGGAGCAGCGGGACCGGCCAGTAGCGCGCGCTGCGGGCAGCGTCGGGATGGGCAGACACGGGACCTCTTTCGGGCGTCGGGGAACCCGAGGAGTTTACCGCCCCTCCCCTGACAGGCCTCCGGGACGATCACCCGTCGCTCACCCCTTCTCACGACGGTTACCCAGGGGGCTCCCCTACGTTCGCTACATCCAAGGGCGCATCGCTCACGACACGCGGCTGGGAAGTCGACCACCGCCGGAGCCCGATGACGTCCGTTGCACCATCCCCCACCGCCGCCCGCCTGACCGAGGCCGGGTTCCGACCCACCGTGGCCGGTCAGGTCAGCAAGCCCACCAGCACCTACTCGGCCCTCCTGAAGAGCGTGCGCGAGGCCGGGCTGCTGAAGCGTCGCACCGGCTTCTACATCACGGTGTTCGTGGTGCTGACGCTGAGCCTCGGCGGCGCGGCCACCGGCTTCGTCCTGCTCGGCTCCAGCTGGTTCCAGCTGCTGATCGCCGCAGCGCTCGGCGTCATCCTCACGCAGTTCGCGTTCCTCACCCACGAGGCCTCGCACCGTCAGGTCTTCGAGTCGGGCACCACGAACGACAAGGTGGGCCGGGTGCTGGCCGCCGGGGTCGTCGGCATCAGCTACGCCTGGTGGATGACGAAGCACAGCCGTCACCACGCGAACCCCAACACCAAGGGCAAAGACCCCGACATCGCCTTCGACACGATCTCCTTCCTCGAGGAGGACGCTGCCAAGCAGCGCGGCGTGCTCGGCTTCATCACGCGTCGCCAGGGGTACTTCTTCTTCCCGCTGCTGCTCGGCGAGGGCGTCAACCTGCACGTGACCTCGTTCAAGACCCTGCTCGGTCGCGAGAAGGTCGAGGGCCGCGCCCTCGAGATCACCCTCATCGCCGTGCGCCTCGCGCTGTACTTCGGCGTCGTGTTCTGGTTCCTGCCGCTCGGCATGGCCTTCGCCTTCATCGGCGTGCAGATGGCCGTCTTCGGCCTCTACATGGGCTCGTCGTTCGCGCCGAACCACAAGGGCATGCCGATCATCCCCGAGGGCGCCAAGGTCGACTTCCTCAGCAAGCAGGTCCTCACGTCGCGCAACATCACCGGTCGCTTCTCGACCGCGTTCATGGGCGGTCTCAACTACCAGGTCGAGCACCACCTGTTCCCGAGCATGGCCCGGCCGCACCTGCGCGCCGCCAGCCGCCTCGTGAAGCAGCACTGCGCCGAACACGACATCCCCTACACCGAGACGACCATCACGAAGTCGTACGGGATCGTCGTCCGCTACCTCAACCGCGTCGGCCTCGCCGCGCGCGACCCGTTCGACTGCCCGGCCGCGCAGGCGCTCCGCCCCCGCTGATCGCGGTTCAGCCGGTGCGCTCGTCCTGCCGGACGACCAGGAAGTCCATGTAGCGCAGGCGCGGGTCGACCTCGGGTCGGTTCCGCGCCTCCTGGGCGTTCCGCCGTCGTCGCTCGACGACCTCGTCGTAGGGCCGGGCCCTCGGCTTGCGGTAACCCACGATGCGGATCGGCTCCGTGGCGGGATCGCTGGTGTAGGTGCTCGTCACGATCGGTCCGCCTTCCGTCAGGAGCCCCGCCGAGGTGCGGAGGAGTCTTCACCTTAGATTTGGCGGGTAGATCGGGGTACGGGCTTGACAAGGCCCCCTCGGTGCTGATTCAGGAGTCGAGCCGAGGAGGCGCGGGTCGGGCGGGCCCGTCGCTCACGACGTCGCGGGCCACGCCTCCAGCTGCCACCCGAGCCAGGGGCTGAAGGCGAACGGTGCGGCCGCGACGGCCCGGCGGAGCTCGGACGGCTCGACCCAGGCCCACTCGGCGACCTCGTCGGGCGAGGGGTCGGGGACCCCGACGACCCGGGCCGTGAAGACCGGGCAGATCTCGTTCTCGACGACGCCGGAGGCGTCGGTGGCGATGTACCGGAAGTCGGGGAGGATCACCTCGACGTCGCTCACCTCGATGCCGAGCTCCTGCGAGGCCCGGCGGCGGACGGCCTCGGCCGGCGTCTCGCCGGGTGCCGGGTGACCGCAGTACGAGTTCGTCCAGACGCCGGGCCAGGTCTTCTTCGACAGCGCGCGACGGGTGACGAGCACGCGCCCGCGCTCGTCGACGACGTGGCAGCTGAAGGCCAGGTGGAGGGGCGTGGTCGCCGTGTGGACGGTCGCCTTCTCGGTCGTCCCGACCGGTCGACCCGCGTCGTCGAGGAGGACGACCAGCTCGGGCTGCGCCTCGGTGGCGATCGTGCCGACCTCGTCGGGCGCGGAGGGTTTCTCGGATGTCATGAGCGGTAGTCTGCCTAGCGTGGACGGTGAACTTCTCCGCGCGCGGACGCGCGAGCGACACGAGCGTGTCGATGCCGTCCTCGACGGCTTCTTCAGCCTAGCCAAGCGGCGGGCCGAGTCGGTCGGCTCGCGGTACGTCGACCTCTGGTCCGTGCTCGAGCGCAACAGCGCCGGGGGCAAGCGGTTCCGCCCGCGCATGGTCTTCACGGCCTACGACGCCCTGGGCGGCGACGACGAAGAAGCTGTCGCCGGAGTCGGCGCGGCGTTCGAGCTGCTGCACACCGCGCTGATCGTCCACGACGACGTCATCGACCGCGACTTCTCGCGTCGGGGCATCCCGAACGTCTCGGGCAGCTACCGCGACACCGCGACGACCGCCGGGCTCTCGACCCCCGCCGCCGAGCACCGGGGCATGTCGGCCGCCGTCATCGCAGGCGACCTCGCGCTGACCGGTGCCAGCCGCCTCCTCCTGCAGGTGAGGTGCGGCAGCGGAGTGCAGGCGCGCCTCCTCGACATCCTCGACGAGGCGATCTTCGTCAGCGCCGGCGGCGAGATGGTCGACGTCGAGCTCTCGCTCTCGGACGACGTCCCCACGGTCGACGAGATCCTGAACATGGAGCGCGCCAAGACGGCCGTGTACTCGTTCGAGGCGCCTCTCCAGGCCGGCGCCGTCCTCGCGGGTGCGGACGACGAGGTCGTCCATGCCGTCGGCGAGTTCGGGCGCGAGGTCGGCGTCGCCTATCAGGTGGTCGACGACCTCCTGGGCGTCTTCGGAACGGAGGAGAGCACCGGCAAGACGACGCTCGGCGACCTCCGCGAGGGCAAGCGCACCGTGCTCATCGCCCACGCGGCGACGACCGACCAGTGGTTCGCCGTGCAGCCGTTCATCGGCAAGGCCGACCTGACTCCCGACGAGGCGGCGCACGTCCGCGGCCGGCTCGAGGCCTGCGGGGCGCGCGCGTTCGCCGAGACCCTCGTCGAGGAGCACGCGCAGCGGGCCCTCGACGTCCTCGACGGCCCCGCCGTCGGAGACGCCCTGCGCGAGGCGCTGACGCCGCTCGTCGCGACCGTCCTCGAGAGGGTCCGATGACCGGTCTGGCGCTGTACGACACCGTCGCCGACGAGACCGCGTCCGGTGTCATCCGCCGGTACTCGACGTCGTTCGGTCTGGCCTCGCGCCTCCTCGGGGCCGATGTGCGGCAGCACGTCGAGAACGTCTACGCGCTCGTGCGCGTCGCCGACGAGATCGTCGACGGCCCGGCGGCCGAGGCCGGACTCGACCCCGAGTCGGCCGCGCGGTGCCTCGACGAGTTCGAGGCCGAGACCGAGCGGGCCCTCGAGACGGGCTTCAGCGCGAACCTCGTCGTGCACGCCTTCGCCCGGACGGCCCGCACGGCCGGCTTCGGCCACGAGCTGACACGGCCGTTCTTCGCCTCGATGCGCGCCGACCTCAGCGCCCGCGAGCACGACGCCGAGTCGTTCGACCGCTACGTCTTCGGCTCGGCGGAGGTCGTCGGGCTCATGTGCCTGCGCGCGTTCCTGCTCGGGCACGCGTTCCCGGCGACGACGGTCGCCGAGCTCGACGAGGGCGCGCGGCGCCTGGGGGCGGCCTTCCAGAAGGTGAACTTCCTCCGCGACCTCGCGGCCGACTTCGAGCAGCTCGGTCGCAGCTACTTCCCCGGCGTCGACGTCGGGTCGTTCGACGAGGCCACGAAGGCGAGACTCGTCGCCGACATCGACGACGACCTCCGGGTCGCCGGCGACATCATCCCCGTGCTGCCGAGCAGCTCGCGACGTGCCGTGGCCCTCGCCCACGGCCTGTTCGCCGAGCTGAACCGGCGGATCGAGGCGACCCCCGCCTCCTCGCTCATCCGGGCGCGCGTCCGCGTCCCCGACCCGGTGAAGGTCCGCATCGCCCTCGCGGCGGCGGCCGGCCGGACCACCCGCATCCCCGATCGCCCCGCCGAGAGGACCTCGTGAGCACACCCTGGCTCGACCGCGCCACCGGAGACACCACCGTCGAGCGGTACGGCTCCCGGGCCGTCGTCATCGGCGGCGGGATCAGCGGGCTGGCTTCGGCCGCGCTGCTGGCCCGCGAGGGCCATGACGTCGTGCTGCTCGAGAAGAACGACGCCGTGGGCGGTCGCGCCGGCTCGTGGAGCCACGAGGGATTCCGGTTCGACCTGGGCCCGAGCTGGTACCTGATGCCCGAGGTGTTCGACCACTTCTTCCGGCTGATGGGCACCTCGTCGGCCGAGCAGCTCGACCTCGTCGAGCTCGACCCCGGCTACCGCGTCTACTTCGAGCCGTCGGCCGACGGCGCGTCCGACGCGCCCATCGACGTCCCCCGCGGCCTCGAAGAGAACATCGCGCTGTTCGAGTCGATCGAGCCGGGCAGCGGCGACCGCATGCGCAGCTACCTGCGCTCGGCCCGCGACACCTACGAGATGGCCAAGCAGCGGTTCCTCTACACGAGCTTCGAGAGCGTCGGGCCCCTGCTGCGCGGAGACGTCGTCGTCCGCCTGCCGAAGCTCGCGCGCCTCCTGCTCCAAGACCTGGACTCGTTCGCGTCGCGGACCGTGAAGGAGCCGCGGCTGCGGCAGATCCTCGGCTACCCCGCGGTGTTCCTCGGATCGTCGCCGTTCAGGACTCCGAGCATGTACCACCTGATGAGCACGCTCGATCTCGACGACGGGGTGCTCTACCCGCGCGGCGGGCTCATCACCGTCATCGACGCCATCGAGCGCGTCGCCCGGCAGGCCGGCGTCCGCATCGAGACGGGGGCGTCCGTCACCCGGGTGCTCACCGCCGACCCCGAGGCGGGCCGCGGGTCGGGCAAGCCGCGCTCGCGCGGCGTCGCCACCGGCGTCGAGTACGCCGACGCGACGGGGGCGGTGCGTCGCCTCGAGGCCGACGTCGTCGTCGGCGCGGCCGATCTGCACCACGTCGAGACGACGATGCTGCCGCCGTCGCTCCGCACGTTCGACGGCGACTACTGGTCGAAGCGCGACCCCGGCCCCAGCGCGCTGCTGATGTACCTCGGCGTCGAGGGCGAGATCCCCGAGCTCGAGCACCACACGCTGCTGTTCGCGAACGACTGGCACGAGAACTTCGACCGCATCTTCGGGGCCGACAAGCGCATCCCCGACCCGCCGTCGCTCTACGTCTGCAAGCCGAGCACCGTCGACCCGTCGACCGCGCCCGAGGGGCACACCAACCTCTTCGTGCTCGTGCCGCTGCCCGCCGACCCGGCGCTCGGCGGCGGCGACCTGGACGGCGACGGCGACACGCTGATCGAGCGGCTCGCCGACCTCGTGATCGATCAGATCGCGAGCTGGACGGGCGTCGCCGATCTCGCCGACCGCGTCGTCGTACGCCGGACGCGCGGCCCCCGCGACTTCGTCGACGACGTCAACGCCTGGAGCGGCAGCATGCTCGGCCCGGCCCACACCCTCGACCAGAGCGCCATGTTCCGCGCCGGCAACACGTCCGAGCACGTCGAGAACCTGTTCTACGTCGGCGGCTCGGTGCGACCCGGCATCGGTCTGCCGATGTGCCTGATCAGCGCCGAGATCCTCCTCAAGAACCTGCGGGGCGACCGCAGCACCGAGCCGCTCCCCGAGCCGTCGGGGTCGGCGTCGGGCGTTCCGGCGACGCGAGCGGAGTCCGCGGCCTGATGGGCGCGCTGTACCTCGTCGCGCTCGGCATCTCGCTCTTCGGCATGGCCATGCTCGACCGCCGCTTCACCCTGTTCTTCTGGCGCGACGCCGGGCGGGCCTTCGTGACCCTGCTGATCGGCGTCGTGTTCTTCCTGATCTGGGACATCGTCGGGATCGACGCCGGGGTGTTCTTCCGCGGCGAGACGTCGTTCATGACCGGCATCCAGATCGCCCCCGAGCTGCCGCTCGAAGAGGTCTTCTTCCTGACGCTGCTCTGCTACCTGACGATGAACCTGCTGGCCGGCACCCGTCTGATCGTCGACCGCCGCGCCTCCGCTCGCGACGCCTCCGTCCGTGACGCCTCCGCCCGCCAGGGGGGCACGCGATGACGTACTGGGCGATCAACGCGGTGTTCCTCGCGCTCGTGGCCGTGGTGGCGGGGGCGGCCGTGCTGGCGGCCTGGCTGCGCGGTCGAGCCGAGCGCGCCTCCTCGGCGGCCCGGGCCGCCCGGGTGCGGGCGGCCGGTCTCGCGACCGTCGTGCTGCTCGTCATGACCGCCGTCTTCGACAACATCATGATCGGCGTCGGGCTCGTCGACTACGCCCCCGACCGCATCAGCGGGGTGAAGCTCGGCATCGCCCCCCTCGAGGACTTCGCCTACGCCGTCGCGGCGCTCGTGCTCCTGCCGTCGGTGTGGACGCTGCTCGGCAGTCGCCGGACCCCGAAGGAGGCGCGCTCGTGAAGACGGTGACCGCCCTGTTCTGGTCGTCGCGGCCCCTCAGCTGGATCAACACGGCGTTCCCGTTCGCGGTGGCGTTCATCCTCACCTCGGCGAGCGGCACCGTGTCGTACGGCGGGTCGTACGGGCCGGTCGGCCGGGACGGCTCGAGCGCCTTCGCGGTCCTGTCGTCGGGCGGGGCGACCGGCTTCTTCGACTTCTCGGCCGTGCCGTGGCTGATCGCGGTCGTCGGCATCGTGTACTTCCTCGTGCCCTACAACCTCGCGATGTACGGCATCAACGACGTCTTCGACTACGAGAGCGACCTCCGCAACCCGCGCAAGGGCGGCGTCGAGGGTGCGCTGCTCGACCGGAGCCTGCACCGCACGACGCTGTGGGCGGCCGTCGTCACGAACGTGCCGTTCCTCGTGTTCCTCGTCGCGGTCGGCGGCCCGCTCAGCTGGCTGGTGCTGGCCGTCAGCGTCTTCGCCGTCATCGCCTACTCGGCCCCCGGTCTCCGCTTCAAGGAGCGCCCGTTCATCGACTCGATCACGTCGAGCACGCACTTCGTGAGCCCTGCCGTCTACGGTCTGGCGCTCGCCGGGGCGACGGTCACGCCGCAGCTCGTCGCCCTCCTCGCCGCGTTCTTCCTGTGGGGGATGGCCAGTCACGCGTTCGGCGCCGTGCAGGACGTCCTCGCCGACCGCGAGGGCGGCATCGCGTCGATCGCGACCGTCATCGGCGCGAAGGCGACCGTCCGCTTCTCGGTCGTGGCGTACCTCCTCGCCGGTGTCCTGATGACGCTGACCGAGTTCCCCGGTCCGATCGCGGCCGTCATCCCCGTGGTCTACGCGCTCAGCTGCGCGCCGTGGTGGAACGTCGCCGACGCCGACGCGGAAGGCGTCAACCGCGGGTGGAAGCGGTTCCTGACCCTCAACTTCCTGTCGGGCTTCGTCACGACGATGCTCCTGATCTGGTGGGTGGCGCTGGCCTAGCCCGGCGTCTCGAGCCGACCCGCCGCATGCCGTTCACCTCCGTGACAGGCGACGACCCTAGGGTCGCCCCGTGAGCCCTCGCCTCGGACGATCCGCCGCCGCCGTGCGCCGTGCCCGCGCCTGGAACGACACCGGCCACAAGGTGGCCGAGCGCTGGGCCGTCATCCGGCAGCACCCGCACGCCATCTGGTGGGCCTTCGCGTCGCTCCACGGCACGGTCATGCTCGCGCTCACCCCGCTGATGGTCGCGGGCGACGTCACCGGAGATCTGCCCCTCTACCGGTCGTGGGCGAGCGGCGCCCTGGCCGACGGTCGCTGGCCCGTGCTCGACTACGACTGGGTCTACCCCGCCGGCGCTCTGGGGCCCATCGTCCTGTCGAACATCCTCGGCGAGTCGCTCTACCAGTTCGTCTGGCTGCTGCTGCTGACGGCGGCGAACGCCGGCGGGCTGTGGCTGCTGACCGACCGGGGCCGCAAGACCGTCGACGCCACGGCGGCCTGGTGGTGGCTGCTCATCCTGTTCCTGCTGGCGCCCGTCGGGTTCCTCCGGCTCGAGGGCTTCAGCGCCCCGATGATCGTGGCGGCTCTGCTGCTGCTGGCCACCCGCCCCCGCATCGCGGGCGTGCTGCTCGCCGTGGCCACCTGGATCAAGGTCTGGCCCGCCGCCGTCATCGCCGCCGCCGTGGCCGCCTCGAGGCGGCGCGGCACGATCGTCGGCGCCGGGGTGGCCACCAGCGCCGCGATCGTCGGGCTCGTCGTCGTCGGCGGAGGAGCCTCGCACCTCGACAGCTTCATCACGATGCAGTCGAGTCGCGGTCTGCAGCTCGAGGCTCCGATGTCGATGCCCTGGGTCTGGCTGTCGATGCTCGGGGTCCCCGGGTCATCCGTCTACGAGAACGTCGGCCTCGCGACGAACGAGGTCATGGGGCCGGGCGACGCCTGGCTCATCAACGGCAGCACGGGGTTCATGCTCGGCGTGCTGATCGTGCTGGCGCTCCTGACCGCCGTGGCCGCGAGGGGTCTGCCGGGCGCCCGTCGCGGGGCTCGCGCCGTCGACGAGACCGGCGTCGTCCTGCTCGGCGCCCTCGCCCTGACCACCACGTTCGTCACGCTCAACAAGGTCGGCTCGCCGCAGTACGTGCTGTGGATCGCGCCGGTCGTCGCCGTCGGGCTGGCGCTCCGCCCCGAGCAGTTCCGCGTGCCGTCGATCCTGGTCGCCTGGACGGCCGGTCTGACCACGCTGGTGTTCCCGATCCTGTACCTGGCGCTGCTCGATCTCAACCCGTTCGCGGTGGTCGTGCTGACGGTGCGCAACGCGCTGCTCGTCGTGCTCTTCGGGTGGTGCGCGCTCCGGGTGCTGTCCGAGGCGCTCTCCGCCGTCGGGCTGACCCGGCGCTCGCCGGTCGTCGAGCCCGTGGGCGCCGGACTGCGATCGCTGCGCTGACGGTGGATCTGGGCCTCCGGGGCCGTGTCGTGCCACCGTGGAGGGTCCAGAGCACGACAACGAGCAACTAGGAGCACTCATGAAAGGCAAGATCCTCTTCGTCGCAGGAGCGGCCGTCGGGTACGTCCTCGGAGCCCGCGCGGGCCGTGGCGCATACATCAAGATCAAGGACCGTGCCGGCGACCTGTGGGAGAACCCCTCCGTGCAGAAGACCGTCCACCAGGCCGAGGACTTCGTCAAGGAGAACGCGCCCGTCGTCGGCGGCAAGCTGAAGGACGTCGCGAGCGACGCCGCCTCGGCCGCCCAGTCCACCGTCAAGTCCGCGTCGAAGAAGGCCGGCAAGGCCTCCGACGCGGTCGCGGACAAGGCCGACGAGGTCACGTCGAAGACGTCCGGCTCGAAGGGCGCCTCGAAGGGCTCGTCCGCCGTCGGCGCCGACAAGGGGTCGGCCGACACCGACGACCGGGACAACGGCACCTCGAAGCTCCCGGGAGTGAGCGTCGGTGACTGACCTCAAGAACCCCCAGGAGAGCACGAAGAAGTCGCTCGGCTCGCTGCTCGGCAGCCTGCCCGAGCTGATCTCGCGGCTCATCCGCGGAGAGATCGCGCTGGCGAAGACCGAGCTCGCGACGAAGCTGAAGGAGGTCGGGGTCGGTGCGGGTCTGCTCGTCGGAGCCGCGCTCTTCGGCTTCTTCCTGCTCGCCGTGCTGCTGACCGCGGCCGTGCTCGGTCTGGCGACCGTCGTGGCCCCGTGGCTGGCCGCCCTGATCGTGGCCGCCGTCCTGCTGATCGTCACCGCCGTGCTCGCCCTGCTGGGCGTCAAGGCGCTGAAGAAGGGCGTCCCGCCCACCCCGGAGAAGACCGTCGCCAGCGTCAAAGCCGACGTGACCGCGTTGAAGGGGCAGGGTGGCTATGAGTCCGCGAAGCACTGAGCCGAAGCCCGACCCCGAACGCGAGCTCGCCGAGGCCCGAGCCGAGGAGGCGCGGGTCGAGAAGGCCGGCGCCACCGGTGACGAGACGCCCGCGGAGAACGAGAAGGGGCCGCGCCCCGGCGCGAGCATCCCCGAGATCGAGCTCGACATCGCCCGGACCCGCGAGGAGTTCGCGGCCACCCTCGACGCCATCGAGGACAAGCTGAGCGTCCCCGCTCACGCCCGTCGCCTGAAGGCGAGCGTCAAGCGGCGCTACGCCGATGACCCGAAGCCGGTCGTCGCCGCAGCCGCCGCCGGCGCGGCGGGCCTCGCGGCGATCGTCGCCGGCGTCGTCAAGGCCGCACGCCGCTGACGACGCCTCGGCGACCGCCTCGGCGCGGTGACCGGTCGTCGTGACCGGGCACCGCGCCTCCTTGGATTCATAACCCGAACACGCGACAGGACACACCCCCATGGCCCAGAAGAGCACCGAGCGCGAGCAGCAGTCGCCGTCGGCCGACGACGAGCGCAAGCCGCAGGACCTCACCGACGTCAAGAAGCCCTCGTGGGGGTACGTGCTCGGCAAGACGCTGCGCGAGTTCACCCGCGACCAGTGCACCGACCTCGCCGCGGGGCTGACGTACTACGCCGTGCTCGCAATCTTCCCGGCGCTGCTGGCCATCGTGTCGCTGCTCGGCGTCGTCGGACAGGCCGACGCGACGGCCACGACCCTGCTCGACCTGGTGCGCCAGGCGGGATCGCCCCAGGTGGCGGAGCTTCTCGAGGGGCCGATCCTGCAGCTGACGAAGTCGCCCGCCGCCGGCGTCGCGCTGATCGTCGGTGTGCTCGGCGCCCTCTGGTCGGCCTCCGGATACGTGGGCGGCTTCGGTCGGGCCATGAACCGCATCTACGGCATCGACGAGGGACGACCGATCTGGAAGCTGCGTCCCACGATGCTCGGAGTGACGGCCTTCACCGTCGTGCTGATCGTCGCGGCCGCGCTCATCCTCGTCATCAGCGGGCCGATCGCGCAGACCGCCGGCGACCTGATCGGACTCGGCTCGACCGCCGTGTTCGTCTGGAACGTCGCCAAGTGGCCGGTGCTCGCGGTGATCGCGATCGTCATCGTCGCGGTGCTGTACTACTGGGCCCCGAACATCCAGCAGCCGAAGTTCAAGTGGATGAGCCTCGGCTCGCTCGTCGCCCTGGTCATCTGGCTGATCGCCTCGGTGGGCTTCGGCTTCTACGTCGCCAACTTCTCGAACTACAACGCGACCTACGGATCGCTCGGCGCCGTCATCGTGTTCCTGCTGTGGCTCTGGATCACGAACAACGCCCTGCTCTTCGGCGCCGAGTTCGACGCCGAGCTCGAGCGCGGGCGCGAGCTGCAGGCCGGCATGAAGGCCGAGAGCGAGATCCTTCTGCCGCCGCGCGACACCGCCCAGACCGAGAAGAAGGCGGCCGCGCTCGCCAAGGACGAACTCGAGGGCATGCGCCTGCGCCAGGCCGCCGCCGCCGATATGGCGCGCCGGGGCGAGGAGCAGCCCGAGGCCGACGGCGACGGCGGCTCGGCCCCGTCCGACGACCACCCCGACCCCGACTCGCCGGACGCCGGCAAGCGCTGACCGCGGCGCCGGCCGCGCACTGCGCGCCGCGCGCCGCGCGCCGCCGGCTGCGCGCCGCGCGCCGCCGGCTGCGCGCCGCGCGCCGCCGTCTGCGCGCCGCCGGCCGCGTGCTACACCCCGAAACCCGCGCTACACCCCGATTCCTCGGGGTGTAGCGCGGGTTTCGAGGTGTTGCGGCGTGCTCAGAACGAGAAGCCGAGCTCGCCGGGGTAGTCGCCGCGCGCGGTCAGGGTGGTGGCGGCGTCGCGCAGGTGCGAGAGCGTCAGACCCATGGTCGTCGGCCCGAAGCTGACCCGCGAGACGCCGAGCTCGGCGAGACGCGCCAGGGGCACGGCCGACGGGTTCGAGATGACGCTGACCTTGCCGTCGATGCGGTCGAGGGCGGCCTTGACGAGGTCCTCGGTGCCGAGGCCGAGCACGAAGGCGCAGTCGGCGCCGGCCGCGAGGTACGCGTTGGCTCGGGTGATGGCGTCGTCGAAGCCGTCGGGGTCGCCGGCGAGCGAGTCGACGCGGGCGTTGATGACGATCGGCACGCCGGCGCGGTCGCCCGCCTGACGGGCGGCGGCCACCTTCGAGACCTGCGTGTCGATGTCGTAGAGGGGGGCCTTGGCCTGGCCGATGCTGTCTTCGATGTTGAGGCCGGCCGCGCCCTCCTCGATGAGGCGGAAGACGTTGTCGAGCGTCCCGGCGGCATCGGAGGCGTACGCCTTCTCGAAGTCGACGGACACCGGCAGATCGACGGAGCGGATGATGATGCGGGCCGCGGCGAGCATCTCGTCGACGTCGAGGCCCTCGCCGTCTTCGACGCCGTGCGCCTCGCTGATGGAGTGGGAGGCGGTGGCCAGGGCCCGCACGCCCGGTGCGCCGGCGACGACCCGCGCCGTGATGCTGTCCCACACGTTGGTCACGATCAGCGGATCGCCGGGGACGTGCAGCGAGCGGAGCAGTTCGGCCTTCTCGGCCGTGGAGGAGATGGACATGCCCCCAGCCAACCAGCCCAGGCTGTGCTGCACCAGCCCCCGCCCGGCCGAGGCCGAGACCCCGGGAGACCGCTCAGGCCCCTGTGCGCGAGCGGGGGTCTGAGCGGTTCTCGGGGGTGTCAGCGGGTGTCAGCGGGTGTCAGCTGCTCGCGGATGGCGGCGATGCGGCCGGGCACCGTGTCGTCCTGCAGGCTCGTGGTGTCGCCGAGCGGGCGGCCGTCGACGATGTCGCCGAGCAGGCGACGCATGATCTTGCCCGAGCGGGTCTTGGGCAGGTCGGGCACGACCAGCACCGTCGCGGGCTTGGCGATCGGGCCGATCTGGTCGGCGACGTGGGCTCGCAGCGCGCCCGACAGCGACCCCGCGAGCGGAGCCCAGATCTGCGGTTCGCGGGCGGACCCGGAATCCGGCACCGCGCCTCCGGCGGGTCGGGAGGCGGGCACGACGAAGGCGGCGATCGCCTGACCGGTGCGGTCGTCGGCGACACCGACGACCGCCGCCTCGGCCACGAGCGGGTGCGCCACCAGCGACGACTCGATCTCGATCGTCGACAGGCGGTGACCCGACACGTTGATCACGTCGTCGACGCGCCCGAGCACCCAGATGTCGCCGTCGGCGTCGTACTTCGCGCCGTCGCCCGAGAAGAACCAGCCCTGGCGCCAGTACTTCGCCCAGTACGAGTCGCGATAGCGCTTCGGGTCGCCCCACACGGTGCGGGCCAGCGACGGAGGCGTCTGCTGCACGACGAGGTAGCCGCCGGCGCCGTTCGGCACGCGAGCGCCGTCGTCGTCGACCACGGCCGTCGAGACTCCGGGCAGAGCCCGCAGCGACGAGCCCGGCTTGAGGGTGTCGACGCCCGGCAGCGGCGCCATGACGCTCGCACCCGTCTCGGACTGCCACCAGGTGTCGACGATCGGGCACTCGCCGCGGCCGAACTGCTCGTGGAACCAGACCCACGCCTCGGGGTTGATCGCCTCGCCGACGGTGCCGAGCAGACGCAGCGACGAGAGGTCGTACGTGTCGGGGAGGCCGTCGGGGAACCACGACGAGAGGGTGCGCACCAGGGTGGGGGCCGTGTAGTACGTGGTCACGCCGTAGCGCTCGATGATCTCGAGGTGCCGGGCCGGGTGCGGGGTGTCGGGCGTGCCCTCGTAGATCACCTGGGTCAGGCCGTTCGAGAGCGGCCCGTAGATCTCGTACGTGTGGGCCGTCACCCAGGCGAGGTCGGCCGTGCACCAGTGGACGTCGTCGGGCTTCGCGTCGAAGACCGCCCAGTGCGTGTAGCTCGCCGCCGTGAGGTACCCGCCGCTGGTGTGCACCAGCCCCTTCGGGCGACCGGTCGTGCCGCTGGTGTACATGATGAACAGCGGCGTCTCGGCGTCGAAGGCCTCGGGCTCGTCGGTGTCGGGCTGGGGGTCGACGACGTCGTGCCACCACAGGTCGCGGCCCTCCGTCCAGGGCACGTCGGGGGTCTGATCGCCCGTCCGACGGACGACGAGCACGTGCTCGATGGCGTTGGAGCCGCTGACCGCGTGGTCGGCGTTCGCCTTGACCGGCACCGCGCCTCCTCGGCGGAACTGGCCGTCGGTGGTCACGAGCAGCTTGGCCCCGGTGTCTTCGACGCGGAACCTCAGGGCCTCGCCCGAGAAGCCGCCGAACACGAGCGAGTGGATCGCCCCGATGCGCGCGATGGCCAGGGTGACGACGATCGTCTCGGCGATCACCGGCAGGTAGACGACGACGCGGTCGCCCTTCGTGACGCCGAGCGATCGCAGGCCGTTCGCCGCCTTGACGACCTCGCGCTGCAGCTGGGCGTACGTGATGTCGCGCCGGTCGCCGGGCTCGCCCTCGACGTGCAGTGCGACCTTGTCTCCGCGCCCGGCCGCGACGTGACGGTCGACGCAGTTGACCGCGACGTTGAGGCGCCCACCGGCGAACCAGGTGGCCTCGGGGACGGTCAGCTCGCCGTCAGGGCCCTCCGTCACGGGCGACCAGGTGTGTGCCGTGCGCCAGGGGGTGTCCCATTCGAGTCGGTGCGCCTGCTCCTCCCAGAAGGCGACGGGATCGGCGGCGGCTCGCGCGTGCTCGGACGAGGCCACGTTCGCGGTCGCGGCGAGCCCGGGAGGCGCGGGGAACCGCCGCCGCTCGTCGAGCAGATTCGAGATGGTGTCGGTCGTCGCCATCCGACGATGCTACGAGCCGGGCGGGTGCGCCACCGGGGCGTCGGCAACCCGGCGTAACACGCCCGAGCACCCGGGGCCGGGGGAGGGAGCGACGCGCGGACTCCTGGGGACGGACGGGCTCTCCACGGAAGCGGACGGATCAGGTGCGGATGAGCGCCGATCGTCTTACTCTGAGACTCACTCCGCTCCAGACGGCGGTCCGCCCCGGGGGTCGGACCGCGCCGACTCCTGGTGCGACGACAGGAGCAGACGTGCAGATCACCTCAGGTCGTGGGCGCGTCCGCCTCGGCACCGCCCTCGCGCTCGCCGGAGCCCTCGTGCTCTCGCCTCTGGCGGCCGTCGCCGCCGAGCCGGCCCCCGAGCCGCCCGCGCCGTCTGCAGCGCCGACGGAGACCTCCGCCGTCGCCGAGACGCCTGCGCCGACCGAGACGGCCGCGCCGGCCGAGGCGCCCGCGCCGGCCGCGCCGGCCGAGTCGACCGAGTCGTCGGACGCTGCCGACGCGACCGAGACGCCTGCGCCGGCCGAGACACCTGCGCCGGCCGAGACGCCCGATGCGACCGAGGCGCCCGCCCCGACCGCCGCCGTGGCGCCCGAGGCGCTCGCCGCCGGCGAGCTCATGAACTACGTCGTCAACGTCGACGCCACCGAGACCGCCGTCGCCGAGGCGCGCGCGGCCGTGGTCGCCTCCGGCGGGGTCGTGCTGATGAGCTACGCCGAGATCGGGGTGGTGACCGCGCAGTCGTCCGACACCGGATTCCTCGATGGGATCCGCGCCTCCTCGGGCGTGCGGTCGGCCGGACCGACGCGCCAGGCCGCCGTCACCGAGGGGGCCGTCGCCCCCGACTGGGCGGGTGGCACCCTCGCGATCGACCGACCCCGCGCAGAGGCCGGGGTCACCGCCGCGCCTCTCGTCTCGCAGCAGTGGGACATGGACGCCATCGGCGCCCCGCAGGCGCGCTCCCTCGAGCCGGGCGACGCCGACGTGCTCGTGGGCGTCCTCGACAGCGGCATCGCCGTCGACCACCCCGATCTCGCGACGCAGGTCGACCCGGCCGCGTCGGTCGGCTGCTCGGTCAACGGGATCCCCGATCAGAGCAGATCCGCGTGGATCCCCGTCGACGACAGCGAGTCGCACGGCACGCACGTCGCGGGCACGATCGCGGCGAACGCCGACGGCAGCGGCATCACCGGCGTCGCGCCGGGCGTCACCCTCGCGAGCGTCAAGGTCGTCAACCACGACGGGTTCATCTACCCCGAGTACGCGCTCTGCGGCTTCATGTGGGCCGCCGCGCAGGGCATGGACGTCACGAACAACAGCTACTACGTCGACCCGTGGGCGTTCTGGTGCGAGGGGCAGCCCGAGCAGCAGCCCGCGCTCGACGCCGTCGTGAAGGCCGTCGCCTGGTCGCAGCAGCAGGGCGTGCTGAACATCGCGGCGGCCGGCAACGAGGACTACGACCTCGCGAACAAGACCACCGAGTCGACCAGCCCGGACGACGGCGTCTACGACTCCGAGGGGAACCACGTCTCGGGTCCGCGGCCCATCGAGGACCGCGACGTGTCCGAGGGGTGCGTCGACCTGCCCGCCGGCGTCGACGGCGTCGTCACGGTCGCCTCGGTCGCGCAGCAGCCCGACGGCTCGGTCGCGAAGTCGTCGTTCTCGAACTACGGCGAGGGCGAGATCGACGTCGCGGCACCCGGCTCCGCGATCCTCAGCACGGTGTTCGACGGTCGCTACGACGTCTACAGCGGCACCTCGATGGCGTCGCCGCACGTCGCCGGCGTCGCTGCTCTGCTCGCCACGACCCACCCCGATGCGAGCCCCGCCGAGCTGCAGACCCTGCTGACCTCGCAGGCCACCGATCTCGGCGACAGCGAGCTCTACGGCGCCGGACTCGTCGACGCCTTCGCCGCCGTGACCGAGGGCCTCGACCTCGGCCCGACGGCAGCCGTCGCCGACGCCACCATCCAGGCCGGGGTCCCGTTCCGGCTGCTCGGAGCGGGCTTCGCGCCGGGTGAGGCCGTCGTGCTCACGCTCGAAGCGGGCGGCGTCGATCAGGACGACCCGAACCTCGTCTCGACCGTCGCCTCGAGCGACGGCCGTCTCGACGTCGTCGGGCAGTTCGGGCCGGCGGCGCCGGTCGGTCCCGCCACGATCGAGATCACGGGCGCGGGCGGGCCCAGGGCACGTGTCGCCGTCGACGTCACGGCGCCCCTCGCCGGGCCCGAGGTCTCGTCGCCCGCCGACGGCGACACGCTGGACGGCGACACCGTCACGGTGACCGGCACGGCACGACCGGGCGCCGGGGTGGTCGCGGGCATCGCCCTGTCCGGTGACGACATGGTGCGCGCCGGCGTCGACGAGGCCGGTCTGGCCGGCGACGCGCTCGCCGCCGCCGAGCGACGGGTCGCCGCGGGGCTCGAGGCCGCCGAGCCCGTCCCGTTCGACCCCGACGCCCCCATCACCGTGGCGGCGGCCTTCGCCGACGCGCGCGGAGCATGGAGCGTCGAGTTCGCCGACGTCCCCGGCGGCGACTTCATCGCGGTCGGCCTCGCGCAGGTCCTCTCGGACGGCAGCGTCTCGGCCCCCGGCGACCCCGTCGCCTTCTCGGTCGAACGCGCCGTGGCCGAGATCCCGCCGGCTCCCGAGAGCCCGCCGGCCGTGACCGACCCGGTCGCGCCCGTCGAGCCGGCCGGAGCCGCGCCCACCCCCGACATCGCCCCCGCGGGCGGCCCGACCGCCCTCGCCTACACCGGCTCCGAGTCCGCGCTCGCCCTCGGGCTCGCCGGGATGCTCGTCGTGGCGGGTCTCGCCCTCGTGATCGCGACGGCTGCCGGGCGACGTCGGCGGCGGGCCGAGGAGGCGCGGGTCGACACGACGGGCGCCCTCCCGTCCGACTGACCCTCCCGCTCCACGGACCCTCCCGCTCCACGGACCCCGGCGCCGACGGCACCGGGGTCCGTTCCGTCGGCACCGGGGCCCGTCCCGCCGGCCCGGCGAGGTGCGCCCCAACCGGCGCCGGGACCCGCCGGCACCGGCCCGAAAGGGGCTCATCCACCGATCCCGAATGACAGATTTACATATCGCACGCTATGCGTGAAATATGGACCAGCGGCCGTGCGATCACGGCGCTCCGGTCGTGGCATGCGCTCTGAATGCATGAGGCATGAAAGCCTGTAGCATTCCTCTCGACCGTTCCGTCGGAAGGACTCCAGGAGCCCATGGTGCAGAACATCGACACGCCCTCGACGTCACCCTCGACGCCGGGCGCGGCACCGCGTGCGCCGCGCCGTCGCCGCCGGGACATCCAGGGCCTCCGCGCTCTCGCGGTCGCGGCGGTCGTCGTCGAGCACGTGTCGGGCTGGCCCCGCGGTGGTTTCGTCGGCGTCGACGTCTTCTTCGTGCTGTCGGGGTTCCTCATCACGGGGCTGCTCGTGCGCGAGCACGAGCGCACGGGCCGCATCTCGATGCGCGGCTTCTACCGGCGCCGTGTCAAGCGGCTCCTGCCCTCCGCCCTCGTGGTGCTCGTCGTGACCCTGGGGGCGGTCGCCGCCCTGCTGTCGACCAGCAGGCTCCTCTCGTCGGCGGTCGACGCCGCCTGGTCGGCCGTGTTCGCGGCCAACTGGCACGAGGCCGCGCAGGGCACCGACTACTTCGCGGCCGACGGGCCCGTCTCGCCCTTCCGGCACTTCTGGTCGCTCTCGGTCGAAGAGCAGTTCTACGTCGTCTGGCCCCTGGTCGTGCTGCTCGTGGCGGCGGTCTCGACGCGACGTCTCCGGGGCGTGCTCGCCGTCACCCTGACCGTGCTCTGCCTCGGCTCGTTCGCCTGGGCCGTCGTGCAGACGGCCGAGGCGCCGGTGACGGCGTACTACTCGACCCTGACCCGCGCGTGGGAGCTCGGAGCCGGCGCCCTGCTCGCCGTGACGATCGGGATCTGGCGAGCCGCGCCTCCTGCGGTGGGGACGATCCTGTCGTGGCTCGGTCTCGTGGTGGTCGTCGCGTCGATGCTCGTGATCGACGAGGGGTGGGGGTTCCCGGGGCCCTGGGCCGTCGTGCCCGTGCTCGCGACCGCGGCCGTGCTGGCGGGTGGTTCGGTGCCGGGCGCTCGCTCGCCGGTCGTGCTCACCAACCGCGTCAGCGGCTATCTCGGCGACATCAGCTACTCGCTCTATCTGTGGCACTTCCCGGCGCTCGTCGTCATCCAGGCCGTCGCCCCCGGGGCGATCGTCGCCGTGTACGTGGCCTCGGTCGGTCTCGCCGTCGTGGGGCACCACCTCGTCGAGAAGCCGGCGATGACCTCGTCCTGGCGGCTGCGGCGCTCTCGGGGCGAGCGGTCGCGCACGCCGGGCCGGGGGCGCGAGCAGCGATTCGCCGCCGTGGGTGCGCTCGCGCTCGTCGCCACGGCGGCCGTCGCGCTGGCCGCCGACAACGTCAGGCCGCTGCCGGCGCCGCCCGTCATCGCCTCCGGGGGCCAGGGCTCGGCGGCCGGGGGTGCGCAAGCGGGCGGCGAGGGCCCGTCAGGAGGCGCGGGCGACGACGTCGGGGCCTCGTCGGGGCCCGCACTCGGTCCGGCGGGCACGGCCCTCCGGGAGCGGATCGTCACCGCGCTCGGTGCGACGACCTGGCCCGAGCTCGATCCCCCGGCCGACGGGGTCGTCCCGGGAGGGGCGCACCTGCCCTGCGGCGACATCGAGGAGCTCGCCCCCGCCGATCAGTGCGCCTTCGGGCCGAGCGACGCGGGCACGACCGTCGTGCTCGCCGGCGACTCGACCGCCGCCCACCAGCTCGACTCGCTCGTGACGCTCGCCGAGGCCCCGGGCAGCGACCTGCGGGTGGTGGCGCGGGTCGGCTTCGCCTGCTCGTTCGTCGACCTCGCCTGGGACACCGACGACACGGAGGCCTGCGCCGCCTACCGGGCGGCCACCCTCGAGACGATCGAGGCGCTCCGGCCCGACGTGCTGGTCGTGCAGAACACCTACGAGCCCATGCCGCTCGCCGGCGAGGGGCGCGATGCGACCGTCGGCGAGCTCGTCGGCGGGCTCGAACGCTATCTCGATCTCGTCGAGGCGTCGGCGGGCCAGGTGGTCCATCTCTCGCCGCCGCCACCGGGCGCGAGCATCCGCGAGTGCTATCGGCCCGGCGGGTCTCCCGTCGACTGCCTGACCCGGGTCGGCGGCCCCTGGCTCGAGAGGGCCGCCGCGATCGGCGCACTCGCCGAGGCTCGCGAGCAGCCGTGGATCGACGCCCGCGACCTCACCTGCGTCGACGGCGTGTGCCCGGCCTTCGTCGGCGACTCGGTCGTCAAGATCGACTACGTGCACTACTCGGGGCCTTTCGCGGTCGACATGGCCCCGGCGCTCGGCGAGCGGCTCGCCGCGGCCGGGGTCAGGGGCTTCGGGGACGCCCCCTGAACGATTCCCAGCGAACGCTGATCCTCCGGGGGCCCGCCCCATGCCCATGGTGATCGGGCTGTGGAGAACCCCGCCCGCGCCTCCGGTGGACCGATCCGTCGCACTTGGCCCTCGGCGGCCCCCTGACTACGGTGGGCCGTCGTCCCGCCCAGGGACTCGTGGCACGACCCGCCGTCGCGCGGGGCCACGACGGCACCGCACGTCACCCCGTTGCCCGGGCTGCGGTCGCCGCCATCCGACCGATCTGGTGAGAGGCGGGCAACGGTTCGAGCGCGTCAGCGCCGTGCCGGGGTGACCTCGACGGAGCACACGCACACATGTCACGAATCACACGCACCTCCCGCACGACCGCCCCGAAGCACCTCGCCGCGAAGACCGCCTCCGGCCCGGGACGGACCCGCGGTCTCCTCGGGACGGCAGCCGTCGTCGCTCTCGCCGGCGCCGGCGTCGGTCTGGCCGCCGCTCCCGCCAGCGCCGCCGACGTCTCGACCTGGGACGCCATCGCCCAGTGCGAGAGCGGCGGCAACTGGTCCATCGACACCGGCAACGGCTACTCGGGCGGCCTGCAGTTCAGCCCGAGCACCTGGGCCGCCTTCGGGGGGACGGGCAGCGCGGCGAGCGCCAGCAAGGGCGAGCAGATCGCCGTGGCCGAGCGCGTGCTCGCATCGCAGGGCTGGGGCGCCTGGCCCTCGTGCTCGGCCCAGCTCGGGCTGAGCGGCACCTCGGGCGCCGCTCCCGCTCCGGCGCCCGCACCGGCTCCGGCGCCCGCACCGGCCGCCGAGGCGCCCGCCGCCGCCCCGGCTCCTCAGGCGCAGGCCCCCGCTCAGGCGCAGGCCCCCGCCCCGGCGGCCGCACCCGCGCCCGCCGCTCCGGTCGTGCCCGAGATCGCGGCCGTTCCGACGAGCGGCGAGACCTACACGGTCGAGGCCGGCGACAGCCTCGACATCATCGCCACCGACCTCGACATCGAGGGCGGCTGGGTCACCCTCGCCGGGGCCAACCTCGACACGGTCGCGGACCCCGACATGATCACCGTCGGGCAGGAGCTGCAGCTCCCCGCCGAGAAGTAGTCGCTCCGCACGGAGCGGATCGCAGGCGCCCCTCGAGGGCGTGACGTGGAGGCGCGGGTCGACCCGCGCCTCCTCGTCGCATGCCTAGGATGGTCCGGACCGCCACCTGAAGAAGGACCCCGTGACGAAGGCCCCCACCGTCTACGACGTGGCCGCGCACGCGGCCGTGTCGATCGCGACGGTGTCGCGGGTGCTGCGGCGCCCCGACGACGTGCGTCCCGAGACCCGCACTCGCGTGCTCGAGTCGGTGCGCGCGCTCGGCTACGTGCCGAGCGGCGCCGCGCGAGGGCTCGCGGGTCGACGGCACGGCGTGCTGGGGCTGTTCCTGCCGGGGCACGACGCCATCGACGAGCCCGAGCCCGACTGGGCGATGCTCACCGACTCGAGTCGCATCCCCCTCGTCGACGACCGGGAGGCGCGGGTCGCCCCGTCCGCCCAGGGCACCGCCCCCGGTGCGACGCCGGCCTCACGGCACGACGGCCCGAGCGGCGGCCCGCTGGGTGCGGGCGCCCCCGTCGCGACCGCTCGGCACTGGTCGAACCCGGCGAACCTCTACTTCGACGAGGTGCTGCGCGGCGCGGAGGTGGAGTCGTGGCGACGCGGATTCGCGCTCATGGTCGCCGCCGGTCGCGGATCGAGCCGCGAGGTCATCGTGAACGACATCGCGGGCCGGGTCGACGGTCTGGCCGTCCTCGCGCAGACGGTGCCGGCCGACCTCCTCGCCCACGTCTCGCGGCGGATCCCCGTCGTCGTGCTCGCCGACTCCCGCCCGGGCGACGAGCTCGACCACGTCAGCGTCGACAACGTCGCCGGCATGCGGGCGCTGACCGCGTTCGTCCTCGACGGGCCGGGCGCGTCCGATCTGGTCTACGTCACCGGCCCGAGCGACTCGCCCGACGAGGCCGACCGGCACCGCGGGTTCGACGAGGCCGTCGCCGCGCACCGCTCCGCCGCTCGCTCGAGAGGCGCGGGCGCCCGCTCCGCCGCCGACGCGGATGCCGAGGTGCGGGTGCGTGTCGAGCGGGGCGACTTCAGCCGCGACGGCGGGCGCCGAGTGGCCGAGGAGCTGCTCGCCCGGGCGGAGCCCCTGCCCCACGCCGTTGTCTGCGCCAACGACCAGACCGCGCTCGGCGTGCTCGACGTCTTCGGCCGGGCCGGCGTCGACGTCCCCGGTCGTGTGCGGGTGACGGGCTTCGACGGCATCGAGGCCGGGCGCTTCTCGTCACCCCGGCTCACGACCGTGCGCCAGCCGATGGGCGAGCTCGGCCGCGTCGCCGTCCGCTCGGTGGTCCGGCGGCTGACCGACCCGGGGCTCGCCCCGCAGCGCGTCACCCTGCCCGTCGAGGTGCTGCTGCGCGAGAGCTGCCCCGCCCGGTGAGCGACGGCGCGACCCGCGCCTCCTCGGCTCGCGGCCTGCGCCTCCTGGGCTCCCGCCTACCGCCCGCGCTGCCCGGTGTCGATCCCGGTGACGCTCCCGTCGTCGGGGCCGAAGACGAAGTAGTGCACCCGGTCGGCCTCGACGCCGTGCTCGATGAGCGCGGCGCGGGCGATCGCCATGAACGGGACGGGCCCGCAGAGGAACACGCGGTGCTCCGCCGTGAGGGCGACCGTGCCGAGATCGATGGGGTCGAGGTAGGCGCCCTGACCGTCGATCGACTCGCCGATCCCGCCCGCGGCGGTCAGCGCGCTGAGGCTGCCCTGCGTGTAGCTCACGCGCAGCGAGGCGTTCGGCATGGCGGCCACGAGGGCTTCGAGCTCGGCGCGGTGGGCGTGCCGTTCGGGCGTGCGCTCGAAGTGCAGCGCCGTGACCGGGCGCAGCGGCTCGGTGCGTGCGAGGTGGTCGAGCATCCCGAGCACCGGGGTGCAGCCGATCCCGGCCGAGACGAACAGGAGCGGGGCGTCGTCGAGCTCGTCGATGGTCAGCGACCCGATCGGCGGCGACACCCGGACGACGCCGCCCACGGCGATCTCGTCGCGCAGGTGGGTCGACACCTCGCCGTCGGGCGCGAACCCGCCCCCGTCGAGCACCCGGGCGCTGATCCGCCACTGCTCGTCGGGGCCGCCGCGCAGGCTGTACTGCCTGATCTGGCGGGCCCCGTCGGCGAGCTCGACCTGCACCGACGCGAACTGCCCGGCACGGTACCGGGGCAGCGCCTCGCTGTCGGCCGAGACGAGGGTGAGGGCCACGACGTCCTCCGCCTCGAGGCGATGCTCGGTGACGATGGCCTCGCGCCACTCCTCGTCGGGCTCGAGGTCGGCGTGCCGGTAGAGGTCGTCGACGGCGTCGGCGACCTCGGCGATCACCTGGCGGTACAGGGCGGTCCACGCCTCGACGGCCTCGTCGTCGAGGGCCTCCGGGCCGGCCTCGTCGGAGACCGAGTCCGAGTGCGAGGAGGAGGCAGAGGCCGAGGAGGCGCGCATCGCCTCCCGCAGGGCGGCCTCGAAGGCGGGGTGGTCGTGTCGACGGATGCCGAGCGCGGCGTGCCGCTGGGCGAGTCGCGAGGTGATCTCGGCCGCGGTGGACCCGGCGAGGGTGGGCGCCCCGGCCTGGCGCGGCGTCGGGTGCAGGGTCGCCGCCGCACGGGCGCTGCTGCTCGTGCCGCTGCCGGGTGCGGCGTCGATGACCGCCTCGGCGAGGGCGACGACGGTGCGGGCGAGCTCGCGAGCCTGGCGGCCCTGAGCATGCTCGCCGCGGTTGAAGCGGTCGCGCAGCAGGTCGGGCCGGGCCGCGAACAACCGGTCGTAGAAGTCCGTCGCGATCGCGTCGGCGTGGGCGGCCACGTGGGGCAGCGTGCGGGTCAGGGCGGCGAGCTGCGACGCGGTGACCATGGGGACGCTCCTCGCGGCGGGATCGGGCGTCCGGCCTGCTCTCGATGATGGCGGCTCGAGATGAGGACCCGCTGCGCACTCTCTCGATCTCGAATGATCGCGCCAGCGCCAGCGCCAGCGCCAGCGCCAGCGCCAGCGCCAGCGCCAGCGCCAGCGCCACCGCGCTCGCTCACGCGGTGACACGCAGTCGCCGCACCTGCCTGCACCCGCATGGCTCGCAGCGCACCCACCACCCGGGACACCGCTTGCCGTTCCACCATGTATGCGCTTACACTCATCAGACTCACCTCGACGACGAATGAGAGAACCGTGGCGATGAAGCACACGTCAAGACCCCGCGCGCTCGTGCGCGCAGCGGCGGCCGCCACGGCTGCCGCGCTGCTGCTGGCCGGTTGCAGCATCCAGATCCGCAGCCAACCCGATCCGACGATCGGCGACGACACGATGCTGATCAACGCCGACAAGGGCAACCCGCAGTTCGAGCGGAACTTCAACCCGTTCCTCACGAACAAGCGCACCGCGTCGACCTGGATCTACGAGCCCCTGCTCGAGATCAATCCGCTCGACGGCGAGATCACCCCCTGGCTCGCCAGCGAGACGACCCTGCCCGACGCCCGCACGGTCGACATGACGATCCGCAGCGGCGTCGAGTGGTCCGACGGCACGCCGATGACCCCGGCCGACGTCGAGTACACGTTCGAGCTGATCCGCGACGAGCCGACGCTCGACCTCAAGGGCGCCTGGCAGCACATCGACACCATCGAGGTGGACGGCGACCACGTCATCTTCCATCTGCAGACCGACGACGTGCCGGCGATGGAGATCATCGGTCAGACGACGATCGTGCCCGAGCACCTGTGGAGCACCGTCGACGACCCCACGACGTACCGCAACCCCGATCCGGTCGGCACCGGCCCGTTCACCCTCGGCAACTACTCGCCCCAGCAGTACTCGATGGACAAGAACGAGACCTACTGGCAGGCCGAGAAGATCGACATCGCGCACCTGATCCTGCCCGCGACGAACAACCAGCTCGACACCGTCACGCGCGGCTACGACTGGTCGTACTCGTTCATCAGCGACGTCGAGGGCACCTGGGGCGCGGCGAGTCCCGACAACCAGTACTGGTTCCCGCCGGGAGGCGTGATCGGTCTCGTGCCGAATCTCACCAAGGCCCCGTTCGACGACGTGAACCTCCGTCGCGGCATCGCCCTGGCGCTCGATCGCGACAGCATCGCCGAGTCCGCGACCGAGGGCTACCTCGAGCCGGCCGGTCAGACCGGGCTCATCCTGCCGAACCAGCAGGACGACCTCGACCCGTCCATCCCGAACGACGGCATCGTCGAGCAGGACGTCGACGGGGCCCTGGCGGCCTTCGCCGAGTCGGGCTACACGCAGCAGGGCGACCGCCTCGTCGGTCCCGACGGCGAGCAGCTGCGCATCACGATCCTCACGGCCAACGGCTACACCGACTGGCTGCGGGCGGTTCAGGAGGTGCGGAGCCAGCTGGGCGCGATCGGCGTCGACGTGCAGATCCAGGCTCCCCAGCCGGCCGGCTACCAGTCGGCCATCGCCAACGGCGAGTTCGACATGGCGATGGGCGGCATGGGCAACGGCAACGTCTACCAGGCGTTCAACAACCTGCTGAACAGCGAGTTCGCGACCCCGGTCGGCGAGACGACCGCGGCGAACTTCGAGCGCTTCAGCGACCCGGCAGTCGACGCCCTGCTGGACGAGTGGAAGGCCTCGACCGACCCCGCCGACCAGCAGCGGCTCTCGTACGAGCTGCAGAACGTCGTCTACGACCAGCTGCCGGTGATCGGCCTCTACTACGGCGGTCTCTGGGGTCTGTTCAACGACGCCAAGTTCACGGGCTGGCCGACCGCGGAGGACCCGTACATGGCCCCGCAGAACTACGACCAGGCCCCGCTGCTGATCTTCACCAAGCTCAAGCGCGTTCAGAACGACGGGGGAGACCAGTGAAGTACGCCGCTCAGAAGCTCGGCCTGTTCGTGCTCACCCTGTGGGCCGCGGTCACCCTGAACTTCATCCTGCCGAGGCTCATGCCCGGCAGCCCCACCGACGCCGCCATCGCCAAGCTGTCTCAGAACGGCCCGGTGTCCGAGGCGACCCGGGCCGCCATCGAGGCCCAGCTCGGCGTGCCGTCCGGCAACGTCCTGCAGCAGTACGTGAGCTACCTCGGGCAGGTCGTCCGACTCGACTTCGGCACGAGCTACACGTTCTTCCCCGAGACGGTGGGCCACCTGGTCGGCCAGGCGCTGCCGTACACGCTGATCCTCGTCGGGGTCTGCACGATCATCGCCTTCGTGCTCGGCACCCTGATCGGCGTTGCCGCCGCGTGGAAGCGCGGCACCTGGCTCGACTCGCTGCCGACCCTGTCGGGCAGCTTCATGAGCACGTTCCCGTACTTCTGGACGGCGCTCCTCCTGCTGTTCTTCCTCGGCTACGTGCTGCACTGGTTCCCGACCACCGGCGCCTACGGGGCGACGACGACGCCCGGGTTCACCCCCGCGTTCATCGGCGACGCCCTGCTGCACGCCGTCCTGCCGGCCGTCACGATCCTCCTGACCAGCCTCGGCGGCTGGATCCTCGGCATGCGGAACGCGATGATCTCGACGCTCGGCGACGACTACGTCACCTTCGCCGAGGCGAACGGCCTCAAGGGCCGCACGGTCGCCGTGCGCTACGCGGCCCGCAACGCGATCCTGCCGAACCTCACCGGCTTCGGCCTAGCGCTCGGCGGCGTCGTCGGCGGCTCGATCCTCGTCGAGCAGGTGTTCGGCTACCCCGGCATCGGCTACCTGCTGTTCAACGCCGTCATCGGCCAGGACTACCCGCTGATGCAGGCCCTCTTCCTGATGATCACGGTCAGCGTGCTCGTCGCCAACTTCCTCGTCGACATCTTGTACGGCGTGCTCGACCCAAGGACCCGCCGATGACCTCCACCGTGTCCGTCCACCTGCCCGAGGGCGCGCCGCCGAGCGGCCCCGCCGAGCAGAAGGCGCCCAGTCGCTGGCTCACCATCGGCCGCATGGCCGCGACCATCTGGTCGAACCCCAAGGCGAAGATCGGCGTGATCATCCTCGGCGTCTTCGTGCTGACGGCGATCTTCGCCCCGCTGCTGGCCCCCTACGGCGGCAGCGAGAACGGCTTCGAGCGCAACGCCGACGCGAGCTGGGCCCACTGGATGGGCACGACGGCCGCCGGCGAGGACGTCTTGAGCCAGCTCATCTACGGCGCCCGCATCAGCGTGCTGGTCGGCGTCGTCGCCGGCGTGCTCTCGACTCTGATCGCCGTGGGGATCGGTCTCAGCTGGGGCTACATGAAGGGCTTCGGCGGAGAGGTCGTCGGCTTCGTCGTCAACCTGTTCCTGGTGATCCCGGGCCTCCCGCTCATGATCGTGATCGCGGCGTATCTGCAGAACGGCGGGATCCTCGTGATCATGGCCGTCATCGTCGTGACCGGCTGGGCCTGGGGCGCGCGGGTGCTCCGCAGCCAGACGCAGTCGCTGCGCTCGCGGGATTTCGTCACGGCGGCCCGGTTCTCGGGCGAGAGCTCGGGGCGCATCGTGTTCCGCGAGATCCTGCCGAACATGACCTCGCTCATCACCGGCTCGTTCTTCGGCGCCGCCACGAGCGCGATCCTCGCCGAGGCCGGTCTCGAGTTCCTCGGGCTCGGCGACTCGTCGATCGTCAGCTGGGGCACGATCCTCTACTGGGCGCAGAACTCGAACGCCCTGCTCACGGGTCAGTGGATCCTGCTGTTCGCGCCGGGTCTCTGCATCGCCCTGCTCGCGATGAGCCTCACCCTCATCAACTTCGGTGTCGACGCCGTCGGCAACCCCCGCCTCCGCGAAGGCGGAGCCAAGAAGGCGAAGGAGGCGCGCGCATGCGCGCTGGAGCTCAAAGAAACGCGAAGCGTTTCCGCGACGCCAGCGCCGAGCCGGCCTGCCGGATCGGACCAGCGAGCAACCGGAACAGAGGACGAATCATGAGCACGAGCAACGACGTCCGCGACGACGTCCTCCTCGACGTGCGCGATCTGAGCGTCGTGTACGAGAGCGCGGGAGCCGAGCCGGTCCAGGCCGTCGACCACGTGTCGTTCCAGCTGAGGCGCGGCGAGTTCGTCGGCCTGGTCGGCGAGTCCGGCTCGGGCAAGTCGACCCTCGGCTACGCGCTCACCCGGCTGCAGAAGCCGCCGGCCCGCACCAACGGCGGCAGCATCCTGTTCGACGGCGCCGACGTCCAGGGGCTCGGCACCGAGGCCCTGCGGCAGCAGCGGCAGGGCGGCTTCGCGATGGTGCTGCAGTCGGGCATGAACGCGCTGAACCCGGTGCGCACCATCCGCAACCACTTCGTCGACGTCTTCAAGGCCCACGGCCACGTGCCGCGCGACCAGTGGTACAGCCGCGCCGTCGAGCTCGTCTCGAAGGTCGAGCTCGACCCGAGCGTGCTCGCGAGGTTCCCGGGCGAGCTCTCGGGCGGCATGCGCCAGCGGGTGTCGATCGCGCTGGCTCTGTCGCTCGAGCCGCAGTTGATGGTGTTCGACGAGCCGACCACGGCCCTCGACGTGCTGGTGCAGCACGCCGTGATGGACACGATCATCGCGCTGCAGCGCAGCGAGGGCTTCACGGCCGTGCTGATCAGTCACGACCTCGGCATCGTGCTCGAGTCCGCCCAGCGGGTGCTGGTCATGCACGAGGGCCGCATCGTCGAGGACGGTGCGAGCGCCGACGTGCTCGAGAACCCGCAGGACGACTACACGCGCATGCTGCTCTCGCACTACGCCGACCCACGCGCCGAGGTCGTCTCGCTGCCCGGCTTCGAAGACCGCTCGATCCGTCACGCGCGGGGCGAGCGCCGGGTCGACACGACCACCTCGGTGCCGACCGTGTCGACGCGGGGGCAGCGGGTCGCGCAGCAGCCCATCGTCGTGAGCGGGGTGACGAAGACCTACGCGCCTCCTCGGCGGGGTGACGAGCCCGTGCGCGCGGTGCGCGACGTCTCGTTCAGCCTCGAGCCGGGTCGATCGCTGGCCCTCGTCGGTCAGAGCGGGTCGGGCAAGAGCACGATCGCCAAGCTCGTGACGGGCGTCGAGCGCCCGACCAGCGGCAGCGTCACGTTCGGCGACACCGACGTGACGAAGCTGCGGGGCCGCGCGCTGCGGAGCTTCCGCAGCGACGTGCAGATGGTCTTCCAAGACCCCTACGCCGCCCTCAACCCGCTGCACACGGTCGAGTACACGCTGACGCGCCCGGTCGTGAACTTCACGGGCCTCACCGGTCAGGAGGCGCGGCGCCGGGTGCTCGAACTGCTCGAGACGGTCGGTCTGACGCCGGTCGAGCAGTTCGCGGCGAAGCTGCCGCACCAGCTGTCGGGCGGGCAGCGGCAGCGCGTCGTCATCGCCCGGGCGCTCGCCAGCGACCCGCAGGTGATCATCGCCGACGAGCCGGTCTCGATGCTCGACGTCTCGCTGCGGGCCGGTGTGCTCGCCCTGCTCGAGGATCTCCGCGAGCAGTGGGGCGTCTCGCTGCTCTACATCACGCACGACCTGCTCAGCGCGCGGCTGATCACCGACGACATCATGGTGCTCAACCAGGGCGCCGTGGTCGAGCGGGGCGGCACGGCCGAGGTGCTGCAGCGGCCGACCGACCCGTACACGATCACGCTGCTCGACGCGGTGCCGAACCCCCGGCGCTCGCTGGCGACGGGCGGTGCGCGATGAGCCTGCACGACTTCGCCTCGCACCCCGTGTTCGGCGACCTGCCGGTGGCCGAGGGGGTCGACACGGTGGCGATCGACCTGCCCGTCGGTCGGCTGAGCGCCTACCGCGTGGTGCCCGACGGGCCCGCCGTCGGCACCGTGCTCGTCGTGCCCGGGTACACCGGCTCGAAAGAGGACTTCCGCGTCACGATGCCGCTGCTGCGCGACGCCGGGTTCGAGGTGATCGTGGTCTCGCGACGCGGTCAGGCCGACTCGGTCGCGCCTCCGTCGCTCGACGATCACACCCTGGACGAGGAGGCGCGCGACATCGTGCGCATCGCCCCGCTGCTCGCCGACGGTCGCCCCGTGCACCTGCTCGGCCACAGTCTCGGCGGCGTCATCGGCCGCGCAGCCGTGCTGCAGGCGCCCGCGCTGTTCTCGTCGTACACGATGCTCTGCTCGGGCCCGCACGGCTGGGCGGATCGCAAATACCTCGAACGCCATCTCGTGGCCGAGAAGGGCGGCGCCGCGCTGTTCGACTCGACGAACCCGATCACGCTCGGCCTCGACGACGCCGAGCTCGCCGCCCTCGACCCCGAGCTGGCCTTCGTCCGCACGCGCATGCGGCGGACGAGCCCGCACAGTCTGATCGGCGGCGCGCGCATCCTCGAGCTGCCGGAGGACACCACCGAGGCGCTCGCCGCCACCGGCGTGCCCGTGCTCGTCGCCCACGGCGAGTGGGACGCCGCCTGGCCGATCCCCTGGCAGCGCGACATGGCCTCCCGGCTCGGCGCCCGCTACGAGATCGTCGCCGGAGCGTGGCACTCGCCGCAGATCGAGCAGCCGGCGGCGACGGTCGCGCTGCTCGCCGACTTCTGGGGCTCGGTGCCGGGGCCGACCCGCGCCTCCTGACCCGCGCCTCCCGACCCGCACCGCCGCACGACCACCGAAAGGAGCACCTCGTGCTCACCTTCCCCGACGGATTCCTCTGGGGCGCCGCCACCGCCGCCCACCAGATCGAGGGCAACAACGTCAACTCGAACTGGTGGGTGCACGAGCACGCGCCCGGCACGACCATCGTCGAGCCGAGCGGCGACGCCGCCGACAGCTACAACCGGTTCCGCGACGACATCCGGCTGCTCGCCGAGCTGGGGCTGAACAGCTACCGGTTCAGCATCGAGTGGGCCCGCATCGAGCCGGAGCGCGGCGTCGTCAGCAAGGCGCAGATCGCGCACTACCGCCGCATGGTCGAGACCTGCCACGAGTTCGGCATCGAGCCGATCGTCACGCTGATGCACTTCACGGTGCCGCGCTGGTTCGAGCGCGACGGCTTCTGGCGCGCCCCCGACGCCGCCGATCTGTTCGCGCGCTACACCGAGCTCGCCCTGCCCGTGGTCGCCGAGGGCGTCGAGTACGTCTGCACGATCAACGAGCCGAACATCGCCGCGATGCTCGCCGGCGGCGAGGACGCCTCGAACCTGGTCGCGTACGGTCTGCCGAACCCCGATCTCGAGGTGGCCGACGCGCTGCTCGCCTCGCACAAGCGCAGCCGCGAGGTGCTGTCGCAGGTGGACGGCCTCAAGTCCGGCTGGACGGTCGCGACCCAGGCGTTCAAGGCCGTCGACGAGCCGGGCGCCGCCGAGATGACCCGCGAGTACGGCTACGTCCGCGACGACTGGTACAGCGAGATGGCCGCCGGCGACGACTTCGTCGGGGTCCAGGCCTACACGCAGACGTTCGTCGGCCCCGAGGGTCCGAGACCGGTCGCCGAGGGGCTCGAGACCACCCTGACCGGGTGGGAGTTCCACCCGCCCGCCGCCGCCGAGGGCATCCGCAGCGCGTGGGAGCTCTCGGGCCACGTGCCCGTCATGGTCACCGAGAACGGCATCGCGACCGCCGACGACACCCGCCGCATCGCGTACACGCAGGGTGCGCTCGAGCACATCCACGACACCATCGACGAGGGCATCGAGGTGCTCGGCTACCAGCACTGGAGCGCCCTTGACAACTACGAGTGGGCCAGCGGGTTCCGCCCCACCTTCGGCCTGATCGGCTGGGATCGCGACACCTTCGAGCGCACCCCGAAGCCGAGCGCCCGCTGGTACGGCGGGGTGGCGCGGGCCAACGGCCTCGAGCGCGACTCGGCCCACTGAGACCGCGGCGTCGTCGCGTGCCGCGGCGGCGCCGTGCCCCATCCCGGAGCGCAGGAGGCGCGGGTCACCCGACCCGCGCCTCCTGCGTCTGCTCGTCGTCCCCGCGCCGCGGCTAGAAGTGCGTGATGCTGTGCACCGGCCGGTCGGCGGCGATCATGGCCCGCACCGTCTGCACCGCGCCCTTGCGGCGCTCGCGCACGAGACCGGCCGCGGCGAGCGTGACCGGGTCGACGCCGCCGAGCCAGAGCGAGCCGAGCGTCGCCACGTCGAGCTCGATGTCGGCCCGGCGCACGGCGGCGCGCTTGACCGTCGCGCTGCCGCCCTCGCTCGTCACGCGGAACGTGCCGGCGGCGTGCCCGAGAGAGTCGCCGACCGCGATCGTGACGACGCCGTCGGCGGCCCACGGTCGCGCCTGCAGCGCCGCGACGGTGTCGAGGATGCGGAACCACACGTGGTCCTCGTCGTGCGTCACCCGCAGGGCGCGGCCGTTCACCAGCGCGTGCCCGATCGGATCGCTCTGCGAGGCGCCGGCGAACCGGACGCCGGTCACGAGGTCGACCGACAGCAGCAGCTGCCAGAGCCCCAGGTAGGCGTCGTCGGTGGCGGCCACGAGGTCGAGCACCACGAGCGTGTGAGTCTCGTTCTCGCCCTCGAGCCGGTACGCGACGTAGCCGTCGATCGTGCCGGCGGAGTCGCGGTGCACGGCGCCGCGCACGGCGGGGTCGGGCGTGCCGTCGGGTCGTTCGCGGCCGAGCAGGCGGTTCCAGGCGCCCTCGTGCCGGTCGATCGAGCCGGGCGTGCGGGCGTGGAAGCGTGCGAAGACGTCGGGGGCGAGGCCGATCAGCGCATCGCGCGACACGAGCTCGACACCGCCCTCGGGGTCACCGAGCAGGCCGGAGGCGCGGCGCGGGTCGACCTCGATGGTGCGTTCGCGCACGCCCACCCCGAAGCCGAACCGGCGGTAGATGGAGCCCTCGCTGGCCGTCAGCGCGGCGACCGCCAGCCCCGCGGACTTCGCGCGTGCGAGATCGTCGGTCATCATGCGTCGCAGGATGCCGCGGCGACGATGGGTGGGCTGCACCGTGACGCCCGAGATCAGATGGGCGTCGATCAGCCGGCCCCCGCCGACGTTCAGCGACTCGACGAATGACTCGAAGGTCGCCACCGGCAGCCCGTCGCCGTCGAGTGCGCCCTCGCGCGGGTCGCGCGGGTGCACGCCGGTCTCGACGCGACCGTCGGCGACGAGTCGCCGGGCGGTGCGACCGACCGCGTCGTCGTCGGGGGCGGCCTCGTGGAAGCCCAGGGCCTCGGCGCGGATCCACGCCGCCGTCTCGTCGTCGGCCCGCGGCCGGTCGTCCGTGGACTCGGGGGAGAGGGCGGCCGCGAAGGTGCGGATGTCGTAGTCGTCGTCGAAGTCGCTCACGTCGTCAGCCTAGGGCGGACCCCCGACGTCGTCATCGTCCGGAGGGGGGACGACGGAGCCCCGGGGCGAGCGGGTCGCTCGCCCCGGGGCTCGGTGCGTCTCGGACCGGTCGGGGTCGGTCCTCGGCGGCGTGTCCGGGTCAGCTCGCGGGGGTGATGCGAGGTCCGGTGTGGGCGGCGCCGATCTGCTTGCCGTCTTTCGACTGCACGACGGTCGCGGTGTAGGGCGCGTTGCCGAGCCAGCGCGACACCGTCCAGACACCCGAGGCGTTCGCGGTGCCGGTGACGGGGGCGAGGCCGTAGCCGAGGTGCACGGCGATGTCGGCGTCCGGGGTGGCGGTGCCGGTGAAGGTGACGACGCTGCCGGCGGTGAAGGTGCTGTCGGCGGCCGGTGCGGTGACGWCGATCGGGGCGGTGGTGGCGGGGGTGATGGTCGGTCCGGTGTGTGCGCCGCCGATCTGTCGGCCGTCCTTCGACTGGGTCACGGTCGCCGTGTAGGGCGCGTTGCCGAGCCAGCGCGACACGGTCCAGTCGCCGGCGGCGTCGGCTTCGCCGGTGACGGGGGCGAGGCCGTAGCCGAGGTGCACGGCGATGTCGGCGTCCGGGGTGGCGGTGCCGGTGAAGGTGACGACGCTGCCGGCGGCGAAGGTGCTGCCGTCGACGGGCGACGTGACGGAGACCGTGCGCTCATCGGACTCTCCACCGTCACCGCCTTCGGAGTCGTCGGCGACCGTGAACGACCGGGCCGACACGATGGCGGGCACGCCCGGCCAGTACGGCGTCTCGGTGACCGTCATGTCGTGATCGCCGGTGGACAGGGGCGCCGTGAGGGGCACGCTCCAGCTGCCGTCCCCGAGCACGCTCGTCGTCAGCGGCGCGTCGTCGGCGGCGGCCGACGACTCGATCGAGATGCTCGAGCCCGGGATCCCCTGGCCGGCCACGGATGCGGTGTCGGGGGCGATGCTCTCGCCCTCGGCGGGCGAGGTGACCTCGAGGGGGAACGTCTCGGCGGCCGTGTTCTGCTCGGTGGTCTCGAGGGCGATCGTGGTGGCCTCCGACGTCTCGGCGTTGCGGACGGTGATCAGGTCGATGTCCTGCCCGGCGTAGTCGGCCGGGACTCGGACGATGTACGCGCCGTTCCAGGTGGCCTGGGTCGCGTTCACGAACTCGCCGTCCACCTGGACGATGACCGACGGCACGAAGTACTCGTCGTCGAAGTACGACGTGGTGCCCTGGAGATAGAAGTGCTCGCCGAGGGGCTGCGTCACGCCGTGCACCTGCGGGGCCGCGAGCGGCGACCCGGCGGGAGCCTCACTCGGGGTGAGATCGATCTCGGTGGACGGGCCGTCGCCGTCGCGCGACACGCCCGTGATGGTCGCGGTCCGCCCGGCCAGCGAGCCGTCGAGCACGAACGGGAACCGGCCGTGCTGCCCGCGGGTCAGCGTCTCGCTGTGGTCGCCCACGTCGATCCGGGCCTGACCGGCCCCGGTGACGATGGCACGGACGGTCAGGCTGCCGTCGGCCTCCTCGGTCACCGACGACAGGATCGGGGTCGCGGGGCCGCCGGTGTTCGAGGCGCCGGGATCGGGCGCGGTGTCGGCGACGGAGAACGCCGCTCCCGCGGTCTGCTTCGGGGCCGTGGCCCAGGTCGGTGTCTCGGTGACGACGGTGTCGTAGCTCCCGGCAGGCAGGCTCGGCGACGTGCAGCTCCAGTCGCCCAGCGACGTGACGCGGGTCTCGCACAGCGTCGAGGAGGTGCGGTTCGTCTTCTCGTCGCGGGTCACGACGATCTGCGAGTTCGGGATGCCCGTCCCGGCGAAGGTCGCCTCGGGGGCCACGAGCACGTCGCCCGCCGTAGGCGACTCGACCTCGAGCGGGTGGACGTCCGAGGCGGTGTTCGTTTCGGTGGGCACGAGCTCGACCCGGGTCGTCTCGCTCGCCTGACCCCGGTAGTAGGCCGTGACGTCGATCATCTCGCCGGCGCGCGAGGCGGGCACCTTGAGCGAGAACGAGCCGTTCTCGGACGGGAAGTCCCACGACATGCCCGATCGGGCGGCCCACACCTCGGTCTTCGAGAACAGACCGGGCCGGTGCGCGACCGTGCCCTCGATCACGAGGTGGTCGTCGTCGTACTGGCTGACGGCGTGAACGACGGGCGTCGCGGGCGGCTCGCCCTCGCCCTCGGCGTGCTGGGGCTCGATGACGAAGTCGACCTCGACCCGGCCCCCGGGGGCGTACGAGACCAGCGTGGCCGTCTTGCCCAGATCGGCGGCGTCGAGGAGCGTCGCGAAGCGGTCGTCCCACACGCTGGTGCCGTGGCTGGCGCCTCCGTGGACGCGGATGCCCGCCAGTGACGCGCCCGGGGCCAGCCCGGCGACGGACAGCTTGTCGCCGCTGGTGTGCTCGATGAATGCGATGCGGGGCGCGGAGTCCGCCGCCGAGGCGGCGGCCGGCGATGCGGGGGAGGACGACTCGGTCGTAGCCGCGGCTGCCCCGCCCGGCTCTGCGGCGACGGGCGAGGCCGTGCCCAGGGTGAGTGCGGCGAGGCCGGCGACGGCCAGCCCGGTGGTGATCTTCTTCATGTCTTCTCTCGGATGAGGTGCAGGGAAGACCGATCGGGGCGGCCCACTCGTATATTACATTCGAGTGGCACCCACCGTGACCAGGGCTCAGTCGATGGACCGCTGGACGCCCTTCACCGGCAGCATCAGCAGCAGACCGGCGAGCAGCACGAGCGCGATGCCGATGATGCCGTAGCGCGTGTCGTTCGTCGCCGTGACGAACAGCGTGAAGAGCCCCGGCGCGAGGAAGCTGACCGCCCGCCCCGTCGTCGCGTAGAGCCCGAAGATCTCACCCTCGCGCCCGGGCGGAGTGACCCGGGCGAGGAACGACCTGCTCGCCGACTGGATCGGCCCGACGAACAGGGCGAGCGCGAGCCCGAAGACCCAGAACAGGTTCGTCGAGGTGCCGATGGCGAGCACGGCGAAGGCGGCGACGACGAGGCCGACGAGCGATCCGACGATGATCGCCTTCGCCCCCAGCCGGTCGTCGAGCCAGCCCCCGACGAAGGTGCCGATGCCGGCGACGAGGTTCGCGCCGACGGCGAAGTAGATGACCATGCTCGGCGTGAAGCCGAACACCTGGGCCGCGATGATCGCCCCGAAGGTGAACACGGCGGCCAGGCCGTCGCGGAACACCGCGCTGGCCAGCAGGAACATCAGCACCTGCCGGTTCGTGCGCCACAGCTTCGCGATCGTGGAGCCGAGGAGGCGGTACGAACGCCACAGCCCCACCCGGGCGCGTGCGGCGGTGGCGGGCAGCTCGGGCACGGCGAGCAGCACCGGCACCGCGAACACGGCGAACCAGACGGCGGAGACGACGATGGCCCAGCGGACGTCCCACGCGCCTCCCTCGGTCCCGGTCGGGACGGCCAGCAGTCCGCCTCGCCCCTCGACGCCGAAGCTCTGCAGGAAGGCCACGAGCAGCAGCAGGAGCAGCACGATGCCGCCGACGTAGCCGAGTCCCCAGCCGAAGCCCGACACCTTGCCGATGGTCTTCGGGGTCGACACCTGCACGAGCATGGCGTTGTAGCTGACGCTGGCGAACTCGAAGAAGATGTTGCCGACGGCCAGCAGGGCGGCGCCGAACACGAGGTAGCCGGGCGCGGGGGCGACGAAGACCATGGCGGCCATCGCGAGCACCACGAGGCCGGTGTTGATCGCGAGCCACAGCCTGCGGCGACCGGAGCCGTCGCTGCGCTGGCCGAGCACGGGCGCGAGCAGCGCGATGAGGAGCCCGGCGATCGTCAGGGCCGTCGAGATGACGGTCGCGTTGTCCGCCTTGGCCGCCACCAGCGCGTCTCCGCCCGCCGTGACGACGGCAGGGTCGACGAACGCGCCGCTCGCGAGATAGGTGCTGAAGACGAACGACGTGACGACCGCGTTGAACGCGGCCGAGCCCCAGTCCCACAGCGCCCACGAGACGACCCGTCGTCGCGGGATCGGGGTGGTGTCGGCGAGCGTCTGCGCTGCGGTCATGGGGGTCAACCTAGTGGCCGGGGGTGTCCTGCTCGACCCGCGCCTCCTGAGGGGTCGACCCCAGTTCGAGACTTGAGTCTTTCTGGCTCAACTTTCAGGTTCACAGCTTGACCTCGGCGACGTCGTGAGTAAAGTTGAGCCTGGCCGACTCAAGGCCGGCCCCACGACTTTCCGCAACAGCGCACCACGAAGGAGAAACAGCACATGGCACGTGCAGTAGGAATCGACCTCGGAACCACCAACTCGGTCGTCAGCGTCCTCGAGGGCGGCGAGCCCACCGTCATCGCGAACGCCGAGGGCCTCCGCACCACCCCCTCGGTGGTCGCCTTCACGAAGGACGGCGAGGTGCTGGTCGGCGAGACCGCCAAGCGCCAGGCCGTCACCAACGTCGACCGCACCATCGCGTCGGTCAAGCGTCACGTCGGCACCGACTGGAAGGTCGAGATCGACGACAAGAAGTACACCCCTCAGGAGATCAGCGCGCGCATCCTCGCGAAGCTGAAGCGCGACGCCGAGCAGTACCTCGGCGAAGAGGTCACCGACGCGGTCGTGACCGTGCCCGCGTACTTCAACGACTCCGAGCGTCAGGCCACGAAGGAGGCCGGCGAGATCGCCGGTCTGAACGTGCTCCGCATCATCAACGAGCCCACCGCCGCGGCCCTCGCCTACGGCCTCGACAAGGGCAAGGAGGACGAGCTCATCCTGGTCTTCGACCTCGGTGGCGGCACCTTCGACGTCTCGCTGCTCGAAGTGGGCAAAGACGACGACTTCTCGACGATCCAGGTGCGCAGCACCTCGGGCGACAACCGCCTCGGCGGCGACGACTGGGACAACCGCATCGTCGAGCACCTGATCAAGAAGTTCAAGGACAACAACGGCGTCGACCTCTCGACCGACAAGATCGCGAAGCAGCGCCTCAAGGAGGCCGCCGAGCAGGCCAAGAAGGAGCTGTCGTCGAGCACCTCGACCAGCATCCAGCTGCCCTACCTCACGCTGACGGCCGACGGCCCGCTCAACCTCGACGAGACGATCTCGCGCTCGCAGTTCGAGCAGTGGACGAGCGACCTGCTCGACCGCACCAAGAAGCCCTTCAACGACGTGATCAAAGAGGCCGGCGTCAAGGTCGGCGACATCTCGCACGTCGTGCTCGTCGGCGGATCGACCCGCATGCCCGCGGTCACCGAGGTCGTCAAGCAGCTGACCGGCGGTCGCGAGCCCAACAAGGGCGTCAACCCGGACGAGGTCGTCGCCGTCGGCGCCGCCCTCCAGGCCGGCGTGCTGAAGGGCGAGCGCAAGGACGTCCTGCTGATCGACGTCACCCCCCTGAGCCTCGGCATCGAGACCAAGGGCGGCGCGATGACCAAGCTCATCGAGCGCAACACGGCCATCCCGACCAAGCGCAGCGAGACCTTCACGACGGCCGACGACAACCAGCCGTCCGTCGCGATCCAGGTGTTCCAGGGCGAGCGCGAGTTCACCCGCGACAACAAGAACCTCGGCACCTTCGAGCTGACCGGCATCGCCCCCGCCCCGCGCGGCGTGCCCCAGATCGAGGTCACGTTCGACATCGACGCCAACGGCATCGTGCACGTGTCGGCGAAAGACAAGGGCACCGGCACCGAGCAGTCGATGGTCATCTCCGGCGGCTCGTCGCTGTCGAAGGACGACATCGAGCGCATGGTCCGCGAGGCGGAGGAGCACGCCGCCGAAGACAAGGCGCGTCGCGAGGCCAACGAGACCCGCAACAACGCCGAGCAGCTCGTCTACTCGATCGAGAAGCTGATCAAGGACAACGACGACAAGCTGCCGGAAGACGTCAAGTCCGAGGTCCAGGGCGACGTCGACGCGCTGAAGTCGGCCCTCGCCGGTGACGACGAGTCCGCGATCAAGCCCGCCTTCGACAAGCTCAACGAGAGCCAGTCGAAGCTCGGCCAGGCCATCTACTCGCAGGGTCAGGCCGACCAGGCCGGCGCCGCGGGTGCGGCCGGCGCCGACGGTGCGGCGACCGACGCCCCGGCCGACGGCGACGACGAGGACATCGTCGACGCCGAGGTCGTGGACGACGACGACAACGACAAGAAGTAGAGGTCCGCATGACTGACGAGCAGAACCGTCCCGAGAACGACGATCAGCCCGAGCCGGTCGTGCGCGACAAGCGTCGCCTCGACCCCGAGACCGGCGAGGTCCGGTCCGAGTCGAGCGCCGACGTGCCGTCGGAGGACGGCGGCACCGCAGCGGTCGACGGGGTCGACGACCTCCCGTCCGCCGAGGCGCCCGACGTCGAGGTCGCGAGCGACGCCGAGGCGCCCGCAGGGGCCGCCGAGGCGGCGGCCGAGATGAGCGCCGAAGACGAGGCGATCCTCGACGAGGCGAGCCGCGATCTCGTCGCCGACATGCGACAGGACATGCTGCGCGCTCAGGCCGAGCTGGTGAACTTCCGACGTCGCGTCGAGCGCGACCGCGAGGCGAACCGCGAGGCCGTCGTGGCCGAGGTCGTCCGGTCGCTCCTCCCCGCGCTCGACGACCTCGTCCGCGCCGAGCAGCACGGCGACCTCGCCGAGGGCCCGATGACCGTCATCGCGCAGAAGATCCGCGGGGGTCTCGACAAGTTCGGGCTCGTGCAGATCGGCGCGAAGGGCGACGTCTTCGACCCGACCATGCACGACGCCCTCGTGCAGCTGCCGAGCCCCGACGTGACCGTGAACACGGTCGCCGACGTGATCGAGCCCGGCTACAAGATCGGCGACCGGGTCATCCGGGCCGCCAAGGTCGCGGTGCACGCACCGCAGTAGAACCACCCCGCGACGCGAGTCGCGACCGGCGGTGGGCGCCTCGAGAAGGCGCCCACCGCCTCCCCCATTCTCCCCGGCCCCCGTCGACGGGTGGCCTGAATTCATGGAAGGAGGTGCCGCATGGCGAGTCAGGACTGGTTCGACAAGGACTTCTACGCCGTCCTCGGTGTCTCCAAAGACGTCACCCCCGCCGAGTTGAAGAAGGTGTACCGCAAGCTCGCTCGCAAGTACCACCCCGACTCCAACCCGGGCGACGCAGCCAGCGAGGCGAAGTTCAAGGAGGTCAGCGAGGCGCACTCGGTGCTCTCCGATCCCGAGCAGCGCAAAGAGTACGACCAGGTGCGGGCCATGGGCGGCGGTGCGCGCTTCACCGCGGGCAGCGGCGGCCCCGGAGGCGGTGGCGGCGGCTTCGAGGACGTCTTCGGCAACATGTTCGGTCAGGGCGGCGGTCAGCGCACGCAGTACCGGCAGTCCGGCGGTGGCGGCGGCTTCGACGACATCTTCAGCGGCATGTTCGGCGGGGGCGGCGGCGGCTTCGGTCAGACCAGCGGCGGCTACCGGGGCTTCGGCGGTCCGCAGAAGGGCCGCGACATGACGGCCACGACGACGCTCGACTTCCAGACCGCCATCGTCGGCGAGACCATCTCGCTGCAGGCGTCGAACGGCAAGCCGATGAAGGTCCGGATCCCCGCGGGGGTGCACGACGGGCAGAAGATCCGTCTGCGCGGCCGCGGCGAGCCGAGCCCCGACGGCGGCGAGGCGGGCGACCTCGTGCTCACGATCGCCGTCCGCAAGCACCCGGTGTTCGAGCTCGACGGGCCGAACCTCCGCGTCGACGTGCCCGTCACGTTCGCCGAGGCCGCCCTCGGTGCCACGATCGAGGTGCCCACCCTCGGTGGCGAGCCCGTGCGACTCCGCGTCGCGCCCGGGACGCCGAGCGGTCGCGTGCTGCGCGTCAAGGGTCGCGGCGTGCCGACCAAGGCGGGCACGGGCGATCTGCTCGCGACCGTCCAGGTGGCCGTCCCGGCGCACCTGAACGACAAGGCCCGTGAGGCCGTCGAGGCGCTCGCGGCGGCGCTGCCGTCCGAGAACCCGCGCGACGACCTGATCGCCAGAGCCCGGGCCTGACCGCCCGGCCCCATCCGACCGACCCACGATCCCGCTCGACGAACCGGAGGTGACGATGAACGACCCGACGGATCCCGCGACGAGCTGGCCCCTGGACGAGACGTCGCCGATCTTCGCGATCGCCACGGCCGCCGAGCTGGCCGGCATGCACGCGCAGACGCTGCGGCAGTACGACCGGCTCGGGCTGGTCGTGCCGCAGCGCACGGCGGGCAAGTCGCGTCGGTACTCGATGCGCGACGTCGTGCAGCTCCGCGAGATCGCGCGGCTCGGCGGCGAGGGCGTCTCGCTCGAGGGCATCCGTCGCATCCTCGAACTCGAGAACCAGGTGACCGCCCTCAACTCGCGGGTGCGCGAGCTCGAGCGGGCCCTGGCCGACGAGCTCGTCAACCGCCCCGGCAGCCGGGTGTTCGCCGCCGGCGAGAGCGGCGTCGTCCCCCTGCGTCACGGCACCCGGCCGGCCCGGCAGACCTCGCTCGTCGTCTGGCGCCCGCTGCGCTGAGACCGTCCCGACACCGGTACCGTGGCGGGGTGATCGACTTCGACCGGCTCCGCCGATGGCCCGACGTCGAGGCCCCCGACCTGGTCGCCCACGACGCCACCGATCGTCTGCTGCTCGACACCGCCGAGGAGGCGCTGGTCGGCCACCCCGATCGGGTCGCCGTCGTCGGCGACCGCTACGGGGCCCTCGCGCTGGGCGTCGCCGAGCTCGTCGGCCCGCACCCGATCCGGTCGCACCAGGACTCCCGGTCGGGCGAGCTCGCTCTCGAGGCCAACACCGCGCGCCTCGGCTCCCCGGCGGTCGTGGTCTCGCACCCCCTCGACGCGACGCTCGTCGAGGGGGCCCGCGTCGTCGTGCTGCAGCTGCCGCGCGGGCTCGACGCCCTCGACGAGATCGCGGCCCTCGTCGCCCGGCACGCGCACCCCGAGGTCGTGGTGTTCGCCGGCGGCCGCGTGAAGCACATGAGCACGGCGATGAACGACGTGCTCGGTCGCCACTTCGCCGAGGTGCGCGCCGGGCTGGCCCGGCAGAAGTCGCGCGTCGTCACGGCGTCGGGGCCGATCCGAGCGGGCGCCTCCGTCTGGCCTCGCACCGAGCGCCACGGCGACCTGCTCGTGGTAGCCCACGGGGCCGCGTTCGCCGGCGCCTCCATCGACATCGGCACCCGCGCGCTGCTCGCGGCGCTGGACGACGGGCCTTTCCGGCGGGGACCGTCGACCGACGACGACTCGACGCCTCCGTCGTGGTCGGTCGACGGCGGTCTCGCGGTCGACCTGGGCTGCGGCACGGGCGTTCTCGCGACCGCCTGGGCGCGGGCCCGGCCCGACTGGCGGGTCGTCGCCACCGATCAGTCGTGGGCCGCCGTCTCGTCCGCGTCGGCGACGGCCGCCGCCAACGGCCTGGGCGACCGGGTGGAGGTGCGGCGCGACGATGCGGGAGCCTCGCTGCCCGACGGGTCGGCCGACGTGGTGCTGCTCAATCCTCCGTTCCACGTCGGGGCGACCGTGCACGCCGGCATCGCGCACAAACTGTTCGACGCCGCCGCGCGCATCCTCGCTCCGGGGGGCGAGCTGTGGTGCGTGTGGAACTCGCACCTCGCCTACCGGGCGGCGCTCGAACGCACGGTGGGGCCCACCCGCCAGGTCGTTCGGACGCCCAAGTTCACGGTCACGGTGTCGACCCGCCGCCGGGGCTGATCGCTCGGCCGCGGCGGCGGCGGGTCGATGCCCGTCAGAGCGTCAGCGACGCGTCGATGTACGCGAGGAGGGCGTGCGCGTAGGCGTCCTCGGGGTCCGCGGCTCGATGCACCCGCTCGCCCGTGGGGGTCGCCACGCGGACCTCGTACTCGACCCCGTCGGCATCCGGGTCGGCGTCCGCGCCAGGGCCCGCGTCCGCCGCGACCGGGACCCGCCTCAGCGAGCGGAACGACCGTGCGAGCAGCGCCCGCAGCTGATCCTCGCGAGGCAGCCAGAGCGACTGGTCGGCGGCGACCGAATCGAGCGCCCATTCCGTCGTGCCGTTGAACCCCAGCACCGTGCCCGTCGGGTACTCGTGCGCCTCGATGGTCATCTCGCTGATCGTGAAGACGTCGCCGACGAACTCGCCCCGGTCGATGACGAATCGGTCGCCGGTGGCGGGATGCCAGCGCAGACCGGCGTCGTGGAGGCGTCGGGCGAGGGTGACGTCGAGCATCGGCCCAGTCTGCGCCCCGGTCCCGTGACGATGCTCGACGGGCCCGTCCCGTCGCCGATCCATTCGGACGCGGATGCGCCGCGCCCTCCCGACCCCGAGGGGTGGGAGGGCGCGGTGCTGCGTCGGATCAGTCCGCGGCGGGCCCGAACCGGAACGGCTCGAGCGCATCGTCGGCGTGCCCGGCGGCTCTCTGCGTGACGATGAGCGTGTAGACGTGCTCCGGCCCGAATCGGCGGCTGAACGACCAGGCGCCCTCGCGGTCGGCCGTCGCCTGGGCGATGGGGGCCCCGGAGGCGGCCGTCACCTCGACCGTCGCGAACGGCGTCGCCCGCCCGGTGAACGTCGCGTCGACCTCGCGGTCGTACCCCTCGCCGGGTTCCGGCGACTCGATCACGACGCGCTGCCAGACGGGGGCGAGGAGGGTCACGGATATCTCGTTCACCTCGCCGCCGCGCTCCTGTCGCACCGTGAGCGCGTAGTCGCTCCGCGGTCCGAGCTCGCGGCGGATGCTCCACCCGCCGTCGGCGTCGACCTCGGCCGTGCCCAGGGGGACGTCCCACTGATTCGTCACCCGGATGTTCGCACCGGGGGTGCCGGTGCCGGTCAGGACGACCGGACCGGGGCGGTAGGTCTCGCCGTCGACGTGGCTCGTGACCGCGACGGGTCGCATGGCGATGTCGGGTGCCCAGACGAACCGCAGCGCGTCGGCCTGATCGGTCGTCGCGGCCTGCGCGATGCTCAGCGTGTAGGTGCGCACCGGCCCGTAGGCGCGGGTGTGCGACCACGTGCCGTCGGCGGCGACGGCGGCGGTGAACAGCTCCGCCCCGAGATCCGTCGTCACCGTCACGCTCGAGTACGGGGTCGCCCGCCCTCTGAACTCGGTCCGCTCACCCGGGGTGTAGCGCTCGCCGACCTCGGGGCTCAGCAGCTCCAGCGGCTGCCAGGCGGGTGCCTTCAGCACGAGCCTGATCGTGTTGGAGTCCGAGCCGCGGGTCTGCTCGACGGTCAGCGCGTAGTCGGCCCGGGGGCCCATGTCGCGCCGGATCGACCAGCGGCCGTCGGATCCGACCGTCGTCCGGCCCATCGACCCGCCCCACTGGTTCGTCACCGAGATCGTCGCGCGAGGGGTCCCGGCGCCGCCCAGCGTGACCGGGCCGGGCACGTACTCGCCCCCGTCGACGTGACTCGTCACGGTCGCCGGCATCCAGCCGATGATCGGCGTCAGCCGCAGGCGCACCTGATCGGGCTGGCCGTCGGGCGCCGTCTGCGTGATGCTCACGTCGTAGTCGGCGACCGGTCCCAGCTCGGCCGAGGCGCTCCACTCGCCCGTGGTCTGCGAGGCGCGGGTCGAGAACAGCCGTCGGTCCCACTGGTTCGTCGCCGTCACCCAGGCGCCCGGCGTGGCGCGCCCCGTGAACGTCGTGGACCCGGGCACGTAGCCGTCGACGGGGGAGTGGCTCGTGACCTCGAGCGAGCGGAACGAGCCGAGGGGCAGGAGCGTGAACTCCGCCGACCGACCCGTCCGGCCGTCGACGAGCGTCTGCGTCGCGATCAGCCGGTAGGCTGCGGTCGGACCCCACGACCGGTCGAACGACCAGGCGCCGGCCGCGTCGGCCACCGCGCGTCCGGCCTCGTTGCCCCACTGGTTCCGCACGACGACCCGGGCGTACGGGGTCGCCGTGCCCGTCAGCGTCGTCGTCTCACCGCCGCGGTACCAGCCGTCGGCGGGCCCGGTCACCTCGACCGGCGCGATGTCCTGCAGGGCGTCGGCGACCACGCGGACCCGGTCGCTCGACCGGACGTCGCCACGGGCGTGCTGCGTGACCTCGACGACGGTCTCGTCGTGCGACGGAACGAGCTCGACGTCGACCGACCAGGAGCCGTCGACCACGATCGCGGTCCCGCTGCGGTCGCCCGCCTCGACGCTGACCTCGGCCCCGGTCGCCCCGGTGCCCGACACGGTCGTGAGACCGGGCACGACCTGGCCGGTCGCGGGGGACACGACGTCGACGCCCGGGCCGAGATCGATCTCCGTGCTCGTGCTGCCGGAGGGGGCGCCGTCGATGGACTGCTCGACCTCGAGCACGTGGCGACCCGGTCCGATGGCCGGATCGATCTCGAGCGACCACGCCTCGTCGACGACCTCGGTCGTCCCGACGGGGGCTCCGCCCGAGCTCACGTCGATGCGCGCACCCTCGTGGCCCGTGCCCGACACGACGGCTCGACGGTCGCGCTCCTCGGGGAGGGTGACCGTGGCCGTGACCTCGCGGGGCGGCACGGTGATGGTGGTCGTCGTCGCGCCGACGGCTCGGAAGTCGGACGGCGTGCCCGTCCCCGAGATCCCGAAGCCGAGCGAGCCGCTCGCCGCACCGGCGGACGCCGGAGTGCTGAGCACCACGGACCACCGGACGTCGGTGCCGTCCGGCAGCGGCTCGCCGGCGTCGGGCCAGTGCAGATCGAAGGAGGCGCGGCGTCCGTCGGCCGCGATCGTCCCGTCGACGAGGTCGAGCCTCGTGTCGGCGACCCACGTCCCGTCGTCGGCGCGGCGCTCGCCGGCCAGGGTGCGCTGCCCCGAGGCGAGGCGGGTCCCCGCGGGCGCGGTGATCTCGGCGATGCCCTCGAGGCGGTCGAAGGCGTCGGTCGACGTGACGCCGAACCCGACCGAGGTGTCGCCGCCGCGGGTGAGGTCGACGGTCGCGCCGGGCACCGGGAGGATGCGACCGCCGTCGACCACCTCGGCGTCGAGGGTCACGCCGTCGGAGACCTCGCCGGCGACGAGCTGCTCGAGGCGCAGGCTGTTGGGCCCCGCGCTGAGACGCGTGGCGGTGAGGCGGAACGTGCCGTCGTCGCGAGCCGTCGTGCTGACCCCGCCGACGCGGATCGTCGCGTAGGGCGTCGCGGTGCCGGTGATGACCGCCGTGCGGGCGATGTCGTTCACCTGCGCGACCCGGCCGTCGAGCGGCCGTCGGTCGAAGCGGCGGTCGGCGAGCGGTGACGCCGTGCCGGTCACGGCGGGTCGGAGGCCGGTGTTCGGCCAGACCGTGGGGTCGGCGGCCCGGACGCCGCCGAGACCGGAGGTCGTGTCGCCGGCGGTGCGGACCAGTCCGTCTCGGGTCACGGCCCAGAGGGCGGCGGGGTCGTCGCACGCCCCGGGTGCCGCGACGAGCGTGGGTGCGCCGTCGGTCGGCACGACGGCGAGGCAGGCGTCTCCCGTCGGGAGGCCGACGGCCGCGGGCGCCTCGCCGGGTTCGGGCAGGGCGACGCGGGTCGCCGTGGTGAGGGCGTCGCCGAGGGCGGCGTGCCGGGTGGCGCGGAACGAGTACCGGCCGTCGTCGTCGGGCTCCGGACTCTCGCGGTAGGCGACGTAGCCGCCCTCCGCGGTCCGGAACGCGAGCGGGGTCGAGAAGGGGTTCGGCGCGGGTGACGCCGCGGTCGCCGGCGGTGTCATCACCCCGCCGACGAGGAGGGCGGAGAGCGCCAGGGCGCTCCCCGCGAGAGGGAGTCGTGTCATCTGAGATCCGTCTTTCTGGTCGCCGATCGGTCGAGGTGAACGATCACGACTCTCATTAATGACACATGTTGTTCGAATAAGCGACACCGGTGACATGCCGGAGGGGCATCGCGACGCGATGCCCCTCCGGGGGAGGACGGACGGCTCCGACGACCGCGGGCTCAGCCGGTCGGGGTCACCGTGTTGTCGTCTCCCTCGTCGACGACCTCGGGCTCGTCGCCTCCGTGCTCGACGGTGTTGCCGTTCCCGCCGAAGGCGACGCGCCCCACGTCGGCCACGACGACGGTGTTGCGGTCCCCTTCGAGCACGAGCTGCTCGACCTCGCCGAGCGTGATGCTCCCGTCGACTCCCACGATGCTCACGGAGGCGCAGTCTCCGAGGTCGAACGGCCCGTCGAGGTCGTCGGCGACGATGGTCGCGACGCCGTCGACGCACTCGCCGTAGACCGTCTCGGTGACCTCGACGGTCTCGGGGGGCGCCGTCGGGGCGCTGGTGGCGTCGTCGTCGCCGGGCGTGCAGCCCGTCGTCGTCAGCGCTGCCGCGAGCACCGCGAGGGTGCCCAGGGTGCGGCTGAGGCGTCTCGTCATGGTCGTCTCGCTCTCTCCGTCGTGTGGGTGGCTTGCCGCTGCCGGGCGGTCGTGGGTGTCACGGTGCCTCCGTCCCGTCGTCGGGCGCGAACTCGAATCGGGGGTGGGTCCCTGTCCGGCCGCTGAGGCTCTCCTGCGTCAGATCGATGACGTAGACGTGGGTCGGCCCGTATCGGCGGGTGTGCGACCAGCGACCGTCGCGGTCGGCGGTCGTCTCGAAGAGCTGTCCGCCGAGGGCCGTCGTGGCCCGGATCGTCGCGAACGGCGTCGCGCGGCCCGTCATCGTGTAGTTCAGGCCCTCGATGTAGCCCTCGCCCGGCTCGGGGCGGTCGAGCTCGATCTCGGTCCAGACGGGGGCGCGCAGCTCGAACCGCTCGATCTCGTCCTCCTGCCCGTCTCTGGTCATGACGAGACGGAGCACGTAGTCCGCCGTCGGTCCGAACGACCGGCGGAGGGCCCAGGTGCCGTCGGACTCGACCGTGGGCCGCCCGATCAGGGTGTCCCACTGGTTCGTGATCTCGACGACCGCCCCCGGCGTCCCCGTCCCGCCCAGCACCAGCTCGCCGGGGCGGTACGTCTCGCCGTCCGCGTGGCTGGTGACCGTCAGCGGCCGCCAGGGCAGGTCGGGGCCCCAGACGAAGGTCTCGAGCGCGTCGGTCCGACCGTTGCGCGCCTCCTGGGCGACGTCGATGCGGTACACGTTGTCGGGGCCGTAGACCCGGGTGTTCCGCCAGACGCCGTCGCCGCCGGTCTCGACGGTGAAGAGCGGGGTGCCGAGGGCCGTGGTCGCGGTGATCGTCGAGTACGGCGTGGCCGTCCCGGTGAACTCCGTCGGCTCACCCGGCGTGTAGCGGTCGCCGATCGACGGGCTCGTCATCGCGAGCGGCTGCCAGACGGGGGCCCGCAGACCGAGCGCGACCGAGTCCTGCGACTGGCGGAACGTCTGCGTGAACAGCAGCTCGTAGTCCGCGTCGGGTCCGAGCTCGCGGGCGAACGACCAGGTGCCGTCCGCTCCGATCGTCGTCTCTCCGACGGACGCGCCGAACTGGTTCGTCGCGACGACCCGGCCGGTCGGGGTGCCCTCGCCCCTGAAGACGACGGTCCCCGGCCGGTACGTCTGCCCGTCGGTGTGACTCGTGACGGTCAGGTCGGCGAACGTCAGCTCGGGCGACAGGGCCAGCCTGGTCTGCCCCGTCGTGCCGTCGGGCGCCTTCTGGGTGATCGTGATGTCGTACGACGCGACGGGTCCGAGCCCGGTCGTGGCGGTCCAGGCGCCGGCCACCTGGGAGGCGCGGGTCGAGAACAGCAGACGGTCGTACTGGTTGCGCGCCTCGATGTACGCGCCCTGGGTCGCTCGACCGGTGAAGGTCACGCTGCCGGGGACGTAGGTGCCGCCGTCGTCGTGACTGGTCACGACGATGGGAACGAACGATCCGTCGGCGTACAGCTCGAAGACGGGCGAGGCCGAGCGCCGACCGTCGACGAGCGTCTGGGTGGCCGTCAGCTCGTAGCGGGCGGAGGGTCCGAAGGCGCGGTCGAAGGCCCATCGGCCGTCGACGTCGGCCTCGACCGTGGCGATCGTGAAGCCCCACTGGGCGCGGATCTCGACGGTCGAGTACGGCGTGGCCGTCCCCTCGACCGTGGTGTCGGCGAGCGGCGTGTAGAAGTGCGACGACGGCTCGGTGATGACCACGTCGCGGAGCTCCTGGGGGGAGTCCGGCACGACCTGGGCCGTGTCGGCGGTGACGATGTCGCCGCGGGCGTGCTGCGACGCGGTCACGGGGACGGCGGTGTGTCCGGGGCGGATCTCGACCCGCGCCTCCCAGGCGCCGTCCGCCGTCACGGTCGTCTCGACCGTCTCGTCGGCCGCCGTGACGGTGACCTCGGCCCGCGGCGCCCCCGTGCCCCGGACGGTGGTCCGCCCGGGCACGATCTTGCCGTTCGCCGGTGCGACGACGTCGACGACCGCGCCGAGGTCGAGCTCGGCCTGGACGCTGCCGAACGGACGGCCGTCGACCGTCTGCGTGGCGGTCAGCGTGTGCCGTCCCGGTCCGATCGAGACGGGGATCTCGAGCGACCAGCGGCCGTCGAGGACCCGCGCCTCGCCGAGCACGACGTCGCCCTCGCGGACGGTCACCGTGCCCCCGTCGTCGCCGAGTCCGCCGATGGCGGCCGGCCTCGTGACCTCGTCGACGAGGGCGATCTCGGCGGTGAGGGTGGGCACGGCCTCGTCGACGGCGACCTGGAACGCGCCCTCGGCCAGCGTCGCGCCTCCCGCGCCGCTGACGACGACCTCGCCGCCCGTCAGCACGGCCCCGGGCTCGGAGTCGGCGTCGAGGGTCAGGCGGAACGCGGCGTGCTGGTGTGCGGAGCCCCAGACCGCGGAGCCGTCGGTCGGCCCATCGAGCGTGACCGTGCGTCGATCGGTCGAGTAGTCGACGCGGTAGTCGTCGCGGGCCGTGTCGTCGGAGGCGCGTCGGGCCTCGGCGTCGGCGAAGCGGGCGCCCTCGGGTGCGGTCAGCGTCATCGCCCCCTGCACCTCGGTCGCCCGGACGTCGCTGCGTCCCCAGTCGGTGGTGCCGCCCGGCGTGGTCGCGCCGATGCTCGTGTCGATGTCCGCGGCCCCGACGACGGTCGTCGCGGTGCTGCCGGCGGCCCGGTAGTCGCCGGCCGAGCTGTCGCCGCGGTAGACGTAGCCCATGCTCGTCTCACGGGGAGCCGAGGAGGCGGGGGTCGAGACGGACAGCCCGTACCGGTAGTACTCGCCCGCGGCCAGGGCCCCGGAGCCGCTCGAGAGATCGAAGGTCATCGTTCGGCCACCGTCGCCGAGGCGGCCGTTCGTCAGATCGAGACGGGACACGGGCGTCCAGGCCGACCCCTCGCCCGCCCGGTTGACCCCGGCCGCGATGCGCGTCTGCCCGGGAGCGAACGTCGTGCCCTCGGGGGCCGTCAGCTCGACGACGCCGGTCATGCTCGCGCGCGCGGCCCGGTTCGAGACGATGAAGGGGACCTCGGTGTCGGCGCCTCGAACGAGTTCGACTCGCGAGGTCGGCGCCGGCACGATCGTGCCCCCGTCGATGATGGTCGGCCGGAGGGTCACGGAGTCGACGACCGCGTTCGACCGGAGCTGCTCGACGCGGATGCTGTTCGCGCCGATGCTGAGGCCGCCGACCGTCATCGTCCAGGTCCCGGCCGCGCCGACCGGCGTGGTCTGCGTGCCGACCCGGACCGTCGCCTGCGGAGTCGCCGCACCGGTGATGACCACGGAACGGGCGATGTGATCGATCCGCGAGACGGTCGCCGTCAGCGGCGTCACATCGAAGCGCGCGTCGACCAGCGGCAGGCCCGCGCCGAGGGCGGGGCGGAGGCCGGAGTTGGGCCAGAATCCCGGATCCGCGGACTGCGTGTGACCCAGCGCCTGATCGAGTCCGCGCTCGGTGACGAGGCCGCGACTCGACACGGACCAGTTCGTCTGGAAGGTGGGGCTGGAGCAGTCCTCCGAATGCGCTTGGAGCGTGTTGGTGCCGCTGCCCGCGAAGAGCGCCCCCAGGCATCGTCCGTTCGCGAGCCGGATGGGTGCGGGCTGATCGCCCGGCCCGGGGAGCGTCGCCGTCGTGGCCACGGCTCGGGCGGCGTCGGCGGTCGCATGCCTCGTGGCGCGGAACCACTGGCGGTATCTGCTCCCCTGGTTGGGGCCGGCGGTGTAGGCGACGAAGCTCGATGCCGACTCGCGGAAGACCAGCGGTGTCGAGAAGGCCGCCGAGGGCGTCATCTGTGCGGGTGATGGTGCTGCGGTCGCAGGAGGCACGGCGGCCCCGGCGAGGAGTGCTGCGACGACCCCGCCGGTCAGCAGTCTCCGGATGGTTCTTCTCATGTGATCGCTTTCGTGAGGCGCCGTCGGACGCGGCGCAGCAGATGACATGCTTACTTAAAACATCTGTAATTCCAAACAGAGGACCGCTTGTGTTTCGGGCATCCGCGCGTAAACTTGAGTCCGTCCCACTCAAGTTTTCGAGAAAGGCTGTTCCATGGCCAACATGCAGGGTGCTCCGGCCTCCGACCAGAAGCAGAAGTCCGCTCTCGAGAAGTACGGTGTCGACCTCACCGCGATCGCCCGCAGCGGCAAGCTCGACCCCGTCATCGGTCGCGACTCCGAGATCCGCCGCATCAGCCAGGTGCTGACCCGCCGCACGAAGAACAACCCCGTGCTCATCGGCGAGCCGGGCGTCGGCAAGACGGCCGTCGTCGAGGGGCTCGCCCAGCGCATCGTCGCGGGCGACGTCGCCGACAGCCTCAAAGACAAGCGTCTGATCAGCCTCGACCTCGCGGCTCTCGTCGCCGGTGCCAAGTACCGCGGCGAGTTCGAGGAGCGCCTGAAGGACGTCCTGAAGGAGATCACCAAGAGCGACGGCCAGGTCATCACCTTCATCGACGAGCTGCACACCCTCATGGGCGCGGGCGGCGGCGAGGGCTCCGTGGCCGCGTCGAACATGCTGAAGCCCATGCTCGCGCGCGGCGAGCTCCGTCTGATCGGGGCCACCACGCTCGACGAGTACCGCCAGTACATCGAGAAGGACGCCGCTCTCGAGCGCCGGTTCCAGCAGGTCTACGTCGGCGAGCCCAGCGTCGAGGACACGGTCGCCATCCTGCGGGGGCTGAAAGAGCGTTACGAGGCCCACCACGGGGTCACGATCACCGACGGCGCGCTCGTGGCGGCCGCATCCCTCTCGAATCGCTACATCCCGAGTCGTCAGCTGCCCGACAAGGCCATCGACCTCGTCGACGAGGCGGGCTCGCGACTCAAGATGGAGATCGACTCGTCTCCGGTCGAGCTCGATCAGCTCTATCGGGGCCTGGTGCGCCTCCAGATCGAGGAGCTCGCGCTGAAGAAGGAGACCGACGACGCCGCGAGGGCCCGGCTCGCCACGCTGCGTGAGCAGATCGAGCAGCAGCAGGCCGCCTACGACGACCTGAACGCCCGATGGCTGGCCGAGAAGGCGGCCCTGCAGGGCGTAGGGACGCTCCGCAGCGACCTCAACGAGGCTCGCATCGACGCCGACCGCGCGCTCCGCGAGGGACGCTACGAGGACGCCGCCCGCATCAGCTACGAGCGCATCCCCGACATCGAGAAGCGCCTGTCGGACGCCGAGTCGTTCGAGAAGTCCGGCGACCGTCTGGTCAGCGACTCCGTCACCGACGCCGACATCGCCGAGGTCGTCGCGGCCTGGACGGGCATCCCCGTCGGTCGACTGCTGAGCGGCGAGACCGAGAAGCTGCTGCACCTCGAGAGCGAGCTCGGGAGGCGCATCATCGGTCAGCGGGCGGCCGTCGCGGCGGTGAGCGAGGCCGTCCGCCGCACTCGGGCCGGCATCAGCGACCCCGACCGCCCGACGGGCTCGTTCCTGTTCCTCGGGCCGACCGGCGTCGGCAAGACCGAGCTCGCCAAGGCGCTCGCCGACTTCCTGTTCGACGACGAGAAGGCGCTCGTCCGCATCGACATGAGCGAGTACGGCGAGAAGCACAGCGTGTCCCGTCTGGTGGGCGCGCCTCCCGGGTACGTCGGCTACGAGGCCGGCGGGCAGCTGACCGAGGCGGTCCGTCGCCGTCCCTACAGCGTCGTGCTGATGGACGAGGTCGAGAAGGCGCACCCCGAGGTGTTCGACGTGCTGCTGCAGGTCCTCGACGACGGCCGCCTCACCGACGGGCAGGGGCGGACGGTCGACTTCCGCAACACGATCCTCGTGCTGACCTCGAACCTCGGCTCTCAGGTCATCACCGACCCGACCCTCAGCGACCCCGAGAAGGAGGAGCTCGTGCAGGGCCTCGTGCGACAGGCCTTCAAGCCGGAGTTCGTCAACCGTCTCGACGACATCGTGGTGTTCTCGACGCTGACGCCCGACGACCTGGGGCAGATCGTGTCCCTCTACGTCGACCGTCTCGGGCGTCGTCTCACGGATCGGCGCCTGTCGCTGGCCGTTACCCCCGACGCCCGGGCCTGGCTCGCCGAGCGGGGGCACGACCCGATCTACGGCGCCCGTCCGCTGCGGCGACTGATGCAGCGGCAGATCGACGACCAGCTCGCCATGGCCCTGCTCGGCGGCGAGATCGTCGACGGCGACACCGTGCGCGTCGATGTCGCGGCCGACGGCGACGGCCTCACCGTGGTGCGCTTCGACGTCGTCGACCCCGACGCCGAGACTCTGGACGACCTGCCCTAGGCTGTTCGCGCCGCAGCGACGAAGGCCCGGATGAGGCCGAGGTCCTTGACGCCGCGCGACGACTCGACGCCCGAGCTGACGTCGACGCCGGCCGGCCCGAGCTCGGCGATCCGGGCGGCGACGGTGTCCGGGGTGAGGCCCCCGGCCAGGATCCACTCCCGGTGCGGTGGAGCGGCGAGCAGGGGCGCTGCGTCGAAGGCGGCGCCGGCACCGGGGGCGACCGCGTCGATCAGGAGGATGTCCTCGCGGAAGGCGCGCCGCGCCTCCTCGGTCTCGTCGGCGTAGGCGTCCACGCCGACGGCCCGGACCACCCGGAATCCCGCCGCGCGCACCGTCGCCACGTCGGCAGCCGTCTCGTCGCCGTGCAGCTGCACGGTGCCGACGCCGGCGAGGGCGGCCAGTCGGAGGACCTCGTCGATCGGCTGCAAGCGGAAGACGCCCACCGTCTCGACGGACGTCGGCACGCGGCTCGCGAGGATCCGGGCGGTCGGCGCATCGACGGTGCGCGGGCTGCCGGGGGCGAGGACGAAGCCCACCGCATCGGCGCCCGCCTCGACGGAGGCGTCGACGGCCTCGGGGGTCGTGAGTCCGCAGATCTTCACCCAGGTGCGCATGACGACCAGTCTGCCGCGACGGGCGCTGCGAGGTTCACGCGAGGAGGCGCGGTGCCGGACTCGCGGCCGGCTGGTCGTCGTGTACGCCCTCGCGGTAGTAACCCGAGCCGTAGCCGTCCGTCGTGCTCTTCGACCGGGTCATGGTCACGACCACGCCGAGGCACCGGACGTCGGCGATGTCGAACGCCCGGAGCGCGGCGGCGAGCTCGGCGCGCTTCGACTTCTTGGCGGCGGCGACCATCAGCACGCCGTTCGTGATGGCGCCCAGGAGCGTCGCGTCCGCGACCGGCAGGACGGGAGGCGCGTCGATCAGCACGTAGTCGAAGCGCGAGGCCAGCGATTCGACGAGCAGCTGCATCTGCGCCGATCCGAGCAGCTCGCTGGGGTTCGGGGGGACGCTGCCGGCGGGCAGGACGCTGAGCCCGTGCGTGCCCCACCGCTGCAGCACGTCATCGAGCTCGAACCGGCCGATCAGGACGTCGGTGAGACCGACCGCCCCCTCGAGCCCCATGATGTCGGCCACGCGCGGGCGGCGCAGGTCGCCGTCGACGAGGGCCACGCGCGCTCCCGTCTCGGCCAGGACGACGGCGAGGTTGGTCACGGTCGTGGACTTCCCCTCCGACTGCTGAGCGGAGCTCACGACGAAGGCGCGCTTCGACGCGCCGTTGTCGAGGAACCGGAGGTTGGCGCGCAGGGTGCGGAAGGCCTCGGCTGCTCGACCGCGATTGGCGTGCTGCACGATCAGAGGGTGATCCGCGGCGTCGCGGACGAACGGGACCGAGCCGACGACGGGCGGCGAGAACGACGACTCGATGTCGGAGGCCCCGTCGATGCGGGTGTCGAAGATCATGCGGGTGGCGGACGCCCCCAGGCCGAGGAGGAGGCCGAGGAGCCCGCCGATCACGGCGTTGGTCCGCAGTGACGGCGATGAGCGGGTGGCGGGGGTCTCGGCGGGCTCGGTGACGAGCAGGGTGACCGACGAGGCGTCCGAGCCGGCGGGGCGCTCGATCTCGTCCTCGACGACGTCCTGGAAGCGCTCGCGGACGGCGTTCGCGATGTCACGCGCGCGCGTCGGATCGGGGTCCGTCGCGGTGATGTCGATCAGCACGCTCCGCGAGGGCGATGAGGCGGACACCTGGGTGGCGAGGGACCGGCGGGTCACCCCGAGACGCTCGGCGACCGGCTCGAGCACGGTCGACTTCGTCACGAGGTCGAGATACGACCGGACGCGCTGCTCGGCGGCGTTGCCGCCCTGCAGGAGGTCGTTGGCGCTCTGCGTGACGGTCAGGTCCACCGAGACGTAGACCTGCGTGGACGACGTGTAGAGCGGCGGCTGGAGTGCGGCGAGGCCGACACCGGCGAAGGCGCCGAGCACGAGGGAGGCGACCAGGAGGAGCCAGTTCTTCTTCGCCACGTCGCCGATGGTGGATGCGTTCACTGTTCTCCCTGAGCTGGCCGACACATATGTAGCATTCTAAACACAGGTGAGGATCAGTCACAAGAGTATGACGTCTTCTCACATTGTTGTTGCTCATATCTACGTGATATTCTAGTATGTCTTTCATGCCCCCTCCTGAACGTCTCGGCCTGTCACGTGCGGTCACCGCTCTAGCGGTCGCCACCGTCCTCGTGTGGTCGCTGCTCTCCGGGGTTCCGAGCGGTGTGGGCGCCGAGACGCGCGTCTTCGGGCTCACGGTGATCGCGGCCGTCCTCTGCACGGGAATGCTCGTCCGGTCGGCCCCCCTCGGGCTCTGGAGCGGGGGGCCGATGTTCTTCGTCGTGCTCGTCCTCTTCCACGTGCCGCTCGTCGGGTTCGCGCTCGCCGGGGCGGACATCCCGGGCGACGAGGTGGACTACATCTCCCTGTGGTTCAGCCCGAACGGCCAGGTCCTCCGGGCCGTCTGGCTCGTGGCCCAGGCCCTCCTCGCCTTCACGCTCGGCTATCTCCTGCTCAGGCGACGACGATCGACCTGGCCCGTGCCGGCGCCCGACGACGACGAGGCGGCGCGAGCACGCGCGCAGACGGCGGCGGCCATGACCCTGACCGGCACGATCATCGTGGTCGTCACGGTCCTCTACGTCCTCGGCACGATCGCGGTCCTCGAGCCGGGGCTGCTGCTCGGGCGCGGGGGCAAGCGGTTGTACGACGCGACCGTCGCCGCCAACCCGTCGCTCACGGCCGGGATCACCTTCACGCTGTCCGGGATGTCGCTCGTCGTCGCGGGCCGGCGGTCACCCGTCCGGACGACCGGGCTGGTGTTCTTCGGCATCTTCGCCGCGAGCACCCTGGTGATGGGTTCGCGGACGTCCGCGCTCTACGCCCTCGTCGGCCTCGTCGTCGTCCTGGCGCGCCTGAGGTCCATGCCGCGTCAGGCGATCGCGGTGCTGGTCGTCGTCACGGGGCTCGTCGTCGTCAGCGGCGTCGAACGTGTCCGTGACGAGGGTCTCGCCGCCACGGGCGTCGGGGAGATGCTCGGCTCCCCCCTCGCGGCGACGGTCGAGATGGGCGCGACTCTGAGGCCCGTCGTCGAGACCGTGTCGTGGGTCGAGCAGGGTGAGGCCCCTCACCATGGCCGGACCTTCATGATGGGCACGATCCGCTTCGTCGAGCTGATCGCGGGAGTCGAGCGCGAGCACTCGGCGGTCGATCCGCGCCTCGTCGGCACGCTGCTGCGTGACAGGGTGCAGAACTACGAGATCGGCTACTCGATCGTGGCCGAGTCGTTCCTGAACTTCGGCACGACCGGTTCGGCTCTGCTGTTCGTCGGTCTCGGGATGATGTTCGGTCGGTGGGACCGCAGGGGGCTCGGTCGCCCGGTCGACGCCGCCGTCTACGGTGTCGTCTTCTCGGCTCTGCTCGCCACGATCCGGTCGACCTCGACGACCACCGTCAGCACGATCCTGCTCGGTCTCGCCGCCGTGGCCTTCGCGGTCTGGCTCGGCTCGATCCGACATCGGGCCGCCGAGCGGATGGTGGCGCAGCCGACGGTCCGCGAGGTCACCGCGCCGTGACCGCCCGATCGCCCCGCGCCTCCTGGTCGGGCCCGGCGGTCGCCGCCGCCTCCGGCTTGGCGGGCAAGGGGGTCCAGTTCCTCGCGCTGACCACCCTGGCCCTCGTCGTGGCGCCCGCGGAGTTCGGCCTGTTCTCGCTCGTGCAGGCGACGGTCTTCGGCGTGGCGTCGCTCAGCAGCTCGGCCTTCGCGGTGTCGGCTGCGGCGTCGGCCGCCCGGCATCGCCTCGCGACGGAGCGTTCGGGAGGCGCGGCGACGGAGTCCTCGCTCGTCGCCTTCGCCCAGGCCGTCCGGGGGCGCAAGCGCTGGCTGGGCGTCGTGGCGCTCGTCGACGGCGTCGTCGTCTCCATCGGTCTCGCGGTCGTCTACGGGCATCCCGAGCTGGTGCTCGTCGGCTTCGCCCTGGGGGTCGCCGCCGGCGGCATCACCGTGACCGAGTCCCTCGTCGGCGTGCTGGCGGGGTCGGGGCGCACCGTGCCGACCGCGGTCGTCGACGGGTCGCGGGGTCTCGTCTCCGGATCGCTGGCCGTGCTCGGCGGCCTGTGGGCCGGCGCCCTCGGCGCGGCCGTCGGTCTCGTGCTGCTCGACGCCGTCCTCGCGCTGTCCGTGCTGACGGCCATCGCCTGGGGGTCGCATCGCCCACGCGTCGACACTCCCGTCGGGTCGCGATCGACATCGTCCGCAGCGGAGGCCGGAGCCGGAGCGGCGGCCGCGACCCGCGATCGATCCGTGACGCTCACGGGGCTCGCGGCGGCCTCGTCGGGCCAGATCGGGCTGTGGGTCGTGCTGTGGGGGCTGCAGGCCGTCGGCGGGCTCGAGGCGGTCGCGACCTTCGCGGTCGCCAACCGCTTCGCCGCGCTCGTGCTGCTCGTGCCGGTGTACCTCGGGAAGAACCTCGTCGGGCGGCTGGTCGTCGACCCCCGCTCGGGCCGGTCCCCCCTCCGTGCCGATCGCTTCGTCGCGATCGTCGCCGCCGTCTGCCTCGCCTGCGCGCTCGTGGCCGGGGTCGTGCAGTGGGTCTCGTTCGGGCTGCTCGCCGACCGGTACCCGGGGGTCGTCGAGGCGGGGGTCGTCCTGTTGACCGCCGCGGTCGTCCGAGGCGTCGCGACGGCCCTCTCGATGGTGTGCGCCGCTCGGGGGCACCTCCGCGTCTGGCTGGTGAGCGACCTCGCGGCGACGGCCGCGTCGGTCGTCGTCTGCCTCGTGGCCATCACGACCCCCGGGCTGAACGCTCCGACGATGTGGCTGACGGTTTCGGTGCTCGTCGGGGCGGTGGTCTGCGCGGTCGTCCGGGCGGCGCGACTCGTCCAGCGTCCGAGGTCGGTCCGCCGCGGCAGACCCGACACTGAATATCTGTCATCAATGTGATATTCTACGTTTCGTCCCGCATGGGGCGACGACGAGAGGGAGACCGTGACGGTCCTCATCACCGGCGGGGCCGGGTTCATCGGCAGCACCATCGCGTCGGCCTGCGCCGATCGAGGGCACGAGGTGATCGTGCTCGACGATCTGTCCACGGGCGTCGCGGCCTTCGCCGATCGTCATCGCTTCTATCGGGGCGACATCGCCGACGGGGCGCTGCTCGACCGGATCGTGCGCGAGAACCCCGACATCGACATCGTGGTGCACTGCGCGGCGAAGATCGTCGTGCCCGACTCCGTCGCCGATCCGCTCGGCTACTTCGACGCCAACGTCGCGCGGACGGTGTCGCTGCTGACGAACCTCACCCGCAACGGCCTCGATCGCGTCGTCTTCAGCTCGTCGGCCGCCATCTACGACACCCCCGTCGACGGCGTCGTGCACGAGGGGTCGCCCGTCGCCCCGCCGAGCCCGTACGCCGACACGAAGGCGGTCGTCGAGCGCGTGCTCCAGGCCGGGGCGACGGCCGGCAGCCTCCGAGCCGTCGCGCTCCGGTACTTCAATCCGATCGGCGCGGACCCGTCTCTCCGTACGGGTCTGCAGTCCCCGACCCCGAGTCATGCGCTCGGCAAGCTCATCTCGGCCCGGCGGGACGGCGGGCGGTTCACGATCACCGGGACGGACTGGCCGACGCGCGACGGCTCGGGGGTGCGCGACTACGTGCACGTCTGGGATCTCGCCGAGGCGCACGCCCTCGTGGTCGACCGCTTCGACGAGGTCGTCGGCGCGCTCCGCCCGTTCCGCGCGCTCAACCTCGGCACGGGTCGGGGCACGACGGTGCTCGAGCTCGTCGAGGCCTTCGGGCGGGTGACCGGGCAGGCGCCCCGCGTCGAGCTCGCCGGCCGCCGCCCGGGTGACACCGCGGGCGCGTTCGCCGACGTCTCGGCCGCCCGTGACCTCCTCGGCTGGGAGGCCCGGCTGAGCGTCGACGAGGGCATCGCCGACGCCCTGCGCTGGGCCGACGTCGCCCGGCGCTCCGGGCTCTTCGATCACGCCTCCGCCCCCGTCGCCCACTGACCGGCCGACGCCTCCACCCACCCCCACGACAGGAATCCCCATGCGCATCCTCCTCGACGCCGCCATCTTCGGCTCGCCGCCCGAGTTCCGAGCTCGGAACCTGCAGGAGTCGGGCGAGTCGCTCCTCCTCGACGGCCTGATCGCCGCCGGGATCGACGTGACCCCCGTCGCGCCCGGTCTGCACAACAGCTGGCGGGGCTACGACGTGGTGCATCTGAACCACCTGACGCGATCGTGCGTGCGCCTGCTCGCGCCGACCCGGTCGCGGGTGGTCTTCACGCGCCACAAGACCGAGGCCCCCGCCTCGCGGGCGCAGCAGCGCGTGCTGGCCGGCGCGTATCGCCACAGCGACGCCCTGGTCGTCATGAGCGAGACGGAGCGAGCGCTCGTGCTCGACCGGGTCGACGAGGCGGCCCCCGATCGCCTGCACGTCATCGCGAACGGCGTCGATCACACGCACTTCCCGTCGCGACTGCGCCGTCGACCCGATGCGGGGGAGCCGTGGCGGTTCGTCTCGGTCGGGCAGCTGATCGAGCTCAAGCGCGTCGACCTCACCATCCGCCTGATCGCGGACCTGCGCCGCGCCGGCGTCCCCGCCGTCCTCGACATCGTGTCGCAGCGCGAGACCCTCCGACCCGAGCTCGAGCGCTTCGCCGCCGAGCTCGGGATCGCCGACGCCGTCACCTTCGTCGGGCCGCAGACCCGGGCCGAGCTCGGGCGACGTCTGCTCGACGCGCACTTCCTGGTCGTGGCGTCGCGGACCGAGGCGCAGCCGACCGTCGTGACCGAGGCGGCGCTCTCGGGTCTGCCGGTCATCACCTTCGAGGTCGGCGGCGTGGTCGAGCAGCTGCCGGTCGCGCATCCCGTCCTCGACGTCTCGGACGTCCGGAGTCTGCTGCCGCTCACCCTCGCCCTCCTGCGGGACTACGACGGCGTCGCGGCGCAGTTCGCCGGCAACGTCGACTGGACCCGCGAGCGGTTCTCGATCGAGCGGATGGTCGCCGCCCACATCGAGCTGTACCGCGGCCTCGTCGGCTGACGCGAGCCGAGACCGAGGAGGCGCGCCCCGGGTCTCGGAGCGCGCCTCCCTGGATTCATGTCGCCAGCGCCTCGGTCGGGGCCATCCTCGCCGCACGTCCCGCCGGATGGATGCCGCTCACCCCGCCGATCACGACCGTGGCCAGGAGTCCACCCGCCGCGGCCCAGGAGGGGATGACGACCGGCCATCCCTGCGTGGCGGCGAACACCGCGGTGACCGAGCATCCGAGCGCGACGCCCACCGCGCCCCCGGCCAGCGAGAGCAGGAGCGACTCGACCAGGAACTGCCGTCGGATGTCGCGTCGGCGTGCGCCCAGGGCGCGGCGGACCCCGACCTCGCCACGGCGCTCGAGCACGGTGATCACCATCGTGTTCGCGACGCCGATCCCGCCGACCAGCAGCGCGACGCCGCCGACGCCGAGCAGCAGCGCGGTGAACGAGCTCTCGGTGGCCTGCTGGGCGGCCAGGGCGTCCGAGGGGCGGCTGACCTGCACCCGGCGGGGGTCGACCGGGTCGAGGGTCGCGGCCAGCAGATCGCGCGCCTCGACGACGCGGGTCGGATCGGCCCGGGCGTAGAGCCGGGTCGGGCGCCCCGCGAAGCCGAAGGCGGCGTCCGCGCCCGAGGCGGGCACGAGGGCCGACGAGTCGAGCTCCGGCGCGAGCGGCAGAGGCGCGAGCACCCCCGCCACGGCGACCCAGCGGCCGCCGATCCAGACGCGGGTGTCGGCGTCGACCGCGCCGATGCCGAGCGTCGCCGCGGCCGTCGACCCGAGCACGACCTGGGGCAGGTCGTCGGCCGCGAACCACCCGCCCGAGACCGTCTCGCCCTGCAGCACCTCGAGCAGATCGCCCTGCACCGCATCGAGCGTGATGCCGCCCGACGCCGCCTCGGGCACGAGGTCGGTGCGGTAGACGTTCCGCCCGGTCACCCGCCCGACGCCGGCGGCCTGCTCCACGTCGTCCCGCCGCTCGAGCAGGGCGACGCCGTCGGCGGGGAGGGTCGCCGTCTCGCCGGCGGCGTCCTCGCCCGGGACGACCTGCAGGAGGTTCGTGCCGAGATCGTCGAGCACGCGGGCCAGGGCGGCCTGACTCGACGACGAGATGCCGACCACGGCGATCATGGCGGCGATGCCGATCGCGATGCCGAGGGCGGACAGCAGCACTCGGGTCGGACGGGTGCGGAGGCCGAAGACGCCCAGGCGCACGAGGTCCGTGCTCGAGACGCCCCGCCGTCTCGCCTCGCGTCGCGCCCTCATCCGATCCCGCCCGACGAGTCGTCGACGATGACGCCGTCGCGCAGGCGCACCCGGCGCGGCAGGCGGTCCGCGAGATCGAGGTCGTGCGTGATGACGACGACGGTGGTCCCCGAGGCGTTGAGCTCGCGGAGCAGCTCGACGACGTCCGCCCCCGACCGGCTGTCGAGCGCCCCCGTCGGCTCGTCGGCGAGCAGGAGCGTCGGTTCTCCGACCACCGCGCGGGCGATGGCCACCCGCTGGCGCTCGCCGCCCGAGAGCTCGTGGGGGCGGTGGTCGAGGCGGTGCCCGAGCCCCACCCGGGTCAGCGCGCGCCGGGCGCGCTCCAGGCGCTCGGGTCGCCGGACGCCCGAGTAGAGCAGCCCGTCGGCCACGTTCTCGGTGGCCGTCGCGCCGCTCGCGAGGTGGAAGTGCTGGAACACGAACCCGATGTGCTCGGACCGCAGCCGCGACAGGGCGTCGTCGTCCGACGACCCGACCTCGTGCCCGGCGACGCGCACCGAGCCCGCGCTCGGGCGGTCGAGCGTCCCCATGAGGTTCAGCATCGTCGACTTGCCCGATCCGCTCGGACCGACGACGGCCACGAGCTCGCCCGCGCGGACGGTCAGATCGACTCCGCCGAGAGCGACGACGTCGCCGTGGACCTTGGTGACGCCGCGCATCTCGAGCACGCCGCCCGAGGCCACCGCCGGGGTGGGGGCCGAGGAGGCGCGGGTCGCCTCGTCGGCGCCCGTCCGCATCGTCGAGCCCCTCACGACGGCACCACGACGTCGTCGCCCGCCGCCAGGTCGCCGGTGGTCACCTCGACGCGCCCCTGCGCGACGAAGCCGATCTCGACGCCGACCGGCTCGACGCTCCCGTCGTCGCGCACCCGCTCGACGACGTAGCCCCCGCCCTGGGCGAGGAGGGCCGGGACGGGCACGGAGAGGACGTCCTCGCGGGTCTCCCCCTCGACGACGAGGTCGACGGATCGGCCGCCGGTCGTGCCGTCCGGCGGGGCGTCGCCGAGGCCCACGACGACGGGGACGCGCTCGTCCCCCGCCCCGGTGCCCGCTCCGGTCCCGTCGCCGGTCCCGTCGTCGCCGCCCGAGGCGCCGACCGACCGGACCGTCCCGGCGAGGGTCTCTCCGCCCGGGGTCAGCACGTCGACCGGCGTGCCGACGGCGAAGCGGGGCAGGTCGGCCTGGGCGACGGAGCCGGTGGCCACCGGGGTGGTCGACGTGTAGCGGTAGACGACCTCTCCGGCGGCGTCGCCCGTGCGGCCCACGACCTCGTCGACCCGGATGTCGCCCGGCACGAACGCGACGTCGTCGGCGTCCAGCACCCCGGTGCGGTCCAGGTCGCGGTCGGCCTGCCAGCGGCGCACGGCCTCGGCCGTCCGCCAGTCGAAGCGGTCGTCGTCGGCGACGTCGTAGCCGAGGGCTCGCAGCGAGTCCTTGAGCTGGTCGACGTCGGCTCCCGCGATCCCCGCCTGGAGGGATCGCCAGAGGGGGACCCTCCCGTGGAGCGCCCGGACGGGTCGCTCGTCGACGCTGTACAGGATGCCGTCGAGAGCGACGACCTCGCCGTAGCCGGGCAGCCCCGTGACCGTCCCCTCGCCGGCCGACGCCAGCGGCGTCCGGGCGCCGTACCCCAGCGTCCCGGGCACCTTCACGCTCTCGACCAGATCGCCCTCGATCACGGGCGTCGTCACGGGCGGTGACGTCCCGGCCCCGGCGACGGCGTCCGACGAGTCGGGATCACCGGCGAGGACCGCGCAGCCGGTCACCACGAGACCGCACAGGCCCACGGTGACGAGGGCGGCGATCCGGTCCGCGCCGCGTCGAGCACCGGAGCGTCGCCGGTCGGGGGATCCCGTCGCCCGCTCCGTCACTCGCTCCGCCCCTGGCTGTTCGGCCCGACCTCGTCCGAGCAGGCGAAGAACGCCTCGGTTCGGGGGTCCCGGGCGCTCGGATCGGTGCTGCCCGACGCGACCTCCCGGGGGAACGAGCCGTCGACCGGGTCGGGGAAGTCGTCGAAACCCTTCTCGCGGACGCACTCGGCGACGGCCAGGTTGGCCTCCTGCTGCTCGGCCAGGTCGGACGCTGACGGCTGATCGACCCCGCCGCCCTGTTCGGCGGGGAGCTGCTCGCGACAGGCCGAGAGCGCGTCGGAGTAGGCCTCGACGTCGACGCCGGCCGGGGGCGCGACGACCCCCTCCGTGGCCAGCAGGGCGTCGTCGACGTCGTACCCGGCGTCGCGGAGGCATCCGCCGAGCAGGGCCGCCGTGCTGCCCGACGCGGACGTCGGCGTGCTCGAGCCCGGGGTCGGCGTGGCGTCCGGCGCGCAGGCGGCGAGCGCCGGGACGAGCAGCGCGGCCGTGATCAGGAGTCGGGTCGCCGAGGAGGCGCGGTGCCGGGAGGCGCGTCGGCGCGGGGTGCTGAGGGGGAGGGTCATGGGGATCCTTTCGTCGGGGCCGTCGGTCGGCCGGTCCCCAGTCGAGCGGGGCGGCCGTTGCGTCGACGCGCAGCCGACGGACAGATCCGCGAAACATCGACTCGCTACGGTGGAATGCGACATACCGACGAGCGGGAGGCGGAAGATGAGGGTCCTGGTGGTGGACGACGAGCGGGCGCTCGCGGATCTGATCGCGGCGGGCCTCACCCGGCAGGCGATGGCGGTCGACGTGGCCTACCGGGGTGACGACGCCGACGAGCTGCTGGCGGTGAACGACTACGACGTCGTCGTGCTCGACCGCGATCTGCCGGGGATGCACGGCGACGCCGTTGTCCGAGCCCTGACGGCACGGGGGGATCCCACGCGCATCCTGCTGCTGACCGCCGCCGGCGACCTCGCCGATCGCGTGGGCGGTCTCGAGCTCGGCGCCGACGACTACCTCGCCAAGCCGTTCGAGTACTCCGAGCTGGTGGCCCGGGTGCGGGCGCTGGGTCGGCGCGCGGCGCCGGCCGTCCCGCCGGTGCTCCGCCACGGCGACCTCGCTCTCGACGCGAACCGGCACCTCGCCGTCCGCGCGGGGCTCGATCTCGGGCTCTCGACGAAGGAGCTCCTCGTGCTCGAGACCCTGATGCGCGCCGACGGGCGTCTCGTCAGCGCGGAGGAGCTGCTCGAGAAGTGCTGGGACGCGAACGTCGACCCCTTCACGAACGCGGTCCGCGTGACGGTCAGCAAGCTGCGGCGGAAGCTCGGCGACCCCGACCCGATCCGCACGGTGTCCGGGCGCGGGTACCAGCTGTGCTGACCGGCCGGGCACGGCTCGATCCCCGTCGGTGGAGCATCGGCCTGCGCACCGCGGTCGTCTTCGGGGTCGCCTTCGCCCTCCTCTGCTCGCTCGTCGTGCTCGGCGTCGCGGTGGCCACCTCGCAGGGGGTCGCCCTGACGCTCGAGGCTCCCGGCGGCTCGGGGGCGGCAGCGGAGCGCACCCCGGGGTCGGCGAGCGACGTCCCCGGTCAGGGCGGCGCGATCGCTCCCGGGCCCGCCGGCGCGGTCGGGTCGGACGACTCGGTGCCCACCGTCGTCGCCCGGGTGCTGGCCCGCCAGCAGCTCATCTGGTCGAGCGTCGGCGTGGCGGCCGCGGCCGTCGCCGCCGGCGGCGTCGGCTGGGTCGTCAGCCGGCGGATGCTCCGCCCTCTCGACGACATCGTCGAGACGACGCAGGCGATCACGGCCCGGACCCTCCACGAGCGGATCGCCCTCGACGGACCGCGCGACGAGCTCGCCCGGGTCGCCGACACCATCGACGACCTCCTCGACCGGCTCGAGCGCTCGTTCGAGGCCCAGCGGAGGTTCGTCGCCGACGCCTCGCACGAGTTGCGCACCCCGCTCGCCGTCCAGCGCGCGGCCATCCAGATCGGTCTCGACGATCCGACTCCCGCCGGGCTGGCCGAGACCCGCGAGCAGCTGCTCGAGGCGAACCGGCGGACCGAGGCGCTCATCGACGGGCTGCTCACGCTCGCGACCGCGGACCGCGGTCTGGCCGGCGACGAGCGGGTGGTCGAGCTGGGCGAGCTGGTCCCCGAGATCGCGACGGGTCTGATCGACGAGGCCCGGGCCTCCTCGGTCGACGTCGTGATCCTGCGGGGCACCTTCCGGCGGGTCTCGGGTGATCCCGTCCTCATCGCCCACCTGGTGCGGAACCTCGTGTCGAACGCCGTCGAGTACAACGAGCCGGGCGGGCACGTCCGCGTGCTCGGCACCGGCGAGGCGGTCGTCGTCGTCGAGAACACCGGCCCGGTCGTGACCGCCGAGCAGGCCGTCACCCTCACCCGGCCGTTCACACGCGTCGACCGTCACGGCGGCACCCGCGGCCGAGGAGGCGCGGGCGAGGTCGCGCACAGCGGCCTGGGTCTCGCCATCGTCGACTCCATCGCACGCGCGCACGGGTGGCGGGTCGTGATCGAGCCGCGACCGGGCGGGGGGCTCCGCGTGACCGTGGGGTGACGAGCGGGGCGTCGCCCCGGAGTCATCCCCGGGAGGTGATCGCGCGCCCGTCCGCCTCGCCGTCGAAGACCCAGCGGAGGTCGGCGTCGCCGAGCACGGTGCTCGCGGGCACGGCCACGGGGGCGTGCCACCGCACCCGCCAGGCGGGTCCGAGGCCGAGGGCTCCGTCCGACCGGAGCTGCACGGCGGCCGAACGACCCTCGCGCGAGAGGGTGACGGAGTCGACGATCAGCCCGGGGGCGGCGACCCAGCGACCACCGGGCGCCTGCACCTCGGTGATGAGCGCCTCCTCGGGATCGTCGACGACCCGCGCGTCGAACACGGTGCCGACCGGGGCGATGAGGTCGAACCGGCCGTCGAGCCGGTCGATCGAGGCGGTCGCCTCGACGACGAACGGCACGGGGGTCGTCGTGCCTCGCAGCACGACGATCGGCTCGTCGGGGCTCACGGCCGTGAGTCCCCCCTCGCCCTCGACGCGGGTCGGAGTCCCGCCCCGGGCGTCGAAGTCGCCGGAGTCCGACGTGCCGGTGATGCGGTGGCGCAGCGGCTGCGGCCCGGGGGCCGCGTCGTGCGGCGTGACGACGTCGAGCGACCAGCGCAGCACGCCGTGCCGGGGCGACGTCCAGTCGGCGGACCCGTCGTCAGACGGCGCCCACGTGTAGCGGTACGTCGTCCCGTCGGACGAGCGCTCGCCCGTGAGCCGCATCCCCCGGCCGTTGGGCAGATCGCCCGCCGTGTGCCGGCCTCGGATGACGTCCTGCCCGGCGGCGAACGTCGTGCCTGTCGGTGCCGTGACCGTCATCGTGCCGGTGGGGCGGGTCAGCGACCCGGCGGCGACGGAGACCGCGACGGGGACCTCCGTGGTCTCGCCGCGGGGGAGGGCGACCTCGGCCGACGGCAGAGGGGCGAGCGCACCGTGATCGGCGGCCGAGGTCGAGACCGGGACGCTCGTCGAGGCCAGGAGGTCGGCCCCGGTCGACGTGCGGAGGGTCGCACGGCCGTCGTCGAGGAGCGAGTCCGCGGCGGTGTCGTCGTCCACCGCGAAGGAGACGCGCAGATGGTCGCCGGCTCCCGGCCCGAAGGTCAGCGCGTCATCGCCGGCCGGGGCCGACACGGTGACCCGACCGCGGTCGTCGTCGTAGTCGGTCGCGACGTCGGCTCGTCGGTGGTCGTCGCTGGTGCGTCGGACCTCGACGTCGGCGATCGTCGTGCCGACGGGGGCCTCGACGGTCATCGTCCCCGTCTGCGTCGAGCGCACGTCCACCCGCGCCCAGTCGGTCGTCCCGCCCGGCAGGCCCCGGGCGACCGTCGACGCCATTCCGCGGCCGGGGACCGAGGCCACGGGCACGAGGCGATCACCGTCGACGCGGAGGGTCCGCACGGTGGCGGCGTCGGCGGGGCGGGCCGCGCCGGCGTCCCACCACGACAGTCTCGTCCGCGCCTCCCGGTGCCGGACGACCACGTACCAGCCGTCGTCGGCCCGGCTGCCGTCGAACGCCGCGGCGACCCGGTGCGCGTGATCCTGGCCCTCGAGCGAGAACGCGGACCGTTCGCGTCCGAGCTCGTCGTAGACGGTGACCCCGATGTACTCCTCCCCGGGGAAGTAGTCGTGGCTCGGGTAGCCCGACGAGGCGAAGAACCTCAGCTCGTGCGCGACCGGTTCGAGGGCCAGCCGCCCGATGTCCCGCGACGAGACGCCCGTGAACTGGAACATGCTGCCCGGGACGACCTCCACGGGCGTGCTGAAGGCCTCGCGGACGCCGTCGTCGGTGACGGCCGTGACCGTGACTGCGCCGGTGCCGGGTGAGCTCGCACGGAGGGTGTGGTCGATCACGCGGACCGTCCCCGTCTCCTCGGAGTCGGACAGGTCCGACATCGTCGGAGGGGTCGACAGTCGACGCTGGCCGACGGCGACCGTCTCGTCGACGCCCTCGATCGCCCCGGTCGGGTAGGCGTACGACCCGAGGTCGCGTTCGCGGATCATGTCGTCGCTGTGGCGGTTGCGCCAGATGGGCCGCTCGAGCGGGGGCAGCTGCGCCATGGCCGCCGCCGTGCGGCTCGACAGCGGGAAGCCCCACTCGCGGAAGAACCCGCGCAGATCGCGGTCGGCGACGCGAGCCGCGGTGAGCGCGAAGAGCTGCTTCTCGTCGTCGTCGGTCAGCCCGACGCTCTCGCCGCGTGCGGCCATGACGCGCATCTCCTGGTTCAGGCGGGGGTAGAAGTCGTCGCCGAAGCCGCGTCGCAGATGGTCGAACAGCATCTCGTTGGTGCCCGACGTGGCGTGGTCCCGGTCGGCGACCGGGGTCGCGAAGAACCGCTCGAGGCCCGCGAGATGACCGGGCGAGTCGACGGTGCTGGCCCAGCCCTGACGTGATTCGACGTGCAGCGGCGAGATGTTGACCGTGACCTCCATCATCCCCGACCACAGGTAGTTCGGGGCCTGGTAGGTGTGCCCGATCTCGTGCCAGAAGCCCCAGAGCGTGCGCTCGTCGCGGACGAAGAGGTCTCGCGCCGAACCGGAGGCTCCGAAGGTGAGGCGGTCGTGGGTGGCGAAGGCGTAGTGGCCGCTCGCGGAGTCGGGGGATGCCAGGTGGATGCGGTGCGGGGCCTTGCGCGAGACCCCCGTCGCATCGTCTCGCAGGCCGTAGACGTCGTTCGTGATCTCGATGCTGCGGTCCCACATGGCGACCCGGGCGGGGACGTCGGCGGCGAGGATCTGCGCGCCTGTCCTCGAGCGCTGGAACTCGCCGTGGACGCGCTCGCCGATCACCGTCACGAAGGGCGCGTCGGCCAGGCGGGCCATCTCGGCGCGCAACGCGTCGTTCGTCGTCTGCCCGAGCACGAACACGGGGACGGGCGTGCCGCCCGCCAGCTCGATGTCGGCCGAGCCGCCCGCCGCCGAGCTGCGCAGGTGCACCATGCCGTCGACGGGTGTCGTGACGGTGTTCTCCCCGGGCTGGAGGCGCGTGACGTGATGGTCCTTCGCCACGCCGCCGTTGTGCTCGGCGTGGGCGCCGAAGAGTCCGATCACGACCGAGGTCTGCGGGGCTCCCTCGGGCACCGTGATCGCCAGCTCCGTCGCCGCGCGGGCGTACCGACCCGTGGGCTGCAGACCGCTGTGACGGAACTGCCTGTTCTCGCGGACCCTCTCGGCCTCGGCGTCGCCCATCCCGTGCACGAGGACGGTCGTCGTCGAGTCGTCCTCGCTCAGCCGGATCGACGTGGGGAGCGGCCCGCCCGGGGTGGCCGAGCCGGTCACCGCAGCGGTGAGCGGCTCGGCCGGTGCCGCTGGCGCTGCCGGTGCCGGTACCGGGTCCGCGGCCCCTGCCGAGGCTGATGCCGAGGCCGGCGACGACGCGGGCACGGGTTCGGACGCGGAGGCCGAGAACCCCGCCGGGACGGCGAGGACCCCGATCAGGACGGCGGCGGACGCCGTCCTGACGACGGAGACCGGACGGATCGAGCGGGTGCGCATGAGACTCCTCAGATATGAAGTCTCATATATTACAGCATGACCGTGAGGATCCGTCACCCCGATGTCAGCGTGGTCCCCGTACTAGGACCGACCTGGTGTCAGCACGCCCCCGGCGTCAGCTGCGGGCGAGCACCAGCTCGTTCAGGGGACGACGGCTGCGCGGGGCGGTCTCGCGCTCGGCGAGGGCGTCGGCCAGCCTCTCGGGGCGGTCGACGACGCCGACGGCGGTCACCGTCAGGGGCTTCATGTTCTCGGGCAGGTCGAAGGCCGCGACCAGGGTCTCCCACTCGACACCGGCCATCTGGTGCGTGTGCAGTCCCTCGGCCTGCGCCTGCACCGAGAGGTGCGCCACGGCCTGTCCCAGGTCGTACTCCGCCGTCGGGCGGATGTCGCCCTCGATCGACGATGTCTCGGCGATCGCGACGATCAGGGCCGAGGCGTCGCCGGCCCACGCGGCGTTGAAGCCGACGAGCGCGCCGACGATGGTGTCGAAGTGATGCGAGCCGCGCGTCGCGACGATGAATCGGGCCGGCTGGCTGTTGTTGGCCGAGGGCGCCCACCGAGCGGCCTCGAGCAGGGCGTCGAGCTGCCGTGCGCTCACCGTGGCGGCGGGGTCGAACGAACGGGGGCTCCACCGCTCGGCCAGCGGGCTGACGATCGGCACGCTCGTCTCGGCGGTGCGCGGGGCGGCGGGTGCGGTGTTCTCGGTGATCGACATGGTCTCGGCTTTCTGAGCGAATGGGCGGGACGGGGAGGCGCGTCATCGGGCCACAGACCCTCCAACGTCGCCGACCGCGCCCGCCATTCCCCGCAGGCCCACCGCGGCGCGTCAGCGGTCGGCGGCGCCCCCGGCGTCGCCGGTCGTGCCGGTCAACGACCAGTCGAGCCCTCCGCCGACGGGTCCGCCGTCGCGGGGGACGACGACCTCCGGCATCCAGCGCAGCCGGCTGCCGTCGGGCAGGTCGAGGCCGTCCGCCCCGCGGACCACGAGCGTGAGCGTCCGCCCGTCGTCGCTCAGCACACCCTCGGCGGCGACCACGCTGCGCGAGACGACCCACTGGCGCCCGGGGAGGCGCACCTCGGTGACCAGCGCCTTTTGCCCGGTCGAGAAGGTCGTCCCCGAGGGCGTGGTGAGCACCAGCTCGGTGTCGAGGGCTCGGACGTCGGAGGTCGCCTCGACCGTGACGGGGAGCGCCGTGGGCGCGCCTCGCGTCAGGAGGGGCGTGCCGTCGGGCGCGACGGGCAGGAGCGGGCCGTCGGGTGGCGCGGGGACCGCGTCGACGGCGACGAGGCGGCCGTCGACGACGCGGAGGTGCTGCGTGGTCGATCCGTTCCGGGGCGCCGGCTCCTCGGAGTCCCATCGCGACAGACGACTGGCCGCCTCGCGGTGTCGGACGGTGAGGTGCCAGCCCTCCCGGATGGTCGTGCCGTCGAAGACCCGGGCCGCCGCGTGGGCGTTCTCGCCGCCGGTCACGCTGAACGACTCCCGGGGCCTGCCCCGGCCGTCCGAGACCGTCGCGCCGATGTACTCGGAGCCGAAGCCGGGGTGCGAGGTGTACTCGGTGCCCGCGGTCATGCGGAGCTCGTCGGTGGCCGGCTGGAGCGCGAGGGTCGTCACGACCCTGTCGGACAGACCGCGGAACTCGAGCGACGTGCCCCGCGTGACGGTGACGGGGGTCGAGAGGACCTCTCGGACGCCCACCCCGTTCACGGCGACGAGGCGCGCCGAGCCGTTCCCCATGCGGGTCGCGTCGAGACCCGTCGCGACCGTGCGGACGCTCCGGGCGTCGTCGGAGTCGCGGAGATCGCGCGCGGTGGGGGGAGCGTCGAGCCCTCGCCGGCCCAGGGTGACGCTCTCGGCGATCGGATCGAGGGCGCCGACGGGCACGCTGAAGCTCGGCATCTCGTGCTCGACGACCGGCTCGCTCGACAGCCTGTTCTCCCAGATGGGCTGCTGCAGGGGAGGCAGATCGGCGAGGACGGCCCTCGTCGCGTCGTCGAGGGCCATGCCCCACTGCTGGAAGTACTCGGTCAGATCGCGGTCGGCCACCCGTGAGGCCGTGACCGCGAAGAGCTGCCGCTGCGCCTCGGCGCCGACGGGCTGCGACTCTCCGAGGGCGCGCATGACCCGGTACTCCTGGTTGAGGTGCGCGTAGAAGTCGTCGCCGAAGGCCCGCCGCAGCTGGTCGTACAGGAAGAGCCGGGTCCAGACGTCGCCCGTGGCCATGTAGTCGCGTTGCTCGATCGGCTGGGCGAAGAACGCGTCGTAGCCGCCGACGAAGCGGTCGAGGCGATTCCCCCAGCCGGAGGAGGACTGGATGTGCAGCGGCGAGAGGTTGACGAGCACCTCGCCCTGTCCGCCCCAGTTGAAGGTCGGCGTCTGATAGGTGTGGCCGACCTCGTGCCACCACCCCCAGAGATCGTGGGATGCCATGCGGAACAGGTCGCCGGCCGCCCCCGACCTGACGGGGAACGTGACCCGCCCGTGGGTCGCGTTCGCGTAGCCGCCGCTGGTGTCGGGGGCGGCGACGTAGATGCGGTGCGGCGCCTTGCGCGACAGGCCCGTGCCGTCGTCGCGCAGGCCGTAGGTGTCGTTCGTGATCTCGATCATGCGATCCAGATCGGCCACGCGGTCCTCCATGTCGACCTGCACGATGACGGTCCCCGTGAAGTGCGTCTGGAAGTCGCCGAAGAACCGGTCGCCGATCACCTGCACGAACGGCGCGTCGGCCAGTCGGGCCATCTCGGCGCGGAGCCCGGTGTTCGTCGTCCGCCCGGCGACGAAGACGGGCACCGGACGCCCGCCCTCGACGACGACGTCGGCCGAGCCGCCCTCGTCCGTGCTCACGAGGTGCACCATGCCGTCGAGCGGGGAGGTGATCACGGTGGGCCCGGGTGCGAGGGTCCGGCTCCACTGGCCCCGTTCGACCCCGCCGTTGAACTTCTCGTGGACCCCGATCAGGCCGATCGTGACCGACACGGCCGGCGCCCCCTCGGGCACGGTGATCGTCAGCTCGTCGCCCGCCGCCGCGAAGCGGCCGGTCGGCTGCAGGTCGCTGTGCCTCATCGAGCGGTTCTCGCGTGCCTGCGCAGCGCTCGCCGAGCCGAGTCCGTGCACCAGCACGCTGGTCGAGGAGTCGTCGTCGGCGACTCGGATCGAGGTCGGTCGCGGCCCGCCCGGGAGGGAGGCCGGGGCGGACGACCGGTCGGGCGATGACGTCGACGCCGGGGTCGTCGACGCCGGGGTCGACGACGGTGCGGCCGCGGCCCGGGCGCCCGTCGAGGCGCCCAACGGGGCCGCCAGTGAGAGCGTCAGGGCGAGAGCGAGCGCCGTGCGGGGGAGACGGGGCATGGATGGTCCTCTGTCCGGGGTGTCGAGACACCGCAAAACGAATAGACCCTCACTTTATATGATATATATCAAGACTCGACGCGGATCATGAGCCGAGCAGCTCCCGCGCATCGGCGACGAGGCGATCCACGTGCTCGGGCCGTGTGTCGAACGAGCACATCAGGCGGATCTCCCCGGAGGCGCGGTTCCAGTCGTAGAAGCGGTGAGCCTCGCGCAGCGGCTCGACCACGTGACGGGGCAGGACGACGAAGACGGCGTTGGCGTCGACGGGTTGCGTGATCGTCACGCCCGGCAGGTCGGCGAGGCCGGTGGCGAGGCGGGAGGCCATGCCGTTCGCCTGGGCGGCCGATCGCAGCCAGAGGTCGTCGTCGAGCATCGCCAGGAACTGCGCCGACACGAATCGCATCTTCGAGAGCAGCTGCGCGTCCATCTTGCGGAGGAAGACCAGGCCGGCCCGCGCCTCCTCCGAGAACGTCACGACCGACTCCCCGAGCACGAGGCCGTTCTTCGTGCCGCCCAGCGAGACCGAGTCGACCCCGGCGTCACGGGTCAGGGCACGGAGCGGGACGCCGAGCGAGGCGGCCGCGTTGGCGAGACGCGCCCCGTCGAGGTGGACCCGCATGCCGAGCGCATGCGCGTGATCGGTGATCGCCCGGATCTCGTCGGGGGTGTAGACGGTGCCGAGCTCGGTGCTCTGGGTGATCGTCACGGCGAGGGGCTGGGGTCGCTGCTGGTCTCCCCAGCCGTGGGCCTGGCGGTCGATCAGCTCGGGCGTGAGCTTGCCGTCGGGTGTCGGGACGGTCAGCAGCTTGATGCCGCCGAGCCGCTCGGGCGCCCCGCCCTCGTCGGTGTAGACGTGGGCGGTCGCGGCGCAGATGACAGCCGACCAGCGGGGTGTCAGCGCCTGGAGGGCGGCGACGTTCGCGCCCGTGCCCGTGACCACGGGGTCGATCGACGAGCCCTCGCCGAACGTCTCGATCACGACCTCCGCCAGTCGGGCCGTGTAGGGGTCGGCGCCGTACGAGCCGACGTGGCCGCCGTTGGCGTCGAGGATCGCCTGCATCACCTCGGGGTGGGCGCCGGCGTAGTTGTCGGAGGCGAACGAGTGGGCCGAGGGGTCGTGGAGTCGCGTCACCCCTCCATCTTCGACCACCGGGACGGCGAGGAGGCGCGCATCCGCTCTCGACATGAGTCTCCGTCATCTGTAGTATCCGTATGTCATATACAGAAGGAGTCTCATGGGATCCCGCATCCACCTGTCCGCACCCGACGTCGGCGACGCCGAGCGCGACGCCGTCGACCGGGCCCTCCGCTCGGGCTGGGTCGCACCGCTCGGCCCCGAGGTCGACGCGTTCGAGCGCGAGGTGGCCACGCGGGTCGGAGTCGACCACGGCGTCGCGTTGTCCTCCGGCACCGCCGCCCTGCATCTGGGTCTCCGCGGCCTCCGCGTGGCTCCGGGCTCGCTCGTCGTGACCGCGTCCTTCACCTTCGCCGCCACGGCCAACGCCGCGGTCCACGCCGGCGCCGTGCCCTACTTCGTCGACTGCGACCCCGACACGGGCGAGCTCGACCCCGCGCTCCTCGACGAGGCCCTGACGGCGCTCGCCGCATCAGGGCGCCCCGTCTCCGCCGTCCTGCCCGTCGACGTCTACGGGCGCGTGGCCGATCTCGAGCGCATCGAGGCCGTCTCGACCGCTCACGGCGTGCCGGTGCTCTGCGACAGCGCCGAGTCGTTCGGGGCCGTCCGGGGCGGTCGGGCCGCCGGCTCGTTCGGCCGGGCATCGGCCGTGTCGTTCAACGGCAACAAGATCATGACCACGTCGGGCGGCGGGATGCTCCTCACCGACGATGGCGACCTCGCCGCCGACGCGCGGCGGGTGGCCAGCCAGGCGCGCCTCCCCGTCGCCCACTACGAGCACGACGAGATCGGGTACAACTACCGGCTCAGCAACATCCTCGCGGCCCTCGGGCGGGCCCAGCTGACCCGGCTCGACGGGATGATCGCCCGGCGGCACCAAGTCCGGGCCCGGTACCGCGAGCTGCTGGCCGATCGACCCGGGGTGCGGATCCTGCACGACGACGGGGCCGACGGCCACGACAACGCCTGGCTGACCTCGGTCGTCTTCGACGACCCGGCGGCCGTCACGAGCGTCGGGGCCGCTCTCGCCGCGGACGCCATCGAGACCCGGCGTCTCTGGAAGCCCCTGCACCTCCAGCCGGTCTTCGCCGCGACCGGGCGGCTCGTCACGGGGGCCGCCGAGTCGCTCTTCGACCGCGGCCTGACCCTCCCGAGCGGTTCGGTGCTCGGCGACGACGACCTCGATCGCGTGGGCTCGCGCCTGACGGCCGCCCTCGATGCGGCGGGCGTCCGTGCGTGACGTCGGGCGAGCGGGCCGTGCCGCCCGTCGCGCCGCCGACGTCGTCGTCGCCGCAGCCGCCCTCGTCGTGCTCTCGCCCGTCCTCCTCCTCACGGCGGCGGCCGTCGGGGCGGCGCTCGGTCGCCCGGTGCTCTTCCGGCAGGAGCGGGTCGGCCGAGGCGGAGGGGTCTTCCGGTTGCGGAAGTTCCGCAGCATGCTCCCGGTGGACGAGGCCCGGGGGCTCGTCTCCGACGCGGATCGCCTCACCCCCTTCGGCCGTCTGCTCCGCTCGACGAGCCTCGACGAGCTGCCGGGTCTCGTCAACGTCCTCGTCGGGGACATGAGCCTGGTCGGACCCCGCCCCCTGCCGCCGGTCTACCTCGACCGCTACACCCCCGAGCAGGCGAGGAGGCACGAGGTCGCCCCGGGCCTCACCGGACTCGCGCAGGTGGCCGGTCGCAACACCCTCTCGTGGGACGACCGGCTGGCTCTCGACGTCCGGTACGTCGACGAGGCGTCGCCGCTGCTCGACGCGCGGATCCTCCTGCGGACCGTCCGGGTCGTGCTCTCCCGCGAGGGGGTCTCCGCCGAGGGTTCGGCGACGATGACCGAGTTCCGGGGGACGGGCGGGAGCGCCGCCTGATCCCGTCGTCGGCGGTCTGCACCAAGATGGGTGCATGGGCGGAGTGCTGATCGGGTTCGGGATCATCGGGGCGGTGATCGCCGTCGGCTACGTCGTCGGTCGCATCGACCTCCTCGGGCCGCAGGGGCACCACGTGCTCTCGCGCATGGTGTTCTTCGTCCTGACCCCGTGCCTGCTGTTCACGACGATCTCGCAGGCCGACGTCCACGTCCTGTTCTCGCGCCTCCTCGTCGTCAGCGCCGCCGCCTCGCTCGTGGCGGCCGTCATCTCGGTGCTGGTGCTGAAGCTCGTCCTGAAGCGGACGGCGGCCGAGACGGCCATCGGCACGATGGGAGGCGCGTACGTGAACGCGAACAACATCGGCCTCCCCGTCGCCACCTACGTGCTGGGCAGCGCGACCTTCGTGGCGCCCGTCCTGCTCTTCCAGCTGCTGGTGCTCACGCCGATCGTGCTCGCGGTGATGGACACGGCGACCAACCGGGGCAGCAGTCTGGGGCGCACCATCGCCCGGCCGTTCACGAACCCGCTGCTGATCGGCTCGGCCCTCGGGGTCGTCGTGGCGGTGACGGGGCTCGAGATCCCCGAGCCGGTGATGCAGCCGTTCGTGCTGGTGGGCGGCGCCGCCGTCCCGGTCGTGCTCATCTCGTTCGGCATGTCGCTGGTGGGGTCGCGACCCCTGCAGGCCCGCGAGGGTCGCGCCGACGTCGTGCTCGCGACCGTGCTCAAGCTGGTGGTCATGCCTCTCGTGGCCTGGCTGCTCGGCGCCTTCGTCTTCGGCTTCGAGGGGCACGAGCTGTTCGTGGCCGTCGTGCTCGCGGGGCTGCCGTCGGCGCAGAACGTCTTCAACTACGCGCAGCGCTACCGCACGGGGGTGGTCGTGGCCCGTGACACGGTGCTCGTCACGACGATCGTCGCCGTGCCGGTGCTCGTCGTCATCGCCGCCCTGCTGGCGTAGCCGTCGCCGTCGCGGCGGGCGGGCCGCGTCGGATCAGAAGATCATCGGCCTGTCGTCGTCGAGCTCGGTGTCGAGATCGAGATCCACGACGACCGGCACGTGGTCGCTCGGGGCGTCGCCCTTGCGCTCGTCGCGGTGGATGGCGGCCGAGGTCACGAGATCCGCGAAGGCGCTCGAGCCCATGATGAAGTCGATCCGCATGCCCTCGTTCTTGGGGAACCGGAGCTGCTTGTAGTCCCAGTAGGTGTAGCCCGTGGGGATCCGCGGGCGGACGACGTCGGACAGCCCGACCTCCTCGAAGCGGGCGAAGGCCTCGCGCTCCGGCGCGCTGACGTGCGTGCTGCCGGCGAAGACCGACATGTCCCACACGTCGGAGTCGAGGGGCGCGACGTTCCAGTCGCCCATCAGGGCCAGGGGCAGGTCGGGCGTCTCGGCGAGCCAGGCCCGCGTCTCGTCGGCCAGCCGGGCCAGCCAGTCGAGCTTGTAGTCGTAGTGCGGGTCGCCGAGCTCGCGACCATTGGGCACGTAGAGGCTCCAGAGCCGGACGCCCTCGACGGTCACGCCGATGGCCCGGGCCTCCTTCGGCTGATCGGGGCCCTCGTGGCCCTTGGCGAAGCCGGGCTGCGACGGGAAGGTGATCTCGACGTCGTCCATCGGGAGCCTGCTGGCGAACGCGACGCCGTTCCACTGGCTGAGACCGTGCAGCTCGACCTCGTAGCCGGCCTCGCGGAACGCGTCGAACGGGAACTGCTCGGGCTTGCACTTGATCTCCTGCAGGCCGACGACGTCGACGTCCTCACGCACCAGCCAGTCGACGACACGGCCTGCTCGGGCGCGGACGGAGTTGACGTTCCAGGTGGCGACTCGCATGTCGACCACGCTACCGGGGAGGCGCGGCGACAGCCCCCGACGGAGCCCTCGACGACGGGGGACCGGCGGCCTCGATGCCTGTGGAGGGGTCTGCCGTACCATGTGGGTCGTGACCGACGCACGCACCCAGCTCATCGACTTCATCAGCTCCGAGGCCGTCTTCCACGGCGACTTCACGCTCACGAGCGGCAAGAAGGCGACCTACTACATCGACCTCCGCAAGGTCAGCCTCGACCACCGCGTCGCGCCGCTGATCGGCCGGGTCATGGTCGACCTCATCGACGGGGTCCCCGACGTGTCCGCCGTCGGCGGGCTGACCATGGGCGCCGACCCCATCGCGGCCGCCGTGCTGCACCAGGGCGTCGCCCTCGGCAAGGACTACGACGCCTTCGTCGTGCGCAAGGAGCCGAAGGACCACGGCCGGGGCAAGCAGGTCGAGGGCCCCGAGCTCGCCGGCAAGCGCGTCATCGTGCTCGAGGACACCTCGACGACCGGCGGGTCCCCCCTCGCCGCCGCGAAGGCGCTCGAGGCCGTCGGCGCGGTGATCGCCGCCGTGGCCGTCGTCGTCGACCGCAGCACCGGCGCCCGAGAGGTGATCGAGGCCGCGGGCTATCCCTACCTCGCCGCCATCGGCCTGGACGATCTCGGGTTGCAGCCGTGACGGACGAACCCGCCGGTCGCGGCGTCGACGACGCCGACCGCGACCCGAGCGACTGGCTCGCCGCGCAGTTCGAGCCCGGCACGGAGCCGGTCTCCGACTCCGAGCCCGCGTCCGACGAGGAGCAGGAGTCGCCTCGCGAGGCCACGCCGCCCGTCCCGGTCGTCCCGGTCGTCCCCCGTCGGGCCGCGCAGCTGCCGTTCCTGGCCGTGCCGCCCGCGCCGACCGACGAGACCGCGGTGACGCGGAGCTCCGGTCACCCCATGGCCCTCGATCTCGGCGCGCTCCGCGGGGCGATGAGCCCCGGCCCCGACGAGTCCCCGACGACTCCGAGCGACGACGCTCGCCCCGCCTCGTCCCCGGAGCCCTCGCCCGCGGAGCCCTCGCCCGCGGAGCCCTCCGCCGTCGAGCGCTCCGCCGACAGGCCCGAGGATGGCGAGCCCGGGCGGTCCGTTCCCGTGCCGACCTCGACGCCCTCGCCCTCCGGCGAGCCGGGTCCGTTCACGGCGATCCTGACGACGCCGGCCGCCGCGTCCGACATCTCGGCCGAGCCTCGCACGTTCGACTGGAACGCCCTGCCGCCCGAGTCCGAGACCGCGCGGTCGGAGGTCGCTCCTCCGGAGTCGCCCTCCGCACCTGCTCCCGTCGAGTCGCAGCCGCAGCCGCAGCCGCAGCCGCAGCCGCAGTCGCAGCCGCAGCCGCAGCCGACGCCGCAGGCCGCGCCGCCAGCGCCCGCGCCCGCCGTCGATGAACTCCCGCCCACCCAGGCGCACGACGCGGTGGTCTCCGACACCGCGACCCGCGCCTTCGATCTGCCCGCCGACGCCGGATCCGTCGACGAGGAGGAGCGGGTCGTCGACCACGCCCCTCCCGTCGTCGAGACCCCCGTCGTCGAGACCCCCACCGTCGCGACGCGCACGATCGAGCCCTCCTCGCCCGAGGCGCCCGCTGTTGCCGCGCCGGAGGGCCTCGTATCGCAGGCCCCCGCGTCCGAGAACGCTGCTCCCGAGGCCGCCGCGTCCGAGAACGCTGCTCCCGAGGCCGCCGCGTCCGAGGACCCTGCACCCGAGAACCCCGCTCCCGGGGAAGCCACGTCCGAGAACCCCGCCGCCGAGCCCGCCGCCCCCGCTGCGCCCGAGACGCCGGCCTCGACGCCGGGCGCCCCGTGGTGGGTCGAGGAGCACCACGAGATGACCCGTCGAGAGCGCCGTCTCGCCGAGGCCGCGGGTCACCTGCCGCTGCCGGCGGCGACGCCCCCGGTCGAGACGCCCCCGGCTGGTGCTCCGGCGACCGCGCCGGTCGACGGAGCGCCCGCCGACGTCCGGGCCTCGTCGCCCGCATCCCCCGGCGACTCCGAGCCCGAGCCGACCTTCACCCAGATCCTCGGCATCATCCGCCAGCCCGAACCCGAGGAGCCGTCCGACGGGCCGCCCGCCGGGTCGTGGTCGCTCGCTGACGACGACGGCGGCGACGACGTCGACCGGCCGCGTCCGGTGTCGTCCGACGACGAGGGGATCGGCGACGCAGCCACGTCGGCGCTGCCCCTCCGGGCCCGCCGGACCCCGTTGGACTCGCCGCTCGCCCCCCTGTTCGGCGACTCCGGTCCCGGCGCGGACGCCGGTCCCGCCGCCGGCGATCGACCCGGGCCGAGGCGCTCCCGGTCGCCCGAGCCCGAGCCCGACCCCGTCGCGACCGGCGAGACCCCGTCGAGGAGGCGCGACGCCGGATCCCGCTCGACCCGCGCCTCCTCGGGAGGCGGCATCGAGGACTGGCCGCGCGGACGCAAGATCCTCCTCGGGGTCGGTGCCGCGGTGGTCATCGTGCTGGCGCTCCTCGCGCTCTTCCTCCTCGGGCGATCGGCGTTCGGCTCGACGGAGGCGCTCGTCGCCACGACGTCGTGGTCGATCGGCGTGACGCCGGAGGGGCCGGTCGTCGACCTCAGAAGATGAGGATTGATATTGTGAAATACATGTACCACGGGTAGCATGATGGTCGGAGCGCAGCCGTGCTCCTCGACCCCCGTGAGGACTCATGAACGACACCGACCTGCTCACCCTCGCCGCCGATCTCGTCGACGCCGCACCCGGCTCCCTGGCGCTGACGGACCGCCTCTCCGACATCGGCTGGGACTCCCTCGCCAACGCGATGTTCATCGCCGAAGCCGACTCCTCCTGCGGCGTCGTCGTCGACGCCGAAGCGCTGGCTCGATGCGTCACCCTGGCCGACGTCCAGGCCCTGACCGCTCCCGTCCTCGCGTGACCGCGGATCTCGATCCCGTCGAGACCCCGGCGCTCGCCGAGACGCGCCGTCGCCTCGTCCTCGTCGGGGCCGGCGGCGCCGGTCGCGAGCTGCTCGCCCTGGTGCGGTCGTCACCGCGGTTCCTCGCCGCGCATCGCATCGACGACGTCGTCTTCGTCGACGATGCCGCTGAACGACCCGGGTCGCCGGCACCCGTCGTCTCCACGATCGACGCGTACGTCCCCGACTCCGCCGACCTCGTGCTCTGCGCGATCGGCGAGCCGCGGTCGCGGGCGTCCGTGGTCGAGCGGCTCGACGCCGTCGGAGCCGCCTACGCCACCTTCGTCCACGACACCGCCGTGATCCTCCCGGGTTCGAGCATCGGCGAAGGGTCTGTCGTCTATCCGTTCGTCGTGGTCTCGACCGATGTGACGGTCGGTGCGCACGTCTGGCTCCAGGCGTCGGCCGCGCTGGGCCACGACGTCGTCGTCGGCGACGGCGCCACCGTCAGCGGCGGGGCCAAACTGCTCGGCGGGGTCACGGTCGGCGACCGGGTGTTCGTCGCCACGGCCGCCGTCCTGAGCCCGGGCGTCGAGATCGGCGCCTCGGCCCGCGTCGGCGCCGGGAGCGTCGTCCTCCGCCGGGTCCGCCCCGAGTCGACCGTCTTCGGGGTGCCGGCCGTGATGCTGCCGGGGGCTGCGCGATGAGCCCGACCCGCGCCTCCTCGGCTCCCTTCCGCTACGCCGCCCTCGGGCCGGTCGCGTCGTTCGTCCCCCCGCGGGTCGTCGACAACGACGAGCTGAACCGCGAATTCGCCCCCGAGAACATCGACCGCCTCACGGCGAAGACGGGCATCGTCAGCCGCCACGTCGTCGACGGCGAGACCTCGTCCGACCTGGCCGTCGGCGCGGCCGAGCGGCTCTTCCGCGAGAACGGCATCGATCGCGACGACGTCGACTTCCTGCTCCTCTGCACGCAGAGCCCCGATTTCACCATGCCGTCGACCTCCTCCCTCGTGCAGCACCGGCTCGGTCTCCCGAACCGTGTGGGCGCGCTCGACCTCACCGTGGGCTGCTCGGGCTACGTCTACGCCCTCGGGGTCGCGAAGGGCCTGATCGAGTCGGGGCAGGCCCGGACGATCCTGCTCGTGACCGTCGACACGATCTCGCGCTTCATCAACCCGGCCGACCGGCAGCTGCGGTCGCTCTTCGGCGACGGCGCCAGCGCCTCCCTCGTGACGGCGTCGGCGGAGGCGCCGGCCCTCACCGGTTTCGCCTACGGCACCGACGGCTCGGGGGTGGAGCACCTGATCGTCCCCGGTGGCGGGTTCGCCGACCCGTCGGTGCTCGCTCCGAAGTCGCTGCCCGCGGCCCGCGGGTTGACGCCGTCGGGGCGCGACCTGTACATGAACGGCCCCGAGGTGTTCACGTTCTCGCTGCGGGTGGTCCCGGAGGTCGTCGACCGCTCGCTCCGGTCGGCCGGCGTCACGATGGACGACATCGACGTGTTCGTCCTGCATCAGGCGAACGCCTTCATGCTCGAGACCCTCCGCAGGAAGCTCGGCATCGACCCGTCCCGGTTCGTCGTCGAGATGCACGAGGTGGGCAACACCACGTCGACGTCGATCCCCCTGGCGCTCGAGGCTGCTCTCGCCGGCGGGCGGGCCTCGCGGGGTCAGAAGGCCCTGTTCGTCGGGTTCGGCGTCGGTCTGTCCTGGGCGGCCGCGGTCGTCGACCTCTGATCACGGGGCGGCGCGGCGGCGGGCGCCGGGCGTCAGGCGGGCTCAGAACTCCGACGGCACGACGTCGGACTCGACCGGCTCGGCGCGCACCAGCTCGTGCACCCCGGTGAGGATCTCGTTCGGCCGGAAGGGATACCGCTCGATCTCGGCCTGATCGCTGATGCCGGTCATGACCAGGATCGTGTGCAGTCCGGCCTCGATGCCGGCCATGATGTCGGTGTCCATGCGGTCGCCGATCATCGCGGTGTTCTCGCTGTGGGCCCCGATGCGGTTCATGGCCGATCGGAACATCATCGGGTTGGGCTTGCCGACCACGTACGGCGACCTGCCCGTGGCCGCCTGGATCATCGCGGCGATGGCCCCGGTGGCGGGCAGCACGCCCTCGGCGCTCGGCCCGGTGGCGTCCGGGTTCGTCACGATGAAGCGCGATCCGCTGCGGATCAGGCGCACGGCCTTCGTGATGGCGTCGAACGAGTAGTTGCGCGTCTCGCCCACGACGACGTAGTCGGGCGCGGTCTCGGTCATGATGAACCCCGCCTCGTGCATGGCCGTCGTCATCCCGGCCTCGCCGATCACGAAGGCCGATCCGTTCGGCATCTGCGAGCGGCAGAAGTCGGCGGTCGCGAGCGCCGACGTCCAGATGCGCTCCTCCGGCACGTCGAGGCCCGACGCGCGCAGCCGGGCGGCGAGGTCGCGGGGCGTGAAGATCGAGTTGTTGGTCAGGACGAGATACGGCGTGCCCTCGTCCTGCCACTGCTGGATGAGAGCGGCCGCGCCCGGCAGCGCGTGGTTCTCGTGCACGAGCACGCCGTCCATGTCGGTGAGCCAGCATTCGACCTCGTCGCGGGGAGCCATGACGACACCTTACTGAGCCGCCCTCCGTTCCACCCCGGTCCGGTGCGCGGCCCGCCCTCCTCGGAGCGGCGGACGACGCCTCGGCCGCGTCGCCGAGGCGCGCGCCCGCGGATCGCACCGTCCAGGACCCCGGGAGGCGCGCCTCCCGGATGTCGAGGGCCGTAGCCTGGTCCGATGCCCCAGGACGACGCCCCCGACCCGACCGCGAGCGGGACCACGCCTCCTCCGCACGGGGTGGGCCCCTGGCCCGGCGGCGAGTCCGAATGGCCGGCCGACGACCGGTACGACCGCGACCTGCTGCGCGACGGCGACTCGCGCAACGTCATCGACCGGTACCGGTACTGGACGATGGAGGCGGTCGTCGCCGACCTCGACGAGCACCGGCATCCGTTCCACGTGGCGATCGAGAACTGGCAGCACGACATGAACATCGGGTCGATCGTGCGGAGCGCGAACGCCTTCGCGGCCGACACCGTCCACATCGTCGGTCGTCGCCGCTGGAACAAGCGCGGAGCCATGGTCACCGACCGGTATCAGCACGTGGTGCACCACCCCGACGTCGAGTCGTTCCTGGCGTGGTCGCAGGAGGCCGGGCTGCCCGTGCTGGCGGTCGACAACGTGGAGGGGTCGGTGCCGATCGAGACGTTCGACCTGCCGGAGCGCTGCGTGCTGCTCTTCGGTCAGGAGGGGCCCGGTCTCAGCGACGAGGCGCTCGCGGCGTCGGAGGCGGTGCTCGAGATCTCGCAGTTCGGGTCGACCCGCAGCATCAACGCGTCGGCCGCGGCGGCCGTCGTCATGCACGCGTGGGTGCGTCAGCACCGGTTCGGGCGCCCGCCGAGCTGAGATGCCCGAGGAGGTGCGTGGCGGCTCGATCCCAGACGGCGCGGTGGTCGAAGCGCTCGGCCACCGACTCCGCCGCGGCCGCCGCCAGGGAGGCCGCGAGGCGGCGATCGGTCAGGACGGCACGGAGCGCGCCGGCGAGCGCCACGTCGTCATGTCGGGGCACGACGAGTCCGGTCACGCCGTGTCGGATGACCTCGGCGAGGGCCGGCGCGTCGCTGACGACGACGGGCACCCGGGCGCAGCTCGCCTCGAGCACGACCGAGCCGAGGCCCTCGCGGTGGGAGGGCAGGCAGAGCACATCGAACGCGGCCAGCACTTCGGACGCGTGGTCGACGGGGCCGTGCACGACGAACCCGTCCCCGTCGAGGAGCCGGAGGGTCTCGGGCGGGAGGTCGGCCAGGCCCTCGTCGGGGCCCACGATCACGAGGTGCGCGGGGAGGCCCTCCCGTCGGAGTCGGGCGACGGCGGACGTCAGCTCGACGAGGCCCTTCGCGGCGCAGGCCCGGCCGACGAAGCCGACGACGAGGGCGTCCTCGTCGATGGCGTGCGCCGCGCGGACCGCGCGACGCCGCCCGTGGTCCCGGCCGGCCGCCGCGAACCCCTCGACGTCGACACCGCCCACCGAGCCGTCGCCGAGCACCGTCGTCGTGGTGGTCGGGATGCCGAGCTCGCGGCAGGTGTCGACCAGCGATGCGCTGACGGCGACCGTCTCGGTCGACGAGGCGGCCACGATGCGCTCGGCGGCGATGCTGATGCGGCGCGGCAGACCCGTCTGGGTCTCGAGCCGCAGGCCGTGCAGCACGTGGACCCGGCGGGGGACCCGCGCGACGGCCGCCGCCAGCGCGGTGACCAGTGACGCCTTGGGCGTGCCGTAGACGACGACGGCCGGCCGCAGACGCAGCAGGAGCCGGGTGGTCGCGACGAGCGCGCGCACGTCGTCGACCGGCGACGGGTCGCGGACGAGCGGGAGCGCGTGCGCCCGCACGCCCTCCCGGCGACCGACCGCGGCCAGGCGACCCGTGTCGCCCGACGCGATCGCCAGCGGGGCGACGCCGCGGCCGAGCCAGTGCCGCACCTGACCCGCGTAGAGCACGTCGAGGCTCACGTCGGCGGTCGTGACGAGCAGCACGCCGCGGCGTGACCGCCGCGTGATCGGCGACGGGAGGTAGCGAGGGCGCCGGAGCCCCAGGTGCCGCGTGATCTGGGCGGCGCTCCACACCGCGTCGCGGGCCCGCTGGGCGGAGGGCGGCGAACCGAGCGCTGCCGCGAGTCGGCGGCGCCCGGCGAGGACGCTGCGGCTCGCCGCGCCCCAGGGCGGCGTCCGGCGGCTGTGCTGCCCGTCGTGCACGCGGTACGAGGTCAGGGCCTCGGGCACGTTGTCGATCGGACCGACGGTCGCGAGGCGCAGCCAGAGGTCGTAGTCCTGCATCCGGGTGCAGCGGAGGTCGTAGCCGCCCACCAGGTCGAAGGCGGAGCGGCGGTAGGTCGTCGCCGAGTGGGTGAGGACGTTCCGGGTCAGCAGTGCGCGTCGCAGATCGCGGCCCGAGAGGGCGGCGAGATGGCGGAGGGGCGTCCCCTCGGCGTCGACGACCGTCACCGACGATCCGAGCGCCACGAGGTCGGGACGCGAGGCGAAGACCTCCATCTGCCGGGCGAGGCGTTCGGGTTCGGCCCGGTCGTCGGCGTCGAGGCGGGCGACGAACTCCCCCCGCGACGCGGCGATCCCGGCGTTCAGCGCGAACGGCGTGCCGCTGCGGCGGGGGAGACGGACCACGAGGAGGCGCGGGTCGACCGGCAGGGCGTCCTCGTCTCCCGTGGCCCCGTCGAGCACGACGACGACCTCGAGGGGCGACCACGTCTGCCCGAGGGCCGACGAGACGGCCTCGAGCAGGTAGTCGTCGACGGCGATCGCCGGGATGACGACGGACACGAGGGGCGAGGGCATGGGTCTCCTGACGATCTGCAAACATGAGATACTTTACATTATCTCGACAGAGAGCGACAGGCCCAGCGCCTCCCCTCGTGCGGCGGATAGCCTGGTCCGCATGCCCTCCCAGAACCTGCTCGGTGTTCCCGAGACCCGCCTGCCCGCCGAGCCCGAGGTGCTCGCCGACCTCGAGACCATGACCCGGGCGGAGGTCGCGGCCGCGCATCCTCGGTCGTCGCTCGCGTGGGCGCTGCTGTCCGACGAGACGGCGGCGCGGGGCGCGCACCTCGAGGCCTACGCCTACGCGCGGGTCGGCTATCACCGGGGGCTCGACGCCCTCCGCGGCGCGGGCTGGCGGGGGCAGGGTCCCGTGCCGTGGAGCCACGAGCCGAACCGGGGCGTGCTCCGCTCGCTCTACGCGCTCCGCCGAGGGGCTGCCGCGATCGGCGAGGAGTCCGAGGTCGAGCGCCTCGGGACCTTCCTCGACGACGCCGACCCGACGGCGGTCGCGGGCATCGAGTCGTGAGCGGCGCTGTGTAATATCTTTCGGTTGCCATATCGTCTGTGCTTAGATTGCCCCACCGCCCCCACGAGGGGGCGTCGAGAGGGGCGTAGGCATGAGCAGCACAGTCGTTGTCGTCGGGCAGGGGTACGTCGGGTTGCCCCTGGCGATGCGAGCGGTCGAGGTCGGCTACCGGGTCGTCGGCGTCGATCTCGACCGCGACCGGATCGACGGCCTCCTGGCGGGGTCGTCGTACGTCGACGACGTCACCGACGAGGCCCTCCGGGCCGCGGCCGATTCGGGCCGATATCACGTCACATCGGACTACGACGAGGTCGGTGACGGCTTCGACGTCGCGGTCATCACCGTGCCGACCCCGCTCCGAGACGGTCTGCCCGACCTCTCGTTCGTCGAGAGCGCCTCGCGGTCGCTGTCCGGGCGGCTGCGGCACGGGGCCACCGTCATCCTCGAGTCGACCACGTATCCGGGCACGACCGACGAGCTCGTCGTGCCGATCCTCGAACAGGGCTCGGGCCTCCGCGCCGGTCGCGACTTCCACGTCGGCTACAGCCCCGAGCGCATCGACCCCGGCAACCGCCGGTGGGGCTTCGTCGAGACCCCCAAGGTCGTCTCGGGCATCGACGCGCCCTCGCTGACGGCGGTCACGAGGTTCTACGACGACCTCGTCCTCCGCACCGTCCCGGTCTCCGGCACCCGCGAGGCCGAGCTGACGAAGCTGCTCGAGAACACGTTCCGACACGTCAACGTGGCGCTGGTGAACGAGCTCGCCGTCTTCGCGCACCGACTCGGAGTCGACGTCTGGGAGGCCATCGACGCGGCGTCGACCAAGCCCTTCGGCTTCATGCGGTTCACGCCGGGCCCGGGCGTCGGCGGTCACTGCCTGCCGATCGACCCCAGCTACCTGTCGTGGCAGGTGAGACGCCGACTCGGTCAGCCGTTCCGGTTCGTCGACCTGGCCAACGACGTCAACGAGCACATGCCCGACCACGTCGTCGAGCGGGTGCAGTCGATGCTGAACGACTGCTCGAGGTCGGTCCGGGGGTCGCGCGTGCTGCTCGTCGGTCTCGCGTACAAGAAGAACTCGGGTGATGTGCGCGAGGCTCCGGCCCTCAAGATCGCCCGCTCCCTGCTGCAGCAGGGAGCCGAGGTCGTCGCCGTCGACCCGCACGTCCACGAGCGGTACTGGCCCGCCGACATCCGTCGCGTCGACCTGGTCCGCGACGTCGTGTCCGAGGTCGACGCCGCCGTCGTGGTCACCGATCACGACGGCGTGGACCTCTCGCTGCTCCACGGCGTGCCCACCTTCGACACGCGCCACGTGCTGACGGGCGACCACGTCGTGGCGCTCTGACCGTCACGACGTGAAGGTCCTCTACTACGGCGTCCACGACGACGCCTACCCGCGGAACTCCCGCATCCGCGGCCACCTGGCCGAGCGCTACGGGGCCCGGGTCGTCGTCGTCGCCCGCAGCCGTCGTCGGGGGCGCCTCGTCCGGGCCCTCGACGACGCACGGGGACTCTGGCGCGGCTCCCGCGACGTCGACGTGATCGTGGTCTCCGAGATGCGGTCGAGCCACGCGCCCTGGGCCTGGCTCGCGTCCCGGCTCCGCGGGGCCCTGCTGGTCGTCGACTGCTTCATCGGCCTGCACGAGACGGCCGTGCTCGACTGGGGGTCCGTCCGACCGGGGTCGCTGCGGGCGCTGCGGCTCCGACTGCTCGATCGGCTCGCCGTCCGCCTCGCCGACGTGGCCCTCAGCGACACCGAGCCCCGAGCGGAGTCGCTCCGCCGTCTCGGGGGCTCGACCCCGGTCGTCGTCCTCCCGGTCGGTGCGCCGGCCTGGGCGCGCGACCTGCCCCCGACGGATCCGGGCGGCACCCTCCGGGTCCTCTACTACGGCAACTACATCCCCCTCCACGGCACCGAGACGGTCATCGAGGCCCTCGAGATGACCGTGCCGCATCGGTCCGTCGAGTTGACGCTCATCGGGGGAGGACCGCGTCGGGACGGCATCCGCCGACTGGTCGACCGCTCCGGGCTGAGCGCCTCCTGCCGGTTCGTCGATCCTGTTCCCGAGAGCGATCTCCGAGCGGCCATCGCCGAGAGCGACGTCGTGCTGGGGGTCTTCGGCGACTCGGCCAAGGCGCGATCGGTCGTGGCCAACAAGGTCTGGCAGGGTCTCGCCTGCGGTCGGACGGTCATCACCCAGCGCAGCACCGCCCTCGACGAGCTGCAGGTCGTGGCCGGGGCGCGACTCGTGCAGACCGAACCGGGCGACGCCTCGTCGGTGGCCGCGGCCCTCGTCGCATTCGGGCGGAGCGATCATCGCCCGACCGCTCGCACCCCGGGCCCGGTCGCACCGGCTCTCGAGGCCCTCGTGGCCCGGGGGTACGCGAGCCTCGACGCGCACCTCGGCGCGGCGGGCGACCGACGGTGACGCGCCTCCTCGGCCAGGTCACGACCCTGCTGCTCTACGGCGCCTCGCCTCTCGTCGCCGCCCTCGCCCCGTTCGCCGTCGTGCCCGCCGTCACGAGCCGCTACGGCGCCGACGGCTGGGCGGCCTGCGCCGTGGCGCTCTCGGTCGGGGCGGGTGCCGCGGTCGTCGCCGAGCTCGGGTGGGTGGTCGTCGGCCCGCAACGCGTGGCGCGGGACCCGGCCCGTTGCGCTGAGGTGCATCACGACGCCCTCGCCTCGCGTCTCGTCGCCCTGGTCGTCGTCGCTCCGATCGCCGCCGTCGCGGTGGCGCTTCTCGTCGACGAGCACCGCGCGGCGGCGGTGCTGCTGACCCTCGGCATCGCCGCCGGCGCCCTGAGCCCCACGTGGCTCTTCGTCGGCCTCGGGAGACCGGGTCTCACCCTGCTCTGCGAGGCCGTGCCCCGGGTCGTCCTCGCCCTGGCGGCGGCGGCCGTCATCGCCGTCGGCGGCCCGCTCGAGGCGTACGGCCTCGCGTCGCTGACGGCGGCGGCCGTGACCCTGGTCGCCGCCGGTCGGGCCGTGGGCGTCCGGATCACCCCCACCGGCGAACGCCTCCTCGCCGTGCCGTCCATCGTGCGGGGGCAGCTCGTCGTCACGACGGGCCGCGCCGTCACGGCCTTGTACAAGACGCTGCCCGCCGCGCTGCTGCAGAGCGTGGCGCCGGGGTCCGTCGCGGCCTTCGGCGCGATCGATCGTCTGGCCCGAGCCGGGCTCGGCGTCGTCGCGATCGTCCCCCAGCGGCTGCAGGTGTGGGTCGGCACCCCCGACGCGGACCTGGCCGTGCGCCGCACCGTCACGTCGCTCGCCGTGAACGCCGCCCTGGCCCTGGCCTCGGCCGTCGCCGTGCTGGTCGCCCTGCCGCCCGCCGTCGAGGTGCTCTTCACCGGCGTCGTCGAGGTCGAGCAGGGCGCCGTCGCCGTGGCCGCCCTGCTCGTCGCCCTGACGTGCCTGTCCCGGGCGTTCGGCCTCGCGCTCGTGACGCTCGGGGTCGTCCGCGTCACGACCGTCGCCGCCATCGCGGCCGCGGCGATCGGGGTGACGGGCGTGCTGTGGGGCGGCGCGGCCGGCGGTGCGACCGGGGCCCTCCTCGGCGTCGCGGCCGCCGAGGCCGTCGCCGTGGGGGTCCAGGCCGCGGTGGTGGTGCCCCTCCTCGTCGGCTCGCGCCGCGCCTCCCCGGGGTCCCCGACGTGATCGGCGGCTCGGTCGACGCGGGCGTCGTCGGCGCCGCGGCGCTGATCGTCGGGTCCTCCGGCACGGTCGGGGCTCTGCTCGTGCCCGCTGCGGCCCGGCGCGGTGCGGTCCTGGTGGCTGCGGTGGCCCTGCTCGTGGCCACGGCCTCGTCGGCGGCGCCCGAGGGGGTCCGCACGGGTGCCGTCTACGGCGCGATCGGCCTGCTGGCGGCGGCGGCCCTGGGCCCCGGCGCGCCGTCGGCTCCCCGGGGCAGAGCGATCGTCGGTCTGACCGCGGTCTCCTTCGCCGTGGCGCTCGCGACGACGGTCGTCGGCTACCCCGAGGCCGTGGGGCTCACGGTGCGCGTCGGGGCGCTGGCCGTCGGCGCCGCCTGGTGCGTGCTCCGGGCCTCGCCGACCGACCTCCGCGTGCTCGGGGCGGGCGTCGTCGTCATCGCATCGCTCGAGGTCGCCCTGGGTCTCGTCGAGTTCGCGACGGGCGACCCGGTGCCCTGGGGGCGCCGCCACCGCGACGTGAACGACTACGTGCTGGTGAACACCCTCCTGCCCGGGGGGCTCGAGCGGGTGCAGGGGACCCTCGGGCATCCGATCACCTACGGCGTCGTCCTGTGCACGGCGTTCGTGGTCACGGTCGCCGCGGGCCGCCGGGTCCCGCTGCCCGCCCGGGTGCTGGTCGCCTCGGCTCTGATGGTCGGCATGCTGCTGTCGGGCAGTCGCAGCGTCGTCCTCGCCGCCATCCTGGCCGTCGCCGTGCTCGTCGTCGCGGCGAGCGAGGGGCGGGGGGCCGTCCGCGCCGCCGCGGCCCTCCTCGGCGTCGGAGTCGCCGTCGTCGTCTTCGTCGACGAGCTCGGCGTCGCCTCCGACCGGTTCGTCTCGTCCGGATCGTACGAGAACCGGGCGGGCACCATCGGATCCGTCCCCCGCCTCCTGGGCCGGCCCCTCCTCGAGGTCGTGTTCGGCAGCGGGGTGGGCACCGTCGAGCGGCTCTACGACGAGGGGCTCTTCCCTCAGGACGGCTTCTGGGTGCTCGACAACCAGCTCGTGACCACTCTGGCCACCCAGGGGGTCCTCGGCGTCGCCCTGTCGGTGGCCGTCCTGGTGATCGCGCTCGCGACCCGAGACCCCCTGGCACGGGCGCTCTGCGCCGTGTTCGTCGGGATGCTCGTCACCTTCGACTACGTCTTCTGGCCCTCAATGACCGTCCTCGCATCCGGTGCCGCGGCGCTCGCCGGCCGCCCGCCCGACCCCGGCCCCGGCCCCAACCTCGACCTCGACCCACCAGGGAGCGCCCCATGATCCGCCAGCAGCAGCAGCAGCAGCAGCAGCAGCCCGGCCGAGCCGTCTCCGCAGCCGTCGCAGACCCCCTCGGCCCCGGCGAGCGCCGTCCCCGGGTCGCGATCATCGGCACGCGCGGATACCCGAGCCACTACGGCGGGTTCGAGACGGCCGTCCGCCGACTCGCTCCCGCGCTCGCCGACGCCGGCTGGGACGTCACCGTCTACGGCCGCCCCGGGGCGACGACCGCCGACGGGGCCGACCCGCGCATCGTGCGTCGCGAGACCCGGGGGCTCGAGACGCGTTCGCTGAGCACGCTGACCTACGGGTTCACGGCCACCGCGGACGCCGTGCGGCGGCGACCCGACGTCGTACTGGTGATGAACTGCGCCAACGGCTTCTGGTTGCCGCTGCTGCGCTGGCGCGGCGTGCCGACGCTCGTCAACGTCGACGGCATCGAGTGGGAGCGCGCCAAGTGGGGTCGCCTGGCGCGCGCCGTGTTCCGGGCCGGCGCGGTCGCGACGGCCCGCTGGGCCGATCGCATCGTCTGCGACGCCCGCGAGATCGAACGTCGCTGGCGCGACGAGTTCGGGGTCGAGGGGGTGTTCGTGCCCTACGGCGCCGATGCGCCGGACGCCTCGACGGCGGAGCTCGCCGAGGCCGACTCCGCTCTCGTGCCCGGCGGTTACGTGCTGTTCGTGGCTCGTCTCGTCCCGGAGAACACCGTGGCGGAGTTCGTCGCGGCGGCCGAGCTCATCGCGCGACGACACCCCGTCGTGATCGTCGGCACGAGCGGCTACGGCGGGGCTCTCGACGAGCGTGTCGCCGACCTCGTCGCCCGATCCCCGAACGTCGAGCACCTGGGTCACCTGCGCGACGACCGCCGCCTCTTCGCGCTCTGGCGGAACGCCGGGGTCTACTTCCACGGGCACAGCGTCGGGGGGACGAACCCCGCCCTCGTGCAGGCGATGACCTGCGGGGCGCCGGTCGTCGCGCGAGACACCGTCTACAACCGCGAGGTGCTCGGCGAGACCGGCGTCTTCGTCGCCCCAGAGCCCGGCGAGATCGCCCGTGCCGTCGTGGGGCTCCTCGACGACCCGACGAGGCGGGCCGACCTCGGCGCGGCGGCCCGCCGACGAGCTCGGCGGCACTACGCCTGGAGCGACGTCTGCGCGGCCTACGAGTCCCGACTGCGCGAGCTGCTGGGCTGACTCCGCCCGGCGCGACGGGGTGTGCGTGCGACGACGTCTCGGTGCGACGACGCGTCGGTGAGACGGAGCGCCCGTGCGACGACCCGAGTGGTCCGCCGACGTGGTCCGCCGCTGCGCGGCGCGCCTCAGGCCGTCGCCGGGTCGGCCTCCGGTGCCGTGCGCGGCGCCGTGTAGCCGTAGCCGTACCCGTACGACTGCGGGCCGGTCGGTCGGAGCATCGTCGCGACGACTCCGAACGAGGTCGCACCGAGCGACGAGAGGGTCTCCAGGGCCGTGGCCAGCTGCCCGCGGGTCGCGCGGCCGGCGGCCGCCACGACGATCGCCCCGTCGGCGAGTCGGCTCAGCACGGCCGCGTCGGTGACCGGGAGGAGGGGCGGGGCGTCGAGCAGGACGTGGTCGTAGTGCCGGGCGAGCTCGCCGAGCAGGTCGGCCATGCGGTTGCTCCCGAGCAGCTCGCTCGGGTTGGGCGGCAGGGTGCCCGCGGGGAGGACGGCGAGGCCGCCGCGGCCCCACGGCTGGACGGCGTCGGCGAGATCCGCCCGCCCGAGCAGCACGTCGGAGACCCCCACGGCCCCTTCGAGACCGAGGAGCTCCGCCAGCCGGGGCAGGCGCAGATCGGTGTCGACCACGATCACCCGCGAGCCGGTCTCGCTGAGCGCCACGGCGAGGTTGGCCACGGTGGTGGTCTTGCCCTCGGCGGGCAGTGCCGAGGTCACGACGAGGCAGCGTGCCGTGCGGTCGAGGCCGATGAACTGCACGCTCGTCCGCAGCGCGCGGAACGACTCGGCGAACGGGCTCCGCGGGTCCACGGCGACGACGAGCGGTCGCTGCCCGGCGTCGCGGTCGAAGGCCAGCGCGCCGAGGACGGGGCCGCCGGTGACCGCCTCGATGTCGGCGCGGTTGCGGATGCGGGTGTCGAGGCGGGCCCGGAGGGCGGCGGCCGCGACGCCGGCGCAGAGCCCCACCAGGCCGCCGAGCAGCAGATCGACGACCAGGTCGGGACTCGACGGGGTTGTCGCGACCACCGGGGGCGCCAGCGTCTCGACGCCGACGAGGCTCGTGCCGCCGGGGGCCGGCGTCTCGAGCTCGTCGACGACGACCGTGCGGAAGCTCTCGGCGATCGCGCCGGCGAGCCGTGCGGCCCGGGACGGGTCGGCGTCGACCACCGTGATGCGGATGTTGACCGTGCCGACCGGCGTCTCGGCGGAGACCTGCGGTGCCAACGACGAGAGGGTCGTCTCGTCGTCGAGATCGTCGACGACGGGCTGCAGGACCCGGGGGCTCGTCGCGACGCCCACGTACGACTGCACCTTCTGCTGCGCGGCGGCGTTGCCCTGGACGAGCTCGCCCGCCGTCGTCGTGGCGGCCGAACGGACCGACACGAACAGCAGGGTCGACGACGTGTAGAGCGGAGCCGTCATCGCGACGGCGGCGGCGCCGAGGGCGATGCCGACGAGGGTGATGGCGACGACCAGCAGCGCGGACCGGCGCAGGGCGCCGAGGAGGTCGAGGGGGGTCATCGGCTGGCCGTCCGTTCGAGGGGAGCGAGGTGCGGTGCCAGCACGGCGAGCCGGTGCAGCGCCGCGTCGAGGGACCGGTCGATGGTCAGCTCGGAGGCGGTGGAGTGGACGTGGTCGGAGACGAGGCGTCGCAGGTCGGGATCGCGGCGGAGGTCGCGGACGGCGGTGTCCCAGGCCCCGTGATCGTCCAGGGGGAGGACGAAGCGCCGGCGGAGCCCCGGATCGGTGTACAGGGCGGGTGCCGCGCCCGTTCCCTCGCTCAGGAGCACGGGCACGCCGGCCGAGGCGGCCTCGACGGGACTGCGTCCGAAGGCGTCGCGGAAGGACGTCGTCACGGCCACGCCGGCGTCGCCCCAGAGCCGGTCCGCGGGGAGCCAGCCGGCCCATTCGAGTCCGTCGTGTCGGCGGGCGCGCAGCTCGTCGTCGAGCGGACCGGTGCCGTGGAGGCGCGCCGGGCCCCCGACGCGGCGCACGAGGTCGAGGAACTCGCCCGGCCCCTTCTCGACCGAGAGCCGCCCGGCCCAGACGAGCGGCCCCTCCTGCTCACCGGTCGAGGTGCGGGGCAGGCCGGGCACCCCGGCCTGCACGATCGCGGGTTCGCGGACCCTCGACACCTGGTCGGCGAGTGACGGCGATGTGGCCCAGACGTCGTCGAGGCGGCGGAGCGCCCGCGACTCGAGGGTCGCGAGGAGCAGACGGCGGGCACGGGCCTGCTCGCCGGCGGCCGGCCAGGGCAGGCCGCGCACCCAGGCGATCCGCGGGCCGTGACGCAGAGCCCGCGACGCGGCGACCACCATGTCGCTCTGGGGAACGAGAGAGATGACGACGTCGGCGCGGCGGACGTCGGGATCCGTGTGGACGATGCGGTGCACGTCGCGGAGGACGTCCACGCCGTGTCGGGAGATCGACGTCTCGGTCACGCCGGGGGAGTGCGTCACCGCACCGGGCGCCTCGGGCCGGACCCCGATCAGCGCAGTCCAGGGCAGGCCCCGCGCGCGTGCTGCGCCGACGAGGTCGTGGGCCGAGCGGTAGACGCCGCTCCGGGCCATGAGCGGGGCTGCGACGAGGGCGACCCTCATCGAGCGGCCTCGGCGACCGGCGACGGCGACCCCGACGCCGCGGCCAGGATCGTCTCGGCCTTGGGGCGCCAGGTCGCGTCGTGCGGGATGACGCTCGGTCGACGGGCGACCCGTGGTCCGGAGCGTCGCCACCCGCCGAGTCGGGCGGCGTGGCCGTCGAGGGGCAGGACGGTCACGCCGTCGAGCCCCCGGCTGTCGCATCCGTCGACGGGGGTGGTCAGCACGGGCAGCCCCGCCGCCCGGTACTCGTACGTCTTGATGATGTCGCCCCCGACCTCGCCGCCCGGGGAGCCTCCCGAGCTGCCGACCCGGTGCGGCACCCACCCGACGTCGAAGCTCCGCAGGAGGGCCGGGACGTCGTCGTAGTGCACGTCGCCGAGCAGGGTGACGTTCGGCATCGAGGCCAGCGGCCGGCGGTAGCCGCGGTCGAGCACCGGGCCGGCGAAGACGAACCCGACCTCGGGCTCCGCCTCGATGCAGTCGATGATGCCGTCGAGGTCGAGCCGGCGCCCGATCTTGCCGACGTACCCGACGGTGAGCGGCCCGGAGGCCGCGCTGGTGTCATCGAACCGCTCGGGGTCGCAGCCGTTCGGCAGCAGCACGACGTCGTCGCGGCCGAACCGCCGGGCGAGGGCGACCGTGCCCTCGCCGTTGGCCGTCACGTGACACGCGCTGGCGAAGGCGGCCGAGTAGGCGCGCTCGACATCGGCGCGGATGCCGGCGAAGGCATGGTGCACGCTCCAGTCGTCGAGCAGATCCAGCACGGTCGTCCGCCCGGTCACGAAGGGATTCGAGCGCGGCAGCGCCAGCGCCGTGAAGGGGTTCCAGACGACCGCGGGCACGTCGCGCCAGTCGTCGGGCAGCCCCGGGTACGCGTCCGCCGAACGCGTCCACCACCGGCGCCGGTCGCGCGGGTCGGGCAGACGCCAGGTCGTCGTCTCGACGGGGTGCGTGCCGGCGGCGACGCCCCCTCCGTCGCCTCGAGGGCCCCCGACGCGGCGGAGGGCACCCGCCGCGCGGAGCACGACCGGCTCGGGTCGCGACACGACGGCGACGCCGCCCCGGCCGCCCGTGAGGCGCCCCAGCCATTCGACGAGATGCGCGTCGCGCGTGCGATAGCCCTCGGTGGTGAACTTCCCCTGGCCGTGCATCGGGTAGGCCAGGACGGCGGGCGGAGGTTTCGCGGGGATCGTGTGCATCACGATAGTTTTGGTCACCGACATGTGGAACGTCAAGACGACATGCCACAGCAGGAGGCGCGGGTCGGCTGATGCTCGACCCGCGCCTCCTCGGTTCCGGCCCCGGCGGGGCCCCGGCGTCAGCCGATCAGCGAGGGGCGGAGGTCGCGAAGGGTCCGGCGGCGGGTCATCCGCGCGGCGGCCAGATACGACACGAGCAGCGCCCCGAGCAGCCAGCAGGCGAGCACGGCCGCGTCGCCGGTCGCGGTCACGAGGCTGCCGCCGTACATGACCTGCCGCAGCCCGTCGGTCGCGTAGCTCATCGGCAGGGCGAAGTGCAGCGCCGCGAGGGGGGCGGGCAGGGTCTGCCAGGGGAACGTGCCCCCGGCGGTCACGAGCTGGACGACCATCAGCACCAGTCCGAGGAACTGACCCACGCTGCCGAGCAGCACGTTGAGCATCATGATGATCGCGGCGAACGTCGCCGAGGCGAGCACCATGAGGCCCACCATGCCCCATGGATGGGCGACGTCGAAGCCGAGCGGGCCCGTGACGATGCCGAACAGGGCGACCATCTGCACGAGGCCGAGCAGGGCGGGGGCCAGCCAGCCGGCGGTCACGACGCGACCGGGCGCCTTCACGGCCGTGATGGCCCGCTTCGACAGCGGCTTCACGATGAGGAACAGCGCGTAGATGCCGATCCAGGCCGCGAGACTGATGAAGAACGGTGCGAGTCCGGCGCCGTAGGTGCCCGCGCTCGTCAGGGCGCGGTCGGTCACGGACACCGGGTCGGAGATCGCCGACGCCTGATCGTCCCGGGACTGCTCGCTGCTGGCCGGGATCTGCGCCAGACCGTTCTGCAGACCGTCCGAGAGCCTGGTGCTGCCGTCGCGCAGCTGCACGAGGCCGTCGTGGAGCTCGACCGTGCCGTCGGCGAGCGTGCCGAGCCCCGTGGCGAGCGTCGCCGCTCCGGAGTCGAGCGTGCCGAGGCCGTCGGCGAGCGCGGCGGCCCCCGAGTCGAGGGTGCCGAGCCCGTCGGCGAGGTCTGAGGCTCCGGAGGCGGCGCTCGCGGACCCGGAGGCCAGCTGCGACGAGCCGTCGGCGGCCGACGAGACGCCCGCGGTGAGCGCCGGCGTCCGCTCGGCGAGGGTGCTCGTCCCCGCGGCCACCTGGTCGGCGCCCGCCGCCAGGGTCGACACGGAGCCGTCGAGGGCCTGGAGCTGCGCGTTCGCATCGGTCAGCCGGGTGGTGAGATCGTCGGTGACCGGCGCGAAGGTCGCGGCGATCGCGGCGATCTGGTCGGCGTCGTAGCCCTGGACGGCCAGGGCAGCCTGGATGTCGGCCCGAGCGGCGGCCTGGGCCTGGGGGAGCGCGTCAACCGCTCGCTGGCTGTCGGCGGCTGCTCCGCCGACGGTGGTCGCCAGCTGGTCGTTGCCCGCCGCGACCCGAGCGGCCCCGTCGGCGAGGGCCTCGGTCTGCGTGGGCAGATCGGCGGTGCCCGAGCGCAACTGCTGAAGGCCGGTGTCGAGGGCCGCGGCCCCCGTGCTCAGGGTCGCGGTGCCGTCGGCGAGGGTGCGAGCCCCGGAGTCGGCTGCCGCCGCGCCCGCGGCCAGCTGATCGGCGCCCTGGTGGGCGTCGGCGGCCCCGGAGGCCAGGCGGTCGGCGCCGTCACGGGCGTCGGCGGCGCCCGCCGAGAGCCGGTCGGCCCCTCCGACGCTCGTCCCCAGTCCGTCGTTCAGCTGCGCCGACCCGTCGGCGGCGTCGCCGAGACTGGTGCGGATGTCGGACAGGCCGACCAGCAGCTGCGTCGCGGCCTCCTTGCCGACCCGCTCGGTCACGGAGGCGCGGATGGTCTTCGCGGCCTGCTCCGCGATGGTCGTCGACAGGTAGCTGTTGGTGTCGTTCGTCGCGAGCACGATCTGCGCACGCCGGGGGTCGTCGCCCGACGCCGACACGAGGTCGGCGCTGAAGTCGCTCGGGATCGTGAAGGTGAAGTCGTAGGTTCCGTCCTCCAGGCCGGCCCGCGCCTCCTGGGAGGTCGTCTCGTGCCAGTCGAAGTCGCCGCCGTCGAGCACCTCCTTCGTGACGTCGTCGCCGTAGTCGACCGCGTCGCCGTCGGAGACGGCGCCCGCGTCGGAGTTGACCAGCGCGGCCGGCACCTGATCGAGCTTGGCGTACGGGTCCTGGTTGGCCCAGAGGTAGAGGCCGCCGTACAGCAGGGGGACGGTCATCAGCGCGACGAGGGCCAGCCGGGCGAGGCCCGTCGAGGTGAGTCGCTGGAACTCGGAACGGACGAGCGTGACGATCTTCACGAGGGGTCGCTTTCGGGTGTCGGAGACGGGGCGTCGTCGTCGACGTCGGGGAGGGGGAGGGAGGCCTGGGCGAGCGCCGCGTAGCTCGTCACGGTGAGCACCGTGTAGTCGCGGTCGACGAGGTCGCGGACGACCTCGAGCCAGGCCGCGACATCGCCGCCGTGACGCTCGGGGGTCGTGAGGACGAGCCCGCGCACTTCCGGTCGCAGCACGGCCAGCTCGGCGAGCAGCCGCACCCGTCGGTCGGTCGGGAGGGAGTGGAGGCGCGTCCGTCGGTGCTCGTCGAGCCCGAGCGATCCGATCAGGAGCGCGACCGAGGCGCGGTCGCTGCGGAGCCCGGCGAGGGCGAGCTCCTCCCGGACGACCTGCGCGACCGTCAGGGAGCCGAACGGCTCGGCGACGCCGGGGGTGTCCACGAGGGCGACGGAGGCGCGGATCGCCGCGGCGTCGTCGGACCCGTCGAGCAGCACGCCCCCGTGGTCGGGGCTCATCCGACCGCCCGCGACGAGGCTGGCGACGGTCGGGCCGTTCTCGGTCTCGACGGCGACGAAGCCGGGGCGGCCGCGGTCCGCGACGACGCTCAGCGGGGCGAGCGGGGCGCCGGGGCCGTCGCCGACCGCGGCGGCGACGAGTTCGAGCCTCATGCCGTCGCCTCGTGGTCGACCGGCTCGAGGGTGGGGAGTGCGGGGAGGGCGAGCTCGGGGTTCCGCGCGATGAGGTCGTCGGCCTCGCGCCAGCTCAGCCCGATCACGGCCAGGACGGCGAGCATGACGAGGCGGTGGCCCTCGTCGCGCCCGAGATCGCGGGTGGTGGCCTCGTCGAGCACCGAGAGGGCGGCGCCCTCGACGAGGTGCGCGAGCGTGTCGACGTCGATGTCGGGTCGCATGCGGCCCTCGATGACGCCGCGACGGACGGTCTCGCGGACGTAGGCGCGAAGCGGGGCGAGAGCCTCGCCCACGGCGTGCATGAGGGGGCCCCGCACGGTGAGCTGGGCCATCACGCGCACGTGCTCGACCTCGGACCACAGTCGGGCGCCGAGCGCCGCGAGCTGGACGACCGGGTCGCTCGAGCCCGGCTGGACGACGACGGCGGCCCCGATGCGGGCGGCGCCGCGCAGGGTGACCTCCCGGACGAGGTCGTCGCGGGTGGCGAAGTGCCCGTAGACGCTCCGCCGCGACAGGCCGGCCTCGGCGGCGATGGCCTCGAGGGGCACGGTCGGGTCGGAGTTCAGGAGGCGCACCGCGGCCGCCATCAGGGCCTCGCGGTTGGCGGTGGCGTCGCGTCGCGGCGCTCGCGTGCGGGTGGTCGTCGTGTTCACGTGCCGATCTTACGATCTTGCACACTGCTGTGCAAGATGCTGGACGGAGCTGGCGACCTTGACCCCCAGTTCACGGGTCGCCGCAGGGGACGATCGTGTCCCCCTTTCGGCGGACACGTCGGAAAACCTGCTCTGACCAGCACTTCTCTTGGATCCCACGGGGGAATCGGCGATATCCGGTCAGCGTCCCCGGGGTATCCCGAATGCGAACCGTCCCCCATCGCACCCCCGCGGGTGAACAGACTCGAGAGCGCCCGCCCCGCGGGCCCCCTCAGGCACCACCGACGCACCAGGACTCCCATGCCCCAGACCCGACGTGACGACACGACCGTCGTCCGCCCGTCCGGAGTCGTCCCTCTGCTCGTGGCCCTGGCTCGTCCGCTCTTCGCCTTCCACATGGAGATGTACCGACGCGACCTCGCGTCCGCCGTGTTCCCCCGCGACGAGCGCAGCTCCGCCATCGGCGGGCCCGATCCGGAACGCATCGCCTTCATCGGCAGCATCGCCGTCGCCGGCATGGGCGTCCTCAGCCACGGCATGACGACCTCCAGTCAGGTCGCCACCCGCGTCGCACGCGCTCGCGGGCGGGGCCTGTCGTGGTCCGAGCTCTCGTCGCCCGTCCTCACCGCGCGCACCGCGGCCACCGTGCCCACCCTCTCGGCGGCCGGGGCCGGCGCCGCGGTGATCTTCCTCGGGATCGCCGACGTCCTGTCGGCCACGAGCCCCCGGGCCTGGGAGCGCGACCTCAGGATCCTCGTCGAGCGCGTCCGCGAGGAGGCCGGCCCCGACTGCGCGGTCGTGTTCGCCGCGATCCCGCCCCTCGCGCGGTTCCGACCGATCCCCCCGACGGCCTGCCGGCTGATCGCCGCGCAGGTCGACCGCCTCAACACGGTCACCGAGCGACTCGCCCGCGAGCTGGTCGGCGTCGATCATGTCGGGTTCCCGGCCGAGGCGATCGACTCCCTCACCGTTCACGGCCTCTTCTCCTGGTCGACCCTGCACCGGACCTGGGCCGAGATCGTCGCACCCCGGGTCCATGCGGCGCTCGACGGCGTCGACGCGCGCCGCGTCGGGGTCGAGCTCGACGAGCGCGCGGATGCTCCGGTCGTCGCCCCTCCGTCGCCGGCGATCGCGCCCGGCATCGTCGTCAGCGGATCACCCGAGGGGTCGTCGAGCCCCGTCGTCGCCTGACGCCAGCCGACACGCATGACGACGGGCCGTCCACCGGTGGAGGAGGACGGCCCGTCGTGAGCGGCTGGAGCGCGTCGGCGCTCGGAGCGAGAACGCTCCGCGTTCTCCTCAGCTCCGTCTGCCGCGCTGGAGCGCGTCAGCGCGAGAAACGCAGTCGCTGGCGCGCCTGCCTCAGTTTCTCGCGCCCATCAGGTGCTCGACGGCGAGCTGCTGCAGGCGGACGAAGCCGTAGCCGTGTCCGCCGAAGTGCGAGTCCGCGTCGAAGTCCTCGTACGAGGCTCGATCGGCGAGGAGGGCCTCGTAGCCCTCGCCCTCGCCGAGCGTCGGGGTCGACAGCTCGGCGACCTGGCTGGCGACCAGCGCCTCCTGCACCTCGGGGTCGGCGCGGAAGGCCTGCGCGCGCTCCTTGAGCAGCAGGTACATGCGCATGTTCGCCGCAGCCGACTCCCACACGCCGTCGATGGTCTCGGTGCGCGAGGGCTTGTAGTCGAAGTGACGAGGGCCGGTGTAGCTCGGGCCGCCCTGGGGGGCGCCGTGCTCGAGCAGGTCGACGAGCGAGAACGCGTTCTGCAGGTCGCCGTGACCGAAGACCAGGTCCTGGTCGTACTTGATGCCGCGCTGGCCGTTCAGGTCGATGTGGAACAGCTTGCCCTGGTAGAGCGCCTGAGCGATGCCGGCCGTGAAGTTCAGGCCCGCCATCTGCTCGTGCCCGACCTCGGGGTTGACGCCGAACAGCTCGGGGCGCTCGAGCGTGTCGATGAACGCGATGGCGTGGCCGAGCGTCGGCAGCAGGATGTCGCCGCGGGGCTCGTTGGGCTTCGGCTCGATGGCGAAGCGCAGGCCGTACCCCTTGTCGGTCACGTACTGGGCGAGCATGTCGACGCCCTCCTTGTAGCGCGACAGGGCGGCCTGCACGTCCTTGGCGCTGTCGTACTCGGCGCCCTCGCGGCCGCCCCACATGACGAACGTCTCGGCGCCGAGCTCGGCGGCGAGGTCGATGTTGCGGAGGACCTTGCGGAGGGCGAAGCGACGCACGCCGCGGTCGTTCGACGTGAAGCCGCCGTCCTTGAAGACCGGCGCGCTGAACAGGTTGGTCGTGACCATGGGCACGACGATGCCGGTCGCGTCCAGGGCGCCCTTGAGGCGGTCGATCTGCTTCTGGCGCTCGGCCTCGGTCGACCCGAAGGCGAAGAGGTCGTCGTCGTGGAAGGTCAGGCCGTAGGCGCCGAGCCGGTCGATGTTCTCGACGGCCTCGACCACGTCGAGGTCGGGGCGCGTGGGGCCGCCGAAGGGGTCGGCGCCGGTGTAGCCGATCGTCCAGAGGCCGAACGAGAACTTGTCTTCGCGGGTGGGGGTGACGGACATCAGCGTCCCTTTCGTGGTCGGTGTCGCGAGCCCCCGGGAGGCGGCGGTCGCGATTGTTGTCGACTACAACTTATACGCCACGAGGGCTGCGGTCGAGGGTCTCGTTCATTTTGTTGATCGGTCCGACAAACGCCTTGCGCATCATCCGGGGGTGTCGTATGGTCTCCTCACGAACCCGGTCGAAGCGCTTCGCCTCCACCGCGGCACAAGGCAGACGACGGTGACGGTGAGGTCATGATGGCGACGATCCACGATGTGGCGCAGGCTGCGGGCGTGTCGATCTCGACCGTCTCGTACGCGCTGTCGGGCAAGCGCTCGATCGCCGCGACCACGCGTCAGCGCGTCACCGACGCGGTCGAGCGTCTCGGCTACCGCCCCCACGCCGGGGCTCGCATGCTCGCCGGCGCCCGGACCAACATCCTCGCCCTGAGCGCGCCGATCCGCGCCGACAACCACCAGCCGACCCAGATGCGGTTCGTGACCGCGGTCGTCGAGGCCGCCCGGCGTCGCGACTACGACGTCCTGCTGCTCGCGACCGACGACGAGGTCTCGGGCATCCGCCGGGTCGCGTCGAGCTCGCTCGTCGACGGCGTCGTCGCGCTCGGGGTGGCCACGGTCGACGAGCGCGTCGACCTGGTGCGCGAACTCGATCTGCCGGCCGGCTTCATCGGCATCCCGCGCGACGTCGACGATCTCGCCTGCATCGACCTCGACTTCGAGTCGGCGGCGGCGCTGGTCGTCGACCGGCTCGCCGACCTCGGTCACACCTCCATCGGCGTCATCGGTCACCCGGCGTCGTATCTCGAGCGCGACACCGGCTTCATCCGGCGCTTCGACGACGCCTTCGCGGCGCGAGCGTCGGACCGGGGGGTCGAGAGCCTGACGATCGCCACCGATCTGGGGCGGGCGCCCGCCACGCGCGCCCTCGACGAGCTCCGGCGCCGGCTGCCGGGCATGACCGCCCTCGTGCTGCACTGCAGCGAGCCCACCGCCGAGGCCGTCATGCAGCACCTCCGCCGACTCGGCGTCGACATCCCCGGCGACCTGTCGGTCCTGGCCGCCTGCGCCAGCTACGCGGCCGACGAGCTCGATCCCGCGCTCGACGCCGTTCCCCTGCCGATCGACGAGATGTGCTCTCGCGCGGTCGAGGCCGCCTTCGAGCGCATCGACGGCCGCGTCGACACGGGCGTCGAACTGATCGCGCCCACCTACCTGGCGAAGGGCTCGGTCACCGCGCCGGCCCGCGCCTCCTGAACCTCTCCGACCGCACCATCCCGGCACCACCGACACCGCAGCTCCACCATCGAACCATCACCGGGCCCGCCGTTCCCCGTCGATCGTCGAAACGCTTCGACGCCGAATTCGCGGGCCCTCTACGAGGAGGTAGAACAATGAAGAGACGACGCATCGTCGCGACCGGCACGGCCTTCGTGGCCACCGCCGCCCTGCTCACCGGCTGCTCCGCCGGCGGCGGCGGAGGGTCATCCGACCCGAACACGCTGAAGCTCTGGCACTTCGAGAGCGAGACCAGCGCGATGGGCATCGCCTGGGATCAGGCCATCGAGACCTTCGAGGAGGAGACCGGCGCGACGGTCGAGTTCGAGGCGAAGAGCTTCGAGCAGATCCGGTCGACCGCCAGCCAGGTGCTGAACTCCGACGAGGCCCCCGACATCCTCGAGTACAACAAGGGCAACGCCACCGCCGGTCTGCTCGCGAGCCAGGGCCTGCTCTCGAACCTCGACGACGCCGTCGCCGAGTACGGCTGGGACGACGATCTCGCCCCCTCGATCGCCACGACGTCGAAGTACGACGAGCGCGGCATCATGGGCTCGGGCAGCTGGTACGGCATCCCCAACTACGGCGAGTACGTCGAGGTCTTCTACAACAAGGACGCCTTCGCCGAGCAGGGCATCGAGGTGCCGACCACGTACGACGAGTTCGAGGCCGCGCTGCAGACCTTCGCCGACGCCGGCATCACCCCCCTCGCCGAGGCCGGTGCCGAGTACCCGCTCGGGCAGCTCTTCTACCAGCTCGCCCTCTCGCAGGCCGACCGCTCGTTCGTCGACGACTACCAGCTCTACGAGGGCGACGTCGACTGGCAGGGGCCCGAGCTGACCTACGCGGCCGACAAGCTGCAGGAGTACGTCGACAACGGCTGGATCTCGAAGGACGTCACCGGCATCAAGGCCGAGGACATGGGCACGACCTTCATGAGCGGCGGCGCGCCGATCATGGTCTCCGGCAGCTGGTGGGCCGGCCGGGTCGCCGACGAGGCGACCTTCGACTGGGGCACGTTCCTGTTCCCGGGAAGCGAGATGGCTCCGGGTTCGGGCGGGAACCTCTGGGTCGTCCCCGAGAACGCCGCGAACAAGGACCTCGCGACGAAGTTCATCGACATCACCATGCGCCCCGAGATCCAGAACCTCATCGGCAACAACGGCGGCGTGCCCGTCAAGGCCGACCCGGCCGACATCACCGACCCGAAGAGCCAGGAGCTCATCGCGAACTTCAACACGCTCCTCGAGCGCGACGGTCTCGCCTTCTACCCCGACTGGCCCACGCCGACCTTCTACGACCAGCTCGTCGCCGGCACGCAGGAGCTGGTGAACGGCTCGACCTCGCCCGACGACATGCTGTCGACGCTGGGCGACCAGTACCGGAGCGGCGTCGACGACATCACCGGAGAGTGACCGTGACCTCCCTCGACACCCGCCCCGGTGCCAGGGAGGCGCGCCCCCGTCGCGAGGGCCGACGCACGTCGTCGGCCCTCCCGCCGGAGGAGAGCCTCCTGCCCGGCTCCGGCCGACGCGGATTCTGGCTGTACCTCATCCCGGGCTTCGTCCTCTTCACGGTCGTCGTCCTGGTCCCGCTGATCTGGAACATCTACCTCAGCTTCACCGACTACCGCGGCATCCGCCCGCCGACCTGGGCCGGTCTCGACAACTGGCGCGAGCTGATGACCGACGACCGCTTCTGGACGTCGTTCCTCAACAGCGTGTTCCTCATCATCGCGATGGTCGTCGTGCCGACCCTGCTCGGCCTGCTGCTCGCGGCCATGCTGTTCGACCTGATCGGCCGCAAGTTCGGCGGCCGTCTCGCATCGTTCCTGCGGGCGACGTACTACCTGCCGCAGATCCTGCCCGTGGCGATCGCCGCCATCGTGATCGGCTGGATCCTCCGCCCCGAGAACGGGGCGCTCAACACCGTCCTCGAGGCGGTGGGACTCGGCGCCCTGCAGCACAACTGGCTCGGCAGCCCCGACACGGCGCTGCTCAGCATCATGGTGGTCATGGTCTGGGTGCAGCTCGGCTATCCCGTGGTCATCTTCATGGCGGCCCTCCAGCGGGTCGACCCCGAGCTGTACGAGGCCGCCGAGCTCGACGGCGCGGGCTGGTTCCAGCGGTTCCGGGCCATCACCGTCAGCATCATCCGACCCGAGATCTTCGTCGTCGTGCTCACCTGCACGATCGCGGCGCTCAAGGTCTTCGGCCCGATCTACGCCCTGACCCGCGGCGGGCCGGGCGACTCGACCATCGTGCCGAGCTACTACGCCTACAGCGAGTTCTTCCAGAGCCAGCAGGTCGGCTACGGGGCCACGATCGCCACGGCCCTGACCCTCGTGATCGTCGTGATCACCGTCTTCTTCATCCAGGCCCAGAACCGGGCCGAACGAGCAGAGAGGGACCGCTGATGGCCACCACCGTCGTGCCCCCGGTGAAGGACGACCGGATCCGTCCCGCGGTGCCGGAGCCGCGCCTCCCCGCGGCCAAGCAGCGCAAGCGCCGGAAGACCACCGCCGACTGGGTCGTCCTGGTCGCCGCCGTGCTGTTCGGCGTGCTGATCGCGCTGCCGTTCCTGCTGATCCTCGTGAACTCGTTCAAGTCCCCCGAGGACTACACGCAGGGCGGGCCCCTCAGCTTCCCGACGTCGCTCTACTTCGACGGCATCGTGAACTTCTGGAACCGCGTCGAGTTCCCCCAGAAGCTCTGGAACAGCTTCGTCATCTCGGGTCTGGTCGCGCTGTTCGCCGTCGTGATCTCGGTCTTCAACGCCTACGCCCTCGGCATCGGCCGGGTGCGCGGACGCACCTGGATCATCGTGCTGTTCCTGCTGGCGAACATGCTGCCGCAGGAGGCCCTGCTCTACCCGCTGTACTTCATGTTCAAGCAGGTGGGTCTGTACGACAACATCTGGGCGGTCATCATCATCTTCACGGTGATCCAGAGCGCGTTCGGCACGTACCTCCTGTCGAGCGTCTACGGGACCTTCCCGAAGGAGGTCCTCGAGGCCGCCTCGCTCGACGGCGCCAGCCGGTGGCAGATCCTCTGGCGCGTCATCGTGCCGATCAGCCGCCCGACCCTGTCGGTGCTGGCGATCTTCTTCTTCATCTGGACGTGGAACGAGTTCCTCATCCCGCTGACGTTCCTCGTCTCGAACGCGAACCAGACGGTGCCGGTGGCCATCACGGCGCTGCAGGGCGACCGGCTGATGGACGTGACGACGACCAGCGCCTCGGCGCTGCTCGGTCTCATCCCGACCCTCGTGTTCTTCCTCCTCTTCCAGCGCACCCTCACCCGCGGCATCACCGCCGGTGCGGTCAAGTAGCGCGCACCGCTCGAAAGGCATCGCATGAAGTTCACCGACGGCTTCTGGCAGACGCGTCCCGGCGTCTCCTCCCTCTTCGGCCAGGAGGTCTACGACGTCGAGACCGGTGACGACGGGCGCTCGCTCGTCGTCACGGCCCCCACCAAGGTCATCGCGCACCGCGGCGACACGCTCAACCGGCCGGTGCTCACGGTCGGCCTCAGCTCGCCGATGGAGGGCGTGATCGCCGTCGAGGTCGCCCACTTCTCCGGTGGGCGCGACGAGATCGGCTTCGACCTCGTCGGCGCCGAGGGCGGCCCCGCCGGGGTCGGCGTCGCCGAGGTGACGGCAGGAGGCGCGACGCTGTCCTCGGGGCGGCTCACCGCCTCCGTGGGTCGCGGCGGCCCCTTCGACCTCGTCTTCCGCGACGGCGACACCGTCCTGACCCGCTCGGGCGCGAAGTCGGTGGGCTACCACCAGGTGGCCCCCGACGCGCGGATCGACGGCGCCATGGTCGGCGCCGTGGTGAAGGGAGCGGGTCGCCCGGGCACGGCGGCGGATCACGCCCCGTCGTACGTCTCGCAGCAGCTCTCGCTCGGCGTCGGCGAGCTCGTCTACGGGCTGGGCGAGCGCTTCGGCCCGTTGGTCAAGAACGGGCAGACCGTCGACGTGTGGAACGCCGACGGCGGCACCTCCAGCGAGCAGGCCTACAAGAACGTGCCGTTCTACCTGACCAACCGCGGCTACGGGGTGCTCGTCGACCACCCGGGTCACGTGTCGTACGAGATCGGCTCCGAGGCGGTCGAGCGCGTCCAGTTCTCAGTCGCCGGCGAGACGTTGCGCTACCTCGTGATCGCGGGCCCCACGCCGGCCGACGTGCTCGACCGGTACACGCGGCTCACCGGCCGCCCGGCTCACGTGCCGGCCTGGTCGTACGGGCTGTGGCTCTCGACGTCGTTCACCACCGACTACGACGAGGAGACCGTCACGGCCTTCGTCGACGAGATGGCGGCCCGCGACATGCCGATCAGCGTGTTCCACTTCGACTGCTTCTGGATGCGCGAGTTCCAGTGGTGCGACTTCGAGTGGGACCCCCGGGTCTTCCCCGACCCCGAGGGCATGCTCGTCCGCCTGCACGAGCGCGACCTCCGGGTCTGCGTCTGGATCAACCCGTACATCGGGCAGCGCTCGAAGCTGTTCCGCGAGGCTGCCGACGCCGGCTACCTCGTGACGAACCCCGACGGCAGCGTCTGGCAGTGGGACCTCTGGCAGGCGGGCATGGGCCTGGTCGACTTCACGAACCCCGAGGCGACGGCCTGGTTCCAGGGGAAGCTGCGCGGGCTGCAGGAGCAGGGGGTGGACGCCTTCAAGACCGACTTCGGCGAGCGCATCCCCACCGACGTCGTCTGGCACGACGGCTCCGACCCCGAGCGGATGCACAACCTGTACACGCAGCTCTACAACCGCGCCGTCTTCGAGGTTCTCGAGGAGGTCCGCGGCGAGGGCGACGCCGTCGTGTTCGCGCGTTCGGCGACGACCGGCGGCCAGGCGCTCCCCGTGCACTGGGGCGGCGACTCGACCTCCACCTTCGAGTCGATGGCCGAGACCCTCCGCGGGGGCCTCTCGCTGGCGATGAGCGGCTTCTCGTTCTGGAGTCACGACATCGGCGGGTTCGAGGGCATGCCCGACCCCGACGTCTACAAGCGCTGGACGGCGTTCGGTCTGCTGTCGAGCCACAGCCGGTTCCACGGCAGCAGCTCGGTGCGGGTGCCGTGGGCGTTCGACGACGAGGCCGTCGAGGTGACCCGGGTCTTCACGAAGCTGAAGCTGCGGCTGATGCCGTACCTCTACGCCGCGGGGCTCGAGTCGACCCGCACCGGGCTTCCGGTCATGCGGCCGATGGCGCTGGCGTTCCCCGGCGACCGGGGCGCGGCCCACGTCGACACGCAGTACCTGCTCGGCGACGATCTGCTGGTGGCGCCGGTGTTCTCGGCCGACGGCACGGTCGAGGTCTATCTGCCGGCCGGCCGGTGGACGAACTGGTTCACGGGCGAGGTCGTCGACGCCGGCGCGGGCGCATGGCGCACGGAGACGCACGGCGTGCTGACCCTGCCGCTGTACGTCCGCGAGGGCGCCGTCATCCCGCTGGGCGGGCGTGACGACCGCCCCGACCACGACTATCTCGAGGGGCTCGTGCTGCGGGTGTTCCCCGGCGCCGACGGCACCCGTTCCGTGACTGTGACGACTCCGGACGGCGAGTCGGCCGACTTCGTCGTGACGCGGGCGGGAGGCGCGGTGTCGGTCGAGACCGGCGCCTCCTCGTCCGGGTCGCGGCCGGTGTCGCCGCAGCTCGAGCTCTTCGGTCGCGACGACGGCTGATCCGGCCCCACCGGGTCAGCGGCCCGGGTGGCCGCGGAGGTCCGTCCGCACCCGTGCGACGGAGCCCCCGCGGCCACTCGACGCCGTCGGAACCCCGGTACGCTCGGCCCAGGAGGCCACGTGACGATCGAACCCGGGGCGCGCGCCGACGGTGTGCGCCAGACGAACCTGTCGGCGCTGCTCGGCCTGGTGCACGCGGCGGGCCCCCGGTCCCGTTCCGCCTTGACCCAGGCGACCGGTCTCAACCGCTCGACGATCGCGGCGCTCGTCGGCGAGCTCGTCGACCGGGGCCTCGTCGTCGAGACCGACCCCGTCGGGGTCGTCCGGGTGGGGCGCCCGAGCCCGGTGGTCGCGGCCAGCAGCGATGTCGTGGCCTACGCCGTGAATCCCGAGATCGATGCCGTGACGGTGGGCGTCGTCGGCCTCGACGGAGTCGTGCGATCCCGGGTCCGACGCGAGACGGACGGCATCCCGACGGCCGAGGGGGCCGCGGCGATCGCGGCCTCGGTCATCGAGGGGCTGCGTGCCGAGCGGCCCGAGGTCGTCGAGGTGGGGGTCGGTCTCGCCGTCCCCGGTCTCGTCCGGGCCGACGGCGGTCTCGTCCGGCTGGCCCCGCACCTGGGGTGGGTCGACGAGCCGTTCGCCGAGCTCGTGGCCGAGGCCACCGGTCTGCCGGCCCGTGCGGCGAACGACGCCTCCGCGGCGACCCTCGCCGAGGGGCGCTTCGGCGCCGGGCGGGGCGTCGAGCATCTGGTGTTCCTCAACGGCGGTGCGAGCGGCGTGGGCGGGGGCGTGCTGGTCGGCGGGGCGCCCCTGGTCGGCTCGGGCGGATACGCGGGCGAGCTCGGCCACACGCTCGTCAACTCGGTGGGCCGGCTGTGCCACTGCGGCGCGACGGGCTGCCTCGAGACCGAGGTGGGCCAGGCGGCCCTGCTCGCGGTGACCGGGCTCGACCGCTCGCAGGCCGACGAGCTCGCGGCGGCCCTCGTCGCGTCGGCGCCCGGTTCGGAGGCGCGGGTCGAGGTGCAGCGCCAGGTCGACCAGCTGTCGATCGCGCTCCGCAACGTCGTCAACGTCTTCGACCCCGCTCTCATCGTCCTGGGCGGGTTCCTGGCCTCCCTGCTCGCGGCCGAGCCGGAGCGCCTCCTCGCCGGCGTCACCGCTCAGGCGCTGCCGGGGTCGGCCGACGACCTCCGCATCGTGCCCGCCGAGCTGGGGGCCGACCGTCTGACGATCGGCGCCGCAGAGCTCGCCTTCGCGCGCCTCCTCGCCGATCCGGCCGGGACCCGCCTGCCCGCACCCTCCCCGAGCACCGCGGGGTGAGGCGCACGCCGCACGATCAGGCGTGCGTGTGCGGCTCCGAGTTCGCCCACACCGAGGCGGCGGCCGGTCCGGCGAGCTCGACCGTGCCGGTCGGTCGATCGTGGGCGTCGGTCACCACGACCTGCAGCGATCCGGCGTAGTCGCGGCGCTCGCCGATCCGCACGTGGGCGCCGACGCGCAGGTCGAGCGAGCTGAGGTAGCGCAGCAGCTCGGGTTCGTCGTCCGAGACGCGGACGACGAAGCCGCACTCGCCCGCCCCGAACTCGCCGAGCCGATGCGCCGTCGGGCGCACGACCGTCCCGTCGGACGAGGGGATCGGGTCGCCGTGCGGGTCCGCCGTCGGGCGGCCGAGCTCGACGTCGAAGGCCTCGAGCAGCCGATCGCTGACGGCGTGCTCGAGGATCTCGGCCTCGTCGTGCACCTCGTCCCACCCGTAGCCGAGCCGCTCGACGAGGTAGGTCTCGATGAGGCGGTGTCGACGGACGACGGCGACCGCCACCGCACGCCCGGTCTCGGTGAGGGCGATGCTCCGGTACGGCTGGTAGTCGATGTAGCCGTCGCGCTCGAGCTTGCGGAGGTTGCCTGACACGGTCGAGGCGCCGACCCCGAGCGTGGCCGCGATCTCGTTCGTCGTGATCCCGGTGGGGCCCCCGTCGACGGCCCACTCGTCGGCCTTCCAGATGACCTTGAGGTAGTTCTCGGTCATGGTCGAGGGGGCCGACCCGGTGTCCGCTGGCATGTGGCGATTCTAGGCGGGAGCCCGCCCGCCGAGGGCGCTACGGTCGCGGCAGCGAGCCGAGCGCCTGGGCCTCGCGATACCGCGCGCCGATCTCCGGTCGCGGTTCGGGAGCGAAGGAGGCGCGGGTCGACAGCTCCCACCGCGGTCGGCTCCCCGAGAGGGCCCAGCCCGCCTGGCGGGCGGCGCCGTCGGCGACGTACTCGCCCGGTGCCGGCACGACGACCGGCACGTCGAACACCTGGGCGGCGACGGTCTGGACGGCGGGGTTGAGGGCCGCGCCGCCGATCAGGAGCACCCGGTGGACCTCGACGCCCTGAGCGCGCACCGCCGCTCCGCCGTCGGCCAGGGCCGACAGCATGCCCTCGACGGCGGCGCGGGCGAGGTTCTCGCGAGTGGTCGAGGCGAGGGTCAGCCCCGAGAGGGTGGCGGTCGCCTCGGGCAGGTCGGGGGTCCGTTCGCCTTCGAAGTAGGGCACGAGCGAGAGCCCGCCCGAGCCCGGCTCGGCGGCGAGGGCGAGTCGGGCGAACTCGTCGTGGTCGACGCCGAGCAGGGCGCCGATCGAGGCGAGCACGCGGGCCGCGTTCAGCGTGGCGACGAGGGGCAGGAACCCTCCGGCCGCGTCGGCGAAGCCGGCGACGGTCCCGGTGGGGTCGGTGACGGAGGAGTCGGTGACCGCGAACGCGGTGCCGCTCGTGCCGATGCTGATGACGAGATCCCCGACGGTGGCGTCGAGTCCGAGTGCCGCGCCGGCGTTGTCTCCGGCACCGGCCCCGACGACGATCCCCTCGGGGATGCCCGAGTGCGCGACGGTCGTCCCGGCCGCGTCCGCCGGTCCGAGCACGCGGGGCAGCACGACGCCGTCGCCGTCGCCGCCCGCCACGCGCCCCGGGCGCCCGAGCGCGCGTTCGAAGAGCTCGAGGTCGTAGGCCTCGTGGGCGGGGCTCCAGTACGAGGTGCCGCTGGCGTCGGAGCGATCGGTGACGAGCTCGTCGAGATCGGGGCCGAGGGCCGAGGAGGCGCGGGTCCCGTAGCCGAGGAGCCTCCAGGTCAGCCAGTCGTGCGGCAGGGCGACGGCCGCGACCCGCGCGGCGTTCTCGGGCTCGGCGTCGCGCAGCCAGCGGAGCTTCGTGGCGGTGAACGACGCGACGGGCACGGTGCCGGTCCGGCTGGCGTACTCGTCGGCGCCGACCTCGGCGATGAGGTCGCGCGCCGCAGGGGCGCTGCGGGTGTCGTTCCAGAGGAGGGCGTCGCGGACGACCTCGCCGTCGGCGTCGAGCGCGACCATGCCGTGCTGCTGCCCGGCGATGGAGATCGCGGAGACGTCGTCGAGGCCGCCGGCCGCCTCGATGGCCGAGAGCAGGGCGCTCCACCAGGCGTCGGGGGCGACCTCGGTGCCCTCGGGGTGCTTGGCCGTCCCCTGCCGGACGAGCTCGCCCGTCGACAGATCGCGGATGACGACTTTGCAACTCTGGGTCGAGGAGTCGACCCCGGCGACGAGACTCATGACCGTAGTTTGTCGTACCCGACCACAAATGCGCCAGTGCCGCCGCCGACGGGCGTGGCGAGGTCGGTCGGGGGCGTCGAGGAGGTGCGGTGCCGGTCTCAGAGGCCGGCACCGCCCGTGCTCATCGTGCCGTGACGGTGAACGGCAGGTTCGCCTGCCCGGCGATGCGCAGCTCGTACGTCTGCGTCGTGCCGCGGATCACGCTGAAGCCGACCGTCGTCGGTCCGCCCGAGCCGTACCCGCCGGCGACGCGCTGACCGCGTCCGTTCGTGATGGCGAACGACTTGCCCGCGATCGTGGGCACGATCACCGTGGCACGGCTGCCCTGGACCGAGACGACCTCGACGACCGGGGCGACGGCCTCCTCGTCGGTGCGGTCGACGGTCGTCTCGAGCACCTGGGTGTCGCGACCCTCGCCGATCCAGACGGTGACGTGCGTGGCGGCCCCCGCGGCTGCGGGCACGGCGAGCCGGGCCGAGCCGTCGTCGCCCACGGTGGTCCACTCGACGGCGTGGCCGTCGACGAGGAACGGCACGGTGTACCGGTCGTCGACGTCGACGGAGATCGAGGCGCCGGGGGTGCCCGTGACCTCGATGCCGGCGTGCAGGCCGACGACGCCGATGACCTCGATGCCGGCCGCCAGGGGCGGTCGTGCGTCGGAGGGGGCCGAGGCCGAGACCGGTGCGATCGGGCTCGGGGCGGCCAGGGCGGGGGTCGAGACGAGAAGGGTCGCGGTGGCGAGGCAGACGGTGCCGAGGCCGGTGAGGATCTTCGTGTTCATGGAGCTGCTTCCTGTCGTGATGCGGAGGCGTCGCCGACGGTCGTCGATGCGCCGGAAGAAACATATGACATTCACATATCTCCTAAGCTGCTCATCTCCTCATCTTCGAGTCCGCCCACGATCGCCCTCGGCGCCCCGGTCGGTAGACTCAAGTGCACCTCCGCCGGTGCGTTCCCCTGACATGAGGAGGCAACCATGCCCGCAGTGGTGATCATCGGAGCCCAGTGGGGCGACGAGGGCAAGGGCAAGGCCACCGACCTGCTCTCGAGCCGCATCGACTACGTCGTCAAGTTCAACGGCGGCAACAACGCCGGTCACACCGTCGTGATCGGCGACCAGAAGTACGCCCTGCACCTCCTGCCCTCCGGCATCCTGTCGCCCGGCGTCACCCCCGTCATCGGCAACGGCGTCGTCGTCGACATCGAGGTCCTCTTCGACGAGCTCGACGCCCTGATCGCCCGGGGCATCGACGTCTCGCGACTGCGGGTCAGCGCCAACGCGCACGTCATCACGCACTACCACCGCACCCTCGACAAGGTGACCGAGAGATTCCTCGGCAAGCGCCAGATCGGCACGACCGGTCGCGGCATCGGCCCGACCTACGCCGACAAGATCAACCGGGTCGGCATCCGCATCCAGGACATCTTCGACGAGGGCATCCTCCGCCAGAAGGTCGAGGCGGCCCTCGACCAGAAGAACCACCTCCTGGTCAAGATCTACAACCGGCGGGCCATCGAGGTCGACGAGGTCGTCGAGTCGCTGCTGTCGTACGCCGAGCGGCTCCGGCCCATGGTCGCCGACACCGCCCTCGAGATCCACCAGGCGCTCGAGGCCGACAAGACCGTGCTCTTCGAGGCCGGCCAGGCGACGATGCTCGACGTCGACCACGGCACCTACCCCTTCGTCACCTCGTCGTCCGCGACGGCCGGCGGCGCCTCGACCGGTTCGGGCATCGGGCCGGGCCGCATCGAGCGCGTGATCGGCATCGTCAAGGCCTACACGACGCGCGTCGGCGCCGGTCCGTTCCCCACCGAGCTGTTCGACTCGTCCGGCGAGTTCCTGAGGGCCAACGGGTTCGAGTTCGGGACGACCACGGGCCGCCCCCGCCGCTGCGGCTGGTACGACGCACCGATCGCGCGATACACGGCCCGGATCAACGGCGTGACGGACTTCGTCCTGACGAAGCTCGACGTCCTCACCGGGCTCCAGACGATCCCGGTCTGCGTCGCCTACGACGTCGACGGCGTCCGTCACGACGAGGTCCCCGTCTCGCAGAGCGACTTCCACCACGCGAAGCCGATCTACGAGGAGTTCCCGGGCTGGGACGACGACATCACCGGCGCCCGCACGTTCGACGACCTGCCCGCGAACGCACAGGCGTACGTCCTCGCGGTCGAGAAGATGAGCGGCGCCCGCATCTCGGCGATCGGCGTCGGACCCGGTCGCGATGCGATCGTCGTCCGCCACGACCTCCTCGGCTGAGCCCGGGCCACTCCGCGGCTGACGTCGGGCCGTCGCGGGGTGCTGCGGGCCGTCGCGGGGTGCTGCGGGCTGAGAGACTCGGGGCATGACCGCGCGCCGTCCCTCGACCGTCACCCTGACCGGCTCCCTCGTCACCGTGGCTCCTCTCGACCCGTCCGACCTGCCCGAGCTCCATGCGGCCATCGGGCGGCCCGAGGTCTTCGCGGGCGGCTGGGGCGGCGGTCCGGCCGCGTACCGGGCCGACTACGACGGGTGGGCGGCCTTCGTCCGCGGGTACCTGCGCTGGGGCTCGGAGCTCGTCTACGGCGTCCGCCGCGCCTCCTCGGGGGTCCTCGTCGGGACGACGACGCTCGAGGTCCTCGACCTGCGCAACGAGTCGGCGCACGTCGGCTGGACGGCCTACGCGCCCGAGGTCTGGGGCACCGGGGTCAACGCCGAGACGAAGCTGCTCGTGCTCGGTCACGCGTTCGCGCACGGGTTCGGGCGCGTCCAGCTGCAGGCGGACGTCCGGAACGAGCGGTCGCGAGCCGCGATCCTGCGACTCGGGGCGACGTTCGAGGGCGTTCAGCGACGGACGCAGCCGAGGGCCGACGGATCGTGGCGCGACACCGCCGTGTACTCGATGCTGGCCGACGAATGGCCGACCGTGCGGGCGGGTCTCGAGCGGCGCCTGACCGCCCCCAGCAACCGCTCAGACTCGTAGAGAAGCCTGATCACCATGACACTGGAAATCGCATACACCGCCATCGCCCACGCCTCCGGCGGGGGCCGTGACGGTCACGTCCGAAGCGAAGACGACCGTCTCGACTTCGACACCCGTCCGCCGAAGGAGCTGGGTGGCTCGGGTGAGGGCACGAACCCCGAGCAGCTCTTCGCCGCGGGCTTCGCGGCCTGCTTCCTCAGCGCGATGCACGGGGCGGGCAAGAAGCTCGGTGTCGACACCGCCGACTCGTCCGTCTCGGCGAGCGTCGGCATCGGCTCGAACGGCGACGGCGGCTACGGTCTCGCCGTCGAGCTCGACATCTACACGCCGAACGTCGAGCCCGAGCGCCGTCAGGAGCTCGCCGACGCGGCGCACCACGTCTGCCCCTACTCGAACGCCACGCGCGGCAACGTCGAGGTCACGCTGACGCTCGTCGACTGACGCGAGCACCCCGCCGAGGAGGCGCGTCCCGACATCCGGGGACGCGCCTCCTCGGTCTCGCCGGGGCCTCCTTCGCTAGGCTCGGTGAATGGCACTCGACAGTCCCCTCGGGGCGGACAGCCCCCTCAGCGGCACCGACCGGGCAGCGATCGACGAACTGACCGGGATCCGGCAGAGCATCGACAACATCGACGCGGCGCTCGTGCACCTGCTCGCCGAACGGTTCAAGTTCACGCAGTCGGTCGGGCATCTCAAGGCGGCCGCGGGCATGCCCGCGAGCGATCCCGAGCGCGAGCGGGTGCAGATCCAGCGGCTGCGGCAGCTCGCCGAGCAGTCGCACCTCGATCCGGCCTTCGCCGAGAAGTTCCTGAACTTCATCGTGGGCGAGGTCATCCACCATCACGAGCGCATCGCCAACGGCACCGAGCCGACGGGCCCGGGGGCCGGGCGGGCATGACCATGAGCTCGACGGACGTCGCGGGTCAGGCCGTCCCTGCCCCCGACCGGCTGTACATCGGCTCGTACACGCCGACGAGCGGCGGGCGCGGCGAGGGCATCACCGTCCTCGAGCGCTCGGCACCCGGCGTGCCGTGGCAGGCAGTCCAGGTCGTCCAGGCCGACGACCCGTCGTTCCTCGTCGTCGCCGACGGCGCGCTGCACGCCGCCTCCGAGACGGGCGAGGGGCGTGTGCTGTCGTACACCGTCTCGGCCGGCTCGCTCGTCGCGGCCAGCAGCGCGTCCTCGGGCGGTTCGTCCCCGTGCCATCTCGTCGTCGATCCGGTCTCGGGCGCGCTCGTCGTCGCCGACTACGTCGGGGGCGGTATCGGGGTCCTCTCCGGCGAGGCGTCGCACCCGGCCCGGGTGACTCGGTCGCTGGCGCTGCCCGTCGGTCACGGCCCCGTGCTCGAGCGTCAGGAGCGCCCGCACGCGCACCAGGCCACCCCCACCCCGTGGGGGACGGTCCTCATCAGCGATCTCGGCACCGACCGACTCGTCGAGTACGTCATCGACCCGATCACGCTCGACCCGGAGCAGGTCGCGGTGCATCCGCTGCCCTCGGGCTCCGGGCCTCGACACGTCGCGTGGCTCGACGACCGCCTCGTCGTGGTCGGCGAGCTGGACTCGCGTCTGCACGTGCTGCGCCGGGTCGGCGGGAAGCTCGTGGTCGACCACTCGATCGAGGTCTTCGAGGGGGCGTCGGCGACTCCGGGCATCCTGCCGTCGCACATCGTCGTCGACGCCGGCCGGGTCTACGTGGCCACGCGCGGACGCGACACGATCAGCGTCTTCTCGGGCGAGGGCGAGCGTTTGACCTTCGTCGGCGAGGCGCCGTGCGGCGGCGAATGGCCCCGGCACTTCGCGATCACCCCGGGCATGCTCTACTGCGCGAACCAGGGGTCCGACACGGTGTCGGTGCTGCCGCTCGACCCCGAGTCGGGTCTGCCGGGCGCTCCGATCGACGTCTTCTCGATCGGCAGCCCCGCCTGCATCGTCGTCGGCTGAGGCGGCGTCATCGGCCGTCGGCGAGGCGACGCAGCACGGCGATGACGTCGTCGATGCCCGCGCGCTCCGCATCGGGGCCGGCGCCCGAGGCAGACGACGAGTGGCCCGGGCCGAAGTAGAGGCCGTCCGACACGAGCGAGACCACCCGGGCGACCGCCGGGTCGCCGACGGCCTCGAGCACGACCTCGTGCCAGCGGCTCTGCATCCCGATCAGGGCGTCGACCGCGCGGGGCCACTGCCCGCTCGAGGCGAGGTGGGCCACCGCGGTGATGCACCGGTCGAACGGCGACTCGGCGACGACGGCCGGCGGCGACGAGGTGCGGATGAAGTAGTCGACCGCGCCGTCGGGAGCCGTGGTCATGCGGTGGATGTCGTCGTCGACGAGTGAGGCGAGGCGGTCGACGACCCCGTCGACCAGCGCCTCTCGGCTCGGGAAGTGATAGAGCAGCCCGCCCTTCGAGACGCCCGCGGCGGCGGCGACGGCGTCGAAGGTCGCCGCGCGTTCCCCGTCGGCGACGACCAGCAGTTCGAAGGAGTCGAGCATCTTCTCGCGGGCCGACGGTCGTGGACTCATTCTGATACTGTACCGTCCGGACGGTTTACTGTACCGCCTGGACGGTTTTAGAGCGCAGAGCGCTCCGTCACGACCGCACCCCCTCTGCGACGAAAGCGACCCCTCCCCATGACCCGCGCCTCCTCGACCGTCGGCACGCCCTCCCGCGCGGGGACCCGGCAGTGGGCCGCACTGGTCGTCCTCATGCTGCCGGTGCTGCTCGTCTCGATCGACAACACGGTCCTGAGCTTCGCCCTGCCCGAGATCTCCACCGCCCTGCGCCCGAGCGCGGCGAACCAGCTGTGGATCGTCGACGTGTACTCGCTCGTGCTCGCGGGCCTGCTCGTGGCGATGGGCTCGCTCGGCGACCGCTTCGGTCGTCGTCGACTGCTGCTCGTCGGGGCGTCGGGCTTCGCCCTCGTCTCGCTCGGGGCCGCGTTCGCCCCCGACGCCGGGACCCTGATCGCGGCGCGTGCGGTCCTCGGATTCTTCGGGGCCATGATCATGCCGGCCACGCTGTCGCTGCTGCGCAGCACGTTCGTCGACCGCGACCAGCGCCGTCTCGCCATCGCGATCTGGGCGAGCGGGTTCGCCGCGGGGTCCGCCCTCGGGCCCATCGTCGGCGGGATCCTGCTCGAGCACTTCGCCTGGGGCTCGATCTTCCTGATCGCGGTGCCGGTGCTCGTGCCGCTGCTGGTGCTCGCGCCGATCCTGCTCGTCGAGAGCCGCGATCCCGATCCCGGACCCTTCGACCCCCTCTCGGTGCTGCTGTCGTTGACCGCGATGGCCCCCGTCGTCGCGGCGATCAAGCTGCTCGCGACCCACGGTCCCGGCCTCGACGTCCTGGGCCTCGCCGTGCTCGGCGTCGTCTCGGGCTGGCTGTTCGTGCGCCGGCAGCTGCGGCGCGAACGCCCGCTGCTCGACGTGCGGCTGTTCTCGAACCCCGTCTTCGCCGGGTCGATCGTGGTGAACCTCCTGGCGATCCTCTCGCTCGTGGGCTTCCTGTTCTTCACGACGCAGCATCTCCAGCTCGTCGTGGGTCTGCGTCCGCTGCAGGCCGCGTTGACGCTGGTGCCGGGTCTAGCCGTCATGATCGTGGCGGGTCTGATCGTCGTGCCGATCGTCCGCCGCGTGACGCCGCGCGTGATCGTCGCCGTCGGCCTCGGCTCCGCCGGCGTCGGCTACGCGACCGTGTGGCTGGCGGGGGCGGAGGCCCCGGTGGCCCTGTTCGTCGTCGGCTTCGCGCTGGTCGGTCTCGGGGTCGGTGCGGCCGAGACCATCTCGAACGACCAGATCATCGCAGCCGTCCCGCCGGCGCGCGCCGGAGCCGCCTCGGCGGTGTCCGAGACCGCCTACGAGGTCGGCGCGGTGCTCGGGACGGCCGTGCTCGGCAGCATGCTCACCGCCATCTACCGAGGCAGCCTGGTCATCCCGGCCGGGGTCCCCGTCGAGACCGGCGAGGCCGCCCGGGAGACCCTGGGAGGCGCGGTGTCCGCAGCAGGGACCCTCGAGGCCCCCCTCGGTCGCCAGCTCCTCGACGCCGCGACGCACGCGTTCGACGCGGGTCTCGTGGCGACCGCCGGCGTCGGGGTGGGCGTCATGGTCCTCGCCGTCGTCGTGGCCCTGTTCTCGCTGCGCCGGGCGTCGGCCGGCGACTAGCGTGCTCGCCGCGCCGGACGCGCCGCCCGGCCGCCCCGCCGGCGGTGTCGGTGCGCACGGGTAATGTGGTGCCGGTCCACCCCGAGACGTCTAGGAGTCCCATGCCGCGCACCGTCCGACTCGCCGCCGTCCCCGGCGACGGCATCGGCCCCGAGGTGGTGGCCGAGGCCCTGAAGGTGCTCGACGTCGCCGTGGGCGACGACGCGGTGTTCGAGGTGACCGAGTTCCGACTCGGCGCCTCCCGCTATCTCGAGACGGGCGACATCCTCACCGACGACGATCTCGCCGCCCTGATCGACCACGACGCGATCCTGCTCGGCGCCGTGGGCGGCGACCCGCGCGACCCGCGCCTCCGCGGCGGCATCATCGAACGCGGGCTGCTGCTCCGCCTGCGGTTCGCGCTCGATCACTACGTCAACCTCCGGCCGACCCTGGTCCACCCCGGTGTGCCCTCGCCCCTGGCCGATCCGGGCGAGGTCGACTTCGTGGTCGTCCGCGAGGGCACCGAGGGGCCGTACGTCGGCAACGGCGGGTCGCTCCGCCAGGGCACGCCGCACGAGATCGCGAACGAGGTCAGCGTCAACACGGCGCACGGCGTCGAGCGGGTCGTCCGGTTCGCGTTCGAGAAGGCCAGGGCCCGCCGTGGCCGTCTGACCCTCGTGCACAAGACGAACGTGCTCGTCTTCGCCGGGGGGCTCTGGCAGCGCCTCGTCGACTCCGTGGCCGTCGAGTACCCCGACGTGACCGTCGACTACCAGCACGTCGACGCCGCGACCATCCATCTCGTCGTCGATCCGTCCCGCTTCGACGTCATCGTCACCGACAACCTCTTCGGCGACATCCTGACCGATCTGGCCGGTGCGATCAGCGGCGGCATCGGTCTCGCCGCGTCCGGCAACATCAATCCCGACGGCGTGTTCCCGAGCATGTTCGAGCCCGTCCACGGGTCGGCCCCCGACATCGCCGGGCAGCAGAAGGCCGATCCGACGGCGGCCGTGCTGTCGGTGTCGATGCTGCTCGATCACCTCGGGCTGCCCGATGCCGCCGCGCGGGTCACGGCGGCGGTCGAGGGCGACATCGCCGACCGGGCGGGTCGCGCCTCCTCGGAGCCCCCTCGCACCACCGCCGAGATCGGCTCGGCCATCGCCGACCGCATCCGCGAAGCCCGGTCGCAGTCGTCGACCCCGTCCGCCTCCGCTCGAAGGGCATCATGACCACCACCGACACCGCGCCCTCCGAGTTCGGCCTGCAGTTCGATCTCCGGCCCTCCGCGAGCGTCCGCGACGCGGCCGAGCGCGAGACGATCCTCTCCGACCCCGGCTTCGGCAAGCACTTCACCGATCACATGGTCACCATCGCGTGGAGCCTCGAGGGCGGATGGCATGACGCGTCGGTCCATGCCTACGGGCCGCTCCAGCTCGACCCGTCGGCCTCCGTGCTGCACTACGCCCAAGAGATCTTCGAGGGCATGAAGGCCTACCGGCACGCCGACGGCTCCGTCTGGGCGTTCCGCCCCGATGCCAACGGCCGGAGGCTGCAGCGGTCGGCCCGCCGTCTGGCCCTGCCCGAGCTCGGCACCGACGACTTCGTCGAATCCGTGCGGCAGCTCGTGCTCGCCGACCTCGACTGGGTCCCGTCGGCGCCCGAGACCAGCCTCTACCTCCGGCCGTTCATGATCGCGACCGAGGCCTTCCTCGGGGTGCGGGCCGCGCATGAGGTGGCCTACCACGTGATCGCGAGCCCGGCCGGCGCGTACTTCACGGGGGGTGTGTCACCCGTCTCCATCTGGTTGACCACGAACTACGCACGGGCCGGCAAAGGAGGCACGGGTGCCGCCAAGACGGGCGGCAACTACGCGTCGTCCCTGCTCCCGCAGCAGGAGGCCTACGAGAACGGCTGCCAGCAGGTGCTGTTCCTCGACTCGTCCGAGAGCAGCTACATCGAAGAGCTCGGCGGCATGAACGTGGTCCTCGTCAAGCGCGACGGGACCCTGGTCACACCCGACAGCGACTCGATCCTCGAAGGCATCACCAGAGACTCCATCCTCGAGCTGGCCGAGGCGCGCGGGCACCGGGTCGAGCGTCGACGCGTCACGATCGACGAGTGGCGAGACGGGGTCGCCTCGGGCGACATCGTCGAGGTGTTCGCCTGCGGCACCGCCGCGGTCGTCGTGCCGATCGCCGAGTTGAAGGGCGAGGGCATCCACATCGGTTCGCCCGCGGCCGAGGGCGGCGAGCTCACGATGTCCCTGCGCGCTGAATTGACCGACATCCAGTACGGTCGGCGACCCGATGTTCACGGATGGATGACGAGGCTCGACGCATGAAGATCGCACGGTTCACCACCCCCGGCGAAGACCCCCGCTACGGCATCGTCGACGAGCGCGAACTCATCGTGCTGGCAGGCGACCCGATGTACAGCGGCTACGAGACCACTGGCGAACGGATCTCCCTCCGCTCGGCGAAGATCCTCGCCCCGGTCATCCCCCGATCGAAGGTCGTGGGCGTAGGTCTCAACTACCACGATCACGCCGACGAGCTCGGGCAGACGCCGCCCGAGGCGCCGCTGCTGTTCATGAAGCCGAACACGACGGTCATCGGCTTCGGCGACTCGATCCAGCTTCCGCCCGACGTCGGCCAGGTCGACTTCGAAGGGGAGCTGGCCATCGTGATCGGCTCCATCGCGAAGCGCGTCAAGGCCGAGAACTACGAAGACGTGGTCTTCGGGTACACGATCGCGAACGATGTGACGGCTCGCGACGTGCAGAACAGCGACGGCCAGTGGACACGCGCCAAGGGCTACGACACGTTCCTGCCCCTCGGGCCGTACATCGAGAACGAGTTCGACTGGAGCGACGCGACGATCGAGACCCGCGTCGACGGCGAGGTCATGCAGCGCGAGTCCACGATGCAGATGATCCACAAGATCCCCGAGCTGATCGAGTACGTCACCGACGTGTTCACCCTGCTCCCGGGCGACGTGATCCTGACGGGGACTCCGTCGGGAATCGGCCCGTTCACCGCGGGGCAGACCGTCGAGGTCGCGATCTCGGGCATCGGCTCGCTGATCAACCCCGCCAAGAACCGCGTCTGACCGCGCGCCCGTCGTGACCGCCTGCCCGAAGACCGCGACTCCCCGCGCCCCCTGGGCGCCGGGAGTCGGGGTGGCCGCGGTCGCAACGGCGATCGCATGGGGGGTGCATTCGCTCGTTCCGGCGGTGCCGATCCTCACCGTGTGCGTTCTGCTCGGCGTCATCGTCGCGCAGATCCCGGCGGCACGCCCCGCAGTCGACGGGGTCCTCGCTCCCGGGCTGACCCTCGCGGCGAAGCGGCTCCTGCGCATCGGGGTGGTGCTGCTCGGACTCAAGCTCAGCCTCGTCGATGTTGCCGGGCTCGGGTGGCTCACCGTCGTGGTGGTCGTCGCCATCCTGGCCGCGACCTTCTTCGTGACCTGGGCGCTGGGCCGATGGGCACGACTGCCCGGTGATCAGCCGCTGCTGCTCGCCGCCGGCTTCTCGATCTGCGGCGCCTCGGCCATCGGCGCGATGAGCGCGGTCACGAGAGACCGCGGCCGTGATGCCGCGACCCCGGTCGCCCTCGTCACCCTGTGCGGGACCGCCGCGATCGCGATCCTTCCGCCGATCGCCTCGGCTCTCGGTCTCACCGACATGCAGTTCGGCGCCTGGACGGGTGCGAGCGTGCACGATGTCGGGCAGGTCGTGGCCACCGCGCAGACCGCCGGCGCATCGGCGTTGGCCATCGCGATCGTCGTGAAACTGACCCGGGTGGTGATGCTCGCCCCGGTGGTCGCGATCACCTCGCTCATCATGCGCCGACGAGGCGGCGACGTCGGTGCACGCCCGCCGATCGTGCCGCTCTTCGTCGTCGGTTTCCTCGTCGCGGTCGTGCTCCGCACCGTGGTGCCGATCCCCGAGGGCGTTCTCGGTGCGGCGGATCTGCTGCAGACCGTCCTGCTCGGATTGGCCCTCTTCGGTCTGGGTACGGGGATCCGCTTCGAGAAGCTCGCCCGGACGGGTGGCCGCGCAGTCGCCGTCGGACTCGCATCGTGGATCTTCATCGCCGTCGTCTCGCTCGGCGCGGTCCAGCTGCTTCCGCTCGCCTAGTCGCGACATCGGGTATCGCCGGTATCGCCGGTGTCCCGGTGTACCGCGCGTTCGGGGCTTTGCCTCTTCGGAAGTACCGGTGTCTCGATGTCTCGGTGTCCGGTGATCCGGAGTCTCCGCGACCCGGTGACCCGGTGGCCCGGTGGCCCGGTGGCCCGGTGGCCCGGTGGCCCGGTGGCCCGGTGACCCGGTGACCTGGTGACCTGGTGACCTGGTGACCTGGTGACCTGGTGACCTGGTGACCCGGCGATCGAGTGCGCCGGTGTCTCGGTGCTCCCGCGTCCTGGTGTCCCCGTGCCCCGATGTTCCGGTGACCCGGTGACCCGGTGACCCGGTGACCCGGTGACCGGGTGACCCGGTGACTCGGTGACCGGTGTCTCCGTGATCCAGTGATCCAGTGATCCAGTGATCCAGTGATCTGGTGTCTTTGCGACCCGGTGTCTCGGTGACCTGGCTACACGGTCACCGAGGGGGACTCCCTCGCGGAGCACCGACGGGTGGTCGCCCAATGCCGCGCATGCTCCTGAGGAGCGATCCCCCGGCTCGGCAGATCGGGTCTCCGCGGCCGTGTGTGGCTGTGTGGGGGCCGATCGGCTTGTTTTCGGGCTTTTTGGGTGCGACACGCCCGGGATGCGTGGAGGTTTGGACGTGTGGGCGGATGTCCGTGTAGCCTCGCGAGGCCGCTGCCCTC
>NZ_LMPB01000003.1:0-299744 GCF_001424285.1 Frigoribacterium sp. Leaf172 | reverse complement strand
CCGGTGGGGATGAAAAGGATTCGCCACCGGTGTCGAAAGAGATTGGGACGAACACGCTTCGTTATCGGCCTGTTACCAACGCCGGCCGACGGCGGACCGACGGCGCGCCTCCTCGGCCGCGGAGACGACGAAGGGGCCGGGCTGACGCCCGGCCCCTTCGGAATGGATCAGCCCTGCATGTACTGCGTGGCGATCATCGCGCCGAGGACCATCGACGCGATGTTCGCGGCGATGCCGACGAAGCCGAGGATGATGCCGACGAGCGCCATCGTGCGGGCGTTCTCGCGCTTGCGCGACAGGAAGCCGAGGACGACGGCGGCGATCGCCAGGAGGATCCAGAGGATCGGCAGGAACGGGCTCAGCACGATGCTCACGATGCCGAAGACGAGCGAGAGCACCGCCATGGTCTTCGACCGCGAGGTCGGGGTGGCGTCGGGCGTCGAGTCAGCGTAGGTCATGGGTTCCCCTGTCGTGGCGTGGAGGGGCCGTCGTGATCGAACGGCCCGGTACGGATCCGAAGATACCCACAACGGCGAGCCAGGGGCCACGACGTCGTCAGAGGGACTCGAGGACCGCCCGCGCTGTCGCTGCGTCGGTCACGAGACCCGTGATGAGACGACCTCGAGCAGCCCCCACGATGCTGGTCACCTTGTCTCGGCCGACGGCGACGCCCACCGCGAAGGGGATGGCCGCGAGGGTCTCGCGCGAGGTGCGCACCATCCGGCCGCTGCCGGGGAACTCGATGGCCGAGCCGTCGGCCCGGAAGAAGTTCAAGCAGACGTCGCCCGCGGCGTCGGCGAACAGCGCCGGGTCGGCTGGGACGGCCTGCGGCAGCACGGGCCGCGAGCTGGTCGGCGCGCCGATCCCGAGCAGGGCGCCCCGGGCCCCGGCCCAGAGACCGAGGACGTGGCGGAACGTCGAGTCGTCGTCGAGGGTCGCCCGCATGGCGGGGCTCGGCAGCGCCGGCGCGAAGAGGAACGTGGGTCGGGCGCCGGACGACTCGGCGGCCAGGCGGGTGATCTCGTTCGTCTGGAACCACGGGAGCGCCTCGGTCTGCCCCCCGGCGGTCGGCACCAGCTCGACGCCCGGCAGAGGGGGCAGGAGGCCGGAGCGCGCGACGTCGTAGATGGTCCGGCCGAGCGAGACGAGCAGGGCGTCGCCGGCGGCCAGCCCCATGTCGGAGATGGCCGCGGTCACGGAGGCGGCCAGGTCGGTGCCGAGGGTCGATGCGTGGGTTCTCGGCGCGACGTGCACGCAGCGGAGATCGAGGGCGGCGGACAGTCTCGCGGCGAGGACGGCCGTCTCGTCGACGGAGGGATCCATCACGTCGATGCGGACCATGCCCGAGCGGCGCGCCTCGGCGATCAGGCGGCTCACGGTCGGCCGCGAGATCGCCAGCCGGACCGCGATCTCGGACTGGCGGACGTCGTCGAGGTAGTAGAGCCGCGCCGCCTGGTAGACGAGCGCGAGGGGGAAGCGGGTCGCCCCGGCCCTCGGGGCGGGAGCGCCCACCCGGTCCGTCGTGTCGGTCATGCGAGTCCGCCCCCTGTCCGTGCTCGAGCTGCGAGATCGGGACGTGAGGCGGAGGAGGCCGGGCCGACCCCCGATCGGAGTCGACCCGGCCGCGGGATCACTCGGAGAGCGTGAAGGGCTCGGTGACCTTGTCGGCGTTCTCTTTCGTGATGAGGATGCAGTCGAAGGCCTGCTTCTCTTCGGAGGCGCCGGTCTCACCGGTGCGGATGTAGGAGTCCGCCTGCTCGACGGCCTTCTTGGCGAAGGTCGCGACGGGCTGGAGGACGGTGTACTGCAGCTCGCCGTTCTTGACGGCCTCGACGGCGTCGGGCGATCCGTCGAACCCGCCGACCTTGACCTGCTCGAGCTTGCCGGCCTCCTTCAGGGCCGCGATGGCTCCCAGCGCCATCTCGTCGTTGCCCGAGATGACCCCGGTGATGTCGGGGTTCGCCTGCAGGATCGACTGCATCTTGTCGTGACCCTGCGTGCGGTCCCAGTTGCCGACCTGCTCGGCGACCTCGGTGAGACCCGGGTACTGCGAGATGACCGTGGCGTAGCCGTTCGAGCGGGTCTGCGCGTTGTTGTCGGAGGGGGCTCCGAACAGTTCGGCGTAGTCGCCCGTGTCTCCGACGTCCTTCACCCACTGCTGCGCGCCGAGGGCCGCACCCTGAGCGTTGTTCGACACGAGCTGCGCCTTGGCGAGACCGGTCTCGTTGATCTCGGCGTTGACGAGGATCACCGGGATGCCGGCCGCGTCGGCCTTCTTCACGGCGCCGACCGAGCCGGACGCGTTGGCCGGGTCGAGGATGATCGCGACCGACTTGTTCGTGATGGCCGTGTCGATCAGGTTGCTCTCGGTGTTCGTGTCGCCCTTCGAGGCGGCGACGTTGGCCTCGTAGCCGAGGGCCTTCGCCTCGGCCTCGGCGACGTTGCCCTCCGTCTGCCAGTACGGGTTCGAGGGGTCGTTGACGATGATCGAGATGAGGCCGCCCTCGGCCGAGTCGCCGGAGGCGCCCGATCCGGCGTCGGAGTCTGTTCCGGAGGCGCATCCCGAGAGGACGAGCGTGAGGCCCGCGCCCGCGGCGAGCACCGTTGCCAGCTTGCGGTTCATTGTGTTTCCCTTTCGCTGTGTTCGGTCGACGGGAGTCAACCGTGGGTCTTCTCGGGGACGGCGCCGGCGGGTGCCGTGGCGTCGGTGGAGGGAGAAGGGGTCGAGGGGGCGGCGGAGTCGCGGTCGCGACCACCGCCGCGGGGGCGCTTCGGCTTGCCCTTGTACTGGACGGCGTTCAGCAGCACGGCCAGGACGATGACGGCGCCGGTGAAGACGGTCTGCCAGTACGACGAGACCCCGATGATGACGAGGCCATCGGACAGGAACCCGATCACGAAGGCGCCGAGCAGCGTGCCGCGCACGTTGCCGATGCCGCCCGAGAGCGCGGCCCCGCCGATGACGACGGCCGCGATGGCCGTCAGCTCGTACGAGTTGCCGGCGGTGGGGCTGGCGCTCGTCAGCTCGGACGAGAGGATCAGACCGGCGATCGCGGCGAACAGACCCGACAGCACGTAGACGCGCACCTTGACGCGCTTGACCGGCACGCCCGAGAGCTCGGCGGCCCTCTCGTTGCCGCCCGAGGCGTAGAGCCAGCGGCCGAAGACCGTGCGGTTCAGCAGCAGGCTGACCGCGACCGCCACGACGATCATCACGATGACGCCGATGGGCAGACCGAGCAGGCGGTTGAAGCCGAGCCAGTCGAAGCCGGTGTTGCCGAGGGCCGGGTCGCCGGCCAGGTCGTTGTACGTGAGGCCGTTCGTCATGAGCAGACCCACGCCGCGGACGACGTAGAGCATGCCGAGGGTCGCCACGAAGGGGGCGACCTTGAACCGGGCGACGAGCACGCCGTTGATGAGGCCGATGAAGGCGCCCATGCCGCACGAGAGCACGACCACCACCCAGAGCGCCGGGTAGAGGGTGGTGCCCCCGATGGCGACGCCGTTCATGAGGAACCCGGCGATGACGCCCGAGAAGCCGAGCGTCGACCCGACCGAGAGGTCGATGCCGCCGTTGAGGATGACCAGCAGCATGCCGATCGCGAGGATCGCGTAGACGGCGACGTGCGACGACATGGTCAGCAGGTTGCCGACCGTGAAGTAGTTCGGCGACAGCACCGAGAACACGACGATGATGGCGATGAGGGCGAAGAACGCCCGGCCCTGCAGCAGGAGGCGACCGAGGTCGAACCCGTCGGCGAAGAGGGCGGGGCGTCGCTGCCCGGCCGCGGTGGTGGTCATGGTGGACTTCCGTTCGGTGGTGGTCACGAGATCACGGCCTCGCCCGAGGCGGCCATGATGGCTTCTTTGGTGGTGTCGGCGCCGAACTCGGCGGAGATGCGCCCGCGGCTCAGCACGACGATGCGGTGGGCGATGCTGAGGCACTCGCCGACCTCGGAGGTCGTGTACACGACGGCGAGTCCGTTGCGGGCCCGTTCGGCGAGCAGACGGAACACCTCGGCCTTGGCCCCGATGTCGATGCCGCGGCTGGGCTCGTCGAGCAGGATCACGTCGGGATCGGTCGCCAGCATCTTGCCGATGACGACCTTCTGCTGGTTGCCGCCGGAGAGGGACCCGATCATGGCGTCGCCACCCGAGGTCTTGACGTGCACCGTGCGGATCGAGTCCGTCACGAGATCGACCTCGCGCCTCCCGGAGAGGAACAGCCCCTTCACGAACGAGCCGATGCTCGCCAGCGACATGTTGCGGCCGACGGTCATGGTCTGCACGAGCCCGTCGCGCTGACGGTCTTCGGGGACGAGGCCGAGCCCCTCGTCGATGCGCTCGGCGATCGAGAGCCCCGCGAGGTCGCGTCCGTTCTTCAGGATGCGCCCCGCGCTGACGGCGTTGCGCCCGGCGACCGCCTCGAGCAGCTCGGTGCGACCGGCGCCCATCAGCCCGTAGAGGCAGACGATCTCGCCCGCCCGGACGTCGAGGTCGAGGTGGTCGACGACGTTTCGACCCGGGATGTCGCGGTCGGGCACGGTGACGCCCTGGATGGAGAGCGCGACCTCGCCGAACTCGTAGCCGGTGGGCGGCGAACCGAGGTCGAACCCCTCGCCGACCATCGCCCGGACCACCCAGGCGAGGTCGATGTCCGCGGCCACGGCCGTGGCCGTGACGGCACCGTCGCGGAGCACGACCGCGTGGTCGGTGATCTCGAGCGCCTCCTCGAGGTGGTGCGAGATGTAGACGATCGAGACGCCGCGGGCCGTGAGGTCGTGGATGACCGTGAAGAGCACCTCGACCTCGGAGGCGCTGAGCGCGCTGGTCGGCTCGTCCATGATCAGGATGCGCGCGTCGACGGAGAGCGCCCGGGCGATCTCGACGAGCTGCTGCTGACCGAGGCGGAGATCCGCGACGGTGGTGGCCGGGTCGATGTCCTCGCCGAGCTCGTCGAGGACGGCCTTGGCCTGCCGCGCCTCCTCGGCGTAGTCGACCCCGGTCGGCCCCTGGATCTCGCGCCCCAGGAAGATGTTGTCGCGCACCGACAGGTTCGGCGCGAGGCTCAGCTCTTGGTGGATGATCGAGATGCCGTGCTCGCGGGCGTCGACGGTGTCGTCGAAGACGACCGGCTCGCCGTGCAGCAGGATGTCGCCCGAGGTCGGCTGCTCGACGCCGGAGAGGATCTTCATGAGGGTCGACTTGCCGGCGCCGTTCTCGCCGAACAGGGTCGTCACCTGGCCGCGGTGGATCGAGAACCCCACGCCCTTCAGGGCCCGGGTCGCCCCGTAGGTCTTGACGACGTCGACCGCCTCGAGCACGACGTCTCCGGTGGCCGCCGGTGCGCCCTTCGCGGAGGCGACCGAGCCGTCGACGGTGCTCACTGGACGACCAGGTCGGACGGCGTGACGAGCCACCCGGCCGGGTTGATGAGCTGGAAGGCGCCCGTGACCTCGACCGTCTGGCCTTCGAGCGCCGTCGTGTCGATGCCGTCGAGGACGGTGCTCTTCAGCTGCTCGTTGAGCGCCGACGCGGCGTCCTGGTAGTCGATCTGGTTCGTGAACTGGCCGAACTCGACGGTGCCCGTCGCGTCGCGGAGGTCGGTGCCGTTGATGGCCGGCCCGGTCTGGATGCGGATGAGGATGTCGCTCGGCACGCCCTCGACCGTCACGGGGTAGATCCCGGCCTCGCCGGCGCCCACTGTGCCCGTGAAGGTGGTGGAGATCTCGGGGCCGGTGCCCGCGTCGACCCCGTACTCGGCGCCGGCCGCCGTCGGGTCGGCGAGGATCGCCGTCGCCAGCTCGTCGGCGGGGACGGCCCGCTCGGCGATGCCCTCCTGGATGGTGGGGAAGTTCTCGGCGCCCCACGCCTCGGCGGAGAAGGCCTCGGGGCCCGCGCCGAGATCGGAGTCGGCGCCGACGACCTTGGTGCTGAGTCCCATGGCGACGAGCAGCACGGCCAGCACGGCGACGGTCGCGATGGTGCGGTTGCGCTTGCGGGAGGTGCTGCGGCCCGACCGGGTGGTGCGGGTCGACACCGGAGCGGCGCTCATCGGGACACCGCCGAGGGGGTCGGCGTGGCGAGGGCCCGGCAGGGGCTCACCAGGGGGTCGTGGGGGACGGCACGCATCATCGCGCTGCTCCGTTCGCAGATCGGTCTTTCGTCGGAGGCAGCGACGACTGGACCTGGGGGCATCGTCGTCGCTGCCGGTGCGACCCGAGTGATCGGGCTGCACGAGATGAAATTATGTTCTCGACAATAATTCCGCAAGTGCTGTGACGAAATCGGGATCAGAAACTTTTTTCCGACGGCCCCGACCGCGACGCGACGAGGGCCTCGCCGACCGCGACGGAGACCCGCCGCGACGGGCCGCGACGGCGTCGGAGACCGGGGAGGCGCGGGAGGCGCGGGTCAGCTGCGAGCGGCCAGCCGGTGCACGACCTCGACCGTGTCGGGGTAGAGCCGCCGGTAGTCGGCGTAGGCCGCGTCGTACGCCTCGCGCGTGCTCGGATCGGGCTGCAGCACGACCGCCGGCGGGTTCCACGCCTCGACGTCGACCGACGAGACCAGACCCGCGGCCAGCAGAGCCGAGCCGAACGAGGCCCCGACCGAGACGGACGGGATGACCTGCGGCAGCCCGCAGACGTCGCTCACGATCTGCGGCCAGAGCGGCGCGAGCACCCCTCCCCCGGCGCCGATCATCGAGTCGACCACGACGCCCGCCTCGGCGAGCACGTCGAGGTGATGGCGCACGGCGAAGGCCGTGGCCTCGAGCACGGCGCGGTAGACGTCCCCGCGCGTGTGACCGACGGTCAGCCCCGCCATGACGCCCCGCGCCTCCGGATCGCCGAGGGGCGTGCGCTCGCCGGCGAAGTAGGGCAGCACGAGCAACCCTCGGGCGCCGACGCCCGACTCGGCCGCCTCGTCGAGCAGATCCTCCCAGGCGGCGCCGGTCAGTCGTCGCAGCCAGTCGGTGATGGCCCCCGCGGTCGCGAGGCCGCCGGCCGCGCTGCTGCGCCCCGGGCGGTCGCCGACGGTCGTCCACAGCCCCGGAACCGGACGGGGCTCCGTCAGCGGGACGAGCATGAACATCGTCGTCCCGTACTGCACGAACATGCGCCGCGGGTCGTCGAGCCCGACGCTGAGGCCCTCCGCGAAGGCGTCGATCGTGCCGACGGTCACGGGGACCCCGACGGGGAGCCCGGTCGCGGCGGCCGCCCGGGCGGTCACCCGCCCCGCCTCCTCGCCGGGCCAGGCCAGGCGCGGCATCGGCAGACCGGGGGCCAGCAGGTCGACCCACTCGTCGATCCACTCGCGTCGATGCACGTCGTACAGCGGCGTGCAGTGGCTGGCCGAGTGGTGGTCGAGGACGTACTCGTCGGTGAGCAGCTCGACGAGGCGCGACGACGGCATGGTGAACCGGGAGGCGCGGGCCCAGACCTCGGGCTCGTGCCGCGCCAGCCAGGTCAGCTTCAACCCGGCGGCCTGCGTGCTCAGGGCCGAGCCGGTGCGCCGGCGCATCGCGTCGGCGCCGCCCAGCTCGGCGGTGACGTCGTCGATCAGGTCGGCCGCCCGAGTGTCGACGCCGTAGAGCACGGCGGGCCGGAGGGGCCTGCCGTCGTCGTCGGTCAGCAGCACGCACGGGCCCATGCCGCTGACGCCGACCGACACGATCTCGGCGTCGGGCGCGGCCGCGAGCAGCTCGGGCACGAGCGCGCGGCACTCGGCCCACCAGACGTCGGCGTCCATCTCGACGAGGCCGTGACCCGGTCGGTCGACCCGGTGGTCGCGGGCGGCCTGGGCGACGACCCGGCCGTCGAGCGCGACGAGCACCGCCTTGGTGCTCGACGTGCCCACGTCGATGCCCACGACCGCCCTCATCGGTGGTCACGCCCTCGGGCCTCGCTGCGCATGTCGACCATCCTGCCGTGTCGGGTGGGCCCCCGGGGACCCGCCGCACGTCGCGGCCGTCAGGGGCCGCTAGCGTGGGCGGGTGACCGACACCGCGACCCCCGAGACCGTCTTCTACCTCGACTGCGACACGGGCATCGACGACGCCCTCGCCCTCGCCTACCTGCTCGGCACCGCGGGCGACCGCCTCGTCGGCATCGGCGCCACGAGCGGCAACGTCGCCGCCGCCGTCGGGGCCGAGAACACCCTCCGCCTCCTCGGTCTCGCCGGGGCGACGGTGCCCGTGGCGCTCGGCGAGCACCACCCGAGACGGGGCTCCTTCGACGGCGGCGCGCCGCACGTCCACGGGGCCGACGGCGTCGGCGGCGTGCCGCTCCCCGAGAGCGATTCGCGACTCGTCGCCGAGTCGGCCGTCGAGCTGCTCGCCGATCTCGTCGAGAGGTTCGGCGAGCGCCTCCACATCATCGCCATCGCCCCGCTGACGACGATCTCGCGGGCGCTCGACGTGATCCCCGACCTGGCCTCGCGCGTCGACGGGATCACCCTCATGGGAGGCGCGGTGACGGTTCCCGGGAACATCACCCCCCACGCCGAGGCCAACATCGCCAACGACGCCCAGGCGGCGGCCCACGTGCTGGCCGCCGAGTGGCGCTCGGCGACCGTGGTGCCCCTCGACGTCACGATGCGGCACCGGTTCGAGCCGCGTGACACCGCCGAGCTCGCCCGCGACGCCGGAGCGCTGGCGACGGCGGTGTCGGCCATGTTCGAGGCGTACTTCGACTTCTACGAGCCGGGGCTCGGCGTCCGCGCGGCACCGCTGCACGACCCTCTGGCGGCGGCGATCGCGTTGGGCGACGTCGTGATCGAGCAGTCGCTCCGGGGCGCCCTCGCCGTCGACACGAGCGACTCGCCCGAACGCGGCCGCACGACCCGGGCCGACACCGGGCCGAGCACGACGACCGTCCTCGAGGTGGGCGGCGACGCGGCGGAGCGGATCCTCCGCGGGGCACGGACGCCGCGCCTCCGATAGGGGGTCGGCACGGCGCGTCCGCCGGGGCCCACCGGGTCGACGCGGTGTGATGTGGTCATGACCGACTCGACCCGCGCCTCCTCGTCCACTCCGCCGTCCGCCGGGGCCGCGCCCGTCGTGATCGGCATCGGCCCCGTGTCCGCGGCCGACGTCGTGCGGGTCGCGCGGCACGACGCGCGCATCGAGATCGCCGAGGAGGCGCGGGTCGCCGTCGCCGCCAGTCGCACCGTCATCGAGGCGCTCGCCACCGACGACCGCCCGCACTACGGCATCTCCACCGGCTTCGGCGCCCTCGCCACGACGTTCATCGACGCCGACCGCCGCACGCAGCTGCAGAGGAGCCTCGTCCGGTCGCATGCGGCCGGCTCGGGGCCGGAGGTCGAACGCGAGGTCGTGCGCGCCCTGATGCTGCTGCGGATCTCGACCCTGCTGACCGGACGCACCGGCATCGCGCCGACCACCGTCGAGCGCTACGTCGACCTGCTGAACGCCGGCATCACGCCGATCGTCGCCGAGTACGGCTCGCTGGGCTGCTCGGGCGACCTCGCCCCTCTCGCCCACTGCGCGCTGGCCCTGATGGGCGAGGGCGAGGTGCGCGACGCGTCGGGCGCCTCGATGCCGGCCGCCGACGCCCTCGCCGCCGCGGGTCTCGAACCGGTCGTGCTCGCCGAGAAGGAGGGGCTCGCGCTCATCAACGGCACCGACGGGATGCTCGGCATGCTGACGCTCGCCCTCGCCGACCTCGAGCTGCTGCTCGCGACGGCCGACGTCTCGGCGGCGATGTCGATCGAGGCGCTGCTCGGCACCGACGCCGTGTTCGCCGCCGATCTGCACGCGCTCCGCCCGCAGGCCGGTCAGCAGGACTCGGCCGCGAACCTGCGCCGCCTGCTGGCCGGGTCGCCGATCGTCGCCAGCCACGCCCACCCGGGACACACCGTCGTGCAGGACGCCTACTCGCTCCGCTGCGCCCCGCAGGTCCACGGGGGTGCGCGCGACACCGTCGATCACGCCCGTCTCGTGGCCGACTGCGAGCTGGCCTCGGCCGTCGACAACCCCGTGGTCACCGTCGACGGTCGCGTGCAGTCGAACGGCAACTTCCACGGGGCGCCGGTCGCCTACGTGCTCGACTTCCTGGCGATCGTCGTCGCGGACGTGGCGAGCATGTCCGAACGACGCACCGACCGCCTCCTCGATCCGCACCGCAACCACGGCCTGCCCGCGTTCCTGGCGCACGACGCGGGCGTCGACAGCGGACTGATGATCGCCCAGTACACGTCGGCCGGGATCGTGTCGACGCTGAAGAGGCTGGCCGTTCCGGCCTCGGTGGACTCGATCCCGTCGTCGGCCATGCAGGAGGACCACGTCTCGATGGGCTGGTCGGCCGCCCGCAAGCTGCGGACCGCGGTCGACGGGCTCGCCCGCGTCGTCGGCATCGAGGTGCTGACCGCGGCTCGCGCCCTCGAGCTGCGCGCCCCGCTCGAGATGGGGGCGCCGGCGCGGGCCGTCGTCGACGCGCTGCGGCCGGGGGTCGGCGGGCCCGGGCCCGATCGGTGGCTCGCGCCCGAGATCGACGTCGCGCACGCCGCGGTCGCGTCCGGCGCGGTGCGGGCGGCGGCCGAGTCGGCCGTGGGGCCGCTGCACTGACGCGTCGCCTGGCCGCCGCGGGGGTTCGGGATACGCAGGAGGCGCGGTGCGGGATCTCCCCGCACCGCGCCTCCTCGGTTCCGCTACGCCCGGTGTGCGGGCGGGCCGTCCGAGCCGGGGACGTGCGGCGCGGCGTCGGGCTCGGCGCCCTCGATCACGTGCGTCGCGTGCTCCGTCTCGGTGCCCTCGGTCGTGCTGCCGGGGTGCGTCCGCTCGAGCGAGGCCCCCTCGACGTCGACGTCGGGCAGGATGCGGTCGAGCCACTTCGGGATCCACCATGCCGCGTCGCCCAGCAGGTGCATGACCGCGGGGATGAGCAGCAGACGCACGATGAACGCGTCGATCAGCACTCCCAGGGCCAGGCCGAGCCCGATGGACTGGATCATCACCGAGTTCGAGAACACGAAGCCCGAGAACACGGCGGTCATGATCAGCGCCGCGGCCGTGACCACGGTGCGACCGGCGTGCACGCCGCGCTGCACGGCGAGACGGGCCGGCGTGCCGTGGGCGTACGACTCGCGCATGCCGCTGACGAGGAACAGCTGGTAGTCCATCGCGAGCCCGAAGAGGACCCCGACCATCAGGATGGGCAGGAAGCTCAGGATCGGGCCCGGGTCGTGCACGCCGAAGACCGGCGCGAGCCAGCCCCACTGGAACACCGCGGTGACCCCGCCGAACGCGGCGAACAGCGAGAGGACGAACCCGATGGTGGCCGTGATGGGCACGAGGATCGACCGGAACACGAAGATCAGGATGATCAGTGAGAGTCCGACGACGACGAGCAGATAGAGCGGCAGGGCGGCGGACAGCTTCTCGCTGACGTCGATGTTGCCGGACGCGTTGCCGGCGACGCCGAACTCGGACACCCCGTCGAGCTCGAGACCGCGCAGGTCGCGGACGAGCTGCTCGGTCGACTCGTCGGTGGGACCGCCGTCGGGCACGACCTGGAAGGCCAGCAGGGTGTCGTCGTCGGAGGCGCCGATGGGCGCGACGGCGACCACGTCGTCCTGGTCTTTGAGCTTCGTGCCGACTCGGACCTGCTCGGCGACGAGATCGTCGTCGGACACGGCCTCGTCGAGGTCGGCGACGACGAGCAGGGGGCCGTTGACCCCGGCGCCGAACTTGTCGGCGACGAGCGTGTACGCCTTGTAAGCGCTCGAGTCGACGGGCTCGGACGAGCCGGCGGGCAGACCGAGGCGCATCGACAGGGCGGGGATCGCCACGATCAGCAGCACGATGACGCCGCCGATCAGGGTGAGGACGGCACGGCTGGTCTTCATGGGCTTGCTCGGCACGCGCACCGGGCCGGTGTGGCCGACGCGGGCTCGGACCTTCTTGGGCAGGATGCGCAGGCCGACGATCGAGAGCAGCGCCGGCGTCAGCGTGATCGCGATGAGGATCGCGGCCAGGACGCAGACCGCGCCGACCGTGCCCATCAGGCCGAGGAACGGGATGCCCGTCAGGTTCAGGGCGAGCAGCGCGATGAGCACCGTCGAGCCGGCGAACACGACCGCGTTGCCCGACGTGCCGTTCGCGAGCCCGATCGAGTCGTGCAGCGGGGTGCCGTCGCGCAGCTGCGTCCGGTGCCGGTTGAGGATGAACAGCGAGTAGTCGATGCCGACCGCGAGGCCCAGCATCACGCCCAGCACGGGGGTGACCGAGAGCATCTCGACCGTGCCCGAGAGCGCGAGCGACGCGAGCACGCCGACGCCGACGCCGATGAGGGCGTTGATCAGCGGCAGACCGGCGCCGATGAGGGTGCCGAGCATGACGAGCAGCACGATGGCGGCGATGACGACGCCCGCCACCTCGCCCGGGCCGAGGATCTCGGGGATGGAGGCGGCGATGTCGTTCGACACCTCGGCGCGGACGCCGTCGATGTCGGCCTCGTTCATCTCGGCGACGACGGCCTCCTTCGACTCGGCCGGGACGAGGTTCAGCGCCTCGTCGAACTGGATGGTCGCGACGGCGGTCGTCTCGTCGGTCGAGACCTGACGGATGTCCTCGGCGAGGGCCAGGAGGGCCGCACCGTCCTCAAGGGTGGTGCTCTGCGTCTCGAGCTCGGTGCGGCTGGCGTCGAGGGTCGCCTGCTGGTCGTCGATCTGCTTCTGGCCGGCGTCGATCTGAGCCTGCTGCGCGTCGAGCTGCGGCTGCGCGGCGGCGAGCTGACCCGCGGCCTCGGCCTGGGCGCGTGCGGCGTCGAGCTGCTGCTGACCGGCGGTGAGCTGATCCTGCGCGGCGTCGATCTGCGACTGGCCCGCCTCGAGCTGCGCGGTGCCGTCGGTGATCTGCTGACGACCGTCGTCGATCTGCGTCTGCTGGTCGGCCAGCTGCTGCTGCGTCTCGAACGGGTTCGTGCTGCCCTTGACGTCGTCGAGCGCCTCCGCGTCGGTCAGCAGATCGCCGACGGCGGTCTTCTGAGCATCGGTGAAGGGGGCGTCGTCGGTCGTGGTGAACACCACCGTGCCGGTTCCGCCGCTGGCCTGCGGGAACTTGTCGGCCAGCTCGTCGCTGACCTCCTGCGTGGCGGTGCCGGGGATGCTGACGGCGCTCGTCAGCGTGCCGCCGAACAGCGCGAACGCACCGCCGGCGAGGCCGAGGACGACGAGCCAGGCGACGACGACCGTCCAGGCCCGACGGGCGGCGAACCGACCGAGTCGATAGAGCAGAGATGCCATGGTGCGGGATCCTCCAGAGGGTGATGCGGGTTGTGCTGCGGTGGTGGGGTGGAGCCTCGCGTCGCGTCGTCGGGAAGGAGGTGCGGGTCGGCCGTCGCGGGCGGCGGCCGGGGGCGGTCGGTCGGGGTGGTCGGTCGGCGTGGTCAGTCGGCGGGTGCGTACCCGCGGCGGACGGTCGAGACGAGTCGGTCGAGGAGGGCGTCCCACCGGCTGCGCGACGCGGGGTCGAGGGAGGCGCCGGTGGCGGTGATCCAGCGGTGCGAGATCACGGCGATGCCGTTCATCATCGAGCTGACCAGGATCTCCGCCTCGAGGCCGTCGGCGTCGCTTCCGCGGACGGCGAGCTCGGCGGAGAGCTCCTCGGTCGTGCGGGTGAAGACGTCCTGGATGAGGTGGTGCGAGCGCGGGTCGGTGCCGTCGTCGCCGAGCACCGTCCAGAGGTAGGCGATCACGGCGGGCAGGTCGATGCCGCGCATGGCGGCGGTGATCTCGGAGAACATCGAGGCCGGCGAGCCGTCGCCGACGGGCGTCGCCGCCGTCGCGGCCCGGAACTCGTCGACGGCGCCCGTCAGCACGCGGGTGCAGGCCGTCATGACGACCTCGTCGAGGGAGGCGAAGTGGTTGAAGACGGTGCGGCGCGAGACGTCGGCCCGCTCGGCGAGCTCGTCGACGCTGAATCGCGGGGCGCCCCGTTCGCCGATGAGCGCGTCGGCGGCGTCGACGATCGCGAGCCGGTGCTTCGCTTTGAGGGCGGCACGGCGATCGAACGCGAGGGGCTTGACGGTCACGTGCCTACACTAAGTGCACCGACGCACTCGGTGCACGGCCCGGCCCTGGGGAAAGCCTGGGACTTCGGAGGCGCGCCGAGGCGAGTAAGCTCGCGCCTGGCCGCACCAGGGCCGTGAGATCAAGGGTCGATGGGGATCCGCACGCCATCGACACCCGCAGGAGCTCAGCATGAGCGAAGACCACCGCAAGCACGTCGTCATCGTCGGCGGAGGGTTCGCCGGCATCGCCGCCATGCGGGCCCTGCGCAAGGCCGACGTCCGGATCACCCTCATCGACCGGCACGTCTACAACATGTTCCAGCCGCTCATGTACCAGGTGGCGACCGGCGGTCTCAACGCCGGCGACGTCACGTACTTCCTGCGGAGCCTCCGCTCGAAGCAGTCGAACGCCGAGTTCCGTCACGGGCTGCTCACGACCGTCCGCGCCGACGAGCGCATCATCACGCTGCGCGACGGCGAGGAGATCGCCTACGACGCCCTCGTGCTCGCCAACGGCGTCAACACCAGCTACTTCGGCACCAAGGGCGCCTACGAGTACGCGTACTCGATGTACTCGCGATCGCAGGCGCTCCGCATCCGCGACGAGCTCTTCACGCAGCTCGAGAACGCCGCGGCGTCGCAGGGCAGCGGTGAGGTGCGGGTCGTCATCGTCGGCGGAGGCGCGACGGGCGTCGAGATGGCCGGGTCGCTGGCCGAGCTGCGCGATCAGGCCCTGAAGGACGCCTACCCCGAGATCGACGCCTCGAGCATCACGATCACCCTCGTGCACCGCAGCGGGGAGCTGCTCAAGCCGTTCGCCCCGCGCCTGCGTCGCTACGCCGCCAAGGTGCTGCGCAAGCGCGGCGTCGACCTGCGTCTCGACACGGGCGTCGAGGAGGTCCGGCCCGACGGCGTCGTCGCCGCCGACGGCGAGTTCATCCCCGCCGAGCTGGTCGTCTGGGCCACCGGGGTCGCCGCGCACGCCGAGGTCGCCGGCTGGGGCGTGCCCCAGACCCACGGCGGGCGGATCCAGGTCAACGACGATCTCACCGTCAAGGGCCTCGACCGCATCTTCGCCGCAGGCGACATCGCCGCCACCGACGACGCCCTCGCCCAGCTGGCCCAGCCGGCGATCCAGGGCGGCGAGCACATCGGCGAGCAGATCCAGCGCCTGTTCGCCGGCAAGCGGCTCGAGCGCTTCAAATACCACGACAAGGGCACCATGGCGACGGTCGGGACGAACGCCGCCGTCGTGCAGCTGCCGAACGGCTTCACCATGACCGGCCCGGTCGCCTGGCTGCTGTGGGTCTTCGTGCACATCACGAGCCTGCTGGGCAACGGCAACCGCCTGTCGACCCTCACGCACTTCTTCGTGCGCTACCTCTGGGCCCTGCGGAAGCGGGCCATCCCGATCGTGGGCGACGTGCGCCCGGTGCGCCCGAACGGCGACCGTGCGCCCGAGAAGTGGCAGACGGAGAAGACCGAGTAGCGCCTCCTCGGCCTCCCCGCCACACGATCGACACCCCGCCACCGGATCCGGTGGCGGGGTGTCGACGTCGTGGCGGGTTTGCGGCGGCGGGGCCTACGCGACCACGGGGCTGCGCTGGCCGACGACCGAGCCGGCCTCGGCGGCCTCGGTCGAGGCGTCGACCTCGGCGGGGGTGCCGCGGCGGACGAAGCGCTTGAGCAGCACGAGCGTGAACGCGCTCACCACGGTGCCCGCGACGATCGCGAGAGCCCACATGCCGAGGTTGCCGATGGCGAAGAAGACGAAGAAACCACCGTGCGGGGCCTGCGACGTGACTCCGGCGGCCATCGAGATAGCTCCGGTCACCGCGCCTCCCACCATGCTGGCCGGGATGACGCGCAGCGGGTCCGCCGCGGCGAACGGGATCGCGCCCTCGGAGATGAACGAGGCGCCCAGCAGCCAGGCCGCCGCGCCGTTCGACCGCTCGACCTGCGTGAAGCCCTTGCGGTAAAGCACGGTCGAGGCGAGCGCCATGGCGAGCGGGGGCACCATGCCGGCGCCCATGACCGCGGCCATGATCATCAGCGGAGCGGGGTTGTCGCCGATCGACCCGGCCGAGAGCCCGGCGACGGCGAACGAGTAGGCGACCTTGTTGACCGGTCCGCCGAGGTCGATGCACATCATCAGACCGAGGATGATGCCGAGCACGATGGCCCCACCGCCGCTCAGACCGTTGAGGAAGTCGGTCAGCGCGACCGTCAGCGCGGCGATGGGGCCGCCGAGCACGAGGACGAGCAGGCCGGACGCGAAGATCGACGCCAGCAGCGGGATGATCACCACGGGCATGAGACCGCGGAGCCAGCGCGGCACGGTGGGCCGGCCGATCCAGTAGGCGGCGAATCCGGCGAGCAGACCGCCGACCAGACCGCCGATGAAGCCGGCGCCCATGAAGACGGCGACGGCACCGGCGACGAAGCCGGGGGCGATGCCGGGTCGGTCGGCGATCGCGTAGGCGATGTACCCGGCCAGGGCGGCCACCAGGAAGCCCATCGACAGGTTGCCGATCTGGAACGCCGCGGCTCCGAGGAAGTACTGCAGCCCCTCGGGCGGCAGGTTCGTCAGCGAGTAGTCGGTCAGGACGGTCGCGGCGTTGCCGGCGATCTCGTAACCCGACAGCAGGAACCCGAGGGCGAGCAGCAGACCGCCGCCGGCGACGAACGGGATCATGTACGAGACGCCGGTCAGCAGCCAGCGCTTCAGCGACGAGCCGAAGCTCTGCTTGCCCTGGGCCGAGGCCTCGCCCGCCGTCGCCGAGCCCGCGACGCGCGCGGCGTCCGGGTCGGTGGCGGCCGCCAGGGCCTCTCGCACCATGGCGTCGGGCGCGTCGACGCCGCGCTTGACCGGCCCGCGGACGACGGGCTTGCCGGCGAACCGCGACTGGTCGCGCACGTCGACGTCGACGGCGAAGATGACGGCGTCGGCCTCGGCGATGACCGCCGGGTCGAGCGGGGTGACCTTCGCCGAACCCTGCGTCTCGATCTGCAGGTCGGCGCCGAGGCGCTTCGCCGCGGCGACCAGCGCGTCGGCGGCCATGAAGGTGTGGGCGATGCCGGTGGGGCAGGCGGTGACGCCGACCAGCTTCGGGCGGCGGGCGCCGGCGGCTCCGGCGGCTCCGGCGGCTCCGGCGGCTCCGGCGGCTCCGGCGGCCGAGGAGGCGCTGGTCGCGCCGCTCGCGGACGTCCCGGTCGCGCCGCGCGTCTCGGCGACCTCGCCGCTGACCTCGTCGTCGACGAGCTTCACGATGTCGGCCGGGGTCTTCGCCGCGCGGAGGGCCGCGGTGAAGTCGTCGCGGATGAGCGCACGGGCGAGCGTCGAGAGCACCGTCATGTGGTCGCTGTCGGCGCCCTCGGGCACGGCGATCATGAAGACGATGTCGGCGTCGCCGTCGGGAGCCCCGAAGGGCACCGTGCGGGCGAGACGCGAGAACGCGAGCGTCGGCTCGGTGACGGACGCCGAGCGCGCATGCGGGATCGCGATGCCGCCGGGCACGCCCGTGCCGACGGAGGCCTCGCGCTTGATGGCGTCGTCGGCGAGCGTGTCGGCCGAGCCGGCGCGCCCCGAGGCCGCGACGCGCGCGGCGAGGGCGCGGATGACGTCGGTCGACGTACCGCCCAGGTCTTCGTCGAGACCGACGAGGTCGGTGCTGATGAGGGATGACATGGTGTTCTGCTCCTTGGGTGTGGGCGACGCTGCTCAGAGGTGCCCGACGGCCGCGGGGGCCACCGGGACGACGTCGATGTCGTCAGGGAAGGTCTGGTCGAGGGAGGGGACGATGCTGCCGGGCAGGGCCGCCGCGGCGGCTCCCGACGCGACGGCCTGGGCGAGGCGGGCGGACGCGGGGGCGCCGGCCGTCTCGGCGAGCAGGTAGCCGGACAGCGACGAGTCGCCGGCGCCCACCGTGCTCAGGGCGGTGATGACGGGGGCGGCGGCGAACCACGAGCCCTCGCCGTCGAGGAGGACGGCCCCGGCGCTGCCGAGGGTCAGCAGCACGGTCTCGACGCCGAGCGCGCGGAGCCTGCGGGCGCCCTCGACGGCGGAGGCGGGGTCGGCCTCGTACGCGAGGGGGTCGCCGCCGACGATCTCGGCGAGCTCGTCGGCGTTCGGCTTCACGAGGTCGACGCCGACTCCCGATGCGATGAGCGCCGCGAACGGCTCGCCCGACGAGTCGACCGCGATGCGCGGGGCGTCGTCGCCGTGCGCCGCGCGGACCGCGACGACGACGTCGGCGAGCCAGGTCGTCGGCAGACCGGGCGGCAGCGACCCGGCCAGCACGAGCCACGACGCGAGGGCCGCGTGCTGGACGATCAGGGCCGTCAGCTCGTCGGCGTGCTCGCTGAGGTCGGGGCCGAGCTCGTTGATCTTGGTCGTCGTGCCGCCGGGTTCGGTGACCGTGACGTTCGAGCGGAGTCGCGCGGCGATCGGCAGGTTGACCGTGGGCACGCCGCGCTCGCGCAGGGCGACCAGCACGGGGTCGTCGAGGGCGCCGGGCAGCACGGCGACGGTCTCGGCGCCCGACGCGGCGAGGGCGCGCGAGACGTTCACGCCCTTGCCGCCCGGCTCGTCGGTCGTGCCGGCGGAGCGCTGCACTCCCCCGCGCTGCAGAGGCGCCGAGAGCTCGATGGTGCGGTCGAGCGAGGGGTTGGCGGTGACGGTGAGGATCATGCGTGCTGCTCTCTCGGAGGGTGCGGTGGTCATGCGACGATCACCTCGACGTCGGCCCCGGCGAGCGCGTCGGCGAGGTCGGGCGCGGGGGCCGCGTCGGTGACCACGGTGTCGATCTCGGGGAGGCGCGCGAACCGGACCAGCGCCTCCTCGCCGTGCTTGGTGCGGTCGACCACGGCGACGACGCGGCGCCCGGCCCGCACGTAGGCGGCCTTGACGGCTCCTTCGAACTCGTCGGGGGTCGAGAGGCCGAAGCCGGCGCTGACCCCGTTCGCCCCGACGAAGACGATGTCGGGGCGCAGGGCCTGGATCTGGTCGACGGTCGTCGTGCCCACGGCCGCACTGGTCAGCCCGCGGACGCGGCCGCCCAGCAGATGCAGGTCGATGTGCGGGCTGTGCTGCAGCAGCGCGGCGATCGGCACCGCGTTGGTGATGACGGTGAGCACGGTTCCGGGCTCGGCCGGGACCCACGCGGCGAGCCGGGCGGCGACGGCGGCCGTCGTCGTGCCGGCGTCGATGGCGATCGAACCCGTGAACGTCGCCGGGACGAGCCGGGCGGCCGCGGCGGCGACGGCGGTCTTCTCGGGCGAGTGCTGCCCCTCGCGCTCGCTGAGGCTGAGCTCGCGGATGCTGGAGCGCCCCGCGGCGACCGCCCCGCCGTGGACGCGCTGGAGCAGACCCGACTGCTCGAGCTGATCGAGATCGCGACGGACGGTCTCGGGGGTGACGTCGAACCGGGCGGCGAGATCGGCGACCGAGACGCGGCCGACGGTGCGCAGATCGTCGGCGATCGACTCGTAGCGTTCCGTCGCGTACATCCGGTGACCTCTTCGTCGTCTGCGTGCTGCCTCGACGGGGCTCCCGTCGCGTTGACGAGACTCTACGTCGCGGAACCCACAGAAAACAAGATGAACGAAGAAATACGCAGAATCGCCCAGGCGGCGGCTGGACGGGAATCCGAGCGGGCGCTCAGGGCAGCCCCCTCTTCGCCCGGACGGCGAACGCGTCGAGCGCGACGAGCACGTCGGGCGCCTCGTACAGCCGACCCCGACGGGCGTCGCCGATCGGCTGGAGGATCCCGTCGCCGACGAGACGCTCGATGCCGGCCCGGGCGTTGTTCGTCGCGACCCCGAGCTCGCGGGCGACCGAGGGCACGTCGACCACGGGTTGACGTTGCAGGAGACCGAGCATGCGCCGGCCGACCGAGCCCTGCCGCGCACTCGTCACGTCGTCCCAGTCGAGACGGATCGTCGTGAGGTCCGAGACGAGAGCACGACCGTTGACGACGGCCGACATCGTCGCGTCGACGAAGGCGCGGACGATGGGCTCGACGTCACCCCGCCGATAGGCGCCGAGGGCCGCGAAGTACCCCGCGGTGTCGCGGAGGAGCCCCGCCGAGACGGGCACGGTGACCTGACGCGTGATCCGCAGCCGTCGCAGCATCGAGTGCACGATCGCGCGCCCCGTGCGCCCGTTGCCGTCGGGGAAGGGATGGATCGTCTCGAACTGCGCGTGCGTCAGCGCGACGTGGACCAGCGCGGGGAGATCGGTCCGCCCGGCGAACGCGACGAGATCGGTCATGGCGGCGGGGACGCGGTCGGCGTGCGGGGGGACGAAGTCCGCCGTGTGCGGGCTGCGACCCGTTCCGCCGATCCAGACCTGCTGATCGCGCCAGGAACCCGTGAGATGGGGCTGATCCTCGATCAGCAGGGCGGCGTGCATGCCGATCACGGCGGCCTCGTCGAGATCGTCGGCCAGGGTCAGCGCCGCCTCCATCGCATGCACGTTCGCGACGACCAGGCGGGCGTTCGCACCGGACCTGCGGCCGAGTGCGGCCAGCGCGATCCCTCGCGGCATCGCCGTGAGGTTCTCGATCTCCGAGCTCGAGGCGCTCTCGCTCCGCAGGAGGATCGATGCGAAGGGGGCCGCGAACGCACCGACCTCGGCATCGAACCGCGACAGCTCGGCGACCGCGTCCTCCGCATCGACGATGAGATCGGCGGACAGCTGCGGGGGCGCGGTCGCCGAGATCGCGGGCGTCACCGCGGCCTCGTACGGGCCGCGGCTGCGCAGACGCGCTCGACGCGAAGCGGGCGCGTCATCGTCGGACTCCCCCGGGCGCGACTCGAATCGCACCTCGGGCCACGACGACACCCGGACCTCGACCATGACCCCACCTTACCCATGGTCATGGTCGTAACCATGGCTAAGGACTCGTCGCCGACACGCTCGCACGCAGGTCGCCCCGGCGTGCGGGCTCGGTCGCCGGGTGGGAGGCGCGGGTCAGGCGGGCTCGGTCGCCGCGTCCCGGGCTCGGGCGCGGCCCACGGCGAGGCCGCGCTGCGACGACCAGAAGGAGCGGGCGGTCTCGACGAGCTCGGCGGCGCCGACGTTGGCTCCGAAGGCGAGGGAACCCGGCTCGAGGGAGATGCCGTCGGCGAGGCTGGGCAGGGCGACCGGGTCGAAGCCGATGGCGTCGACGAGGGCGGCCACCCGCGCGAGCGCCGCCTCGTCGTCCGCCGCCAGGGCGATGGCCTTGCGCTCGGGGTCGCCCGCCGGCAGCGCGCCCTCGTCGAGGTCGTGATACCCCATGTGGTTGAAGCCCTTGACGACGATCGAGCCCGGCAGGTGACCCTGGACGAGCTCGCTCGTCGACCGGCGGACGTCGGCGAGATCGTCGCGGATGCCGTCGGTCTCCCACCAGTAGTTCATGGCGTCGACGACGATCTTGCCGTCGAGGGCGGCGACGGGCACGGAATCCAGCTTGCCGAGCGGCAGGGCGAGCACGACGATGTCGGCCTCGCGGGCCGCCTCCTCCGACCAGACGGCGCGTGCGCCGGGCGCGATCACGTCGACGATGAGGCCGATGCGGGCGGGGTCGCCCGAGCCGGAGAGCAGCACGGGGTGCCCCGCGGCGTGCAGGAGGCGGGCGAGCACGGTGCCGACCTTGCCGGCGCCGAGGATTCCGATGGTCGCGGGTGACGTCATGTGTCGTGCAACCCCGGTGCGGCACGCGTCATTCCGGTCGCCTCACCTCGCGTCGCCGTTTCCGGCAGACTGACCGCGACCGTGTACAGAGAGGTGACGGACCATGACCGGACGACTGACAGGCAGGACGGCGCTCGTGACGGGCGCCGCGACCGGCATCGGGGAGTCGGTCGCCCGGCGCTTCGCGGCCGAGGGGGCGCGCGTCGTCTTCGCCGACCGCGACGGCGAGCGCGCCGAGACCGCCGCTCACGACGCCGCCGCGTCGGCGGGCGACGGCGCCGCCCGCAGCATCACCATGGACATCACCGACGAGGAGTCGGTGGGTCGCGCCTTCGCCGATCTCGCGGCGGACGGGTGGGCTCCCGACGTCGTGGTGGCCAACGCCGGCATCCAGCTCTTCGGGCAGGATGCGCCGGCCGCCGACCTCGACCTCGACGTCTGGCGTCGGACCATCGACACGAACCTGACCGGCACGTTCCTCACCGTCAAGCACGCGATCCGTTCGATGCTCGACCACGAGGGCGGCAGCCTGATCCTCACCGGCAGCCCCACGGGTCTCACCGGCGAGGGCGCCGAGTTCACCGCCTACAGCTCGTCGAAGGCCGGCATCCACGGTCTCGCGCGGACGGCCGCCGCGGCGTACGCCGATCGCGGCATCCGCGTCAACACCGTGGTGCCGGGCTACACCGAGACCGGGCTCGTCACGGCGATCAGCGATGACCCGGAGGCACGGGCCGGCATCGTCGGTCGCATCCCGCTGGGTCGTGCGGGCACCCCCGCCGACGTGGAGGGGATCATGGTGTTCCTGGCGAGCGACGACGCCGCGTTCGCGACGGGCAGCCTCTTCGCCGTCGACGGCGGCATGACGGCGCTGTGACCGCGTCGTGACCGACTGGCGCGACGAGACCCTGCGCGGACGTCTCGACGACCACCGCGTCGACGACGCCGCCTGGCGCGAGTCGACCCCGGCGCCCGTCGAGCTGCGATCCGGCCCGTGGGCGATCGAGCTGCGCGGCGATGAGCTGGCCCACATCCGCTTCGAGGGCGTGGTGGTGCTGCGCGGGGTCCGTGCCGTGGCGCGCGACGCGGACTGGGGCACGGCCGACGCCCGGCGCACGGGGCTGCGTCTCGACGGACCGGACGGCGCCGCCCGGATCGACCTGCGGCTCAGCGGCCGCGGCGTCGCGCTCGTCGGCGGCCTCGAGATGACGACCCGTGACGGCACCGCCACGGATGCCGACGCCCTGACGGTCGCCTTCTCCGCGACCGCGACCCGCGCCTGCCGGGCCAACCGGGTCGGTCTCGTCGTGCTGCACCCGCCGTCGTCCGCCGGCGCCGCGCTCGTCGTGCGTCACCCCGGCGGCGGGACGACGTCGACGGCGTTCCCCGTCGACGTCGCCCCGCATCAGCCCGCGCGCGACATCCGCGCCCTGGCGTGGGCCGTCGACGCTCTCGACGTCGACCTGACCGTCGACGGCGACGTCTTCGAGATGGAGGACCAGCGCAACTGGACCGACGCCTCCTTCAAGACCTACAGCCGTCCGCTGAGCCGGCCGTTCCCCTTCGAGATCCCCGAGGGAGGCGCGGTGCGGCAGACCCTGACGCTCCGGGTCTCCCGACGCTCCGTCGCCTCACCCGCTCCCCCGGCCCGCACGTCGTCGATCCGCCTGGCGCCCACGGGTGCGGTGCTCCCCGAGGTGGGGACCTCCGCGGGCGCCGTCGGGACGTCCGCCGCGCCTCCGCCCGGTCCGACCCTCCTCGTCGAGGTCGACACGACCGAGCCCGCGTGGCGGGCCGACCTCGCCCGCGCCGTGTCGGAGGCCGGGCCCGTCGCCCTCGACGTCCGCATCGTCGTCGCACCCGGCGACGGGACGGCGATCGGAGCCGTGACGGCGGCCCTGGCCGGGTGCCGGGTGGTGCGTGCGGGGGTCTTCGACTCGGTGACGCAGGTGACGACACCGACGGCCGCGCGCCTCCTCGGCGACGGACTCGTCGCGGCCGGTCTCGACCCCGAGCGGGTCGGCGGGGCGCGCTCGCACTTCACCGAACTCAACCGCGGTCGGACGGGGCTGCCCGACGGGTTGGACTCGTGGACCTTCAGCATCACGCCGCAGATGCACGCGACCGACGTGTTCCAGATCGGGGAGTCCGTCGCGATGCAGCGACTGGTCGCCCGACAGGCCGTCGCGATGGCGCCGAGCGGACGGGTGCACGTCGGGCCGATCACGCTGCGTCCGCGGTTCAACGCCGTGGCGACGTCCGGATCGTCGGGGCGCGGCGGGCCCGAGACCGTCGACCACCGTCAGGGGTCGACGGCGACGGCCGCGTGGGTGGTCGCGAGCGCGGTGGCCCTGGCCGTGCCGGGGGTCGCGAGCCTGTCGTTCTTCGAATCCCTCGGGCCGCGGGGCCTGCGTGACGGGACGGGCGCGGCGACGCCGGCCGCCGAGGTCGTCGAGGCGCTGTCACGGCTCTCGGGAGGGGCGGTGCACGAGCCGACGGACGCCCTGCCCGAGGGCGTCCGCCTGGCCGGTGTCGCCACCGCGGCCGGTCTCCGGCTGATCGCGGCGAACCTCACGTCGTCGGAGGTGAGCCTCCGCGTCGCCGGGCCGGACGGCGACGAGGGCGCGGACCGCCGGGTCGTCGTGCCGGCCTGGGGCTCCGTCATCGACCGAGGAGGCGCGGGTCAGGCCCCGGGGACGTACTGACGGACGAGATCCTGGATGAACGGGACGACGTCCTGCACCTGGTCGACGCCGGCGATCGCCACCGCGACGAGCGGCCACAGCGACACGAGGAGCGTCGACACGACGGCCGCCACGCCGAGGACCCAGGCCAGCGGCCCGTTGCGGACCGTGACGATGAGCGCCAGGAGCACGAGCGCGAGGATGTAGCCGATCGCGATCGCGGCGACGATCCCGCCGACGGGGACGTCGAGCGCGCCGGCGGTGCCGCCGTCGGCCGCCCCGATGAGGGTCAGCACGGGGATGAGCACACCCACCACGATCACGAGGCAGACGATCGTCGACGTGATCAGCGCGGCCCAGACGGCCCGCGGGCGGGCCCGTCGCGCCCCGGCCGATCGACGGCCGAGCATCAGCGGTCCCGGCCGTCCGCGTCGGGGGCGGCGGCTGCGTCGGCCCGGTCGGCCGCGGCGGAGTCCGCCGCCTCACGGGCTGCGGTGGCCTCGTCGTCCGCGTCGTCGTCCGTGGCGAACCAGTCGTCGACGCGGTCCGTCGCGGAGGGGCCGTCCGCCGACGCGGAGTCGGCGGTGTCGTCGGCGGCCGCAGCGGCCGCCTCGGCCGCGTCGGCGGCGGCCTGAGCCGCGTCAGCGGCGGCCTGAGCGGCGTCCGCGGCGGCCTGCGCGGCCGAGGGTGCGACGGTGGCCGTCGTGGTCTCGGCGGCCGGGTCGTCCGTGCGCTCGACGGCGTCGTCGGCGGTGTCGGCCGTGCGCGCGGCTGCGGTGTCGGCGCCCGGGGTGCGCTCGGCGCCGCGGGAGTCGACCGCGTCCGCGATGCCGTCGAGGGCGTCGGCCGCCTTGCCCTTGGCGACGTCGAGAGCACCGGCTGCGGCGTCCTTGGCGTCGTCGAACGCGTCGGCGGCGCCGGTCCTCGCGCGGTCGGCCGTCTCGGTGGCCTCGGCCCCGACCGCCGCGGCGGCCTCCTTCGCCTGGGCCTTCTTCTCGGCGATGGCGCGCTTGCGCTCCTCCGCCTTCTCGGAGTCGGCGGCGGCCTTGGCGGCGTCGGCCTCGTCGAACGGGCCGTGCACGTCGGTCACGACGACGTCGATGGTGACCGGCTCGCCCTCGAGCTGGCCGACGGCGTGCCGCACCTGCGTGCGGATGGTGTCGGCCAGCTCGGTGACGTTGGTCGGGTACTCGGCGACGACCGAGACGTCGACCTTCAGCCCGGTGTCGGTCGTGGCGACCGTCACGCCGGCGGAGTCCGCCGAGCCGAGAGCGGTTCGGACGGCGCCGACGACGCGGGCCGCCCCGCTGCCCAGGCGGTGCACGCCCGTCACGCCGAGGACGGTGACGGCGATGGTGCGCTCGAGGCGCTGCTCCGGCGTCTCCGGGGCGGACGGACCGGCCGAGTCGAGGTCGATGGGGGTGACGTGGTGGGTGGACTCGGTCATGAGGCCGTCCTTTCATCGTGATGCGGGGTGACGCGGTGTCGTGCGGGTCGGGAGACGGTGATGGCCCTCGTCCTCGGGGGGAGGTCGAGGGCCATCACCGGTGGTGCGGATGCTGCGGCGACCGGGCATCCGGTCGGGACCGGCTCAGTCGAGGCGGGTGGCGGAGGCCATCTGCGTGCGGAGCCCGCCGTTGATCTGGACGACCACGGGCGTCTCGGTGCCGAGCAGCGCATCCCAGCGGGAGACCGCCTGGTCGATGCTGCGACGGATCTCGACGGGCGAGGCGCCCTTGCGGGCGTTCGCCGTGATGCGGAGGACGTTCTCGCCCTTCACCCGGAACGCCGTGACGTCGATCGAGACGATGCCCGCCGTGTCGGCCAGCGCCTCCTCGAGGACCTGCTCGGCGACCTTGGCGTCGATGACGAGACGGCCACCGGTGGGCTCGTTCCGCGACGATCCCTCGTCCACCGTCAGCAGCTCGCCGGTCTGACCGTGCCCCTGACGGAACGCGAACCAGACGAGCAGCAGGATGAGCACCAGCGAGGCTGCGGCGACGACCCAGAGGATCCACACCTGGTCGCCCGAGAGGGCGTCCGAGACGGGACCGGAGGCGTCGGATGCGGCGCCCGAGACGGTGTCGCGGACGTCGGGCCAGAGGGCCCCGACGGCGACGGCGGCGCCGCCGGCGAGCAGCACGAGGCCGATCACGAAGACGAGGAGGCGGTTCAGGGCGCGATTGGTGTTGTTCATGCTCCGACCGTTCCTTTCTTGGACAGGCGCACGGTGTGCTTGAGCGCCGGGCTGAAGTCGTACGCGTCGAGCTCGTCGCGGACGGCCTCGTCGATGCTGCGCACGTCGGTGTTGCGACCGGAGGTGCGGGTCACCTCGATGAGGGCCTTCCGCTTGCCGACGCTGACGCTGACCTGCGAGGGGTCGACGTCGCCGGCGTAGCTGGCCGTGCGGGCGAGCGAACGGGCGATGACCCGGTCGTCGACGACGGCCGCGGTGCGTCCGATCCCTCCGGCACGGCGACCGCGGCGCCCGGGGGCGAGCGACACGATGATGAGGACGAGACCGATCAGGGCCACCACGGCGCCGATGGCCGTGAGCACTCCCACGGCCGCTCCGGCGGCGTCGAGGACCGCACCGGCGGCGTCGGCCGGCGCCACGAGCAGGGGCTGCTGACCGATGGCGGCGAGCACGGACTCCGTGCCGATCCAGGCGAGCACGACGATCAGGATCACCGCGAGGGTGATCGCGATGACGGCCCGCGACGAATGCGTCTCGCGGCGCACGATGCGCCGGTAGAGCGAGCTGCTGCTCATGAGACCCGCTTCCTCTCACGGAGTTCGGCGCCGGTGATCTGGAGGTCGACGCGGTCGATGGACGATCCGGTCAACTGCAGGACGCGGTCGCGGATGGTGCTCTGCGCCGAGGTGAGGCGCTCGAGCAGGGTGCCCGACGAACGGGTGGGGAGCCCCAGCGGAGTGATCCGGATGGGGGTCTTGGCGATCACGCTGAGCGCGCCGTCACGGTCGGCCAGTTCGACCGACACGTCGGACGCGGTGACCTCGAGGGCCTCCGCGGTGACGGCCGACACGACCCGGCGGACGGCACGCGACGTGATCTTGTTCCGGCCGTGGAGGGTCTGGTCGGCCGTCACCGCCGCGGTCACGACGACCGCCGCCCGCGGAGGGCGTCCGCGAGACCACGGACGTCGAGCTTGCCCTCGACGACACGTCCGACGCCGAAGCCGACGGCCATGGCGATCGCGACGAAGATGAAGGCCCAGAACCCGAAGGCCACTGCGGTCAGCGCGAGGACCGCGCCGACGAGCATGCCGGTGGTCGTGGCGGTCACTGGACGCGGCTGTCGTCGGCGTCGTCGTCGTTGTCGTCCGAGGGGATGTACACGTCGGAGACGGTGACGTTGATCTCGGCGACCTCCATGCCGACGACCTGCGAGATGGCCTCGGAGACCGACTTGCGGACCTCGTCGGCGACGCGCTGGAGCTCGACCGGGTACTCGGCGACGATCACGATGTCGGCCGCGACCTGCTTCTCGCCGACCTCGACGGAGACGCCCTGGCTGCGGTCCTGCTGGTTGATCGCGTTGCGGATCGCGCCGATGGCACGGGCCGCGCCGTTGCCGAGGTCGTGGACTCCACGGACCTCGCGGGCGGCGATGCCGGCGACCTTCGAGACGACGCCGTCGGCGATCGTGTTCTTGCCGGCGGTCGAGGCGCCCGAGGTCTTCGCGGCGGCGGAGCCGGTGGTGGCGGGAGTGACGGTGCTCATGGGACTGCTCCTTGATGTCGATGTCGCGGGGCCTGCTGGCAGGTCCTGCGGTGCCCGTGAAGCGGGACACATCATTCAGACGCATCGAGCCCGGCGGAGGTCACGGTCATTCAGACTCCTTTCAGACTCCGCGCTCCGGAGACTCGTTTTGCGGCCCGTCCGACACCCGCGGCCCGGCCCGACAGCCGTTACCGGCCAGCGCCGCGACCCGCCGGACGGCGAGGTGGTATCCACGGAGGGCGCGATCGACCGATCGCCCGACCGGATCGCTGCGAGGAGGACGTCATCACCGCCGACGATCCCCTCCCCGACGCCGGCGACGCGCTCCTCGCCGCTCGCGCACGCGACGGGGACGTCCACGCCTACGAGGTCCTGGCCCGTCGACACGGTCCGCTGATGCGCGTGTACGCCTCGCGCCTCCTCGGCTCCGACCTCGAGTCCGACGACGTCGTGCAGGACGCCTTCCTGACGGCGTGGCGCCGACTGGGCGATCTCGAGAACCCCGCGCAGATCCGCAACTGGATGATGCGCATCGTCAGCAACAAGAGCATCGACCGCCTCAGGGTCCGCCGCGACCACGACGACATCGACCAGCGCGACCACGAGGCCCCCCGGTCGCAGTCCCCCGATCGCGTCGTCGAGACGCGGTTCCAGATGGACGCGATGTGGTCGGCTCTCGACAAGCTGCCCCTCGACCAGCGACGCTGTTGGCTGCTGCGCGAGACGGCCGAGTACTCGTACGCCGAGATCGCCGAGGCCCTGGGGATGTCGGTCTCGACCGTCCGTGGCTGCATAGCAAGGGCACGCACCTTCCTGATGACGGAGATGGAGGCATGGCGATGACGATCCCCGATGACGCCCTGCCCGATCAGACCGTCGACGGCTACTCCGTCGAACGCCTCAGCGACTACCTCGACAGCGGCCGCACGCCCCGCGACCCCGGCATCGAGGGCTCGGCGGCCTGCCGTCTCTATCTCATCTCGCTCGCCCAGGTGCACGACCTGTCACGCGCCTCCCTCGAGCACGAGGCGACCCGCGAGCCCGATCGCGACGGCCGGTGGATCAGCGGTCTGCTCGAGTCGATCCGACGCGAGGTCGTCGGCGGTCGGGAGATCCCCCTCGGGCACCCCGACGCCGGCATCGACCTGCGCATCACCGAGGCGGCCGCCCGGGGACTCGTCCGTCGGACCGGCGACGCCGACGGCGGGGTCGTGCTCGGAGCCACCACCTTCAGCGGCGACGTGACGACGCCCGGCGCGCCCGTCACCGTCGAGGTCACGGCGGCCGTCCGCTACGGCGACGACATCCGCGGCGTCGCGGACGACCTCCGTGCCCGCATCGTCGAGACCCTGACGCGCCACACCCACCTGACGATCGCCGCCGTCGACATCGTGATCGACGACGTCTTCCTCCCCCGGACGGACGACCCATGACCACCGACGACCGACTGTCGCAGACCCTGACCGACCTGCTGCGACGGGTCGAGGGCGTCATCGACGTCTTCGACGCCCACCCCGCGGTCGAGTCGACCGTGCGCGCCGTCGCCGCCGAGCTCGACTGGGCGGACTCGACGGGACTCGTGCTCGTCGACCGCAGCGAGGGACTCGTCGCCGTGACCGCCCACGTCGCCACCGACCTCGACGGGTCGACGCCCGAGATCCTCGGTCGGGCCGCCGAGGCGCTCCGCACCCGACTCGAGGCGGACGACGGCGGGCAGACGCTGGTGACCGTGACGGCGCATCTGGTCGACCGGCCCGACGCCGATCGCCCCGGCTGAGACTTCGGGAGCGACCACCGGGCGCCGATCTGCGGTTTCATGGAGGCTCCGTCCCCTCGACAGAGAGTCGTCATGCGCGCAGCCGTGGTCTACAACCCCATCAAGATCGATCTCGACGCCGTCAAGGCGGTCGTCGATCGCGAGCAGACCGCGGCCGGGTGGGACGACACGCTGTGGTTCAGCACGTCGAAGGAGGACCCGGGCCGCGGTGCCGCGCTCGAGGCGCTGGAGGCGGGGGTCGACCTGGTGATCGCCGCCGGCGGCGACGGGACTGTGCGGATCGTGGCCGAGACGATCGCCGACCGCGACGTCGCGTTCGCCCTGCTGCCGTCGGGGACCGGCAACCTGCTCGCCCGCAACATGAACCTCACGCTCGACGACGTCGACAACTCGATCCACACGGCCTTCACCGGCCGGGATCGCGCCATCGACCTCGGGCGCATCGAGATCCGCGCCGCCGACGGGTCGATCCAGAAGCACGCGTTCCTCGTGATGGCGGGCGTCGGCATCGACGCGAAGATGCTCGCCGCGACCGACGAGGACCTCAAGGCCAAGATCGGCTGGCTCGCCTACGTCAAGGCCATCGTCGTCGCGCTGCGCGACGAGAACACCCTCAAGCTCCGGTACCGGTTCGACGACGGCCCGACGAAGCGGATGCACGCGAACACCGTCATCGTCGGCAACTGCGGCACGCTCACCGGCAACATCCTGCTGCTGCCCGACGCGGCCATCGACGACGGCGTCTTCGACGTGATGATGCTGCGCCCCGAGGGCATCGTCCACTGGCTGCAGATCATCGGCAAGGTGCTGATCGAGAACGGGCTGGTCCAGCGCACCCCGCTCAAGCGGATCGTCGGGTCGCGCGAGATCGCGGCCCTGAACTACGTCAAGGCGAAGCAGCTGACCGCGAAGCTGTCGGAGCCCGCGGAGATCGAGCTCGACGGCGACGGCTTCGGCACCGCCATCGGCTTCCGCACGACCGTCGACGCGGGTGCGCTGCGCGTGCGCGTCCCGCGCGAGGACTGACCGGGGCGTTCAGGAGGGGCGGTGCGGGACTCCCCCGCGCCGCGCCTCCTGAACCGGGCCCGCGGTCGGGTCAGTCGAGCGAGCGGATGCGCACGTTGACGACGTGGTCGAGCATCGCGGCCTCGGCGGCCTCGGGCCGACCCGAGGCCAGCGCCGTCCGGATCGCCCGGTGCTCGGCGATGGCGTACTCGGCGTCCGTGACGCCGAGCCCCCCGAACATGCGGAAGCGCTGGGCCTGACCGCCGAGCGACTCGAAGGCGCGGTAGAGGAAAGCGTTGTCGGCCTGCCGCGCGATGAGGTCGTGGAACTGCTCGTCGGCCTGCCAGTACGAGTGGTACTCGTGCACGGTGGGGCCGGTCGGCGAGGTCGCGAGCCGCTCGATCGACTCGTCGAGCCCCGCCAGGAACGCCTCCGTCGCGTGCGCCGCCGCGAGGGCCGCGTTGGCCGGCTCGACGACGGCACGGGCGTGCATCAGATCGCCGAGCTCCTTGGCGGTGAGCAACGGGGCCGCCCGGTAGCCGCGGAGGGCCGCCCGGGTGACGAGCCCCGTGGACTCGAGACGCGCGAGCGCCTCGCGGATGGGGGTCTGGGAGACCTCGAGATCACGAGCGAGCGCGTCGATGTTCATCCAGGTGCCGGGCGGGAGCGTGTTGTCGAACAGACGCGACAGCAGCTCGTCGTAGACGCCGTCGGCGAGAGACACCCGCCGGGGCCGACCGGTCGAGGGCGAGGCTGTCATCGGACCAGTCTGTCACGCAGGGGGTCGTCGGCGGGGGCGACGAGCAGGCGCCCGCCGCCCCGGCCGGGACCGCGCCGCGGGGCCCGGCTCTCAGCCCGCACGGGGGACGGCCCGACGCCCCGCGATCGCGATGGCCACGTCGAGGGCGTTCTGACTCGACGTCACGCTGGCGACCCCGGTGCCCGCGATGTCGAAGGCCGTGCCGTGCGCCGGCGTCGCGATGACGACCGGCAGCCCGCCCTGCACGGTCACGCCGCCGTCGAAGCCCATCAGCTTGATGGCGATCTGACCCTGGTCGTGGTACATCGTGACGATGCCGTCGTAGCGGTCGCGCGAGCCCACGAAGATCGTGTCCGACGGCCACGGCCCGTCGACGGCGATGCCCTCGGCCACGGCCGCCTCGACGCCGGGGCGGATCACGTCGATCTCCTCGCGACCGAAGATGCCGTTCTCGCCGTTGTGCGGGTTGAGCGCGCAGACGCCGAGTCGCGGCGCGGCGACGCCCGAGTCGCGCAGCAGCCCGTGCAGCAGTCGGATCGCGTCGACGACACCGGCGGTCGTCACCCGGGCGGCGACGTCCCGGATGCCGATGTGCGAGGTCACGCGGGCCGTCCACATGCCGGGGATGATGTTGATCTCGCTGGTCACGCCCTCGTAGTGCAGCTCCTTGGCGAACCAGCGCAGCTCGTCCTCCTCGTCCATGCCGCCGAGGTGCAGGCTCGTCTTGTTCAACGGCGTGAAGACGATCGCCCCGATGGCGCCGTCGTTGGCGAGCGCGATGGCCCGCCGCAGCTGGTGCAGCACCCGCTCGCCGGCCTCCCGGCTGACCTGCCGCGCGGGGATCGGCGTCGCGGGGGCCGAGGAGTCGTCGAGCAGGGTCGCGTACCCGGGCCGCGGTTCGTCGCTGAGCGGGATCTCGGCGCCGATGACGGCGGCGGCCGCGTCGAGCTCGCTGCGATCCGCGAGCACGTGGATCTCGGCGCGCTCGAGGTTGCGGGGGTCGGCGAGCAGTCGGGCGGCGAGCTCGGGGCCGACCCCGGCGGGGTCGCCGAGGGTCAGCGCGATGCGCGGCCGGACGGCGGGGACGCCCCCGGGGGTCGCGGGCGTCGCGGTCGTGGTCGTGGTGTCGGTCATGCTCGGTCCCTTTCAGCGGAACGGTCGTCGGAGGTCGGATCGGCGGCCGTCGCTCGTGCGACGACCCCGGTGATGCGGGCGAACGAGACGGCGCCGGCGTCGGGGTGCCCGACGCTCTTCTCGGCGAGCGGTCGGGCCCGGCCGAGGCGCGGCCGCATCTCGGCCGTCGAGCGGGCGGCGGCCTCGGCGACCTCGGCGGCGCCGGCCCAGGCATCGGCGAGCGGGAGACCCGCCGAGGAGGCGCGGTCCAGCTCGTCGACGGTAGGCGCGAACGCGTCGACGAGCGTCTTGTCGCCCACCTCCGCTCCGCCGAGACGCTGGATCGCGGCGAGCCCGGCGGACGCGGCCCGGGCCGAGGCCCCCGCCGACGACGGATCGCCTTCGGCGGCGAGACTCCCCCCGGCGGCGGTCAGGCAGACGCCCCACAGGGCGCCCGACGTGCCCCCGGCGTTCTCCGCCCAGCCCTCGCCGGCGTCGGCGAGCACCGTTCCGATGCCGGCCCCGCGATCGAGGGCGGCCCGCGCCGCGACGACGGCCGCAGTGATGCCCCGCGACATGCCGATCCCGTGGTCGCCGTCTCCGGCGACGGCGTCCAGGCGCCCGAACTCGTCCTCGGCGGCGAGCACGACGTCGCGCACCTGCTCGAGACCCCGCACGACGCGGGGCGACGCGGCCGCGTGACGCGGATCGTCGGCGGGCGCGGTCGACTCGACCCGCGCCTCCTCGGTCTCCGTGACGGCGTCCTCGACGGATCCGGTCCGGAAGGCGGGAGACGAGGCGGGCGCGGCCCAGAGCCCCTCGAGCTCGTCGTCGACCCAGAAGAGGGTCGCCGAGACGCCGGACATGTCGAGACTCGTGACCAGCTCGCCGACCTCGGGGCGGACGATCGTCAGCCCGGCGTCGCCGATCAGGCGCGCGACATGGCCGTACAGCACGAAGAGCTCCTCGTACTTGAAGGTGCCGAGGCCGTTGAGCAGCACGACGACCCGGTCGCCCGCGCCCTCGGGCCGCTCGTCGAGGAGGCGGCCCACGAGCAGCTCGGCCAGCTCGGGGGAGGTCGGCAGATCGGCCTCCGAGATGCCGGGTTCGCCGTGGATGCCGAGGCCGATCGACATGCGCCCGGGCGGGACCTCGAACAGGGGCCGGTCGGCGCCGGGCAGCGTGCAACCCGAGAAGGCGACGCCGAGCGAGCGGGTGCGGGAGTTCGCACGACGGCCGAGCTCCTCGACCCGGTCGAGGTCGAACCCCGCCTCGGCCGCGGCGCCGATGATCTTGAAGACGGCCAGGTCGCCGGCGACGCCTCGCCGCTTGGACTCCTCGCCGACCGCGCCGCTGGCGATGTCGTCGGTGACCGCGATCACGCGGACGTCGACGCCCTCGGCCCGCAGCCTCTCGGCCGCCTGGCCGAAGTTCAGCACGTCGCCGGCGTAGTTTCCGAAGGCGAGCACCACTCCCCCGCCGCGCTCGGTGGCCCTCGCGACCCGGTGGACCTGACCGGCCGACGGCGAGGCGAAGATGTTGCCGTACGCGACACCCGCGGCGAGCCCCGTGCCGATCAGACCGGCGAAGGCGGGGTAGTGGCCCGAGCCCCCGCCGATGACGAGCGAGACGCACCCGTCGGCGAGGGGGGCGCGACGGACGATGCCGCCGTCGACCGCCCGCAGCTCGGAGTGGGCGGCGACGAAGCCGGCGAGCGCCTCGTCGGCGAAGGTGGTCGCGTCGTAGTCGAGCACGGTCACGAGACCATCTCCTCGGTGGCGGTGGGAGCCGAGGAGGCGCGGGTCGGCCTCTCGACGGGGGGCGCCTCGGCGGGCAGCACCCGCCGCAGGTAGTCGCGGTTCATCGCCGCGACCCCGAGCCCGTCGCCGCCGTAGTGCTCGCAGACGAAGGTGCCGCGGAACCCGTAGGCGACCGCGTCGCGGACGGCGTGGCGGTAGTTGATGACGCCCAGCTCGAGCGGCGTGGGGACGGCCGTGTAGAGACCGGTCGAGGGATCCTCGTCGCGGGCGTAGTTCTTCACGTGCCAGTAGTTGGCGTGGGGCAGCGTGGCGTGCAGGGTCTCGACCCAGTCGTCGATCGGGCGGTGCAGTCGGACGAGGTTGCCGACGTCGGGGTTGAGGCCGACGTTGTCGAGCCCGACCTCGGTCACGAGCCGCACCGAGCTCGCCGCGGTGCCGAGGTAGGTGTCCTCGTACATCTCGAGGGTCAGCTCGAGCCCGAGGTCGGCGGCGTGCCGACCCAGCTCGCCGACGCGGTCGACGGCGCGCTGCCAGTTCTCGACGTCGTCGGGCTCGTCGATCTCGCCCTGCGCGGTCCAGAACCAGAGCCGTTCGCGCTGCTCCGCCGTCAGGGGGCGGTGGAAGCCGATGGACAGCACGTCGGCGCCGAGTCGGGCCGCGGCCTCGAGGGTGCGGTGGCTGTAGGCGAGGTTCGCGAGCCCGTCGACCGGGTCGATGATGCTCGAACGGACGACGCAGACGCTGCCGAGCACCACGCCGGCGGCTCGACCCGCGTCGGACAGCTCGTCGAGCCGACCGGGCGGGAGGTCGCCCACCCGCAGCCAGTTGTCGTTGATCTCGACCCGGTCGAAGCCGGTCTCGCGGATCTGCGTGAAGGCGTCGCTCCAGGTCTCGCCGTCGGCGTCCTGCACGCGCTGCCCCGTTCGGGACACCGCGGGGAACTGCAGCATCGCCGCGGCGATCGGCCAGGTCTCTCGGGTGTGGCTCATGACACGTCCTCGTGCTGTCGGTCGGAAGGGGTGGAGTCGTGGGCGGCGACCGCGGCGGGTCGGCGACGGACGGCGAAGCGGGCGGCGATCTTCGGGCCGACCATGAGCGCGACGGCGAAGAGCAGGATCGTGACGCTGATCGGACTCTGCAGCACGATGCCGAAGCTGCCCTGGCCGAGGGCGGAGGTCTGCACGAGCGCCTTCTCGAACAGCGGGCCGAGCACGAGCCCGAGCACCAGCGGCGCCATGGGGAGGTCGAGCTCCTTCATCAGCCAGCCGACGACCCCGAAGACGAAGACGAGCACCACGCTGAACATGTTGTTGCTCACCGAGTAGGCGCCGACGAAGCTCGTCAGCAGGATGATCGGATAGAGGTAGCCGTAGGGGATCCGCAGCATCTGCGCGAACACCGGCGCGAGCGGCAGGTTGAGCACCAGCAGCATGACGTTGCCGATGAAGAACGAGACGAGCAGCCCCCAGATCAGCGTCGGCTGCGTCTCGAACAGTCGCGGCCCGGGCTGGAGCCCGTAGACCGTGAAGGCGCCGAGCAGCACGGCGGTGGTCCCGCCACCGGGGATGCCGAGGGCCAGCGTCGGCACGAAGTTCGCGTTGGCCGCCGCGTTGTTGGCGCTCTCGGGCGCGGCGACGCCCTCGATCGCGCCCTTGCCGAACAGGGCCTTGCGCGGCGAGACCCGCTTCTCGATGCCGTAGGCCATGAACGACGCGAGGGTCGAGCCGGCGCCGGGCAGGATGCCGAGCACGAAGCCGATCCCGCTGCCGCGGAGGATGGGGCCGGCGCTCTGCTTGAGCTCGCGACGGCTGATGACCATGTCGCGGAACCGCGTGCGGATCGGCGCGTCGGCGCCGAGGCGGATCTGGTGCAGCACCTCGCCCACGGCGAAGAGGCCGATCATGACCTCGACGAACGGGATGCCGCCGAGCAGGTTGACGCTGCCGAACGTGAAGCGCGCGTCGCTGAAGCCGGTGGCGACGCCGACGGTCGAGATGAGCAGGCCGGCGGCCGCCATCATGAGACCGCGCGACAGCGAGCCGCCCGCGAAGCTGACCACGATGATCAGGCCGAGGATCATGATCGCGAGGTTCTCGACCGGGCCGAAGTTGAGCGCCAGATCGGCCAGCGGGGGCGCGAGCCACATGAGCAGCGCGAGCGAGATGATCGCCGCGACGAACGAGCCGATGGCGCTGATGGCGAGGGCCGAGCCGGCTTTGCCGTTCTTGGCCATCTGATAGCCGTCGAGCGTGGTGACCACGCTCGCGGCCTCTCCCGGCGTCGAGATCAGCACCGAGGTGATCGTGCCTCCGTACTGGGCGCCGTAGTAGATGCCCGCCAGCATGATGAGCGCCGTGACGGGTTCGAGCGTGAGGGTCAGGGGGATGAGGATGGCCACACCGGTGGTCGAGCCGAGACCGGGCATGAGCCCGATGATCGTGCCGAGCAGCACGCCGATGAAGCACCAGAGCAGGTTCTCGGGCGTGAACGCCGTCGAGAAGCCGAGTGCGAGATTGTCGAGCATGGTCGTCCTTAGATGAGGCCGAGCAGACCCTGCGGCAGCGGAACGCGCAGCAGGGCGACGAAGATGGCGTAGGTGACGCCGCCGGCCACGAGGGCCACGACGACGGACGGCACGAGCGAACGGCGTTCGACGAAGACGGCGATCACGACGAGCATGAGCACGAACGCGATGAGGAACCCGACGAGCTGCACGGCGAGCAGGGTCAGCACGACGATGCCCAGCACGATGCCGAGCATGCGGTTGCGCTGCGACTGCGTGCGGCCGAAGATGTCGACCTCGTCGCCCTCCGCCTCGCGGTGGATCGTCTGCGTGCTCGTCGAGACGGCGCCGGGGTCGGCCGCGTTCTGCTCGGCGAGGTACCCGGCGACGCCGGCGGGAGGCGCGTCGACCGTGTCGAGGATCAGCTCGGCCTGGCTCGGCAGCGCCCGTCGCGGACGGAGCCGCCCGACGATGTCGAGCACGGCGAAGACCGCGACGAGGCCGCCGGCGAGGACCGGCAGGAACCCCGGCCCGATCTCACCGCCCTCGACCGTGACGCCGTAGCCGAGACCGGCCGACACGGCCGAGCCCCCGATCACGGCGAGGACGATGCTCGCGATGAGGCCGCCCCGCTGGGCGCCGGTCATTCGGTGAACACCTTCTCGAGATCGGCCGTGTTGCCCGCCAGGTACTCGGTGAACTCGTCGCCGTAGACGGCGTTGGCCTGCATGTAGTTGCTTTCGATGTACTGCGTGTAGTCGTCGGTCTCGGCGAAGGCCTCGGCGGCGTCGGTCCAGTACGCCTCGGTCTCGGCCGAAATGCCGCCGGGCGCGATGAAGCCGCGGAACTGCGCGAACGAGACGTCGATGCCCTGCTCGGCCGCCGTGGGGATGTCCGCGAGCTCGTCGTAGGTGTACCGCTCGTCGGCGAAGGCGCAGAGCGCCTTGAGGTCGCCGGCCTCGAGCTGCGCCACGACCTCGGACGGGTTGAGCGACGCGACGTCGACCTGACCGCCGAGCAGGGCGGTGAGCACCTCGCTGCCGGACTCGAACGGCACCCGGTCGAGCTCGATGCCCTGGTCCTGCTCGACGAGGGTGAAGATGATCTCGTCGAGGCTCGTGGCCCCCGAGACGGCGGCGACGACGCGGTCGTCGTCCGCGGCGTCGATGACGTCGGTGCAGGTGTCGTACGGCGAGTCGGGGGCGACGACCATGAGCGTGAAGTCGTCGCCGAGCTTCATGATCGGCGTGAAGTCCTCGTACGAGAACTCGACGTCCTGAGTGAGCGGGAGGGCGAGCATGGCCGTCTCGGAGGCGAGCAGGGTGTCGGACTTGCCCTGCTGCGCCAGCAGGTACGAGTAGCCGACGGCGCCGGAGCCGCCCTCGCGGTTCTCGACGCTGATGTTCAGACCCGTCCCGGCTTCGAGCCCGGAGGCGATCGCGCGACCCGAGAGGTCGCTGCCGCCGCCGGCGCTGAACGGGACGATCATGCTGATGTTGCCCGACGGGGCGCCGTCGGCGCCCGAGCCCGCACCCGCGGAGCCGCAGGCGGTGAGGGCGAACAGGGCGGTTGCCACGACCGCGGCAGCGAGGGGGGCTCTTGACTTCATCGTCTCAATCTCCAGTGATTGGTGTCGCCCGGGTGCAGCCACCCGACCGCTGTCAGTATCGCATATCCTATCGGATTCTGGGAAGAGAGAAGATGAGACCCCGGAAACCCGCTCGGACCCCGGCGCGCGCGCTGGGGTCCGAGCGGGTTCGCGGGGTCCGAACCGCGTCAGTACTTCGCGGACTGCCCGCCGTCGATGGGGACGACGGCCGCGTTGACGTAGGTCGCGTCGTCCGAGAGCAGGAACGCGACGACCGAGGCGATCTCGGGAGCCTCGCCGTAGCGCTTCGTCGGGTTGCCCTGGATGAACTGCTCCGCGGCGCCCTTGGGGTCGTCCGCGTCGATCTGGCGCATGGAGGCCTCGACCATCGGGGTCCAGATGGCGCCGGGCGCGATGGCGTTCACCCGGATGCCGTACCGCCCGTACTCGACCGCCGAGTTGCGCGTCAGTCCGACGACGCCGTGCTTCGCGGCCGCGTAGCCGGACTGGTTGCCGACTCCGCGGATCCCGCCGACGCTGGCGGTGTTGACGACCGCGCCGCCGTCGCCCTGCGCGCGCAGGACCCCGAGCACCTTCTCGAGGCCGAGGAAGACCCCGCGCAGGTTGATCGAGACGACCTTGTCGAACTCGTCGGCCCCGAAGTCCTCGGTGAGGTTCTGCCGCCCCTCGATGCCGGCGTTGTTGAAGAACGCGTCGATGCGACCGAAGCGCTCGAGCGTCGCAGCGACGTAGGCGTCGACGTCGGCCTCGCTCGAGACGTCGGCGACGGCGGTCAGGACCTCCGCGCCGGGGACGGCCTCGAGCACCGCGGCCTCGGAGGCGGCGAGGCCCTTCTCCGAGATGTCGACGAGGGCGAGACGGGCGCCCTCCTGCGCGACGCGGACGGCGGCGGCACGGCCGAGGCCGGACCCTCCGCCGGTGATGAGGACGACCTTGTCGGTGAAACGTTCCATGGGCTCGACTCCGGTTCTCTCGATGACTCGTCGGACCCGACGAGCAGTCGGGCCCGTGGTGCGCATCGCCGCGCACCGCAGTGCACGCTACACCTGTCGTTTATCGACCCTCAGGCTGGACGCGGAGGCGCTCGTGCGCCTACTGTCACTGAAACGAGACGATTCGTCTCGTAAATGCCCTGACCACGGCCCCTGGGCCGCCGGACCCCGCAGAGAAGAGACGCGCATGACCGAGACCCCCGCACCCCTCACCGGATCGAGCACGATCGCGACCTGGCTCGATCACCCCGAGGGCGGACCCGCCCTGCGCGCGGCCCTCTCGCAGGGCGGCGCCTTCGACGAGAGCGCCCTGGCCCCCGTCCGCGACCTGCCGCTGCAGCAGCTCGTCTCGCTGAGCCGCGGAACGCTCCCCCAGGAGCTCGTCGACGGCCTCGTGCTGCAGGTCAACGGCGGCGAGATGCCCGACACCGAGGCCTCCGACGCCGGACCGTGGCGCGAGACGATCACGCCGGGCCGCTTCGCGGGCAGGACGGTCGTCGTGACCGGTGCCGCCGGCGGCATCGGCCGGGCCACGGCGTCGCGCGTCGCCCGCGAGGGCGGTCGGGTGGTCGCCGTCGACATCACCGCCCCGGGGCTGGAGGCGCTGGTCGCCTCGCTGCCCGGCTCGTCCGTCGAGACCGTGGTCGGCGACATCACCAGCCAGGCCGACATCGACCGCATCGTCGAGGTCGCGGGCGACCGCATCGACGCCCTGGCCAACATCGCCGGCATCAACGACGACTTCTCGCCGCTGCACGAGACGAGCGACGCGATGTGGGAGCGCGTCATCGGCATCAACCTGACCGGCGGCTTCAAGCTGTCGCGGGCGGTCGTGCCGGTCATGCTCGCCGCCGGCCGCGGATCGATCGTCAACGTCGCCTCGGAGGCGGGGCTGCGCGGCAACGCGTCGGGCAACGCGTACACGGTGTCGAAGCACGGCGTGGTCGGGCTGACGAAATCGGCGGCGTTCATGTACGCGAAGCAGGGCCTGCGCGTCAACGCCGTGGCCCCCGGCGGCGTCGCGACCGGCATCCCGTTCCCGGCGAACGTGTCGGAGGCGGGCTCGGCGCGGCTGCGGCCGTTCCAGGCGGCCATCCCGACGATCGCGACCGCCGAGGAGCTCGCGGCCTCGATCACGTTCCTGCTCAGCGACGACGCGGTCAACATCAACGGCGCGGTGCTCGCCTCCGACGGCGGCTGGTCGGTCCAGTAGCTCCGACGGGCGCTCGTCGGCCCGATGCCCCGGGTCGACGGGCGGGGGCCGACGGGCGGGAGCTCGGGAGGCGCGGTGCGCGCGACGCGCGTCGGGTGCGTGCAGGAGGATGACAGCATGACGACAGCACGCCCCGGTCGGGTCCGCAGCGAGGCCGCGCGCCTGGCGATCCTCGAGGCGACGCGCGACGAGCTCGCCGAGCGCGGCTACGACAGGCTCTCGCTCGACCGGATCGCCGCCGCGGCCGGCGTGGGCAAGGCGACCATCTACCGCTGGTACCCGGGCAAGGGCGCCCTCGTCGCCGAGGGCATGGTCTCGGGGCACCTCCTCCCCCGGGTCGTCGTGCCCGACACCGGCGACGTCCGGGGCGACGTGACGAGCTGGCTGCTCGCGACGGCCGAGTCGTTGACCGACGCCGCCACCGGCGGCCTGATCCGTGCGACGATCGCCGCGACCGCCGAGGACGCCGACGTGGCGCGGCACTACGACGACCACGTCACCTCGGTCGTGCGGGCCGAGCTCGTGACACGGCTCGAGTCGGCGCAGCGCGCCGGGCAGGTCGGCTCCGCGACGCCTCTCGAGGCGCTCGTCGAGACCCTGGTCGGCGTGGTGCTGCTCGGCGTCCTGACCCGCCGGGCCCCCGACGCCTCCGGCCTCGCCGCCACGGTCGCGCTGCTGTTCGAGGGCGCCGGGGTGCCGGGGCCTGCGCCGGCCGCCGACACCGCGCCTCCCCCCGTCTCAGACGGACGGACCGCCTGACGCGAGCCCGGATCGTCGGACGAGGGACGGGATGCTCTCGCGGAACGGGAAGAACCCCCGAGACGCGTGCGGCCACGCCTCGGAGTCCCACCCGCGGCGCACGGTCGCGAGACCGATCCCCTCGGACGCGAGGACGGGACGCAGAGCATCGAGCCGCTCGTGCACCGGGCCGATCGGCGCGTACGGGACGACGACGGTGTCGAGCCGCTCCGTCACCGCCCAGCTCGCGATGGTCGGAGGGCGTGCGTCGGACAGCAGCCGGGCCGCGCGTCCGTCGCCGTCGCGTGCGCGCCCGGCGGCGTCCTCGAGGGCGCCGACCGTGAACGCGGTCACGACCCCCGACGCGCCCCCGGGGGAACGCTCCTCGGCATCGCCGGCGACCGCGGCGGCCACCAGCCGCCCGGCGAGCCCCGGTCGCTCGGCGAGCAGGCTCTCGGGCTCGAGGTCCTCCTCGTGCAGGAGCAGCCCGACCCGTCCCTCGACGGCGCCCACGACGTCGTCCGTCTCGAACGGGGTCCGCGACGGCAGCGGCTCCTCGGTGAGCGCCCGCGCCGTCTCGGCGAGGCCGGTCGGCGAGAAGCGCCCCTCGGTGAATCGCGAGATGTTCTCGGCCGTCGCGAGATACGTCTTGCCCTTCGTCTGCAGACCCGCCACCCAGCGCCACGAGAGCGTGTTGGACGCCGCGTCGCCGTCGAGCAGGTGCCGGTGGAAGAGGTCCGCCCCGAGCTGCCAGGGCAGACCGAGGGTGAAGATCCAGATGCTGGCGAACCACATGCGCGTGTGGTTGTGGAGGTAGCCGGTGTCGATCAGCTCGTGCACCCACGCGTCCAGGGCGTCGATCCCCGTGCGGCCCGCGATGGCCTCCGCGTAGCCCGGAGGGAGGTCGCCGGCGGCGAGCTCGGCGACGTCGCGACGGTACCGGCGCCACACCTCGGGGTTCTGCTCGAGCCAGCCCTTCCAGTAGGTCCGCCAGAAGACCTCCTGCACGAACTTCTCGGCCGCGCCCTGGCTGTGCCGCGAGAGGACGGCGGCGACGACCTCCGGCTCGGTCACGAGGCGATGACGCAGATACGGCGACTGCCCCGAGACGTTGTCGCGGCGGGCACCGAGATCGTGGTTGCGGTCGCGGGCGTAGGCGCCGCCCGCTCGGGGGACGAAGTCGTCGAGCGCCTCGAGGCCGGCGGCTCTGGTCGGGATGATCACCCGCCCATCATGCGATCCGCAAGCGGTGCGCAGCCTGATCGTCCGCAGACGCCCGCGGGAGGGGCGTGGCCGACCCGCGCCTCCTAGGCGGTCCGCTCGTCGTAGTCGACCCAGGCCTCGCGGACGTCGCCGAAGTGCGCGATCGACCACTCCTCGAGGGCCTTGAGGGGCGCGATGAGCGTGCGACCCGCTGCCGTCAGCTCGTACTCGACCCTCGGGGGCACCTCGGCGAAGACCGTGCGGGTCACGAGACCGTCGCGCTCGAGACCGCGGAGCGTCTGCGTCAGCATCTTCTGCGAGATGCCCGACACCCGCCGTCGGATGTCGGTGAAGCGATGCGGGCCGGAGTCGAGCGTGCCGACGATCAGCACCGTCCAGCGATCGCCGATGCGGTCGAGCACGCGCCGCGTCGGGCAGCCGTCGGCGTAGGGGTCGAGCGCGAGCGACGGATCGACCGGGAGCGAGGGGTCGGTTACCACAAAGTGCCTACTTCCCAATGGTGACTAATGGATCTAGCGTAGCCGTGCGACCCCGGACGGGGAAGCCCACCCGCACCAGAAGGAGAACACCATGAGCACCATCACCGTCGTCGGAGGGACCGGCTACGCCGGCAGCGCCATCGTCCGCGAGGCCGCGAAGCGCGGACACCAGGTCGTCTCGTTCAGCCGCAGCACCCCCGCCGAGGAGGCGCGGGTCGAGGGCGTCCGCTACGAGACCGGTTCGATGCTCGACGCCGAGGCCCGCCTGCGTGCGGTGACCGGCAGCGACGTCGTGGTCTCGTCGCTGTCGCCCCGCGGCGAGCTCGACGGCCGCATCGTCGAGGCCGACCTGGCCCTCGCCGACCTCGCAGCCGAGCACGGCGTGCGCTTCGGGGTCGTCGGCGGCTACAGCTCGCTGCGCCTCGAGGAGGGCGGCCCGCGCATGGCCGAGACCGACCAGCTGCCGCCCGAGTTCGCGAGCGAGGCCAAGCAGATGAACGAGGTGCTCATGCGCCTCGGCGACGCCCCTGAGGCCCTCGACTGGTTCTTCGTGTCGCCCGCCCTGAACTTCGGCGCCTACGCGCCCGGCGAGAGCCGCGGCGAGTACCGCACGGGCGGCGACCTGGCGTTCGCCGACGCCGAGGGCGTCTCGGCCGTCGGCGGGGCCGACTTCGCGCTCGCCATCGTCGACGAGATCGACACGCCGAAGCACCGCCGCGCGCACTTCAGCGTCGCGTACTAGGCCTCACGGCCGCGCGGGCGCGGCGCTGCGCGTGCGGGCTCGGCGGGCGCCGCGGGGGCGGCCGACGCCGCCGCCGGCGCCGCCGGCCCGGCGGCCGCGGGCCCGGGTGCGGGCACCGCGGGCGCGGCGCTCAGCGCACGCTCGGCGGACTCGGCCACGGCGGCGGCGAGCGCGGCGGAGTCCGCGCGCAGCAGCCGGGCCACGCGCGCCCGGGGCAGATCGAGCGCCTCGGCGATGGCGTCGGGGGTGTGACCCCGATCGTGTGCGAGACGCACGGCGCGTCGTCGCAGCGCCCGCGCCTCCTCGGCGGTCGTCTCGGGACGCGAGGCGCGCGCCCACAGGTCCCGCGCCTCCTCGGGGAGCTCGACCACGAGTCGCAGGTCGAGATCGTCGACCGCGACGCCCAGCCACTCGGCGGCGATGTCGCGCGTCTCGATCGTGAGCGGGGCGACACCCACGGAGCCGTGCGAGACCAGCGTGCCGACCACCCGGCCGTCGTCGACCGTCACGACGACCGTCCACGCCGACGGCGCGGAGCGTATCGCGACGGCGTGCACGGCGCGTCTGCTCGGGGTGGTCATGTCGGGGCTCCTGTCGCGGACGCCGACCGGCTGTCGGACGACGCGTGCAGCCGATGCGGCCCGGTGCACGGCGACGTCGCGCCCTGGCTCCATCAAACGCCCTCCGACGCCCGCCCGCGCCCCGGCGGACTCACTCGGACCGGACCACGGCCACGGATCCGGTGCTGAAGTCCTCTTCGAGCTGCTCGAGCGAGCGCCCCTGCGTCTCGGGCACGCGGGTGATGGCGAAGACCAGGGAGGCGGCGTTCAGCCCGGCGAAGACGAAGAACGTGGTCGAGATGCCGACGGAGGCGACCACGATCGGGAACAGCAGACTGACGACGAAGTTCGTCGACCAGAGCACGAGCGCGGTCAGCCCCATGCCGACGCCGCGCAGCTTCAACGGGAAGATCTCGGAGAGCATCAGCCAGACCAGCGGCCCGATGGCGCCCTGCATGGTTCCCACGAAGCAGATCACGAAGATCAGCACGACGATCGCCCTGCCCAGCCCCTCGGGGATGAGCAGCGACGACAGCCCGATCAGCAGGTGGAACACCGCGACGCCGGCGAACCCGACCGTCAGCATGGCGCGGCGGCCGACCCGGTTGATGATGCGCAGCGCGACGAGCATGGCGACGACCGCGATGACGCCCGCGCCGACGTTGGCGATCAGCGCCCCGTTCTGCGAGAAGCCGGACTGCTGCAGCACCTGCGTGCCGTAGTACATGATCGAGTTGATGCCGGTGAGCTGCTGCGCGACGGCGAGGCCGATGCCGACGCCGAGGATCCGCCGCAGCCACGGCTCCGCCACCAGGTCGGCCAGACGGGCGCCGCGAGCCTCCTCCTCGTGATGGGCGAGGAGGCGCACCTCATCGAGCTCGGCGACCGCGCGGTCGTCGGCGCGGATCTGCTTCAGCACCGCGAGAGCGTCGTCGTCGCGACCCTGCGCGATCAGCCACCGCGGACTCTCGGGCACCCGCATCATCCCCAGGAAGAGGGCGATGGCGGGCAGGGCGGCGACCGCCAGCATGAAGCGCCAGACGTCGTCGTGCTCGCCCCAGACGCTGCCGATGACGGCGTTGATCGTGAAGGCCGCCAGCTGGCCGACCACGATCATCAGCTCGTTGCGGCTGACGAGCCCGCCGCGCTGCTCGGTGGGCGCGAGCTCGGCGAGGAACACCGGGACGGTCACCGACGCCCCGCCGACCGCGAGGCCGAGCACGAAGCGGGCGCCCGTGAGGAACTCCCACGACGGCGCCAGGACGCACGCGACGGCCGCGACGAAGAAGAGGACGGCGAGGGCCCTGATGGTCGGCCGCCGCCCGAGGGCATCGGAGACGCGCCCGGTGAAGAAGGCGCCGAGGGCCGCGCCGACGAGGATCGCGGACACCATGACCCCCTCGGTGGTCGGGGTCAGCCCGAGCCCCTCCTCCATCGAGTCGAGGGCGCCGTTGACGACGCCGGTGTCGTAGCCGAAGAGCAGACCGCCGAACGTCGCGATGACGGCGACGAGGCCGAGTCGTCGGGTGTGGGGGCCGGCGACGAGCGCGGGCAGCGGCACACGGGTGGGACTGTCGGGCGGGGTGGTGGGCACGGATCCTCCGTCGGATGGGCGACTCTCCAGTATCCCTGCACGGTGCGCAGCCTTCGCGCACCTCGGCCTCAGGGGCGTGCGTCGAACCGGCGCCGGTACCCCGACGGGGTGCTGCCGAAGGCGCTCGCGAAGTTCTGTCGCAGGGTCACGGGGTTCCCGAATCCGCACGACGCGGCGATCCGATCGATCGAGAGGTCCGACGTCTCGAGCAGGCGCCGGGCCTCGTCGAGGCGACGCGACCGCACCCAGGCGGCCGGGGTGGTGCCCGTCGCGGCCCGGAACGACCGGATGAACGTGCGGCGGCTCATCCGCGCCTGGGCCGCGAGGCGGTCGACTCCGAGCTCGTCGCCCAGGTGCTCGAGCGCCCAGGCCATGGCGACGGCGACGGGGTCGGTCGCGGCGCGCTGCGCCACCGGCCGCTCGATGAACTGCGCCTGGCCCCCTTCGCGATGCGGTGCGACGACGAGGCTCCGCGCGACCCGGTTCGCGGCCTCGGCCCCGAGTCGCGTCCGCACGACGTGCAGGCACGCGTCGATCCCGGAGGCGGTGCCCGCCGAGGTCAGCACGTCGCCGTGATCGAGGTACAGGACGTCGGCCTCGACGGTGATCCCCGGGTGGCGTTCGGCCATGCCCTCGACCGCGTGCCAGTGCGTGACCGCGCTCCGCCCCTCGAGGAGACCGAGATCGGCGACGGCGAGGGCCCCGAGGCAGAGCCCGGCGATGGTGGCCCCGCGCTCGTGGGCCTCGAGCAGCGCGAGGCGGAGCGAGGGTCCGGGCTCGCGCCCGTCGTCGACCCACGAGGGGACGACGACCAGGTCGGCGCCGGTCACTGCCTCGAGCCCGGCGATGCCGCCGAGCGAGTAGCCCTCCGCCGTCGTGACCGAGCCCGGCCGCTCGGAGAACAGGGTCGTCCGCCATGACCCGAGACCCTGACGGGTCACCTCGTCGAACACGATCTGGGGCACCGAGAGATGGAACATCGAGACGCCCTCGAAGGCGTGGACGGCGATCTGCACGGGGCTCCTCTCGAGTGGCCTGAAGTCATCGTATCGCCGCACACGTGCCACTCGTGCGACGCCCGCGCTCGGAGGAGGATCGTCCTGGTCGGCGATCCCGCCCCGACCGTCCGCCCTGAGTGAAGGAGCCCCCATGACCGCACCGAACCGCGCCCTCGTCGTCGTCGACGTCCAGCAGGAGTACTTCGACGGCCCGCTCGAGATCCAGCACCCGCCGGTCGACGATTCGCTCGCCCGGGTCACGGCCGCGATCGACGCGGCGACGGCCGCTGGCACCCCCGTCGTCGTGTTCCAGCACACGGCCGGCGAGGGCGCACCCGTCTTCGACCCGACCACCGAGCGCTTCGCCCTGCACCCCGAGATCGAGAAGCGCCGCCAGGCCGGATGGACGTCGATCACGAAGCGCTACAGCTCCGTCTTCGCCGAGACCGGCCTGCTCGACTGGCTGCACGAGAACTCGATCGACACCGTGACCCTCGTCGGCTACATGACGAACAACTGCATCCTCGCCTCGGCCGCCGCAGCCGAGGCCGTCGGCATCACCGCCGAGGTGCTCTCCGACGCGACCGGCGCCATCAGCATCGGCAACGACGCCGGCTTCGTCGACGCCGAGACCGTGCACCGCACGCTCATGGCCCTCCTCGCCTCGAACTTCGCCGCCGTCGCGACGACCGCGGAATGGACGACGGCGCTCTCGACGGGCGCGCCCCTCGTTTCGAGCAACCTGCCCGAGTCGGCGACGGCCGGCGCCGCGCGCTTCACCCGGGGCTGACGCGAGGCCGCTCGGGTCGGCTGCTGCACCGGGGGCGAGGTCCCTGCTCCAACAGGGTTCCGGCAGGGCCTGGCTGCGTCCGACGGGCGACCGTAGGGTCGTGGTCATGGATGAACGAGCCGAGGTCCGCGAGTTCCTCGCGTCACGCCGGGCGCGGCTGTCGCCCGAGCAGGCCGGCGTCGTGAGCGCGGGCGGGCGCCGACGCGTCCCCGGTCTCCGCCGCGACGAGGTCGCCCGACTCGCCGGCGTCAGCGTCGACTACTACACGCGTCTCGAACGCGGCGATCTCGCGGGGGTGTCCGACAGCGTGCTCGACGCGATCTCGCGCGCCCTCGGTCTCGACCAGGCCGAGAACGACCACCTCCACGACCTCGCCCGGGCGTTCACCCCGCCCCGTCGACGCCCGCAGATCACCGGAGAGCCGCGCTTCGCGCAGTCCCCCGTGCAGCACATGCTCGACGCGATGACCGGGGCCGCCGCGATGGTGACGAACACGCGGATGGACCTCGTGGCCGCGAACGCGCTCGGCTTCGCGCTGTACAGCGACATGCACCGGGGCACCCTCCGCCCCGCCAACCACTCGCGGTACATCTTCCTCGACCCGGGCGCGCACGACTTCTACCCCGACTGGGAGCGCGCGGCGAACGTCAACGTCGCGATCCTCCGCCGGGACGCCGGGCGCCACCCGCACGACGCGGGCATCGCCGCCCTCGTCGGCGAGCTCTCGATCCACAGCGACGAGTTCCGCGCCCGCTGGGCCGCCCACGACGTCCGCCGCCACTACACGGGCGCCAAGGAGTTCCGGCACCCGAGCATCGGACTGCTCGAACTGGACTTCCAGGCGATGGAGCTCCAGGACACGCCCGGCCACTCGCTCACCGTCTACACGGCCCGACCGGGCTCGCCCTCCGACGAGGGTCTGCGACTGCTGGCCTCGTGGGCCGCCACCGAGGGCCTCCTCGAGCGCGCCCGCGCGGCCGACAGCCCGACCTGACCCGCGCCTCCCCCGTCATCCGAACCGCCGGGCACGCCCCGGAGGCGCGTCTCCGCGCCCGAAAGGACCTCACGATGGACACCGCGCCCGTCCCCACCCGCTCCCCCCGCGCCTCCTCCCCCGGCGGAGCCCCGGAGCGCCTGCCGGTCGTCTCGCTCGTCGTCCTGGCGACGATGGGTTTCATCCTCGTCGCCATGGAGACGATGCCGGCGGGGCTGCTGCCCGTCATCGCGAACGGCCTCGACACGAGCGAAGGGGCCGTCGGTCTGCTCATCAGCGCCTACGCCCTCGGGACCGTGCTGGCGACCGTTCCGGCCATCACGCTGACCCGTGGGATGCGACGCAAGCCTCTCCTCCTGATCGCGATCACCGGGCTGGTCGTGGCGAACACCGTGACGGCGCTCTCGCCGGTGATCGCGCTCGCCCTGGTGTCGCGGTTCGTCGCCGGCGCCTTCTCGGGCGTGATCTGGGGCATGCTCGCCGCCTACGGACGCCGCATCAGCCCGCCGAGCCGCGCCGGTCTCTCGCTCGCCGTCGTCTCGGCCGGGGCACCCGTCGGCTTCGCGTTCGGCACGCCGCTCGGCTCATGGCTCGGCACGACCCTCGACTGGCGCTGGTCGTTCGGCGGGTTGACGCTGCTCGGCGTCGTGGTGCTCGTGCTCGTGGCAGCGGTCGTCCCCGACGCCGCGCCTGCGCCCGAGGGGGCTCGCCTGTCGCTCGGGCGCGTGTTCCGCATCCCCGGCATCGCGGTGATCCTCGCGGTGATCGCCGCCTGGATGCTGGCGCACAACACGATCTACACGTACGTCTCGCCGTACCTCCGCGCCGGGGGCTCCGGGCTCGGCGTCGACGTGATGCTGCTGATATACGGCGTCGCCTCGATCGGCGGGATCGTCATCACGGGAGCCCTGCTCGACCGGCACCCGCGACCCCTGCTGCACGGCAGCGTCGCTGTGTTCGTCGTCGCCGGGGTCGTCCTGCTCGTCGGCCACGCGTCGGTGGCGGCCGTCGTCGTCGCCGCGGTGCTCTGGGGCGTCACGTTCGGTGGCGCATCCGCTCAGCTGCAGGCGGCCCTGACGACCGTCGGCGGGGACAACGCCGACGTCGCCAACGCGTTCCTGCCGGTGGCGTTCAACGTGGCCATCTTCTTCGCCGGCATCGTCGGCGCGGCGCTGCTGACCACGACCGACGGCCTCGTGCTGCCGGTGCTGATGATCGGCTTCGGCCTCGTCGCCCTCGCGCTCACCGTGCACGGCAGGCGCAACGCCTTTCCCGCGAAGCTCTCGAAGTAGGGCTGTTCCCCCTCGTGGAGCGCCTTCACGACCTGCGCAGAGGCTCGCCCAGCCACCGAGGAGCCGACGCCCGAGGGCCCGTCACCCTGCCCGCAGCACCTTCGTCATCGGGCGCCCGCGGGCGACCTCGTCCACGAGCTTGTCGAGGCGGCGGATGTTCGCGGTCAGCTCGTCGTCGAGGGCCTCGATGCGGACGCCGCAGATCACACCGGTCACGAGCGAGGCCCGGGGGTTGAGGTCGGCGGACTCGAAGAAGTCGCGGAAGGTGGTGCCATCGGCGACGTGCCGGGCGAGCTGCCGCTGGTCGTAACCGGTCAACCACGTCACGACCTCGTCGACCTCGGCCTTCGTGCGGCCCTTGCGTTCGACCTTGGCCACGTACAGGGGGTAGACCTTCGCGAACGGCATGTCGTCCAAGCGGCTCATGCCGGAATGGTACGCGTGCCGGTCGACCGGCACCGCGCCTCCTCGGTGGCGTCACGCCCCGCGCAGTCGGGTGATGCGCTCGCGGATGCGGGAGTCGAGGTCGTCGAACTCGTCGAGGACGTCCATCGCCGCGTCGGCGCGGCCACGGACGCGCTCCGTGACGGCTTCGACGATGTGGTTCTCCTCCAGGACCTCGACGCCGCGATACACGCTTCGCTCAGGGAGGTCGCGCAGCTCGTCGACGAGTTGCGCGATCGTGAAGACGGGCAGCGTCAGCAGGACGGGCAGGATGCGGTCGGCAGCGCTACCTGCAGGCCCCGAGGTCAGTCGGTCGGGGGCGTGTAGAACTGCAGGTCGTTGCCCTCGGAGTCCTTGAAGGGCAGGATGCGGCCCCACGGGTGCTCGCTGATCGTGCCGGTCACGTCGGCGCTGCGCGACTGCAGGTCGGCCAAGGCGTCCTCGAGGGTGCCGTCGGGCTGGAACGTGATGACCGCGCCGCCCTCGCTCGACGCCGCGGCCTCCTCGCGACCGTTCAGGCCGATCATCAGGCCGTTCGCGTCGATCTCGGTCCAGTCGTCGCTCTCGCTCGTCACCGTGAGTCCGAGCGCGTCACGGTAGAACGCCGTCGCCCGCCCCATGTCGGTCACGGGCACCCACACTGTTGCCACTCCACTTGCCATGTCGACTCCTTCGTCCGCCACCGGAATGCCCGATGCAGCGTCTGATCCTTGCTACGCGCCGCACCGTGCGAGCCGTGTCGCTAGTCAGGGCACTTTCCCACCCGGAGGCGTGTCTCACGGGGGCCGCCGCTCGGACGGCCCACCCGCAGGAGGCCCGGTCACCACCCCTTCGCGGTCGCCATTCGCGCGATGCCGTCCGCGATGTCCCTCGCGGTGCCCTCGTCCCCCTCGGGAGCGTCGTCCGCTGCCTCGGCGAATGCCTGCGAGACTCCGCCTCGAATCCGGTCGACCACCTGCAGAGCTTCGTCCTCGGGGATGCCGATGTTCGTGGCCGCTTTCACGAAGTGTCGGGTGCCGATGCCGTCCATGCGCCGTTCGCCACCGATGGTCATCGCGGACTCCACGACCTGCGCGCCGTCATACAGGACGTTCGACCCCAGGTCGTACAGCGGTGCGAGCCTGGACGCGGGGCCGGAGTGCAGCATCGAGTAGTTCTTCGCGTGGGCGTCGGTGTTGACCGAGGCGACCGCGAACACCAGCGCTTCGAAGAACCGGCGACGCGCCTCGTCACGTGCCCGTGGTCGCAGTCTGCGGAACAGTGCGGCGATCTCGCCCACGCCGGGGCCACCGTCACTCTGGTACTTGTTCGCCGGGTCGACTCCCAGAGCTTGGGCCAGGTCTTCTTGATGGACGCGCCCGGGCCCGTTCGGGGTCTTCTCGCGGTCGTAGCGCTTGCTGACGAAGACGTGATGCCCCCGGGACGTCGTCATGACATCGTGGTCGGCCACACGAAGCCCCAGGTTCTTCGCGGCGCGCATGGTGACGAATTCGTTCACGTCGTGTCGAGAACCAGGCCCCGACGGTTTCAGGATGTGGGTGGTCGGCGTGGCATCCCGTGGTACTCCCCAGGCGCCTGTCGCATCGTCGCGGTGGAGGGCAACCTTGGGTTGTGCGCCGGCGAGGCTCCAGCGGATGTCGTCACGGTCTCGTTGCCACGCGCCAGCATCCTTCACGATGTCGGCGATGAGCTCCTCGAAATCGTCGTCGCTGAACCACATGATGTCCCCGGTGCTCTTCGCGGCGTCGTCGGACTCGCCGCCCGGCGGAAGGAGTTGCAGCGCTCCCGCGGTGTCCCGCCCGATGTGTCGGAGGAGAGCGAAGGGGTCCGTCGACGTGTGGAACGTTCGTGCGAGCCCGTCCAAGGTGTCGCCGTTGTCGGGCAGCAGCCCTTTGAGGAACGGTCTGACGACCTTGTTCTTGTACATGCCACCAGGGACGATGGGCATGGTCATCGACATGGGTGTGTCCGCCGTCGAAGCAGAGTCGTCGTAGGTGAACTCGTTCTGCCCGCCGTCGGTCTGACGGAAGACACCGGCACGATCACCGTTGATGTATGCGATGAGCTCTCTCACCAGTCGCCCCCGAACAGGCGCGACTCGTCCTCGGCAGGGCCTGCCTGAACTGCGAGTCGGAGGTCGAGGGATTCCAGGACTTCGATCACTGCCGAGATCGACGCGCCAGGAGCTTTGCCGGATTCGAGTCTGCTCAGCCACTGGCGTTCGACGCCGGCTGCCTTCGCGGCAGCTGCCTGGGTGAGGTGTCGCCTTTGTCTCTCGTTCCGCAGCAGAGCACCGAGCTGCACCACGGAATAGATCGCATCGGCCATGTCTGCCTCCTGTGTCCCGGAAATCGTACATTCGCAGATGTACGAATAATCGTAATTATGAGCAAGTCGTATAAATCGTACACCCTGAAAAGTCGCAAAAATCGTTCTTTTTGGGATATCGTGGAAATCGTACATCGGCATCCCTGGGGCATCTGCCGCCATCAGCCGCCCTACCGGCCCACCCGCAGGAGGCCCGGTGCCGGTCGGACTCCACCGCGCCTCCTGCAGGCCGTCGCCTCGGGGGGCCCTGTCAGGGCCACCCACGGTCGGCGCGGGAGCGTAACGTCAGAGACGGAGAGCCCGTCGTCGAGCACCGTGTTCCGACCCGCCCCTCATCCCCCCGAACCGAACCCACCACCCAGGAGAACCATGCGCACCGTCAACGCCTACGCGGCACCGTCCGCCACCGAGCCCCTCGTCAAGACCACCATCGAGCGCCGCGACGTCGGCCCGAAGGACGTCATGATCGACATCGCCTACGCCGGCATCTGCCACAGCGACATCCACACCGTCCGCGGCGAGTGGGGCGAGATCCAGTACCCACAGGTCGTCGGGCACGAGATCGTCGGCACCGTCTCGGAGGTCGGCTCCGAGGTCACGAAGCACAAGGTCGGCGACCGGGTCGGCGTCGGCTGCATGGTGAACTCGTGCGGCGAGTGCGAGTACTGCCAGCGCGGCGACGAGCAGTACTGCGCGAAGGGCAACACCGGCACCTACGGCGCGGTCGACCCGGCCGACGGCACCATCACGCAGGGCGGCTACTCGCAGGCCGTCGTCGTCACCGAGGACTTCGTGCTGCGCGTGCCCGAGTCGCTCGACTACGACAAGGTCGCGCCGCTGCTCTGCGCCGGCATCACGCTGTACTCGCCCCTGCACCACTGGGGCGTGACCGAGGGCACGAAGGTCGCCATCGTCGGCATGGGTGGACTCGGCCACATGGGCGTCAAGATCGCCGCGGCGCTCGGCGCCGAGGTCACGGTCCTGTCGCAGACCACCTCGAAGAAGGACGACTCGCTGCGTTTCGGCGCGAAGGCGCACCACGCGACCAGCGATGAGCAGACCTTCACCGATCTGGCGAACTCGTTCGACATCATCATCAACACCGTCTCGGCGAAGATCGACATGGGCGCGTACCTCGGGCTCCTTGCCGTCGACGGCACGCTCATCAACGTCGGCGCTCCGTCGGAGCCGCTCGAGGTGCCCGCGTTCGCGCTGATCCCCGCTCGTCGCAGCTGGGCGGGCTCCGCCATCGGCGGCATCCGCGAGACGCAGGAGATGCTCGACTTCTGCGCCGAGCACGGCATCGTCCCCGAGACCGAGCTGATCGGCGCCGACGGCATCAACGACGCCTACGAGCGCGTGCTGAAGTCGGACGTCCGCTACCGCTTCGTCATCGACGCGGCCACCCTCGTCTGACCCGTCGCCGGTCCGGTGGTCCGGAGGCGCCCCTGCTCGTTCGAGCGGGGGCGCCTCCGGCGTTCCCGGTGAGGAGGCGCGGGCCGGGTGGGCGGGTCAGCCCTGGCGCGCCTTCCAGCGCGGGTCCTTCTTGTTGATAACGAAGACGCGACCGCGGCGGCGGACCACCTGCGACCCGGGGATGGCCTTGAGCGCCTTGAGCGAGTTGCGGACCTTCATGCTGCCTCCAGGAGTCGGTGAGGAGTTGTTAGTGAGAACGGTTATCACTTAGCTTAGGGGCATGACCGACCCGACCCGCGCCTCCTCGTCCCTCCGACACCGGGGTGTCACCATCGTCGCCGGGCAGGGCGCCGGCCCCGTCGATCGCGCCGCCGACATCGCGGCGGGCCCAGACAGCCACCGCGTCACGGTCGGACCCGACGCCCACGCGGCCGCCGATGCCGTGCACCGACTCGTGCTCGACCGGGCCCGTGCCGGCGACCGCATCGACGTCGTCGCCACGCTCGAGCCCGGCACCCCGGTGCGACCGACGGCCCTGCTGCTCGGCGCGCTGCTCGACTCCGACCTCGGCCACCCCAGCGGCGAGTCGCTGCTGCAGCACGTGGTCGCCGTGGTCAGCGCCGTCGACCTCGCCGAACTCGTGCTGGGCGGCGTCGACGACCGGTTCCTCGCCGCCGAGCACGTGATCGACCTCGTCGAGCACGCCACCGTCGTCGCCGTCGCCGACACGTCCGCCGTGCCCGCCGGGGATCTCCGGGTGCTCGAGCGCCTGCTCGCCCGCCTCGCACCCGAGACGCTCGTCGTGTCGACCGCGGCGCTGACGCACGCGTCGCTCTCGCACCGAGGAGGCGCGGCTCGCCTGGGCGGCGCCGCGGGCTGGATGCAGGCCCTCTCGGACCACACCCCCGACCACCACCACGACGGCGCCATCACCACGTTCGTCTACCGCGACGAGCGCCCGTTCCACCCGGGGCGCCTCGGTCTCGCGCTCGAGCGGACCTTCGCCCCCGGCACCGTCGGCACGGTGCTGCGATCGCGCGGATTCACGCAGTTCGCCACCCGCAGCGACCGCGTCGGGTCGTGGTCGAGCGTCGGGCAGATGCTGAGCCTCGACCCGACCTCGGCGCCGTCCTGGCACCCCGACTCGCCCCACGGCCAGCAGATCGCGTTCTTCGGTCTCGACCTCGACGTGGTGACCATCCGTCGCGATCTCGACACGTGCCTCCTGACCGACGACGAGCTGCTCGGCGACCCCGCCGGGTGGCGCGACTTCGCCGACCCCTTCCCCGCCTGGTCCGAGAAGGGGCACCGGCACTGACGCCGCGGCCGCGCCCCGCACCGCAGCCGAGGAGGCGCCCCTCCGGTCGGCCACGCCCGTCACGACGGTCACGGGACCGGCGTCGTGACTAGGGTCGTTCGCAGGGGCGCCGACATCGGGCACGCACCGATCGCCCGATCACATCCCTCGACGGAGACGCAGACCGTGACCGACAATCCCGCTGACATCGCCCGCCTGTTCGTGGATCTCGTGGCATCGCTCAGCGCGGAGGGCGGCATCGTGGACGCCATGGACGTCATCGTCCGGGGGACGACCGAGCACACGCGGGCCGTCGAGGCGGCGGTGATCCTCGCCGCGGATCACGACACCTTCCGCCCCATCGCCTCGACGCGGGAGCGCACCCTCGACGTCGAGGAGGCGCAGATCGGCGCCAGCGGCGGGCCCTGCATCGACAGCATCCGAGACCTCCGGAGCATCGAGGTGCCCGATCTCCGCGAGGCGACCGAGCTCTGGCCGGAGTTCGTCGCCACCGCCGTGGACTCCGGTCTCGGGGCCGCCCTCGCCGTGCCACTGATCGTCGACGGCCGGGCGATCGGCGGACTCAACGTGTTCCTGCGGACCCAGGGCCGCCTCGACGACGACGAGAGGAGCTTCATCGAGGCCATGGCGCAGGTCGTGGCCATCAGCCTGCAGGAGCGCAACGCACTGCGTCGGCAGGAGGCCCTGACGACACAGCTTCAGGGCGCCCTCGACAGCCGGATCGTCATCGAGCAGGCGAAGGGTGCCCTCGCCCAGCGGCACGGCACCAGCGTCGGCCAGGCGTTCATGCTGCTCCGCGACGACGCCCGGACGAACAACCGCACTCTGCAGGAGACCGCGCAGCTCGTCGTCCGCCGCGAGATCCTGCTCTGATCCTGCCCCAGGCGACAGCGGGCCGCGGCACCCCCGGGGTGCGTCGGCCCGTCCGAGCCGGCTCCGGCATGGGTCGTCAGCCCGGCAGGCGTCCGGCGAGCAGGGCGTACAGCCCGGGCACGATGGAGACGATCATGAGCACGGAGCCGAGTCCGTCGTCGTCCGCCCTCAGCACGGCACCGGCGATCAGCAAGCCGCCGAAGAGCACGGCGGCCAGCACGCGCCTCGCCGTCCGCTCGATCCGGCTCAGCTGACGTTCGATGCGCGGGCTGCCGACCTCGAGGGTGCCGTCCTCCAGCCGCGTGACGAGGTGGTCGAGCCGACCGGGCAGCCGCACCGTGACCTGGGCCGCGTCGAGCGCCCGACGCGCGACGTCCTGCACCGCGTTGCCCCTCTCGTCGCGCACGAGTCTCGCGGCGTAGGGCTCGACCGAGTCCCAGAGATTGAAGGCCGGATCCAGGGCGCTGGACACCCCGGAGGTGAGGGTCACCGACCGCAGGACGAGCAGGAAGTCGTCGGGCAGCTGGAACGGCAGCGACCGGATCAGCTCGCCGAACTGGCCGGCGAACTCGCGGTACTCGCGAGGGTCGACCTCTCGCAGCTCGGCGAAGCCCATGCCGCCGAAACGGGCGAAGGTCGCCGACACGGCCCGCTCGAGCTCGCGGGTGTCGGCGCTCGGCAGCAGCACCCCGAGGTCGCGCATGGCGTTCACCATGCCGCTGCCGTCGCGCGAGGCGGCGGCGATCAGCAGCTGCCGCAGGCCGTTGCGGGTGCCCGTCGGCACCTCGCCCATCATGCCGAAGTCGATGAAGGTGAGCCGCCAGGGCCGTTCGCCGTCGGCCGCCTCGATCGGGGTGACGAAGATGTTGCCCGGGTGCGGATCGGCGTGGAAGAAGCCGTTCGAGAAGAGCTGGTCGAACATGACGGCCGCGAAGACGGGGGCGACCTCGTCGGGGTCGATGCCGGCGGCGCGGAGGCCCTCGATGTCGGTGATCTTGACGGCCGAGACGTCCTCGAGCACGAGGATCCGTCGGGTGCTGCGCTCCCAGACGACGTCGGGCACGCCGACCCGGTCGTCGTCGGCGAAGTCCGCGGCGAACCGCGCCGAGTTGGCCGCCTCGTTGAGGTAGTCGATCTCCTCCAGGCTGGTGCGGGCGAACTCCTCGACGAGCGCGGGGGCGTCGACCCGGTCGGAGACGAGGCGCACGTGACTGAGCCAGCCGCCGACCCTCCGGAGCGCGGCCAGGTCGACGTCGACGATCCGGTCGATGCCCGGACGCTGCACCTTGAGCACGACGTCGACGAGGCCGGTGTCGGCCGAGTCGACGGGTCCGAGCGTGGCGCGATGCGCCTGACCGAGCGACGCGGCCGCGATCGGCTCGGCCGAGACGGACGCGAAGACGCGATCGAGCGGCATCCCCAGCTCGGCCTCGGCGAGCGCCTTGATCTCGGCGAAGGGCACGGGCGTGACCTCGTCCTGCAGACCCTCCAGCTCTTTCGTGATCTCGGGCGGCAGGACGTCGAGGCGCGACGACAGGTACTGCCCCACCTTGATCATCAGACCGCCGAGGTCGAGGGCGAGCACGTGGAAGCCCCGGGCGAAGCGCTGCATCCGACGCGGGCGCGTCCGGTCGGCGATCCAGCGCAGACCGAGGCGGGGCAGCACGAGCTCGAACCACCAGCTCACCGCCAGGTGGCGTGACGCGAACCGCAGGATTCGGCGGTAACGGGCGCGACCGGCACGGTCGTGCACCGGATGATCGGCCTCGTCGGGACGGGGCGACGCCACCCGCGTCAGTCTCGGGCGAGGATCGAGTAGATGCGACGGCGGGCCTCGTCGAGGACCGCCACCGCCTCGTCGACCTGAGCGGAGGTGCCGGTGCGACCGACCTGGGCGGTGGCACGGGCCAGTTCGACCCCGGCCCGGGGCAGCGCGGTGCGTCGGTCGCCCGTCGATCGCTGGGGAGCCCACGGGTCGGAGGCGTCCGCTGCGTCGACGCCGGCGGCGGCCCGCCCGGAGTCGGTCAGCGAGTAGACCTTGCGACCGTCGGTCTCCTCCGCGACGATCAGGCCCTCGTCGGCGAGGAGCTGCAGGGTCGGGTAGACGGAGCCGGCGCTGGGCTTCCAGTCGCCGCCGCTGCGCTCGTCGATCTCGTGGATGACCTGGTAGCCGTGCATCGGCCGCTCGGCGAGGAGGGCGAGGATGGCGGCGCGGACCTCGCCGCGGGGGGCGCGGGCGCCGTCACGGCGATCGAAGGTCGAGCGCAGCTGATCCATCGCCTGCCACATCCCGTCGAGGTCGACGCCGAACGAGCCGGGTGTACGCGAAGTGCTCATGATGATCTCCTGTCGAGGGTCGAGCGATACCCGAACGATATACCCGACGTCCGTGCGGATCAGGGCCGATGCACAGGCTCCCGTTCCGCCCCTATAGGCCACGATCGCGGGGGCCGCAATCCCGTTCAAGAAAATGAAGCTCAGTCATAATCTCGCGGCACGCCCCCGGATGGGGGCCCGAGATCATCGCAGCAGCTCGCCCGCCGCCGACCGAGGGACCGCATCATGACCATCACCGCCAGCGCCATCCGCCCCGTCTCGTCTCTCGCCGACGGCGACATCCGTTTCGACGAGCTCGCCCGCGATCAGTGGCGGGTCGTCGACGCGCGACTCCCCCACGACGACGCCACCACGGTGCTCGGCTTCGTCTGCGTGGTCGCCGGCCTGCTCGAGGTCACCACGCTCGCCCGCCCGCTCGAGATCGAGTTCTGCGCCGATGAGCGCGCCGCCCGCGCGGTGTTCCTCGACGCGCTCGAGGAGGCGCGCATCCCCTCGGCCCTGCGGGCCGTCTGACGTCACGACACCCGGCCCCTGCCCGTCGCCGGGCCGGATGTCAAGCGCCCTCCGGCGGCGGACCGCGGCTCCCCGTCGCTGGCACCATGACCCGCATGATCCTCCGTGCATTGACAGACGATTCGCTCTCGCTGATGACCCGCGGCTACGGCTTCGGTTCGCGGATCTGGGATCGGGTCGCACCCGACGCCCGGGCGGCGCCCCTCGGCCTGCTGGGCGATGACGCCCTCCTCGTGAGAGGAGCGGAGGCCGTCGAGCTCTTCTCCGACGGCGACGTCATCGCCCGCCACGGCGCGATGCCGGGGATCGTGCAGGGCACGTTGTTCGGCAAGGGCTCGGTGCACAGCCTCGACGGTGACGATCACCGTCATCGCAAGGCCACCTTCGTCGACGTCGCCTACGACGACGCGCAGGTCGCCCGCCTCACGCCCCTGTTCGAGCGGGAATGGCGCGCCGAGCTCGACGAGTGGCTCGCCGGCGGCGAGCGTTCGGCCTACGACGCGGCCGTCGGCGCCTTCGGTCGCGCGGGCATGCGCTGGGCCGGCCTGCCGGGCACCGCGGCCGCCAAGACCCGATGGTCGGCACGACTGGCGCAGATCGTCGACGGCTTCGGGGTGCCCTACTCGCCCGAGTACCTGCTCGCGGCCCTCCACCGGCGCTGGTCGGATCGTCACGCCGAGCGCCTGATCGAGTCGACCCGGGCCGGGCGCCTCACCCCCGACGCGGGCACGGCCCTGTTCGAGTGGACCTGGCATCGCGACCGCGAGGGCCGTCTGCTGCCGGCCCGACTCGCGGGCATCGAGCTGCAGAACAGCATCCGCCCCCTGATCGCCGTCTCCCGCTTCGTCGCGTTCGCCGCGAAGGAGCTGCACGACCGCCCCGAATGGAGGAGGCGCATCGCCGCCGAGACCGCGGAGCGCGGCTCGCTCGTCGACGGCCCGCTCGCGGTCGCCTTCGCGCAGGAGATCCGACGCACGGCCCCGTTCGTGCCGATGCTGCCGGGGCTCACCCGACGCGACGTCGAGTTCGACGGACTCACCGTGCCCGAGGGAGGGCGCCTCGTGCTCGACATCCTCGGCACGGACACCGACCGCGCCTCGTGGGAGCGCGCCGACGAGTTCGACCCCGAGCGCTTCGTCGGAGTCGACGACTACGAGGCCATCGCCGCGTTCATCCCGCACGGCGGTGCCGGGGTCGCCACCGGCCACCGCTGCCCCGGCGAGAAGCTCGCCATCGCGGGGCTGGCCGCCGCCGTGGCGACCCTGAGCGACCCGAGGGTCACCGTGCTCGACACGGGACTCGAGGTGAACCGGCGTCGCCTGCCGACGAAGCCCGCCTCCGGCGGGCGGGTGCGCGCGACCGGCGACGCTCCTCGCTGCCCGGTGCACCTCCCGCGGGGCCGCTCCCCGCGCCGCTGAGGGAGAGCGGGCGCGATGTCAACCCCGTGCCCGCGGGCCGCGGCCAGGGCAGGATGGAGTCACTTCCTGATCGAGTCTTCACGGGCACCGCGACGGCCCTCAGGCCGGGCGCGGCAGGGAGTTCGGTGCGGCGCGGCTCGCCGCCGGGTCGCGGCCTCGGGCGTGGGGTCGCGGCCCGCCCCCGCACGCGTCACCCGTTCCGGCCCCGTCCGGGCCGGAATCCATCACCAGCTCTGCACATCCTTGCGGATTCGACCAGGCCACTCCGTCTCCAGACCTCGGACGCGACGCCCCGAACGACCCACCGCGACCAGACGAACGAGGTCTCATGTCTCTCACCACCCTGCACACCGGCCAGCACAGCGTGGCCCTGGCCCCCACCAGCGATCTCCCCGAGATCAAGCGCCGGATCCTCGCGGCCTCCGAGGGCGAGACGGCCTTCGTCGAACTCGAGACGGCGACCGGCAGCCGGGTGTCCCTCCTCGTCACACCGCTCACCGAGGTCTGGCTCGAGGTCGTCGAGAACCTCGCGCAGGGGTTCGACGAGCCCGATGTCGCCTACCCCGACTTCGACGACCTCGACTGGTCGTTCGGAGGACCACCGAGCTGACCGACCCCCTCGACGCCGACCCCCTCCACGTCGCGGACGCCAGGGCGACGCGACCCGATAGGTTTGGTCTCGACGTGAGGGGGTGGGATGTCCGAGCTCGACGAGGCGGTGCGGGCCATCGCCCGCGCCCCGAACGGCGACGCACTGTCCCGGCCGTTCCTCGACCTGTTCCCCGTGACCGGCGTCTCGGTCGCGACGGTGGGCTCCGTGCTCGGGAACGAGACCCTGACGGCGACCGACGGCACGGCCGAGCGGCTCGACGAGCTGCAGTTCGACCTCGGCGAGGGCCCCTGCTGGGACGCCATGCGCGCCGACGCGCCCGTGATCCTCGCCGACGCCCGCGCGTCGACCCCGGCGGTCTGGCCCCTCTTCGGCGCGGCCCTCCAGAGCCTCGACGTACGGGCGATGTTCGTCTTCCCGGTGAGGGTGGGGCCGCTGGAGCTCGGCGCCATCGACATGTACTCCGACCGGGCGGAGCCGCTGCCCGACGAGGCCGTCGACGACGCCCGGGTCATGGCACGGGCCGTCAGCCGCGTCGTCCTGCGGTACGGCATCGCACGACAGGCGCACGACGCCGGCGTTGATCCCGAGCCCGTCGGGGTGCATTCCCGGCGGATCGTGCACCAGGCGACCGGGCGGGTCCTCGTCCAGGCCGACGTGACCGTCGACGAGGCGTACCTGCTCATCCAGGGTCATGCCTATTCGACCGGCGCCCGGGTGACGGACGTCGCGGCCGAGATCCTCGCCGGACGACTCTCGTTCTCGGCCACAGAACTCGGAATCGAGGAGCACCGCAATGAGTAGCACCGATCGGGAGACCCACCTGGTCGACGTCTTCACCACGTTGGCCGACACCCTCGTCGCCGAGTACGACGTCGTCGATCTCCTCCAGACCGTCGTCGAGACGAGCGGCCAGCTCTTCGACGTCTCCGCCGCCGGCATCCTCCTCGCCGACGACGACCGCACCCTCGACATCGTCGCGTCGTCGAGCGAATCGCTCGACCTCGTCGAGGTCCTCGAGGTCGGCTCTCAAGCGGGCCCGTGCCTCGACTGCTTCACGAGCGGCAAGCCGGTCCTGGTCACCGATCTCGTCGCCGGGCCCTCGAGATGGCGTGACTACGAATCGATCGCCACCCGACGCGGCTTCCGGTCGTCGTTCGCGATCCCGCTGCGGCTGCGCTCCGAGACGGTCGGCACGCTCACCCTGCTGCGCGACCGGCCGAGCGAGTTGGCGCCGCGCGACCTCCGCGCCGCTCAGGCTCTGGCCGACGTCGCGACGGTGGGCATCCTGCACGAGCGGACCGCCCGCCAGAGCGCTCTCGTCCAGGAGCAGCTGCAGAAGGCGCTGGGCAGCCGCATCGTCATCGAGCAGGCCAAGGGGGTGCTCTCCGAGACGCTGTCCGTCAGCACGGACGACGCCTTCGAGGCGCTCCGCTCGCATGCCCGGCGCCGCAATCTGAAGCTGGCCGACGTGGCCCGCGACGTCGTCTCCCGACGCATCACGCTCTGACCCCGCCGCCGGCGTCGGGTCGACGTCCGGCCTCGACACGTACGGTGTGAGAGGTGAACAGCTCGAAGCACACCATCTGGTGGCACGTCTACCCGCTCGGCTTCGTCGGGGCCGACACGACCGGGGCGGACCGCTCGCCGGCACCGCGCCTCCTCGATCTCGTCCCCTGGCTCGACCACCTGCTGGCGCTCGGCGCCAACGGCCTCGCCCTCGGGCCGGTGTTCGCCTCGTCGACGCACGGCTACGACACGATCGACTGGTTCGCCGTCGATCCGCGCCTCGGCACCGAGGCCGATCTCGTGACGCTGATCGACGCGGCCCATGCCAAGGGCGTCCAGGTCATGCTCGACGGGGTCTTCAACCACGTCGGCCCCGAGTTCCCCGACCTGCTCGAGGCGCGACGCGACCCGTCGTCGCCGGCCGCCGCGCTCTTCCGCCGCGACGACGAGGGCGGACTCGCGACCTTCGAGGGCCACGGCGGCCTCATCGCGCTCGACCACGACTCGCCCGAGGTCGCCCGCCGCGTGACCGACGTGCTCACGTACTGGTGCGACCGCGGCGCCGACGCCTGGCGACTCGACGCCGCGTACTCGGTCCCCTCGGCGTTCTGGGCGACCGTGCTGCCGCCGCTGCGCGAACGCCACCCCGACGTGTACGTCGTCGGCGAGGTGCTGCACGGCGACTACGTCGCGGCCGTCGCCGACGGAGCACTCGACAGCGTCACCCAGTACGAGCTGTGGCAGGGGGTCTGGCATGGGCTGAACGACGTCAACCTGCACGAGCTCGAGTGGGCGCTGCAGCGCCACGACGGGTTCCTCGAGCACTTCGTGCCGCTCACGTTCGTCGGCAATCACGACGTGACCCGCATCGCCAGCCAGATCGACGACGACCGTCACCACGATCATGCGGTGGCGCTGCTGCTGACGCTCGGCGGCACGCCCTCGATCTACTACGGCGACGAACTGGGGCTCCGGGCCCTGAAGGAGGAGCGGGTCGGCGGCGACGACGCGGTGCGCCCGGCGTTCCCCTCGGCGCCGGTCGACGAGCCGGGGCTGGGCGTGCCCGGCGCCGTCCCCGAGGTCCTCGCGCTGCACCAGGAGCTCATCGGCGTGAGACGCCGTCACCCCTGGCTGCACACGGCGCGCAGTCGCACGATCGCGGTCTCGAACGAGACGCTCGTGCTCGAGATCACCGGGGACGGGCCGGACGAGGCGCTCGTCGTTGCGCTGAATCTGGGTGACGACGAGCTGCGCGTGCCCGAGCCGGCGCTGGGCGAGTGGCTCGCCGGGCGTGACGCGGGTCTCGACGGCGACGTGCTCTCGGTCGGGCCGCACGGCTGGGCCGTGGTCGCACGCCGCTGAGGCGCGTCCGGCCGCGCCGCTGAGGCGCGTCCGGCCGTACCGCGAGCGGGGGGCCGGCCGCACCGGCCCGCGTCAGAGCCCGAAGCCGCCATCCGAGGTCAGCACCTGACCGACGACCCAGCTGCCCGCCGAGGTGACGAGCCAGCCGATCAGCTCGGCCGGGTCCTCCGGTCGTCCGACCCGGCCGAACGGCGTGCTCGCGAGCTGCTCGGCGAGGTCGTCGAGCGACCGGTCGGTCGTCTCCGGGTCCAGGTAGCCGGTGTTCACGGGCCCCGGGTCGATCGTGTTCAGCACGATGCCGAGCTCGAGCAGCTCGGCGGCCACGGTGGGGGTCACCCCGGCGAGCGCCGCCTTGCTCGCGGCGTAGGCGACCTCGCCGCGCATCGCGCCGTGGATCTGCCCGGAGGTCATCCAGATGACGTGACCCCGCGCCTCCTCGTAGGGGCCGGTCCCGACGATGCGGTCGCCGGGTCGGCGGGGGGTCTCGACTCGGGGTGCCCGCAGACGGGCGAACGCGGTGGTGAGCAGCAGCGTCGAGCGCGTGTCGACCTCCCAGAACGCGGTGAGGCGCTCGGGGGTCATGTCGAGGATGCTGCCGTCGTCGCCGCTCTTGGCGTGGTTGCAGACGAGCACGTCGAGCGACCCGGTCAGCTCGGTGGCGACGCTCATCACGCGGGCGATGCTCTCCGGGTCGGCGAGGTCGGCGGCGACGTCGGCGAAGGAGGCCCCGGGAGTCAGGTGCGCGCGGATCCCGTCGCGGACCGCGTCGAGGTCGTCGCCGCCCCAGGGCAGGTCGAGGTCGTGCGGGCGGTGGTGCTGCACGACGACGCTCGCGCCGAGCGCGGCGAGCTTCGTGGCGACGGCGAACCCGATGCCGCGTCGTCGTGAGACGCCGGTGACGAGGGCGGTCTTGCCGTGGAGGGGCAGAGCTGCGGACATGCTGAACCGATCGATCGAGCGCCGAGGAGGCGCGGGGCGGGTACTCGACGGAGGCTCAGCAGCACTGCATGGCCCACACCCTAGCGACCCGTCGGCTGGTCGACCACCTCTGCGGCGGCGGCGGGGCGGGGCTTCAGCAGCTTGAGGCCGACGACGCTGGCGACGATGCCGGCGAGGAACAGCACCCGCAGGGCCGTGACCGCCTCGCCGCCCGTCAGCATGCTGTACGTGACGGTGAACGCCGCGCCGAGTCCGGCCCAGATCGCGTAGGCGGTGCTGATCGGGATGTGGCGGGTGACGTAGGCGAGGGTGAGCATCGAGGCGGCGAGCGCGACGAAGAACACGATCGACGGCGTGAGGACGCTGAGCCCGTCGCTCCGGCCGAGGGCGGTCGCCCAGACGGCCTCGAGCACGGCGCTGACGACGAGCACGATCCACGGCATCAGCTGACCACCTTGAGGCCGATGACGCAGCCGATCAGCAGGGCCAGCAGGATGCCGCGGCCGATCGTGAGGACCTCCTGCTCGCGGACGACGCCGATGACGACCGTCAGCACCGCGCCGATGCCGACCCAGACGGCGTAGGCCGTCCCGACGGGGATGTCGTTCATGGCGAGGGCGAGGCCCACCATGCTCAGGGCGAGCGCGACGACGAACAGCGCCGTGGGGCCTCGTCTCGTGAAGTTCTTCGACGCCCCGAGGGCCGACGCCCAGACGGACTCGAGCACCCCCGAGACGATCAGCAGTGCCCAGGCCATGTGCCGCTCCGTTCGCCGGTGGATAGTCGCACGACCGTACGACCACGAGGCCCATTCTAAGCACGGATCTCGTACGGATGTGCCAAAATGCGGGGATGCCCCGGACGATGGATGTCGACGAACGACGACGAGTGGTGTCGGAGGCGGCCTGGCGGGTGCTGGTCCGCGACGGCCCGGCCGAGATGTCGGTGCGCCGGGTGGCGGCCGAGGCCGGCCTGCCCCCGTCGTCGCTGCGGTACACGTTCCCCACCCAGGCGAGCGTCCGGAGCGCGGCCGTGCACCTCCTGGTCGAACGCGTCCGGCGGCGGGTCGTGCGAGCGGCGGGCGCCGCGCGGGGCGTCGACAGCGCCCGCGCGATCCTGCTCGAGCTGCTGCCGCTGGACGCCGAGCGACGGGACGAGATGGAGGTCACCGTCTCGCTGATGGCCCTCGCCACGGCCGAACCCGCCCTCCGCGAGGCGCACGAGCTGAGTCACCGCGTCGTGCGCGACGTCTGCGCCGAGGCGCTCGCCCATCTCGGCGCCTCGCCGAGCGACGTCGACCTCGATCTGACGCACGCGGTCGTCGACGGCCTGGCGCTGCATCTGCTCGCCCACGATCTCGGGCAGGACGCGTCGTGGGCGATCGCGGCGCTCGACCGGCACCTCGGCTCGCTGCGGACGTGAGCCTCGGAGGCGCGGTGCGGCGGTCCCGGCGAGCGCGCCCTCCCCGCCGGCCCCTCATCGACGGCCTGTACTGTCTGCGGAGGCCGACTCACGGGTCGCCGCCCGACAGACGACCCGACGACTCCTGCGAGACTGGGACGACATGACCGATCTCCTCACGAGGGACCGCCCGCGGGTGGCCCGACGCGCGCAGCGCACCGGCCTGCTCGTCGCCGCCGGGGTGCTGGCGCTCGTCTTCGTCGTCCGCGCCCTGACCGGCGACATCGCCCTCGTCGACCTGCCGAACGTCGGCCAGGACCTCGTCACCCTGACCACCAGCGTGCTCATCGAGTCGCTCGGATTCGTCATCCTCGGCCTGCTCATCTCGGTGCTCGTGCAGGTGTGGATCCCCGACCGGTGGATCGTGAAGGTCCTCCCCCGCAACGCGACCGCGCGGCGGATGGTCATCTCGGTCCTCGGGGTGCTGCTCCCGGTCTGCGAGTGCGGCAACGTGCCGCTCTCACGCGGGCTCATCGCCAAGGGGTTCTCGGTGCCCGAAGCGATGACGTTCCTCGTCGCCGCGCCGATCGTCAACCCCGTCACGATCCTCACGACCTTCCAGGTCTTCGGCTTCGACGACGGCATCCTCGTCTCGCGCGTCGTCGGCGGCTTCGTGATCGCGAACCTGATCGGATGGCTGTTCAGCCGGCACCCCGCACCGCAGAGGCTGCTCACCGAGTCGTTCGCCGCCGACTGCGCCGTCCCCGCGAGCGACGCCCACGACCACGACCACGACCACGACCACGACCACGGTTCGCGGTGGCAGGAGAGCCGCGACGTGATGGCCCGCGAGTCGGCTGCGGTCATGCCGGCCCTCGTGCTCGGAGCGTTCATCGCCGGCCTGGTGCAGGTCGCCGTCCCCCGCAGCGTCCTCGTGACCCTCGGCAGCAACCCCGTCTGGTCGGTCCTCGCCCTGATGGCCCTCGCGTTCGTCATCTCGATCTGCTCGAACATCGACGCGTTCTTCATCCTCCCGTTCGCCTCGACGTTCCTGCCCGGCGGCATCGTCGCCTTCCTGCTCTTCGGTCCCATCGTCGACATCAAGATGCTCGCCATGATGAAGACCACCTTCACGACCACGACGCTCGTCCAGCTCACGACGGTCGTCGCCCTCACGTGCGCCGCGATCGGATTGATGGTGAACTTCTATGCCTGACCTCAAGCGCTACCAGGGCCTCGCCCTCATCGGCGTCATGTCCGCCTCGACCCTGTGGCTGGCCGCCACCGATCAGCTCGAGCTGTACGTCGCCCCCAAGCACGCCGTCTTCGCCGTCATCATGTCGGCGCTCGGACTCGCCGGCGTGCTCTTCAGCGCCATGCGCGTGACGGTGCATCGTCACGGACCCGCCCCGCGCCTCCTCGGTCGGGCCCTGACGGGGGTCGGAGCCGCCGTCGCCGTCGTCGTCACCGGGGCCATGGTGCTGCTGCCGCCGGCGACGCTGACCTCGGCCACGGCCGCTCAGCGCGACGTCAACAGCACCGCCCCGCTGACGAGCAGCACGACCCTCGACGAGCAGTCGGCACCCGACGCCTCGACGGCGAACCTGTCGCTGCTCGACTGGGCGTCGCTGCTGCGGCAGACGAGCGACCCGGCGTTCTACGAGGGCAAGACGGTGCGCGCGACCGGCTTCATCACCCCCGACGCCGACGACCCCGACAACGTCTTCTACGTCTCGCGCTTCTACATCAGCCACTGCGCCATCGATGCCCAGGCCGTCGGGATACCGGTGCACCTGCCCGACTGGACCAGCACCTACGAGCCCGACCAGTGGGTCGACCTCGAGGGCCGGTTCACGACGAACACCAGCGCCGCCAGCGACCAGCCGACGGCCGTGACCGCCGACTCCATCGAAGCCGTCGCGGAGCCGGACGACCCGTACATCTACCAGTAGGGCCGGCCGAGGCCACGGGAGACGGGCGGCAGCCCCGCCCGGGGCCACCCCGGCCGAGCCCGCAGACGGAGAAAGGCCCCGCCGACGAGGGCGGGGCCTTTCAGAATGTGCGCCTGGAGGGACTCGAACCCCCAACCTTCTGATCCGTAGTCAGATGCTCTATCCGTTGAGCTACAGGCGCATTTCTCCGGCCGATTGGCCAGAGGAAACACTACACGAGGCAGGGCCTCCCCGCCAATCGGGACGGAGGCGCGGGTTACGGAGCGCGCGGACCCTCGGCGTCGTCGTGCCGCTCGCCGAGCAGTTCGTCGATGTCGTCGGCGTCGGCGGCGCCCGTCCGGTCGCGCATGTCGCCGGTCGCGTCACGGCCGGTGACCTCCTCGCCGTCGGCCTTCTCCGCCGCGTCGGGCGACGTGCCGCCGTCGGGCGCCCCGCCGTTCTCCGACACCTCGACGGGCTTCTGGTCGTCGCGGTCTCCGAACGTGGAGTCCTCGTCGGTGACCCCGCCCTGCTGCGGCTCGTTGCTGTTCGTCGTGCTCATGGATCCTCCTCGATCGGGTGGTGACCAGTCTTCACCCGGCCGGCCCGCGCCTCCCAGGCTGATCGCAGCGAGGACCGTCGAACCTGGGAGTCCCTCGTCTTTCCGCGGATTCGGTGCCCGGTGGGAGCTTGCGCCCAGCAGTGGTGTTGTTTCATTATCCGGTGACCGCTTCTCCGACCCTCTCCGCGCCCACGGCCGTCCGCCGTTCGGGCGCCACGAGGTGGGTCGTCACGTCGGGCGTCTCGTTCGCCGCCCTCGTCGGCGTCTACTTCGCCGCGGTGCTCACCCCGGCCGGGCAGCAGATAGAAGACAGCATCCTCGCCTCGGTCGAGGGCGACACGCTGCTGCAGTCCGGGGTGGCCCTCGACGCGATCTCACCCACGGCCGTCCTCGCCCTCCTCGCCCTCACCGTCGGGGTCGCGCTGATCCGCCGACGCCCGGGCGCCGCGATCCAGTCGGCCGTGATCATCATCGGCGCGACGGTGACCGCGCAGGTTCTCAAGCAGGTCGTGCCCCGACCCGACCTGACCGGCGAGCTCTACAGCAACAGCTTCCCGAGCGGTCACGCCACGATCGCCGTCGCCGGTCTCCTGGCCGTGATGACCGCCTTCGGCCGGCACCTGCGACCGCTCCTGTTCGTCATCGGCACCGCGTTCGCCGCGATCGTCGCCGAGCAGACCGTGGCCTACGGCTGGCACCGGTGCAGCGACGTCGTCGGCTCGTGCGCCGTCGCCCTGCTCTGGCTCGGCATCGTGCGGTTCGCCGCCACCCGCTGGTCGCGGCCCACCACGACCACCGACCAGGTGGGCGTCAAGTCGCACGCGGTGACCTCGAGCATCATCGGTCTCGCGGTGGTCGTCTGCCTGGCGACCTCGGGCGCGGTCTGGGGCATCGGCGTCGGCAGCGACATGAGCCTCACCGGCACGACCGGCTACGGCGTGCTCGACGGCGCGCGCCTCGCCGCGGCCGGGGTCGTGCTCGTCACGGCGTGGATCGCCTGGAAGCTCGACCGCCGGGTCTGACCGCCGGGTCTGACCGCGGTGTGGGGTTCGCCGGGTCTGATCGCCGGGTGCGGCCGCTGCCGTCTGGAGGCGCGGGTCGCGACCGGCAGGAGGCGCGGGTCGCGATCGGGCAGGAGGCGCGGGTGGTCCCGGGTCGCGCGGGTGCGGTCCGGGCGCTGCCGCTCGTTCGAGGGCTCAGGCCCCGCCCGTGCCGAAGAGCAGCCCCAGCGCGTACGTCACGGCGGCGGCTCCGAAGCCGATCGCGAGCTGCCGGAGGGCCCGGCGCAGCGGACTCGCGCCCGAGAGCAGCCCGACGACCGCACCCGTGCCGAGCAGCGCGATGCCGACGAGCACGGCGGCGACCACGACCGCGGTGAGGCCCTCGAGACCGAACAGGTAGGGCAGCACGGCGATGATCGCCCCGGAGGCGAAGAAGCAGAAGCTGGAGCCCGCCGCCCCGAACGCCGTGCCGAGGGACTCGTGGGCGTCGGAGGCCGGGGCCGCCGACGACGCGGCATCCCCCGGCGCCGCTCCCGCGGGCACGTCGCCCTCGGGCGCCGCGGCGTCGGCGGGCAGGGCGGGCGCACCGGTCGCCGAACCGCCGAAGGGCGCCTCGCCCCGGTCGGTCCCGCCGAGCACGGCGCGAGCGCGCGCATCGGCGTCGGCCGCCGTCATCCCCCGAGCGCGGAACACCAGCGCCAGCTCGTTGGCGTCGACGTCGAGGTCGGCGAGCACGCCGCGGGTGGCGGGGTCGGGCGTCGACGCGTCGAGCAGTTCGCGCTGCGAGCGCACCGACACGTACTCGCCCGCGCCCATCGAGAGGGCCCCCGCGAGCAGCCCCGAGAGACCGGTCAGCAGCACGACGCGGTTCGGCACCCCGGTCGCGCTGATGCCGAGCACGAGGGCGAGGTTGCTGACGAGCCCGTCGTTGGCTCCGAACACCGCGGCTCGGAACGAGCCGGACAGCCTGGTGCGCCCGCGTTCGGCCAGCGCGCGGACGACCTCGCCGTGGATCCGCTCGTCGGCGGCCATCGCCACGGTCGCATCGGCGTCGGTCGCGTACGGCGAGCGGGCCTCGGCGCTCTGCACGAGCGCGAGCACGAAGATCGAGCCGAAGCGGCGGGCGAGGAGACCGAGCACGCGGGTGCGGAGGTCGGTGCGCGCCGGCCGCCCCACCCGGTCGCCGAGCAGCGCGAGCCAGTGCTGGGCGTGACGAGCCTCGGCGTCGGCGAGCGCGAGCAGGATGTCCCGCTCCTCACCGGTGCGGCGGCGAGCGAGATAGCGGTAGGTCGACTCCTCGGCCCGCTCGTCGGCGAGGAACCGGCGCCACCGTCGCAGATCGGCGGGGGTGGGCGCGGCGGCCGCGGGGCCGGTCGGTGTGCTCGACATGCCCCCAGTATCGGTGCTCGCACGCACCCGGCGCAGCGCGAGGCACGGGCACGCCGGCGCAGCGCGGAGGCACGGGCACGGGCACGCCGGCGCAGCGCGGAGGCACCGGAGCGCCCGCATGCCGTCCGACGGCGGGGCTGCGGCGGGTCGCCGCCGACCCGCACGGGTACCGTCGGGCGTGTGACCTCACCCCGTTTCGTCGGCGTCGACCTCGCCTGGCGCGACTCGTCCCCCGGGCGCCCCGCGAACGAGACGGGCCTCGCCGTCCTCGATGCCGACGGCACGGTGCTCGACGCCGGCTGGGCGCGCGGCGTCGACGAGGTCGTCCGGTGGATCGACGCGTGGGCGACCCCGGGCTCGTCCATCGCGATCGACGCCCCGGTGCTCGTGCCGAACGCGACCGGCATGCGGCCGAGCGAGCGGGAGGTCGGTCGCGCCTACGGTCGCTGGCACGTCGCGGCCAACGCGAGCAGCGCCTCTTTGGCGTGGCTCGGCGGACGCACCCTCGGCGAGCGCCTCGAGACCGTCGGAATGGTCTACGACGACGGGGTCGCTGCCGTGCAGCCCGGCCGCTCGTCGTACTTCGAGTGCTACCCGTACACGACGCTGGTCGGCATGACCGAGCTCGGCTACGAGACCCGACGGCCGCGCTACAAGAGGCCGGACACGACGCTCCCGCTCGCCGACCGCCGGGCCGCGCGGGCCGTCGTCTGCGACGATCTGATCGCCCGGCTGGCGGCTCTCGACGGGGCCGCCCCTCCGCTGCGCCTGTCGTCCCACCCGGTGTCGCGCCTCCTGATCGACGAGCCCTCGCCCCTCGTCGACCGGGCGTACAAGCACCGCGAGGACCTCCTCGACGCGCTCGTCTGCGCCTGGACGGCGGCGGTCAGGACCCTGACGCCGGAGCGCCTCCAGGTGCTCGGCGTCACGACCGAGCCCGACGAGCGAGGGAGGCGCGCGACGCTCCTCGCGCCGGCTCGCGACTCGCAGCGCCTGACTCCCCCGCCCCGACCGCTCGTCGCCGCCGCCTCCGCACCGGGCCGCGACTCCGGCCCGTCGTCGTCCCTTCAGGAGACGAGGCCGTCCCGGTAGAGCCAGCGCCGGTCGCGGTCTCGCACGAACCGGCTCGCCTCGTGCTGCACGTGCACCTCGCCGTCCGTCGTCGACCGGGCCTCGAACTCGACGACTCCGGCGTCGTCGAAGGGGCCGCCCTTCTCGGTGCGCACGATGTCGAGCCGGAACCACCGCGTGCCGGGGTCGACGTCGAGATCGGCCGGTCGGGTCGAGGGATGCCAGGTCGCGGCCAGGTAGGCGACGTCGCGCAGCACGTAGGCGGAGTAGCGCGAACGCATCAGCCGCTCGGCGGTGGGTGCGGCGGCACCGGCGTGCAGGGGACCGCAGCAGTCGCCGTAGACGTCTCCGCTCAGGCAGGGGCAGCGGCTCGCGTCGTCCATGTCGCCATTCTGGCCCGTCGGGCGGGTCCGATCGACCGCGCGATCAGGCGGCCTCGCCGGAGATGTTGATCATCCAGTGGATGCCGTAGCGGTCGGTCACCATGCCGAAGCTGTCTCCCCACGGAGCCTTCTCGAGCGGGACGCCGACGGTGCCCCCGTCGGACAGCCCCGTGAAGTAGGCGGTCAGCTCGTCGGCGTCGTCGCCGGAGAGCGACAGCGAGATCGCGTTCTCGGACTCGAGCGGGATCTCGTCGGGCCGGTCGGAGGCCATGAGCAGCATGCCGCCCGCGGTCACCAGCTGCCCGTGCATGATGCGATCCCTCTCGGCCGGGCCCCCCATGCCGTACTCGCCGAAGGTGCTGACCGTGAACTCGCCCCCGAGCACGGAGCGGTAGAACTCGAGCGCCTCGCGGGCGGTGTCGCGGAAGGCGAGGTACGGGGTGAGCTGCGTGGGCACGATGTTCCTCCTCGGACGGGCGCCGGGCACGTCGTCGAGCCGGGCGGGGGCGGCGCCTGCGGCAGCCGTAGGGGCATCCTGGCACCGCAGGGTCGGCCGAGGGAAGAGGCGGCCGCCGCTCCCGTCCGGGGGCGACCCGAACTGGGCGTCGTCGGGGTCGGACGCAGGTGGCACAGTGTCACGATGAGCAGTCCGCCCGCTGACGGCTCGCACGCCGTCCACGACTTCGAGCTCGTGTTCGCGCACGTGCGAGCGGTCGTGGGCGACCGGGCCACGAGGCGCACGTCGCCGCGCCTCTCGGCACGGATCACGGCCAGGGCCCTGCGCGCGGCCGGGTTCCACCACGTGACCGGCGAACCCCTCGTCGCCGCCGATCTGCGCCGCGACGGCACCCAGTTCTTCGACCGCAGCGAGACCGTGCTGATCGAGGTGCTCGCCCTGCCCCGCTGGTTCTACGGCCTCTACGTCGAGCCCAACACGCCGACGCCCGGGCAGTGGGCCGAGGTCACCGGGATGTTCGACCGGCTCGGCGGCGAACTCGACGCCCGGCTCGCCCCCGCCGACGGCTTCGCGCACTGACCTACGCTCGACCCATGCAGCCACTCGCGCCCGGCGCGCTCCGCCTCGTCCACCTCAGCGACGCCCACCTGACGGGCGACGGCATCCTGCACCAGGGGGTCGTCGACACCACCGCAGCCCTCGACCGGGTGCTGGCCGAGGCGGCGAGGGTCGAGGGGGTGCGGCTGCTGGTGGGCTCGGGCGACCTGTCGGACGACGGGAGCACCGCCTCCTACCGTCTGCTGCGATCCCGGCTCGGCGCCTGGGCGGGCGCCCGGCGTGCGGCCGTGGCGCTCGTGCCCGGCAACCACGATCGGCGCGAGGGCTTCGCCGAGGTGTTCGGCGGTGACCCCGAAGGACCCCTCGACCGCCTCGTCGAGGTCGACGGCTGGCGCATCGTCGGACTCGACACCTCCGTGCCCGGGGCCGGCTACGGCGACCTCCGCCCCGCGCAGCTCGAGATGCTGCGCGAGCTGCTCGCGACGCCCGCCGTGCGCGGCACCGTGCTCGTGCTCCACCACCCTCCGCTGCCCGCGCCGACCGTGCTGCACCGCGCTCTCGCCCTCCGAGCCCCGGAGGCGCTGGCCGAGGTGATCGACGGGACCGACGTCCGCGTCGTCCTCGCCGGGCACTACCACCACCACATCGTCGGCGGCCTCGCCGGCGTGCCCGTCATCGTGGCCCCCGGAGTCGCCAACGACACCGACGTCTCCGCCGAGGAGGGCACCGAGCGCGCCGTCCGCGGGTCGGGGTTCGTCGTCGTCGACGTCTCGGCCGACGCCCGCGGGGCCGACGGGGTCCGCACCACGGTCGTCCGAGCGCACGACGCGCACGACGGCGACGAGGTCTTCTCGCTCGACCGCGACACGGTGGCGCGGATCGCCGCCGAGGCGGGCCCGCCCGCCGCGTGACGCGGAGGTGCGCCCCGAGCGCCGGGCGCGCTGAGTGCTGGGAGCGGGGCGCGCTGGGCGCGCTGGGCGCGCTGGGCGCGCTGGGCCCAGGGCGCTGGGCGCGCTGGGAGCGGGGCGCGTTGGGCGCGGGGCGCGTTGGGCGCGGGACGGGCGCAGGGCGCAGAGCGCATCGGGCACTCGGGGCGCAGGACCCATCGGGCAGGGCAGGGGCGGCGGCGCCGGGAAGCGGGGTACCCCGCGCGCCGGTCGCTCAGCGGTCGCGCGTACGCTCGCAGCACACGGGATCGAGCCGCCGCCCCGTTCGGACAACACGGGAGGAACCCGCATGCGCGTGGTCGTCGTCGGAGCAACGGGCAACCTGGGCACGGCCCTCCTCACCCGCCTGCAGGCCGAACCGAGCGTGACGGAACTCGTGGGGATCGCCCGTCGCGGCCCGCGCTCCGCGTCGCCGCCCTACGGCGACGTCACCTGGTACGGCATCGACATCGGCGCGGACGCCGCCCCCGAGCAGCTCGCCGTGGCCTTCGCCGGGGCCGACGCGGTCGTCCACCTCGGCTGGGCACTGCAGCCCAGCCACGATCGCGACGCGATGTACCGGACGAACGTGACCGGCACCTCCCACGTCCTCGATGCGGTCGTGCGCGCCCGCGTTCCTCACGTGCTCGTCGCGAGCTCGGTCGGCGCCTACAGTCGCGGCCCCAAGGGGCGCCGTGTCGACGAGTCGTACAAGACCCGGGGCGTGCGCCGCTCGAGCTACTCGTCGTACAAGGCGACCAACGAGAGCGTGCTCGATCGCTTCTCTCGCCAGCACCCCGACGTCGTCGTCACCCGGATGCGACCGGGGCTCGTGCTCCAGGCGGCGGCCGCACGCGAGATCGTCGGGCTGTTCGCCGGGCGCTGGGTGCCGACGACCTGGCTCAGCCGGTTCCGCCCGCCGTTCCTTCCCCTGTCGCCCCGGTTCGTCGCCCAGATCGTCCACGCCGACGACGTCGCGGACGCCTTCTGGCGCGCAGTCGACCGTCGCGCCGGGGGCGCCTTCAACCTGGCCACGGAGGGTCTCGTCGACCCGTACGTCGTCGCACGCGTGCTCGGCAGCCGAGTCGTCCCGGTGCCGTACCGGGCACTTCGAGCCGTCGTGCTGGTGACCTGGCTGCTGCGGCTGCAGCCGACAGAGCCCGGCTGGCTCGACATCGCCGCGAAGATCCCGACCATGTCGACCGACAAGGCGAGGCGCGAGCTCGGATGGACGCCGACCCGGACCGCCGACGAGACCCTGGGCGAGTTCATCGGCGGACTCGCCACCGGTGCCAAGCACGAGGGGTCGCACCCGCTCAGCGGCTGAGGCCGACTCGGGCGACCGGCACATGGGGGCTCGTGGTGACCCCCCGCAGACAGCGCCCCTGCGTGTGAAGCTCCGCGCCTGCGGGGTGCCACGAGCCCGTTCGAGCCGGGCGTGTTCCACGTTACGGTGCCAACCTGTGCGCCACCAGCATTCGGTGGCACGAAAAGTCCAGATCAGAGTGGGATTTTACCTAGAAGCCCTAACTAGACGGACTAGGAACGTCGACCGGAGGATCGCCGTGTCGGTGGTGTCGGGCATGCTGGTGTCGAGGGCGCGCTGTCGCCCAGCCGAGGAGACCCGTCGTGACCGCTCAGCCCCCTGCCACCGTCGCCGTCGTCGACCGGCCCATGCGGGGCATGCCCGTCCAGGGCCCGTCGGACGTCGGCTACCGGCTCGTCGACCCCGACCTCGTCACCATCCACGTCACCGACCTCGGCGTCACCCGCGGTGACGGCGTCTTCGAGGGCCTGGGCGTCGTCGACGGGGCGGTGCAGGCGCTCGAGCCGCACCTCCTGCGCCTCGCCCGGTCGGCGGCGATGCTCGACCTGCCCGAACTCGATCTCGACGTCTTCCGTGCCGCGTGTCTCGCGTCGGCGGCCGCGCACGAGCCGGCCCCGTTCCTGCTGCAGAAGCTCGTCGTGACCCGCGGGCTCGAGGGCGGCGACGGCACGCCGACCGCCTGGGTGCGCACCGCCGTGATGGACGACCCGGCGATCGAGCGCCGTGACGGCATCTCGGTGGTCTCACTCGACCGGGGTTACCGACACGACGTCGCCGAGACCTCCCCCTGGCTGCTGCAGGGGGCGAAGACCCTCTCGTACGCCGTGAACAAGAGCGTGCTGCGCGAGGCCGCGCGCCGCGGTGCCGACGACGTCCTCTTCGTCAGCAGTGACGGCTACGCGCTCGAGGGGCCCTCGGCCTCGCTGCTCGCCCGCTTCGGCGACCGCTACACGACCCCGCGCCTCGACCTGGGCATCCTGGCGGGCACCACCCAGGCGGCCGCCTTCGAGGCGCTCGAACGGCAGGGCGTCACGGTCGAGTACGCGCTGCTGACACTCGACCGGGTGCGCGAGGCGGATGCCCTCTGGCTCGTCTCGAGCGGTCGGCAGATCGCCCCCGTGACCACTCTCGACGGGGTCTCCGTGCCCGTCGACAGCGCCGAGACCGAGCGTCTCGGCGAGGCGCTCGTCGGGCGACGTCGCTGAAGACGAAGCGGTCGTGTCCGCAATGCGAACTCCTCTGGGCGGCGACTGGACGCCCCCATCCCCCGATGCGAGAGTGAAAGCGCACTGATTCACGGCAGTGCGACACCAGTTCCCCTCACGGTGACCACAGGGACACCAGAAATGAGATGAACAATGCTCTCTGCAACCGACTCCACCTCGCCGGCCGTCCTCGACCTCGCCGAGACCCAGCCGCTCGACCTCGCCGCCCTCTTCGCGGAAGACGCCGTATGAGCGCCGCGACACTCGCCCGCCTCTCGCACGAGTCGCTCGTCGCCCACATCCGCGCCCGCGTCGATGTGTCGAGCGACAGCTTCTACCGTCGCGAGCCCGGCGTCTCCGCCGTCCGCATCACCGCCTATCCGAAGCGCCGCCGCCTCACCGCCGGCCCGGTCGCCGCGGCCCCGATGACGACGACCGTCGTCGAGCCCACATACGCCGACTTCCTCCGCGGGTCGCTCGGCCACCTCGCCTCCGCCTGATCCGCTCCGCCGAGGGCCCGCTCCGCCGTTCGGCGCAGCGGGCCCTCGGCGTCTGCGCCGTCGGCGGCGTGTGCGGCATGTGCGGCCTCATCGGCATCTGCGGCGTCTGCGGCGTCGCCAGCATCCGCGGCGTCGCCAGCTGACGTCGGCAACTCCTGCCTCATGCATCCGAGCGACGCGCAGCGGGCGCTGAACCAGCTGACCGACGCCCGAGTGCAGGAGTTGCCGACACCCGCCCGCGCACGCGATGAGCGCCGCCGCGGCGGGCCCACCCCTCCGCGGCGACGCCGGACCTTGCCGAACCGGCCCGGCCCGAGCCGGGCCCCGCCGAGCCGGTCCGCGCCTTGTCGGGACGGGCCGGGCCGTGTCGGGACGGGCCGGGCCGTGTCGGGACGGGACGGGCCGTGTCGGCAACTCCTGCTTCCTGCACCCGGCCGACGCTGAGCGAGGCCGAACCAGCGGAACCGACGCCGAAGTGCAGGAGTTGCCGACGCCCGCCCGCGCACACGACGCACCCCGGGACGGGCCTGGCCTGGCCTGGTGGCAACTCCTGCTTCCTGCACCCGGCCGACGCTGAGCGAGGCCGAACCAGCGGAACCGACTCCGAAATGCAGGAGTTGCCGACGCCCGCCCGCGCACAAGACGCACCCCGGGACGGGCCTGGCCTGGCCTGGTGGCAACTCCTGCTTCCTGCACGCGAGCGACGCTGAGCGAGGCCGGACCAGCGGAACCGACTCCGAAATGCAGGAGTTGCCGACGCCCGCCCGCGCACAAGACGCACGCCGACGCGCGAACCCACCCCTCTCGGGGCGACGCCGGACCTTGCCGAGCGAACCGGGCCGGTCCGGTCCGGTCCGGTCCGGGACAGGCCTGGCCTGGTGGCAACTCCTGACTCCTGCACCCAAACGACGCTCAAGGGGCAGAACCAGCGGAACCGACGCCGATTCACAGGAGTTGGCGACACCCGCCTCAGGCCCACGTTGGGTCGATGTCGGCGCATCGCCGCGACCGGCGGCAACTCCTGACTCCTGCACCCGAGCGACGGTCCGCGTGGCCGAACCGGCGCGACCGACGCCGAAGTTCAGGAGTTGCCGACGCCCGGCACGCGGCACGCGGCACGCAGCATGCGGGACGCGGCACGCAGCACGCAGCACGCGGCACGCGGCACGCAGCACGCGGCACGCGGCACGCGGCACGCGGCACGCCGACACGCAACACGCGCGGCACGCGCAGGGGCGCGCCCGCCCGGGCTCCCGACCGCAAGGGGCCGGGAGGCTCGGGTCGAGACCGCCTACGAGGCGCGGCTCCGCAGCAGCGTGAAGCTCGCGTCACGCACGAGCAGCGTGGTCACGGCGCCCTCGACCCGCTGGTCCGGGTCGCTCGAGACGGCGAGCTCCCACTCGCCGTGCGGTGCGTCGGGCACGTTGAACTCGACGACCGAGGTCGAGCCGTTGACGAGGTAGGCGAACGCGTCGGCGTCCTTGTGGGTGAGCACGAACGTGATCGCCTTGTTCTCGCCCTGCTGCCAGTCGCCCGTCGAGAACGAGTGGTCGTCGGCGCGACGCACCTGGACGTGGTCGTCGCTCTCGACCTCGGGCGCGTAACGGAACCAGTCGGGGCGCAGCGCCGGGTTCTCACGGCGCAGGGTGATGAGCTCGGTCGTGAACGCGAGGAGGTCGCGGTCGGCTCCGGCCCAGTCGAACCACGAGATCTCGCTGTCCTGGCAGTAGGCGTTGTTGTTGCCGCCCTGCGTCCGGGCCATCTCGTCGCCGCCGAGGATCATCGGCACGCCCGCGCTGACGAGCAGCGTGCCGAGGAAGTTCCGGCGCTGGCGATCGCGGTACTCGTTCACGGCCGGGTCGTCGGTCGGGCCCTCGGCTCCGCCGTTGAACGACTTGTTGTCGCTCTCGCCGTCCTGGCTGTCCTCGCCGTTCTCCTCGTTGTGCTTCTCGGCGTAGCTCGTGAGGTCGGCCAGGGTGAAGCCGTCGTGGGCGGTGACGAAGTTGACGCTCGACAGAGGCGAGCGGCGGTCGGCCTCGTAGACGTCGGGGCTGCCGAGGACGCGGTCGGAGAAGGTCGACAGGACGCCGGGCTCGCCGTTCCAGAACTCGCGCACGTCGTCGCGGAACTTGCCGTTCCACTCCGACCAGTCGGCCGGGAACCCGCCGACCTGGTAGCCGGCGGTGTCCCACGGCTCGGCGATCATCTTGACGCTGCGCAGCACCGGGTCCTGGTGGATCAGCGTCAGGAACGCGCTGTGCTCGCTGGCCTCCCCGCCCTGACGGGTGAGGGTCGTGGCGAGGTCGAAGCGGAAGCCGTCGACGTGCATCTCGGTCACCCAGTAGCGGAGGCTGTCCATGATGAGGGCGAGCGCCGCCGGGTGGCTGACGTTCAGGCTGTTGCCGGTGCCCGTGGTGTCGAAGTAGTTCGCCTCGTCGCCCTCGACCAGACGGTAGTAGGCGGCGTTGTCGATGCCCTTGAACGAGATGGTCGGGCCCATGTGGTTGCCCTCGGCGGTGTGGTTGTAGACGACGTCCATCCACACCTCGAGGCCTGCGGAGTGCAGGTTCTTGACCATCTGCTTGAACTCGGCGACCTGGCCGCCGCGGGTGCCGGCGGCCTTCGAGGCGTACTCGTCGTGCGGGGCGAAGAAGCCGATGGAGTTGTAGCCCCAGTAGTTGCGGAGTCCCTTCTCCTCGAGGTGGCTGTCCTGCACGAACTGGTGCGTGGGCAGCAGTTCGACCGCCGTGACGCCGAGGTCGGTGAAGTGCTTGATGGCGGCGGGGTGACCCATGCCGGCGTACGTGCCGCGGATCTCCTCGGGCACGTCGGGGTGCTGCTTCGTGAAGCCCTTGACGTGGACCTCGTAGACGACGGTGTCCTCGAGCGGGGTCAGCGGACGTCGGTCGTCGCCCCAGTCGAAGTCGCGGTCGGCGATGACGTTGCGCGGCATGGCGGCGGCGGAGTCGGTGTCGTCACGCGTCTCGGGCTCGTTCATGTCGTGGCCGAAGACGGCCTGACCCCAGTCGAAGACGCCGTCGAGGGCGGTCGCGTACGGGTCCAGCAGCAGCTTGCTCTCGTTGTGGCGGAGGCCGTTGGCCGGGTCCCAGGGGCCTGCGACACGGAGGCCGTAGCGGGAGCCGACCCGCGCCTCCTCGACCACGGTGTGGAAGACGTGACCGGTTCGGGAGTCGAGCTCGAAGCGCGTCTCGGCGCCGTCGTCGTCGAAGAGGCAGAACCAGATGCGGTCGGCGGTCTCGGAGTACACGGCGACGTGCGCGCCGCCGTCGGGCAGCGGAGTGACGCCGAGGGGGTAGGGCATGGTGCGGGGATCGGTCATTTCTCTAGATGTACAGCAGCCGCGAGCGCGAGGGCCAAGCTGAGCGCGCCGGCGCCGGCGTACCCCGCCCGCGCCCCAGCCCAGGAGGCGCGGGTCAGGAGGTGCGACTCAGACGCGCAGGCCAGGAGGCGCGGGTCAGGACGCAGGACGCCCAGGCCAGAGGGCGCGGGTCGGGACGCGCGACCGAGGAGGCGCGGCGCAGGACGCAGGTCGCGCGGGTCAGGACTCGCGCCGCAGGACTCGCAGGTCAGCTGACGTGCACGTCCGGCCGGCGCGAGCGGTGCGGTTCGGCCTGGCGCAGCACCTCGCGGGTGACGGGGGCGACCTCGCCCGCCCCCGTCACGAGGAACCGGCCCATGTTCGACAGCGGGCTGCCCTCGGTCCACTCGAAGTAGATGTCGGGCACGACGCCGGTCTCGTCGCGGATCGCGAGCAGCACCGATGCGATCGTGTTCGGCACCGCGCCGCTCGTCACGCGCAGCACGCGGTAGCCGTGCACGACGCAGCCGGTGACGACGAGGTCCTCCTCGAAGTCGGACGAGTCGCCGGGGTGCACCTCCAGGAAGATGACCGGCGAGCGCTGCGGGATCCCGCTGTAGCGGCGTTCGGCGCTGAGCTTCTTCTTGTAGATCTCGGCGACCTCGCGCCCGGGCTCGTGGGCGATGACGCGGATCGAGCCGTACTCGTCGGCGTCCTCGCGCACGTACCCGAGCGAGGTGTCGTCGAACGAGATGGACGTGGCCCGCAGCTGGAACGACCGCCGCACCCGGGAGAACAGCGACACGGCCATGATCCCCACGATGAAGATCGCGGCGATCTTGACGCCGTCGGGACGTTCGACGACGTTGACGACGGTCGTGTAGACGAAGACCAGGGCGATGGCGCCGAAGCCGATCGTGCGCTTGGGCTGCCGGGCCCGTCGGGCCGAGAGGGTGACCGCGACGGAGGCGCTGGTGATCAGCACGAGCACTCCCGTCGCGTAGGCCCCACCCTGGGCGTCGACGTCGGCGTCGAACACGATCGTGATGATGAACGCGACGACGGTGAAGACGAGCACGAGCGGCCTGACGGCGCGAGCCCACTGCGGCGCCATGCCGTAGCGCGGCAGGTAGCGCGGCACGAGGTTCAGCAGGCCGGCCATGGCCGACGCCCCGGCGAACCAGAGGATGCAGATCGTGCTGACGTCGTAGAGCGTGCCGAAGCCGTCGCCCAGGTACTCGTGCGCGAGGTAGGCCAGCGCGCGGCCGTTCGCCGAGCCTCCCGCCTGGAACTCCGCCTGCGGGATCAGCAGCGTCGTGACGAAGCTCGACAGGATGAGGAACGAGCTCATGATGATGGCGGCGGTCGTCAGCAGGCGGCGGGCGCCCCGGATGCGCCCCGTCGGCCGCTCGTCGGTGTCGGAGGCGTCGCCGGTGATCTGCGGCATGACCGCGACGCCGGTCTCGAAGCCCGACAGGCCGAGGGCGAGCTTCGGGAACACGATCAGGGCGATCCCGACCATGACGATCGGGTTGCCGTGCTGCACCGTGAGTGCCTGCCACCAGTTGCCGATCACGACCGTGTCTTCGGCGACGTGGAAGATCGAGACGGCGATGACGACGAGGTTCAGGGTCAGGAACACCCCGACGAGCACCACGGCGATGCCGATCGCTTCTTTGAAGCCTCGGAGGAACACCGCTGCGAGCAGCGCCACCAGGAAGAGCGTGATGGGCACCTCGGCGCCGTGGAACCACTCGGGCGCGAACGGGTTCTCGACCGCGTGAGCCGTCGCGTCGGCCGCCGACAGCGTGATGGTGATCATGAAGTCCGTCGCCGCGAACCCGAGCAGCACGAGCACGAACAGCTTGCCGCCCCACCACGGCAGCAGTCGCTCGAGCATGGCGATCGACCCCTCGCCACGGGGGCTCTCGCGGGCGACCCGGCGATAGACGGGCAGGGCGCCGAGCAGGGTGAGCGCGATGAGCACGATGGTCGCCAGCGGCGACAGCAGGCCGGCGGCGACCGCGGCGATCGCCGGCTGGTAGCCGAGCGTCGAGAAGTAGTCGACGCCGGTCAGGCACATGACGCGCCACCACGAATGCGTCTTCTCGACCTTCTCGGCGTGGGGCCCCTGGTGGGCGCCCGAGTTCTCGGTCAGACCGTCGAGCAGCCAGTTCCGGAGGCGCGAGTCACCCGGTCGCGTCGGCTGCGGTTCGAGCGCATCGCCGTCGCGACCGCTTCTCTCAGACACTGTTGACACGGCGGACCTCTCGATCGCGCCCTCGGCGGACGCTCCGTCAGGCTATGCGGGCGAGCGACAGCGCCAGCCCCCAAAAGCGCGAGGAAACCGTAAGGATTCTCGCCCCAGGCCCGAACCTCCCCCTGACATGACACCCGATAGCATGACGCATGCGCATCTGGAGTCGAGACCTCACCCGGTGGCCGAATTCGACCTTCGTGACTCACCAGCCCCGGCGCCGTCGTCTAGCGGTCGTTGTCGGCATGGCGGCGGCGCTGCCGTTCGCGGGGTGCTCCACCTCGGAGCCTCGCGCAGGGGCCGACTTCTGTCAGCCGTTCGCGGCCGCCTGGCACGACTACGTCGACCGCCGCGGTGGTGCGCAGCCGGCGGATCAGAGGCTCGACGCGTCTGAGGGACGGCACGACGCGCTCGCAGCCCGCGACGCCCTCCGCCAGGACTGGAACGACCTGGTCGGGGGACCGACACGACCGTCCGCCGCCGTCGTCGAGTCCATCCGGATTCTCGACCGCGATCTGGTGACGGCCTGGTCCGGCGGTGGGCTGGGTGTCCGAGCCCAGGCGGACGCCGTCGACTCGTTCAGAAACGGTCTGGACGCCGTGGCGGCGGCGTGTGCACGCGGCGGTGCGACCGTGCAGATCGGGACGATCGGGGTGCCGCTGACCGCTCCGACGACGCCATCGCCGCCTCCGGACGAGTGATGGGTCCTGACGGGGTGCCCAGGAGGGTCGGCGCGGTATCAGCCTTCGACCGCAGCCGGGTCGACCGGCCCGGCGGGCTCATCCGGCTCGAAGCGGTACCCCATGCCGAGCACGGTCACGAGGTACCGGGGCGAGGCCGGCACGGGTTCGAGCTTCTTGCGCAGCTGGGCGAAGTAGAGGCGGAGGTAGCCGGTGTCCTTCGCATGGAAGGGGCCCCAGACCTGGGTGAGGATCGTCTCGCGCGTGATCAGCTTGCCGGGGCTGTGCAGCAGCAGCTCGACGATCTTCCACTCCGTGGGAGTCAGCCGCACGGGCTCGCGCACGGCGCCCCGCTCGACCGTCTTCGCCGACAGGTCGACGCGCACGTCGCCGAACGTCGTCACGGGCTGCTCGTCGTCGGCTCCCGAGGGCAGACGGCGGGTCTGGGCGCGGATGCGCGCCAGCAGCTCCTCCATCGCGAACGGCTTGGTGACGTAGTCGTCGGCGCCGGCGTCGAGCGCCTCGACCTTGTCGGCCGCGTCGGTTCGGCCCGACACCACCAGGATGGGCACCGTCGACCAGCCGCGCAGCCCGGCGATGACCTCGACGCCGTCGAGTCGGGGCATCCCGAGGTCGAGCATCACGAGGTCGGGGTGCTCCGTGGCCGCCAGGTCGAGGGCGGTGCGACCGTCGCCGGCCGTCACGATCTCGTAGCCGCGCGCGCCGAGGGTGACCTTCAGCGCACGCAGGATCTGCGGGTCGTCGTCGGCGATCAGGATCTTCACGGTGCCTCCTCGCCGACCGTAGCCGACGCGACCGACTCGGCACGCGCCTCCGGCGTAGGGATTCCGTGAGGATCGCGATCGACCGCGGCGAGCGAGACGACCATCGTGAGACCGCCCCCGGGGGTGTCGTCGAGCGCGAGCGTGCCGCCCATCGCCTCGACGAACCCCTTGCTCAGCGCGAGTCCGAGACCGAGCCCGGTCGCGTTGTCGGTGTCGCCGAGCCGCTGGAACGCCACCATGATCTCGTCCCGTCGATCGGCGGGCACCCCGGGCCCCCGATCGACCACGCGGATCTCGACGCGGCCTCCGAACACGCTCGACGAGATCCGCGCCCGCTCCCCCGTCGGCGAGTAGCGCAGCGCGTTGTCGAGCAGGTTCACCAGCACGCGCTGCAGCAGCACGGCGTCGGCCCGGACCGCCGGCACGGCCGTCCGCAGCGAGAGCTCGACGTCGTCGGGTCCGAGACCCAGCTCGTCGAGCGCCCCCATGACGACCTCGTCGACGTCGACGTCGGCGGGGGTGACGGCCAGGGCACCCGCCTGCACGCGGCTGACGTCGAGCAGGTTCGTGACGAGCGTCGAGAGCGAGTCGAGGCTCTCGTGCGCGGTCGACAGCAGCTCGTCGCGGTCGGCGTCGCTCCAGCGCACGTCGCTCTGACGGAGACCGCTGACGGCCGCGGTCGCCGCCGCGAGGGGCCGACGCAGATCGTGTCCCACCGCGGCGAGCAGCGCGCTGCGCATCCGGTCGACCTCGGCCAGCGGCCCGACCTCGCCGGCCGTGCGGCTGAGGGCGGAGTGCTCGAGGGCGGCCTCGACCTGCGCGGCGACGACGCCGAGCAGACGACGGTCGGCCGCGGTGACGTCGCCCGTCACCTCGAGAACGGTCTCGTCGCCCACCGGGAGGCGCGTGACCGGCCCCGCCACCGCCTCCTGCCCGGTGCTCTGCAGCTCGCGCTCCCCCGAGCCCGTGTCGGTCACGATGCGGACGCGGCTGAGCCCGAAGGCCTCGCGGGTGCGCGTGATGACGGCCTGCAGGGCTCCTTCACCGCGGATGACGCTGCCCGCGATGGTCGCGAGCAGCTCGGTCTCGGCGAGCGCCCGGGCGGCGGCCCGCGACCGCCGGGCCGCCTGGTCGACCACCCAGCTGACCAGCGTCGCGTTGACGAGGTAGAGCACGAGTGCCAGCAGGTGCAGCGGTTGAGCGATGGTCAGGCTGTAGATCGGGGCGATGAAGTAGACGTCGAGGATGATGCCCGACAGCAGCCCGGCGAAGAGCGCCGGCCAGAGACCGCCGGTCACCGCGACGACGAGCACGAGCAGCTGCAGGAGGAGGACGTCGCCGGCGATGCCGTCCTCCGTCCGGTTGTTCGTCAGCAGCCAGGTGAGCAGCGGCCCGCCCGCGAGGGCGAGCACGAAGCCGGCGACGACGCGACGGGGCGAGAGGGCACCGCCGAGACGAGGCAGGCGCGAACGACCGCCCGCCGCCGAGTGCGTGACGATGTGGACGTCGATGCGACCCGACTCGCGGATCACCGTCGCGCCGATGCCGGGGCCGCTGATGGCGGTGGCGAGCCGGCCGCGTCGGCTGACGCCGATCACGAGCTGCGAGGCGTTCGCGGCCCGAGCGAAGTCGACGAGCGCCCGGGGCACGTCCGAGCCGACGACCTGGTGGTACGTGCCGCCGGCCTTCTCGACGAGTGCGCGCTGCGCCGCGAGGGCCCCGGGTTCGCCCTGCGCCAGGCCGTCGGGGCTGCTGACGTGGACGGCGATCAGCTCGCCACCCGATGACCGGGCGGCGACGCGGGCCGCCCGGCGGATGAGCGTCTCGCCCTCGGGCCCCCCGGTGAGTCCGACGACGATGCGTTCGCGCGCCTCCCAGTGGCTGTCGATGCCGTGCTCGTCGCGGTAGGCCCTCAGGGCGCTGTCGACCTCGTCGGCGAGCCAGAGCAGCGCGAGCTCGCGGAGGGCCGTCAGGTTGCCCAGTCGGAAGTAGTTCGAGAGGGCGGCGTCGATGCGGTCGACGGGGTAGACGTCGCCGGCGGCGAGGCGGTCGCGGAGGGCCTGCGGCGCGAGGTCGACGACCTCCACCTGGTCGGCGTCCCGCAGCACGGCGTCGGGCACGGTCTCGCGCTGGCGGGCGCCCGTGATCTCCTCCACGACGTCGCCGAGCGATTCGATGTGCTGCACGTTGACCGTCGACACGACGTCGATGCCCGCGTCGAGGAGCGCCTGCACGTCGTGCCAGCGCTTGGCGTTCGTCGAGCCGGGGGCGTTGGTGTGCGCGAGCTCGTCGACGAGGGCCAGCTGGGGGCGGCGCGCGAGCACGGCCTCGAGATCCATCTCGTCGAGCACGACCCCGCGGTGCGTGCGGATGCTGCGCGGCACGATCTCGAGGTCGCCGATCACGGCGGCGGTGGCCGCCCGCCCGTGCGTCTCGACGACGGCGACGACGACGTCCTTGCCCTCGGCCGCGAGCCGGGCGCCCTCTTCGAGCATCGTGTACGTCTTGCCCACCCCGGGCGCGGCCCCGAGCAGCACCCTCAACCGACCGTGCGTCATGCGGCCAGCATCGCACCTCGCCGCTCACCCCGCGGACGAGCCGACGATGCCTATTAAAGCGAAGGACCCCGTGAACTGATCTGGCGAGATCACAACTCAACGGGGTCCAGCGGAGCCGGTGGGATTTGAACCCACGGTTCCCACAAAGGGAACTCCACCTTAGCAGGGTGGTGCACTAGGCCGAACTATGCGACGGCTCCATCACGCGCCGCAGAGCGAACGCGCTCGACAAGCATACCCGGAGTCGGGGGCGAAGCGAACCGCGCCTCCTCGGCCATCTCACAGCCCCGGAACGGCGCGGGTCTCACCCGCGACAGGCGGCAGGTTCACCCGACGACCCCCCGCTCGGGGGACACGATCGGGCTTGTCCCCCCATATGCGGACCCATAGAGTACCCCTTGACGCCGGCGACGGCCGAGGCACACCTGATCCGACAGCACGGATCGCGCTCCCCCCGGCGCATGGGTCTCGACCAGCGGACGTCGCCGTGCCCGGTCGCCCCCCCCGACCTGGGCGACGCCCCCGAAGGCGTCGCTCTGCGGGCACTCTCGCCGTCATAGTGGACGGCGCACCGACGCCCTGCGGTGCCGCCCCTGATCCCGGCACCGCAGGGCACTCATACGTGCCGGTTCGGGCCGCCGTGTGGGACCCGGTCGTCCCGGTGAGCTGGTTACTCACCGGGACGGCCCTTGGCCCGAGCGACGCCGAGGAGGCGCGGTGCGACTACGCCCGCAGCCAGACCGCCGTCTCGCCCGGCAGCACCGAGTCGGAGCCGGCCTCGCCGAGCGGACCGCTCGCGACGAGCACCTCGCCGGCGGGCAGCGCCACCGGGGTCGGTCCGAAGTTGCAGACCACGTGCCAGCCGCCGGGGCGGGAGAAGTGCAGCACCTGCGGCTCGGCCCCGGCCACGGCGCCCGTGTCGGCCACCGCCTCCCAGGTCAGGGTCTCGTCGGCCTGCAGCTCGCGTCGCGCCGCGAGCGCCGCGCGATAGAGGGAGAGCGTCGAGGCCGGGTCGTCCTCTTCGGCCTCGACCGAGAAGTCGCCGAACCACGCCGGCTGCGGCAGGTGCGCCGGGCCGGGGCCGAAGCCGAACGACTCGCCCGAGCGCTCCCACGGCAGCGGCACGCGGCAGCCGTCACGACCGACGTCGACGCCCGGGTTGCGGAAGAACGCCGGGTCCTGGCGCTGCGCCTCGGGGATGTCGCCGACCTCGGGCAGCCCGAGCTCCTCGCCCTGGTAGATGTACGCCGAGCCCGGCAGGCCGAGCATGAAGAGCGACGCGGCGCGCGCGCGACGGAGTCCGCGCTCGGCGTCGACCTCGGACGCGTCGCCCCCGGCGAGCAGCCACTCGGCGCCCTGCTTGATCTCACGGCCCGCCAGCGGGGGCAGCCCGTAGCGGGTCGGGTGCCGCACCACGTCGTGGTTCGAGAAGACCCAGGTGGTCGACGACCCGGACTCCTCCGCGGCCTTGAGGTTGAACGTGATGATGTCGTGGAACGACTCGGCGTCGAAGTCCGCCTCGAGCAGGTCGAAGTTGAACGCCTGACCGAGACCCGACGCGCTGGCGTACTTCGCACGACGGGCGGGCTCGACCCAGGCCTCGGCCACGGCCGTGCGGGGCGGGTCGTACGAGTCGAAGACCTCGCGCCAGGTGGCGTAGATCTCGTGCACGGCGTCGCGATCCCACAGGGGGTGGTCGCCGTCGGCCTTCGGCAGGGCGTCGAGCTCGGCCTTCGAGGGCAGCACCTCGGGCAGGCTCTTCGCGAGACCGTGCGCGACGTCCACGCGGAACCCGTCGACCCCGCGATCCGACCAGAACCGCAGCGTCGTCAGGAAGTCCTCGCGCACCTCCTGGTTGTCCCAGTCCCAGTCGGGCTGCTCGCTCGCGAACGAGTGCAGGTACCACTGACCGTCGGCGACGCGCGTCCAGGCGGGACCGCCGAAGATCGAGGTCCAGTCCGACGGCGGCAGCTCGCCGTTCTCGCCGAGACCGTCTCGGAAGATGTAGCGGGCGCGGGCCGGCGATCCGGCGGGCGCCGCCAGAGCCTCCTGGAACCAGACGTGCCGGTCGGAGGAGTGGTTCGGCACGAGGTCGACGATCACTTTGATGCCCGCGCCGTGCAGCGCCGTGATCATCTCGTCGAACTGGGCGAGCGTGCCGATCTTCGGGTCGACGTCGCGGTAGTCGTCGACGTCGTAGCCGCCGTCGGCGAGGGCCGACGGATAGAACGGGCTGAGCCAGACCGCGTCGACGCCGAGCGTCGTCAGGTACGGCACCTTGGCGGTGATGCCGGGCAGGTCGCCGATCCCGTCGCCGTTCGAGTCGGCGAAGCTGCGGGGGTAGATCTGGTAGACGGCCGCCTGGCGCCACCAGGTGGCGTCGTCGGTCAGCAGCTGGGTCGTGGGTGAGGTCTGGAGCGTGTCGGTCATCGAGGAGCGACGTCCTTTCGAGGGGTGGGGTGATCAGGAGGCGCGGGTCGGGGAACGGGGCGGGTCTACTTGATCGCGCCCTGCGTCACCCCGGCCATCACCCAGCGCTGGGTGACGAGGTAGACGACGATCGCCGGGGCCATCGCCATGAGGTACGAGGCGAAGGCGACGTTGTAGTCGTTGCTGAACTGGGTCTGGAAGATCTGCTGCAGCACCGGGAGCGTCTGCAGCGACGGGTCGGCGGTGATCAGGGACGGCATCGCGAAGTCGTTCCACGATGCCAGGAACGCGAAGATCCCGACCGTCGCGCTCATGGGGGCGAGCAGCGGGAAGACCAGCCGCCAGAAGACCTGCCAGGTGCTCGCGCCGTCGAGGCGCGCGCTCTCTTCGAGCTCTTCGGGCAGCGAGCGGAGGAACGCCGTGAACAGCAGCAACGAGAACGACAGCTGGAACATGATGTGCAGCACCGCGACGCCGCCGGGGTTGTCGAGCCCGACCAGCCCGGTGAGCTTGATCTGCGACAGCGCCACCACGGGGAACGGCAGGAACATCGCCGCGAGGAGGTAGAAGAACGAGTACCGGAAGAGCTTGCGATCCCAGTTGCGCGAGATCGCGTACGACGCCATCGACGCGAGCACCACGGTGCCGATCACCGTGGCCGCGGTCACGAGCGTCGAGATCGCGAACGCCCGCGGGAAGTCGGTCAGCCGCCACGCCGCCGCGAAGTTCGTGAGGTCGAGAGGAGCCGGCAGGCTGAACGCGTTGCCGTCGACCGCCTGCGCGCTCGTCTTGAGCGCCATCGTCACCGTCACGTAGATCGGCACGAGCACGGTGAGCGAGGCGAGGGCGAGCAGCACCGTGACGAGACGGTTGGGTCGCTCCTGACCGACCCGGCCACGACGGCGACGGGTGGGGGCGTCGGCGTCGCGACCCGCGCCTCCGGGGGTCGGCGCGTCGGACAGGGTCGGAGTGACGAGGGCAGTGTCAGCCATCAGACGGCCGCCTTTCCGCGGGTGATCCGGAGTTGCACGAGGGCGATCGCCACGGCGATCAGGAAGAAGATCGTCGCGTTGGCCATCTGGTACGCGTAGTCGCCGCCGGTGAAGCCCGAGAAGATCGTCATCGCGATGCTGCGGGTCGACGTGCCCGGTCCGCCGTTCGTGAGGCCGACGATGATGTCGTACGAGTTCAGGAAGTTCTTGAAGCCGATGATCGTGTTGATGACGATGTACCCGGCGACGAGCGGCAGGGTGATCGACTTCAGCTGCTTCCAGCCCGAGGCGCCGTCGAGCGCGCCGGCCTCGTAGACCTCGCCCGGGATGGCGAGCAGACCGGCGATGTAAATGAGCAGCGTGCTCGGGATCGCCTGCCACGCGGTCACGATGACGATGCCGATCCAGGCGGTGTCGGCGTTCGCCAGGATGCTGTCGCGCAGCGAGTCGATGCCCAGCGCCGCACCGAGGGCCGGCACCGAGTTCGAGAACAGGAAGTTGAAGACGAACGCGATGATGATGCCCGAGATGACCATCGGGATGACGAACACGGCCCGGAGGGCGTTCTTCGCCGAGATCCGCGAGGTCAGCCCGATCGCCAGCAGCAGCGCGATCACGTTGACGGCGAGCACGGTCACGAGGGCGAAGCCCATCGTGAAGCCGTACGAGCCGAGGATCGCCGGGTCGGTCGCCATGGCCACGTAGTTCGTGACCCCGACCATGTCGAAGTCGCCGAATCCGATCGAGTTCGTGAAGCTGAAGAACACGCCCATCGCGGCCGGCAGCGTGATGGCGAGGGTGAACATCGCCAGCGTCGGCAGCAGGAAGAGGTAGAAGACCGGGTCGGTCCGCCTGCCGCGGCGTCGCGGCACTGCCTTGTCGACGGCGCTCATGCGCGGAGCGCCAGACGACGCCAGTCGGCGTCCATCGTGCGGAGCGTGCCTTGGGCGCTCGCCCCCGTGACGATCCCCTGCACGTAGTTCTCGGCGGGGATGGTCAGCGGGATCGCCTTCGAGGCGCCCTGGTAGAAGCGGGCCTCGTCGTAGTAGGTCTGCATGCCGACGATCCGCTCGTCGGTGACCGGCGGCGCGGTGGTCGTCGTGCCGAAGGCGAGGAAGTCGCGGTTGTACGCGTCATGGATGTCGGGCTGCATGAGATAGCTCAGGAACTCTCTGGCCGCGCTCTTCTTGCTCGACGACTCGGGTACCCAGAGCGCGAGGTCGAGGTTGACGCGGACCTTGCGGTCGTCGGGGTCGGCGGTCATGGGCAGGGGGAAGGTGCCGATCCGGGCGTCGGGGTTCGACTTAGAGATCTCGCCGAGCGCCCAGGGACCCTGCATGAGCATCGCGGCCTGACCTTCGGCCATCGCGAGGTTGCCGTCGCCGTAGCCGCGGCTGTTGCGGTTCGGGTTCGAGAGACCCGCGAGCTGGATCATGCGGTCGACCGGCTCGGCGAAGTCCTTCTCGAACGACACCGAGCCCGTCCGTCCGACGGCCGTGCCCTCGGCGTTCATCCGCTCGTAGAAGTCGGCCACGTCGAGCATCCCGCCCGTCGTGTAGTCGAACAGGCCCTGCGCGACCGTCCACGGCTCTTTGAAGGTGCTGTAGATCGGCGTGACCCCGGCGCTCGTGAAGGTCTGGCAGGCCGCGAGGAACTCCTCCCACGTGGTGGGCACCTCGACGCCGCGGTCGGCGAACAGCCGCTGGTCGTAGATGACCGACGCGGCCGTGATCGAGTACGGCAGCACGCTCGTCCGGCCCGGGTAGGTCGCGTACTGGTCGACGAGCTGCTGCACCTCGGGGCGGATCGTCGCCGCCTCGGGCATGTCGCTCAGGTCGCTCAACGCCCCCCGCTCCATGAAGCGGGCCATCTCGAGGTTGTAGGTGAAGGCCGCGATGTCGGGCGGGTTGCCGCGGACGAAGCCGGCCGCGATGCCCGAGGTCGAGTCGTGCACCACGCGGATCGACGACTGCGACGCGTTGAAGCGGTCGACGAGGTCCGAGAAGTAGCCGATCGCCTCGGGCTTGGTCTGGTAGAAGGTGATCTCGGTCCGCCCGCCGGAGCGGACTCCCGAGGGGGCGCAGCCAGCCAGCAGCAGGGCCGCCCCGGCGGCGCCGATGCCGCCGAGGAGAGCGCGGCGGCTGAGGCCGGCTCCCGAGGGCAAGGGGGGTGTGGGCACGTCGTCATCTCCCGGGTCGCGACCGGGCGTCGCTGCCGGGTCGAGTTGATCAGGTGTCTAGATTTAGACACTAGATCAATCCGGCGCGTGGCACCATGGGGTGTCCCGATCACGGGCCACCGGAGCCGAGGAGGCGCGCATGACCCCCACGAGACGGGTCGCGTCGTCGAACGGGGTCGCCTCCCCCAACGGGGTCACCTCGCCGAGCGTGCTGCGCCGGATGAACGCGACCGAGGTGCTCCGGCACGCCTGGAGCGCCGACGCGCTGACGGCGAGCGATCTCATCGCCTTGACCGGTCTGACGAGGTCGACGGTGATCGGGGTCTGCGACGAGCTCATCGACCGCGGCTGGCTGCGCGTGCTCGCCGACGCCCGCTCGACCGGCGACTACCGCACGGGTCGACCCGCGCGGCGTTACGCGCTCGACGTCCGCGCCGGTCACGTGGTCGGCGTGGACGCCGGCCAGCACCACATGACCGCGGTCGTCGCCGATCTGCGCGGGCACGTGGTCGGCCGGGTGGCGCGGCGGATCGACCCCGCGGGCTCGTCGGGCGACCGCCGACTGGCCGTGTCGCGCCTCGTCGACGACGTCCTGCTCGAGTCGGGCGTCGACCCGGTCGACGTGCTCGCGATCGCCCTCGGGGTGCCGGCCCCGGCGAACGCCGAGGGCCGATCGCCGAACGAGGTCGGCGCCGACTTCTGGACCCACATGAACCCCGACTTCGTCGGACTCTTCGCGGCGCGGGGGTGGATGGTCGTCGTCGAGAACGACGCGAACCTCGCCGCCGTGGCCGAGGCCGCCGCGACGGCCCCCGCGGCGTCCGCCGGCGACGCGCGCGCCCTCTCGTTCGTGACCCTGCTGGCCGGCGAGCGGTTCGGCGCCGGGTTCGTGCTCGACGGGTCGCTCGTGCGGGGCAGCCGCGGGGCGGCGGGCGAGATGCGCCTCCTCGACCTGGTGCAGGGCGTCGAGTCGGCCGACGGGATCGGCGCCGTGCTGCGCGAGTCCGTGAGACTCGCGCGGTCGTTGCGCACCATCCCCGCAGGGTCGCCGCTGAACGGCCTCCCCGACGACGAGCTCGAGGCCCCCGCGGTGCTGGCGGCGGCCGACGCCGGCGACGCGACCGCCCTGCGACTCGTCGAGCGCGCCGCCGAGCGCCTCGGCCGCGTGTGCGCCGTGCTCAGCGGCATGCTCGACGTCGACCGGATCGTCGTCGCGGGCGCCCTCGCACCGTCGATCGGGCTGCTTCTCGAGCGGACCACCCCCTGGCTGAGCCACTTCACGCACCGCGATGCGCCCGAGGTCGTCGCATCGACCCTCGGCGACCAGGTGGTGACGCTCGGCGCGGTCGAGCGGGCCGTCGCGCACGTCCGCGAGCACGCCTTCGACCTGACCGTCGGCGGGTGACCCCGGCGCTGTCCGCGATGCGAGTGCGGCCGGTCCGATGGCCCCGCGGACGTCGCGCGACGCGTCATCGACCGCCTAGCGTGGCCTGGCGCCGTGCCGGATCAGCCGGCGCCCGAGGCGAGAACCGACGAGACGAGCACCGCATGAGGACCACCACCCTGCACATCGACGGGCAGTCGTTCTTCCTCGACCCCGAACTCGACACCACGAGCCTGCGGGCCGAGATCCTGGCCGGCAGCGCGAACGCGGCCTTCGTCGAGTTCTCCGCCCTCGGTCGCGGCGAGGTGTCGGTCCTCGTCTCGCCGCGGACGTCCGCGCGGTTCGAGATCGCGGACATCCAGCTGGACTTCGGCGACGACGACCCGGAGCACGGCGACGGCGACGCCCCGGCTCAGGGGTAGCCGACGAACCAGAGCAGCACCACGGCGACGGGCTGCAGGGTGACGCCCGCGGCGAGCAGCGATCTCCGGAGGCGCGGTGACGCGGCGATCGCGGGGTGCCCGAGCAGCGGCGCGACCGGCATGAGCAGCCGCGGCAGACTCTGCTGCGGCAGGAACACCGCCACGAGGTAGAGCACGTACGCGGCCGAGTACGACCACACCTCGACGCCGAGCGCCCGGGTCGACCGCTTCGCGAAGAAGCGGACCGCGAGCGCCAGCACGGCGAGCACGAGCACCGCCCCCGCGACGCCGAGGAACGTCGTCGCCATGACGAACCACGGGGTGAGGGGCACGAAGTGCTGCCGCCCGACGAATCCGACCCACCACGACAGCTCGGTGTCGACGTAGGCCCCGGGGCGCCCGGTGACGGCGTCGGCGATGACCGGCCACGCGAGACCCGCCGCCGCGACGACGAGGCCCGTGACGACGAGTGCGACCCTCTCGCGCCTCCGGAAGCCCTCCCTCTCGCGGACGAGTCGGACGATCCCGGTCACCGCGAGGCCGAGGGCGAGGGCGAGCACCCCGGGGCGGGTGAAGGCGGCGACGACGGCGAACGGCAGCATCAGCAGGTACCGGCGGCGGATCATCATCAGCAGCGCCGCGAACACGAGCATCAGCATCAGGCTCTCGGCGTAGGCGACCTGAAGCACGAAGGCCGTCGGGCCGAAGCAGAAGAGGGCGACGGCCCACATCGCGTTCGGGGCGCCGACCGTCTCGGTGACGATGCGGTGCAGGAGGACGGCGGCACCGCCTCCGGCGATCGTGGCGACGACGAGTCCGATCGCGAAGAACGCGTTGCCCGCCAGGTCGACGCCCAGCACCGTCGCGACGAACCGCACCACGGCCGGGAACACCGGCAGGAACGCCCAGGGGTTGACGGCTACCTCGCCCTGCTCGTCGAGGGGCAGCTCGGTGGGGTAGCCCTGCTGGGCGATCGTCCGATAGAAGCTGGCGTCCCACGAGCCCGAGAACGACGCGAACGACGGGTCGCTCCGTCTGCTCGCGAACTCCCACCCCTGCGAGGTCGCCAGGGTGAAGAGCCCCGCGAGCCAGGCGCTCGAGACGACCCGCGACAGGGCGTAGAGCACCAGCACGACCACCACCGGCGGCGCGGATCTCACCCGGGTCGCGACGGTCTGCAGCACCCCGCGAGCCTAGAGCGTCGGCGCCGGGGTACAGCGGCCCTGAGAAGGTCGTGGGACGAACCGCGAGGCCCCCGGGCGGGGCGCAGGGCGAACGAGGCGGCGTTCGTCGCCCAGAAGGAGGCACCCGATGTCAGGCCCCATTCCCCGAGCCATCATGCAGTCAGCCGCCGACATCGGCGCCGACCTCACCGGATGGCGGAAGGTCCTCGGACTGACGGCCGAGCAGGTGGCGGATCGCGCCGACGTCACTCGGGCCACGCTCCGCAAGCTGGAGCATGGCGACCCGTCCGTCGGCTTCCCTGTCGTCCTCCGCGTCGCGCGGGCCCTCGGGGTACTCGAGACGATCACGGAGTCGCTCGATCCCTTGACGACCGATCTCGGGCGGGCGCGAGCAGACCTCATCGTCCGGAAGCGCGTGCGATGACCAGGCACGATGCCCTAGAAGTCCACGTCGAGAGGTCGTTCACGACGGGCATCGAGATCCTGCGACGGGCGGCCGACTGAGCGGTCGCTCGACTACGCGGGGCCGAGGAGGCGCGCCACGACCTCACGGACGATGGCGCGCTGAGCGTCGAGACCGGGCCCGTCGTGGCGGTCGTGCGGGAGCCCCGGCAGCTGCATCCAGGCCGTGGCGATCGACAGCACGAGAGCGAAGAGGTCGTCGGGCGACCAGTCGACCCGGTCGCCGACCAGACGGTCGAGATGACCGACGGAGGTGCGGCGCACCTCGTCGAGGACGGCGAACGACGACGCCCAGTCGTGCCGCTGCTCGAGCCGGGCCCAGCCGAGCAGCCGGTGGTTCTCGGGATGCGCCACGAGGTGGTCGAAGATCGCGACGGCGAAGTCGGGCGCGGTGGCGAACGGCGGGGCCGCGGCCTCGCCGAGTGCGGCGAACGAGCGGTTCAGCACTGCGGTGAACAGCGCCTCCTTGTCGCCGAAGTGGGCGTAGAGGCGCTCTTTGCTGCAGCCGGCCGCGGTGGCGATGCGGTCGACCCGGGCCCCGGCGAGACCGTGCTCGGCGAACTCCGCCGTCGCCGCCGCGAGGATGCGGCGGCGCGTCTCGTCAGCGTCGTAGGCCATGAGATGACCGTAGCCGCTTACGAGCCAACCAACCAGTAGGTAGTATCGATCCGTCCACGACGGCCGCCGCCTCGTCGTGCGGCACCCCAGACCAGGAGAACAGTGACCACCTCACAAGCAACGCCCGCCACCGGCGCGAACCGCACCGCGCCTCCCTCGTCCCGCCGCTGGTGGGTGCTCGTCATCGTCGGGCTCGCCCAGCTCGTCGTCGTGCTCGACGGCACGATCGTCAACATCGCGCTGCCCCAGGCTCAGGCCGAGCTCGGCCTGAGCGACGAGAACCGCCAGTGGGTCGTCACGGCCTACGCCCTCGCCTTCGGCGCCCTGCTGCTGCTCGGCGGACGCATCGCCGACTTCTGGGGACGCAAGCGCACCTTCATCGTCGGCATGATCGGCTTCGGCGCGGCCTCGGCCTTCGGCGGACTCGTCTCGACCGGCGAGCTGCTCGTCACGGCCCGCGCCCTGCAGGGCGTCTTCGCCGCGCTGCTCGCACCGGCCGCCCTCGCCGTCCTCACCACCACCTTCGACCGCGGGCGCGAGCGCAACACCGCCTTCGCCGTCTTCGGCGCCATCTCGGGTGCCGGCGCGGCCGTCGGCCTCGTGCTCGGCGGCGTGCTGACCGAGTTCGTCAGCTGGCGCTGGTGCCTGCTCGTCAACGTGCCGATCGTGATCGTCGCGATCATCGCCGCCGCGCTCGTCGTGCGCGAGAGCAAGGCCGAGGGCGACAACCGCCTCGACGTCGCAGGAACCATCGTCGTCGCGCTCGGACTCGCCTCGCTCGTCTACGGCTTCACGCAGGCCGAAGACGGCTGGGGCTCGGCCGTGGTCATCGGCTTCATCGCACTGGGCGCCGGCCTGCTGGCTCTGTTCGTGCTGATCCAGAAGCGCAGCGACCACCCCCTCCTGCCGCTCGGCGTGCTGACGAACCGGGTGCGCGGCGGAGCGTTCCTCGTGCAGCTGATCGTCGGCAGCGTCATGATCGGCGCCCTCCTCTACCTGACGTTCCACCTGCAGATCGTGCTCGGCTTCGGGCCCCTCGAAGCCGGTCTCGCCACGCTGCCGATGACCCTCGTCATCATGGTGATGGCGCCGATCCTGACGAAGCTGCTGCCGGTCGTCGGCCCGCGCATCCTCATGATCGTCGGCCCGATCGTGGCCGCCGCCGGTCTCTTCTGGCTGTCGTTCATCACGGTCGACGGCGCCTACGCGACGCACGTGCTGCCCGCGCTGATCGTGATGGGCGTCGGCCTCGCCGGCATCTTCGTGCCGATGCAGAACCTCGCCCTCGCCGGCGTCGCCCCGCACGAGGCCGGAGCCGCGAGCGCGACCTCGAACGCGATGATGCAGATCGGCGGCTCGATCGGCCTCGCGGTCTACACGAACCTGTACGCCTCGGCCGTGGCCGGCAGCGACCTGCAGGGACTCGGCACCCTCGTCGACGGCTACCAGGCCGCGTTCGTCGGCGCCGCGATCGCCGCCCTCATCGCCGCTCCGATCAGCTTCTTCATGATCCGCGGCTCGAAGGAGGACCTGCTGCCCTCCGGCCCCGTCGTGCACATGGGCTGAGGCCCGCCCGCGCTCAGCGGCGGCGCAGCAGCAGCGTGGCCCCGCCCGCGATCACGGCGCCCGCGAGCGGCGCCACGATGAACACCCACAGCTGGCCGAGCGCGTCCGGCCCGGCGACGACGGCCGCCGCGATCGAGCGGGCCGGGTTCACCGACGTGTTGCTGACCGGGATGCTGATCAGGTGCACGAGCGTCAGCGTCAGGCCGATCGCGAGCGGGGCGATCGCCTTGTACTCGGACTTCGCGGTGACCGACAGGATGACCCCGACGAACACGGCGGTCAGCACGACCTCCGCGAGGAGCACCGCGCCGAGCCCGAACCCGCCGGGCGACGAGGCGCCGAAGCCGTTCGAGGCGAAGCCCGACTCGCGTGCGGTGTCGAGGTAGCCCGCCGGTCCGCCGGCCGCGACGGCGGCGACCACGCCCGCACCCGCGAGCCCGCCGACGATCTGGGCGATGACGTACCCGGGCACGTGCCTCCACTCGGTCCGGCCCGCGACGGCGAAGCCGAGAGTCACGGCGGGGTTGAAGTGGCCGCCCGAGATGTGGCCGACCGTGTAGATGCCGGCCATGACGCTGAGGCCGAAGGCCAGCGCGACGCCGACGAACCCGACGCCGAGTGTGTTCGCCTCGTCGGGGAAGGACGACGCGTAGACGGCCGTGCCGACGCCGCCCATCACGAGGAGGAACGCGCCGAACGCCTCGGAGGCGTAGCGCGCACCGCCCGAGTAGCCCTCGGCCTTCCGGGTGCGCTGTTCGGTGGTGGATCGGCTGACGGGCTTTCTGTTCGACATGGGGCTGTGCTCTCGGGTTCGGTGGGGCGGGAGGGGACGAGGAGGCGCGGGTCGGCCTAGTCGCGTCGGGTGAGGTCGCGGACGGTGTCGCGGGGCACCGGCGGCACGCCGCGCTTGAGACCGCGGAGACCCGCCGCGAGCACCAGGGCGGTGACGACGGCGAAGACGGCGAACACGACGAGCGTCGCCGACCAGAGCGGCAGCACGAGCGCGAGGGCCACGACGCCGGCGGCGGCGATCAGGGTCGTGGTGACGAGCGCGAGGACGGCGCCCACGACGACGAGGACGATGCCGGTCCGTGCGTCACGAGCCCGCCCGGTGATCTCGTCGCGGGCCGCGCCGATCTCGGTGCGGACCGCCCGGATGACGGGGTCGATGGCCTTGCTGCCGATCTGGCCGCGGAGGCGGTCGGCGAAGGAGGTCTCGGGGGTGCTGTCGTCGGTCATGGTGGCTCCTGGTTCGAGGGTCTGAGGGGTCTGCGGGCACGCGGACGGCCCCCGCCCAGGGGTGGGCGGGGGCCGTCCGGAGGGTCACCGGCCGTTCGGCCGGAGGGTGTCGCGGGCGACTACTGGACGCGGCTGTCGTCGGCGTCGTCGGCGTCGTCCGAGGGGATGTGCACATCGGAGATGGTCACGTTGACCTCGGCGACCTCCATGCCGACGACCTGCATGATCGCCTGCGTGACGGCCTGGCGCACGTCGTCGGCGACCTTCTGCAGCTCGACGGGGTACTCGGCGACGATGACGATGTCGGCCGCGACCTGCTTCTCGCCGACCTCGACCGAGACGCCCTGGCCGCGGTCCTGCTGGTTGATCGCGTTGCGGATCGCGCCGATCGCACGGGCCGCGCCGTTGCCGAGGTCGTGGACCCCGGGCACCTCACGAGCAGCGATCCCCGCGACCTTCGACACGACGCCGTCGACGATGGTGTTCTTGCCGGCCGCGTCGGAGGCGGTGTGCTTGGCGGCGGCGGTCCCGGTGGTGGCGGGGGTGACGTTGCTCATGGTTTCTCCTTGTTTCGTTCCTGACGACTCCGGGGCGAGCGGCCCCGGCGTCGAGTCCGTGAAGCGGACACATCATTCAGACGCATCGAGCCCTGCCCACGTCATGGCCCTTCAGCGAGCTTCCAGACAGATGGCGCGGCGCACTCGTTTCGCGGCCAAACGGGCTCGGCAGGGGGATTCCGACCGATTCGGTCAGGATCGGCGTTTACGCGACACTCCTCTAGTGAGGGGGTGGACGTGGATCCGAACACGATGAGCGACGCTGAGTTGATCAAGCGCGCCGCGACCGGCAGCAGGCAGGCGCTGTCGGCGCTGTTCGACCGGTACGCCACGACGGTCACGCGGTACGCGTGGGCTCTGGCGCCGAGTCGCATGGATGTGGAGGAGATCGTGCAGGACACCTTCGTCACGCTCTGGAAGAAGAGCAACGGGATGACCCTGCCGACCGACTCGCTGCTGCCGTGGCTGCTGGTGGTCTGCCGCAACCACGCGGCGAATCAGCGCCGCAAGCTCGCCCTCGCGGCGGCGGATGCGCTGCCCGACGACCTCGTCGCGCCCGACGGAGCCGAGGCGCGCGAGATGCTGCGCTTCGTCCGCGAGGCCATCGACGCCCTCTCGCCCGACGACCGCGCGATCTGCGAGCTCTGTCTGATCGAGGGTCTCTCGTACCGCGAGGCCGCCGACCGTCTCGGCATGACCGTCGGGGCGGTCACCAAACGGGTCTCCCGAACACGCTCGCGACTGCGAAAGGCGGTGACGCACGATGAACACTGAGCCCCCCACCGGTGACGACCTCACCCGCATGCTCGTCTCGATGAAGAAGAACGTCCTCGAGCGGGCCACCGACACGACCCGTCGTCGACCCGGTCGGCGCTTCGGCATCGCCTTCGGACTCGTCGCCCTCATCGGCCTCGGCAGTGCCGGCGGCGCCGTCGCCATGGGCTTCGTGCCCTCGCCCTTCGAGGGCCTCGCGCAGCCCGAGCCGACGGCGGTCGTCTCGACTCCCCCGGCTCCGACGCCCACCGCGACCCCCACGCCCGAGCCGAGCGCGGCTCCGTCCACCCAGCCGGTCGGCGGCACGCCGGAGCCGTACCTGCCGATCGACTGCGCGACCCTCGCGACCGAGTCGTCGCTGACGTCGCTGCTGCGCGCGCCGGAGCTGAAGCAGGAGGAGGGCCTGGTCTTCACGCCCCGTGAGGCGTCGCTCCGTCAGAGCGGAGTCCAGACCTGCGCATGGATGTCGTCGAGCGAGGCGGACTACGCGGGGTTCGACGTCGACATCAGCCTCGACGATCCGGCGTCCGTCGACGCCCTCGCGGCCAAGCGGGAGGGTGGGACCGGCGTCGAGCTCGGCCTCGGCGACGACTCGGCCCTGGCCTGCGGTGCCTCGTTCCGCTGTGCAGCCACGGTCGTCGTCGGCGACTACTGGATCGAGGCGGAATACGAGCAGTCGCAGGACTTCGGAGACGACACGACCGATCTCGTCGTCGCGCAGCTCGGACGGATCGCCGACGTCGTGCGCCCCCTCGAGGCCAGGGCACCGTGGGTCGCCTCCGCCGCCTCACAACGGTGGGTGGCCACGGGTGACTGCTCGACGCTCGACCTGGTCACGCCGCTCGGCACGATCTTCGCGGACCCGTCGTTGGACGAGTCGTGGTTCGAGAGCACCCCGGACGGCCGTAATCCGCTCGTCGCCGAAGCCTCCGACGAGTACGGCTGCCAATCGGAGGGCACGACTCGGGCCGAGGACGGCCAACCGATCTACACCAGCGTTCAGGTGCACGTCGCGGCAGGAGCGCGGTGGGGTTACGAACGGTTCCGCGAGTACGCCGTCGCCGGGCTGGGAGCATCCGACGGATTCACGACGATGACCGTGCAGGGTGCTGAGGACGGGCTCCTCCAGTGCGCCGAGATGTCGAGCGTCTGCTATCTCGACGTCCTCGTCGACGACTCGTGGATGCGCGTGATCTACGAGGGGCCCGGCAGCGCCTCTCAGGCTCCGCGTCTCGTGCAGGTCGCCGAGAGCATCATCGCCGCGCGATGACCGCACGGCACGCGACCGTCGTCGTCGTGGGCGGTGGGCAGGCCGGTCTCTCGGCAGCCCACCACCTGCGGCGGCGCGGCTTCACCTCGGCGCTCGACGGCGACGCCGCCAGCAGCGGCAGCGACGGCGGCGGCGCCCGCACCTTCGTCGTGCTGGACGCCGAGCAGCACCCGGGAGGCGCGTGGCAGCACCGCTGGGAGTCGCTGCGGATGGCCACGGTGAACGGCATCTTCGACCTGCCCGGCATGCCGCTGCCCCCGGTCGATCCGGCCGAGCCCAGCCGCACGGCCGTGCCCCGCTACTTCGCCGCCTACGAGGCCGCCGACGATCTCGCGATCCTTCGACCGGTGCACGTCGACTCGGTGCGCGCCGTCGACGACGACCCCGACGGCCCGCTGCGTCTCGAGACGTCCGCCGGAGCCTGGGAGGCGCGGGTCGTCGTCAACGCGACCGGCACCTGGAACACGCCCCGCGTCCCCGACCTGCCGGGGCGCGACCTCTTCACCGGCACCCAGCTGCACACCCGCGACTACGTCGCGGCGGAGGCCTTCGCCGGGCAGCGGGTGGCGATCGTCGGCGGCGGGATCTCAGCCGTGCAGCTGCTCGACGAGATCAGCCGGGTCGCGACGACGCTCTGGTACACGCGGCGCGAACCGGTGTTCCTCGACCACGACTTCACGCAGAGCCTCGACGGCGTCGACGTCGAGCGCCGGGTGGCGGTCGACGCCGCGGCGGGCCGCGAGCCGGCGAGCATCGTCTCGTACACCGGTCTCGGCTGGACGTCGTACGCCGTCGACGCCCGCCGGCGGGGCGTGCTCGTCCGTCGACCGATGTTCACCGCTCTCGGCCCACGACACGTGATCGAGTCCGACGGCTCGAGCACGAGCGTCGACGCCGTCGTGTGGGCGACCGGGTTCCGCGCCGATCTCGGCCACCTCGACCCGCTCGGACTCCGCGGCCCGCTCGGCGGCGTGCCGCTCGACGGGACGGCCGCCCGGCTCGACCCCCGCGTGCACCTGATCGGCTACGGCCCGTCGCAGTCGACCGTCGGGGCCAACCGGGCCGGCCGGGCCGCGGTCGCCGCGCTCGTCCGGCGCCTCGACGCCGAACGCGGGTGAGGGGCGGAGGTGACGGGCGGGGTCAGTCGACCCGCGCCTCCTCGGCTCCCCCGCCCGGCGCGGCGACCGGCTGCGGCGGGGCGTCCCAGCCCTCCTGGGCTCGGGTGCAGTCCTCTCGGAAGACGTACTGCGAGATGACCTTGCGCTCGTCGCTGACCCAGTCGATCGCGGGCCGGACCTTCTCGGCGGGCACGTGGCCGATGCGGTAGACGGCCATCAGCTCGAGGTCGTCGGGCACCGCGAGGAGGCGCTCAATCTCGGCCCAGCGCTCGGGCAGCTCCATCGGGAACGAGATGAACTGGATGCCGAGCCCGAGGGGCACGGTCGCGAGCCACACGTTCTCCATCGCGGCCCCCATGCTGAACGTCGAGTAGAACGACGTCAGCGAGTCGGGCCGGAACGACGACCGGTCGAGCATCACGCCGAGCAGCAACGGGGCGCCCGCGACCAGCTTGCGGTTCTCGGCGCCGAGGGTCTGCGGCACGCGCAGCGCGTTCATGAGCAGACGCCCGCGCTTCGTGAAGACCTGGCGGGTGAACGGCCGGAGCGGCGCGGGCAGGCGGTCGAACAGCATGCCGTCGCGGTGCCGCTCCATCTCGGCCGGGCTGAACCGGAAGAAGGGCTTGTACCGGTCGAAGAACGCCCCGCGCGCCATCGACTCGGTCATGCTCTCGCCGCTGATGCGGGCGACGGCCTCGATCGTCTCGCGCGACTCGATCAGCACGAAGCGCCACGGCTGACTGTTCAGCTGACTGGGGGCTCGCCCGGCGAGCTCCATCAGGAGGCGCTGGTCGGCGGCGCTGACCGGCTCGTCGGTGAAATGGCTGTTCATGGTCCGTCGGCGGCGGACGACCTCGAAGAAGTCCATCAGCGCGCACCCGCCCCGGCCCGCGCCGCGACGGCGTCGCGGTCGAGGACGAGCCACGCGGCGGCGTAGGCCGGTGCGGCCGCGAGCGCCACCCGGGCGTGGGGACCGGTGCGGGCCGAGACCCGGGTCAGGGCGACGAAGGGGACGGCCGAGGCGGCGAGCGCCAGGGCCGCACGACGGCGGCTCGTGGCGAGGGCGGCGACCGCGAGAGCCGTGGTGGCCGCCGTCGTCACGAAGAGGGCGTGGTGCACCCAGCGTGCGCGGTCCGTCCGCAGGAGCCCGCGGCGGACGGCCAGTCCGACGCCGCAGGTGAGCACGTAGGCCGCGGTCGCCGCCCGGAGCGCGAGCTCCGCTCGACGGACGGCCGGTTCGACGACGGGGCGGCGCTCGCTCTGCATGACCCCGATCCAAGCAGCGCCGGTCGAGGCGGACCCGACCGATCGGGGTACAGATCGCCTCAGTTCGCCGACACCTGCCGTCGCTACCGTCGACCGCACGTCGCGCTCGAGACGTCCCGTCGCCGGCAGTCCCGCCGAACCTCCAGGAGGAGCATCACCATGACGAAGTCCATCGCCCTCATGCTCGCCATGATCGTCGGCGGCCACGGCCTGATCGGGCTGTTCATCGAGGGCGAGCACATGCTCGGCATCTTCACCGTCGACATCGCGCTCGACGTCGTCTACCTCGGGTCGGCCGCTCTGCTGCTCGCGGCGGCGCTGCTGCCGGCGTCGGCGCTGACGATCCGCATCCTCGTCGCGATACCCGGTCTCTCGTTCCTCGTCCTGGGGCTCTCCGGCATGGCCGACCCGCACCTCTTCGGAGCGGCGCCGACCGGGCTCACGCTGATGGACGAGGTCGTCTTCTTCGCGCAGGCCGGCGCCTGCGCGGTCGCGGTCCTGCTGAAGAACCCGCACCTGACGCTGTGGCAGGACGACGCGACGGGTCGCGGGATGGTCCACTCGCAGTAGTCGCGAGTCCGTGACGACGTGCCCCGCACCTCCCGAGGAGGCGCGGGGCGCGTCGTCAGCCGGCGTTCGGCAGTCGCGCCTCGAGCACGCCGTCGGCCACTCGGGTCGTGAAGGCGGGCTGCGGCGAGGTCGCCGGTCCGTGCACGACCTCGCCGGTCCGGAGCGAGAAGACGCTGTCGTGCCACGGGCAGGTGACGCAGGCCTCGCCCCGCTCGGTCGTGAGGGCGCCGTCGGAGAGCGGGCCCGAGAGGTGGCTGCAGGTGTCGGAGAGCACATGCGCCCGATCGCCCCGACGGAGCACCACGACCGGCTTCCCGTCGACCTCGCGGCCGGTGAGCTCGCCGTCGGGCAGCTCGTCGAGAGGGGCGACCTCGTGCCAGCCGGGACTCACCAGGTGCGGGACGTCCTCGGCGTGGTTGGCCCCGACGGCCTGACGGTAGGCGAGGTGCCCGCCGATGAAGCCGCCGAGCCCGACGGCCCCGAGTCCCGTCCAGCCGAGGAGCTTCGCGCTCGTGCTCCGGCCGCGGAGGCGCTGCAGGTACGACGCGCCGTAGAGGGCCGTGGCGACGAGGTTCGCCGCGGAGTGCACGAGACCCACCCGCTTCTGCTGCTCGTGCGACGCCGCCCAGTCGGCGAACCCGGCGAGCGCCGAGGGCGCCACGGCGAGCAGCCCGACGCCGACGAGGGTGCGGGCGGCCCGCTCCTGGCCGGGCATCGCGTCGAGCACGGCGGCGCTGATCCACGAGCCGGTGGGGACGAGCACCAGCACGGGGTGCAGCGGGTGCCCGGCGGGTACCCCGTGCAGCAGGTCGCGCAGGGCCCGGGGGGCGAGCACGGCGTCGACCACGCGCTGCACCCGGGTGACGACGGGGTCGAGGGTCGAGGCGTCCTCGACGGCGGCCAGGGCCTTGACGATCGGCAGTTCTCGCATGTCGGTTCTCCGGTGACGTCGTGTGCGGTCATGATGCCCGGAGCCGGATGACGGCGGAGGGCCTGACGGCCCGACAGTAGGGCGCGGTCGCCGGGCCGGTCCGACCCCGTCGAGCGGGTTGACACCGACGCCCTGAAGGGCTATCCGCCCGCCCGGCCGTCGCGCGCGGTGCCGTCGAGGTCACCAGGCGTGCGAAACTGGTCTTCCGACCGATGACGGCGGCGACGAGGCACGAGCCCGCGACACAGACTTCCGCACCACCCCGAGATCTCTGGCAGCAACTCTCCGATCTCCCCGGCACCACCCGTACGACGACACGCACCTGGTCCAGAGGTGCGGCCAGCACACCCACCTCAGAGACAGAAGATCCTCTATGCAGACCACCAAGCACTCCCTCGACCTGAAGAAGCCGCAGCCGCTGAAGCGCGGGGCCCTGCGGGTCACGCCCCTCGGCGGACTCGGCGACGTCGGCCGCAACATGACCCTCTTCGAGCACAAGGGCAAGCTCGTCGTCGTCGACTGCGGCGTGCTCTTCCCCGAAGAGACCCAGCCCGGCATCGACGTGATCCTGCCCGACTTCACCCCGCTGCGCGACCGCCTGAAGGACGTCGAGGCCATCGTGCTGACGCACGGTCACGAGGACCACATCGGCGGAGTCCCCTACCTGCTCAAAGAGCGCCCCGACATCCCCCTGATCGGGTCGAAGCTCACCCTCGCCTTCATCACGGCGAAGCTGCAGGAGCACAAGATCACGCCGATCACCCACGAGGTCGCCGCCGGCGACCACCACCAGGCCGGCCCCTTCGACCTCGAGTTCGTGGCCGTGAACCACTCCATCCCCGACGGCCTCGCGGTCGCCCTGCGCACGAGCGCCGGGATCGTCCTCCACACGGGCGACTTCAAGATGGACCAGTTCCCGATGGACAAGCGGATCACCGACCTCAACCACTTCGCCCGTCTGGGCGACGAGGGCGTCGACCTCTTCATGACCGACTCCACCAACGCGGAGGTCCCCGGCTTCACGACCGCCGAGAAGGACCTCGGCGCCGCCATCGACCGCGTCTTCCGCGAGGCGCCCAAGCGCATCGTCGTGTCGAGCTTCGCCAGCCACGTCCACCGCATCCAGCAGGTGCTCGATACGGCGCACAAGCACGGCCGCAAGGTCGCCTTCGTGGGTCGCTCGATGGTGCGCAACATGGGCATCGCCTCCGACCTCGGCTACCTCACGATCCCCAAGGGCCTCGTGGTCGACCTCAAGCAGCTGAGCAAGATGGCCGACAACAAGATCGTGCTCATCTGCACCGGTTCGCAGGGCGAGCCGATGGCGGCGCTGTCGCGCATGGCGAACCGAGAGCACATCATCAAGGTCGGCGAGGGCGACACCATCCTCCTCGCCAGCTCGCTGATCCCCGGCAACGAGAACGCCATCTACGGCGTCATCAACGGCCTCATCCGCTGGGGCGCCACCGTCGTGCACAAGGGCAACGCCAAGGTGCACGTCTCGGGCCACGCCAGCGCCGGCGAGCTCACCTACTGCTACAACATCGTCAAGCCGAAGAACGTGCTGCCCGTCCACGGCGAATGGCGCCACCTCACCGCGAACGCCGACCTCGCGATCGCGACCGGCGTGCCGGAGGACCGCGTGCTCGTCGTCGAGGACGGCGTCGTCGTCGACCTCGACCGCGGCCGCGCCAGCATCGCCGGGCGCATCCCCGCCCCCTACGTCTTCGTCGACGGCGCCACGATCGGCATCGCCACCGAAGACGCCTTGAAGGACCGCCTCTCGCTCGCCGAAGAGGGGCACATCACCGTGCTCGGCATCTTCGACGAGGGCACGCAGAAGCTCATCGACCCCGTCGAGTTCATCCCCCGCGGCTTCGTCGAGGAGGCCGGCTGGATGTCGCAGGCCGAAGACGTGGCCACCAAGGCGCTGGCCGAGGCGACCAACCGCGGTCACGTCGACGGGGTCGGCGCCGAGAACGCCATCGCCGACGGCCTCAGCCGGTGGTTCCTGCGTCGGCACCGTCGCACCCCGGTCATCACGACCGTGGTCGTCGACGCCGACTGACCTCGCGCGACCCGCTCTGAGAACGGCCCCGGCTCACGCCGGGGCCGTTCGTCGTCGAGGCGCGGGATTGTCGTCACCGGCGGCTGCGGAGTCAACCCCGTGGGGGCCGATCCATCGTCTTCGGTCGCTCCCCGTGGGGCCGGCAGGAGGGTGGATGCTCTCGACGAAAGGGAAAGAATGTTCTTCCACAAGCAAGAGCTCCAGTACACGGCCACTCCGTCGAAGCCCGACGCCGTCCTGGCCCACAAGATGCAGGAGATCCTCGGCGGCCAGTACGGCGAGATCACGGTGGCGATGCAGTACGGCTTCCAGGCCTGGAACAGCCACCTGCCCGGCAAGTACCGCGACATGATCTTCGGCATCGGCGCCGAGGAGTTCGGCCATGTCGAGATGATCGCCACCATGATCAGCCAGCTCCTGGCCGACGCGCCGGTCGGCGCGACCGAGAAGGCCGTCCAGGACGACCCGGTCATCGCGGCCGTCGTCGGCGGCACGGACATCCAGCACGCCATCGTCGCGGGCGCCGGTGCGCGCCCGGTCGACTCGAACGGCAACCCGTGGTCGGGCAGCTACATCACGGCGTCGGGCAACCTGCTCGCCGACGTGATCGCCAACGCCAACGCCGAGATGCAGGGCCGTCTCCAGGTCGCGCGTCTGTACCACATGACCGAGGACAAGGGCGTCCGGGACATGCTCGGATTCCTTCTCGCACGCGACACCGCTCACCAGAACCAGTGGACCGCCGCCGCCCGCGAGCTCATGGCCGACGGCTACGAGGACCTGCCGGTGCCGAGCAACTTCCCGCAGTCGAACGAGATCCAGACCGAGTCGTACAAGTTCTACAACTTCTCGGACGGCGAGGCGGCGTCGGAGGGCACCTGGGCCAAGGGTCCGACCCCCGACGGCAAGGGCACCTTCACCTACGAGGAGGCACCTGCCGGCGGCCTGCCCTTCCCCGCGCCCACGAAGCCCGACGAGCGTCTCTACGGCACGACCCCCGTGCCGAACATCGTCGAGAAGACCGTCGGCACCGTCAAGGACAAGCTCTCGAAGAGCTGACCCCCGCGGTCGACACGAGGCCCCGCCCGACATCCTCGGGCGGGGCCTCGTGTCGTGCTGGGGCCCCACGACGCCAGGAGATGGACACGACGCCGGGAGAACCCCTGGCGTCGTGTCCATCCCCCGGCGCTGTGGGGGGGCTGTGTCGAGGACACGACGAGGCCCCGCACCGATCTCCCGGTGCGGGGCCTCGTCGCGTGGTTCGCCGGTCAGGCGCCCTGAACGTTCTCCTTCGACTGCTGAGCACTGTCCTTGACGTCGGCGGCGGCCGAGGTCGTGTCGTCCTTGACGGTCGACGCGGCGTCCTGAGCGGTCTCCTTGACGGCGGCGAAGGCCTCCTGCGCGGGCTCGCGCAGGTGCTCGGCGGCGTCGTCCGCGGCCGACTTGACGACCGGCGCGGCCTTCTCCTTCGCCGACGAGACGAGCTCCTGCTCCTTGTCCGACGCGGGGATCAGCGACGAGACCAGCCATCCGGCGCCGAAGGCGATCAGGCCGACCGCGAGCGGGTTGCCCTTCGCCTTCTGCACGGCCTGCTGCGGGGCGCCGGTGACGCCGCCCGCGACCGAGCCGCTGGCTCCCCGCACGCTGTCGACGGCCGAGCCGCCGGCGTCGCGGACGCTGTCGACGCCCGAGTGGGCGACGCCCATGACGGACTCCTTGACGCTCGTGAAGCGCCCCTTGACCTTCTCGGTCTGGCGGTGGGCGATGCTCGACGGGTTCACCTTGTCGGCGAGCGCGTCGACGTCGTAGCCGAGCCCGGCGCGGGTTCGCTCGATGTCGGCGCGGATCTCCTCGGGCGTGCGGGTCGATCCGCTCTCGTTGGTGTCTGCGGTGCTCATGCGTTGCCTCCTGGCTTGACGGTCTCAGGGATCTTCTTGAGGGAGTCGACCGTCGAGGGCGCTCCCGTGATGGTCTTCAGCTGCTTGCGCCCCCGGAGGAACATCACCAGCGCGACCACGGCGTAGACGACGGCGATGATCAGCGACGACCAGCCGAGGCCGATCAGCGAGCCGAGCGCCCACATCGCGGCGAGCGACAGGAACAGCAGGGCGAACAGCGCCGTCAGACCGGCACCGCCGAACATGCCCGCTCCCTTGCCGGCCTTCTTGGCCGAGTCGGTGAGCTCGGCCTTGGCGAGCTCGACCTCCTGACGGAACAGCGTGGACAGGTCGCCGGTGACGCCGCTCAGCAGTTCGCCGAGCGACGTCGTGGCGGCGGTCTCCTCAGGGGCCGGACGCCCGGTCTCGGGGGCGCCGGCGGACGGGTCGCTCACAGGCGGGGCCCTGCGGCTCCGGGCCAGGTGCCCGGGGTGGCGCTCGGGTTGCCGGGCGTCGCGATCACGTCGGGCAGCTCGCCCTCCTCGACGACGTCGTACTCGCCGGCCACGGGACCGGGGTCACCGACGAGCGGCGTCTGGCCGCCGGTCGAGGCGACGGGCGCGGACGGCGTCGCCGCGCCTCCTGAGCTCCCCGAGGTCGGGGTGCCGGAGTCGGAGTCGCTCTGGTGCTGCTGCTTGGCCTCGGCGGTCAGCGACTTCACGACCCGACCGGCCAGCAGACCGGAGGCTGCGGCGATCGCGATGAAGGTGCCGGGCTTCCGGGCGGCGAACGACTTGACGTCGTCCAGCAGAGTGCCGGCGTCGCGCCCCTCGAGCCACTCGGCGACGCCGTGCGCGCGACCGGAGAGGTTGCGGACGAGCTCGCCCGCCACACCGCTCTCGCCGTTGTCGGCCATGGAGCCGAGGTGGTCGCCCATGGTGCGGAGACCGGCGGCCGCCTTCTCCTGCTGCGCACCGGCCTGCTCCTTGAGCTCGGAGGTCGCCTGGCCGAAGAGCTCCTTGGCCTGACCGGTCGCCTCGGAGGCGACCTTCGAGGCCTGCTCCCTGGCGCTGCCGACCACGTCGGAGGCGGCGCTCCTGGCGTCGCCCGCGACACCGGCCGCCTCCTCCTTGGCCGAGTCCGCCTTGGCCTGGGCCTTCTCCTTGACGCCGCCGTCGGAGCCGCCGTCGGAGCCGCCGTCGGAGCCGCCGTCGGAGCCGCCGTCGCCGGAGCCGCCGGCCCCGGCGGACGGCGCGACCACGGGTGCCGCGGTGGCCGAGAAGTCGGCCGCGGTGGCGTCGGGGTCGGTGATGTCGGCGTACGCGCCGACCTCGTCGCCGAGTCCGGTCACGGCGTCGTCGCGGCGGCCGCCGTCGTGGCCTGACGACGTGCCCGTCGGCGGCTGCCCTCCGGCGGTCTGGTCGAAGACGGGTGTGGACGAGTCGCTGTCGTAGCGCTTGTCATCGCTCATGCTGTGCCTCTCGGATCGTCGAGCGACCATCGGGACGACGGCCGCGATCGGGTTGAGATGCTGCAACACTGTCCGCGTCGCGCCCCGGAGGGCCGAACGGAAACGAGTACGCCTCAGGGGGTTGACACCGGCCCGAGCAGGTGCTCTCGACGTCGTCCCGCTCGTCGACGGGCTGCGTCACGAGACGGGCCTCGTCGATCCCCTCCTCAGGAGGCGCGCGCGGGTGAGGAGACCACGCTCGGTCACATCTGCACATCGATTCGCAGCCGGAACCGCGGAGGCGTAGGCGATTCCCCCCGGACCCTGTAGAAAAGGAGCACACCGAACCGACTGCTCTTCGGATGAGCACGGCCGACGGCCCTTCGGGGGGCCGAACGGTGAGGCGGGGTCGTTGCGTAGGGGTACGCACCCCCGCCTGATCCGGCCCTTCGGAGGCCAGCAGTTCGCATACCGGATGCTGTTCCGCGACCTCATCCCTCTCGCTTGCAGCACCGTCCCGCTGTCCCCTACCGTGGGGGCAAGGCCACCCCAGACCTCGGCAGCCGGTACATCACGAGCGTGCGCTCCCCGGGTCCGCACACCCCGCATCGCGGGCTCGTCCACCACTCCTCGCCCCCACAGGCGAGACGACCGAGTCCCTGATCACCCGTAATCTCGGACCCCACCTCGAGGCGGATCAGCATGGGAACCCTGTTCTACGGAACCGACCGCTACGGCGTCGAGCTCGACGACCGTGCCCTCGCGCACCTGAAGGTCGCGCTGCTCACGCTCCTCCGCGCTCAGCAGAGCGTGGCGCTGACGATCGCCCGACCGGTGAGTCAGGGCAGCGGCCGCGACACCATGTGGATCAACCCGACCAGCGATCTCCGGTTCCACTTCAGCGGCAACCGCCCGCCCCGGATCAACGAGTCCTGGGTCAGGGCGATCATCGCCACGGCCAACACTCCGTCGGGCATGCGACTGCCGGCCGAGGACGAGGCCGCGCAGCCGTCCCGCCTGCTGAACGCCTGACCCGACCCCCGACCGACCGGTCGGAGCGCCCCCGCCGCCTCAGCCTCGACGGGGTGGCCGCCCGGCGACGGCCAGCACGGTCGCGATCGTGCGGGGCAGGGCCAGGATCCGGAAGTGCCCGCCCGCGGGAAGCCGGACGTTCTCGGCCCCCGGCAGCTCGCTGCCCTCGGGGATGTGCGGATCGAACTCGCCGTAGATCGACACGATCCGCGAGTTGACCTCCGCGTTGCGGGTGAGCAGCAGGGTCGTGGCGTCCCGCGGCGAGAACGCCCTCAGGCTCGACAGGGGCAGCCATCGGGCGTAGCGCGATCCCGAGAAGGGCGCGCAGACGGCCACCATGCCGTCGACGCGGCCCTCGGGGTCGAGCATGGCCATCACGTACTTGCCGATCAGACCGCCCTTGCTGTGCGCGACGATCACGACGTCGCGCAGATCGTGCCGCTCGAGGTACTCGGCCACGTCGCGGGCGGCGGCCTCGACGGGCCGGCCGTTCCACCGCAGGGCCGACAGCACGTGCACGGGGTGCCCCTCGGCGTGCACCCGGGCGATCAGCGGGCGGAGGAACGCCCAGGTCTCCCAGATGCCGGGCACGACCAGCACCGCGCGCCCCTCCCCGTCCCGGTACTCCGCCTCGCCCCGCGGCGCGAGCACGGCGCGGACCTGCCAGTGCGCGGCGTAGGCGTAGTCGCGGACCCACCAGATCAGGAGGCGCGCGAGACGGAACGGCGACGGCACGGTCACGGGACCCGCGCCTCCGGGAGTCCTGCGGCGAACGCCGCGACGAGACGGCCGACCTCGTCGGGGTGGGAGTGGATGACGTTGTGCACGGCGCCGGGCACCTCGGCCGACCGGCCGTCGACGGCCTCGGCGAGTCCGCGCACCCAGTCGGCGGGGGCGATCGGGTCGTGCGCGCCCCGGACGACCAGCGTCGGTCGGGTGACCCCGCGGATGCGGTCGGCCGTCTCGTAGCGGAGCATCGAGGCGACCCCGGCGGCATACGAGAGCATCCCGCCGCGGGCGTAGTCGCGGGCCACCATCGCGCCGGTGAGCGGCGGCTCGCCGAGCATGTCGAGGGCCAGCCGTCGCCCCTGACCGGCCGCGCTCGAGGCCGCCGGGTCGACGACCGGGCCGATCAGCACGAGCCCGCGCACGAGCCCCGGTCGTCGGAGGGCCACGTCGACGGCGACCTCGGAACCCAGCGAGTGGCCGATCACGACGAGCCGGGGAGCGCCTCCCGCAGCCGAGTCGAGCCGGGGCAGCAGGGCCTCCGCCATCTCGTCGACGCCCAGACGACGACGCGGCCCCGGCGTGCGGCCGAAGCCGGGCAGGTCGACGGCCAGCACCGTGCCGTGCTCGGCGAGCAGCGGCGCGAGACGGCTGAACGACCGGTGCGAGAGGCCGACGCCGTGTACCAGCACGAAGATCGGCGCCTCCGGGGCGGCGTGGGCCTCGGGGCCGGCGCGGAACCACCGGACGCGGGGAGGCGCCGTCGGGGCGGAGGCCACCGTGGGCGCAGCCGCGGGCGATGCGGGGACCGCGGGGACGGCGGGGTCGACCGCGGGGTCGAGGGTCGGGTCGAGGGTGGGGATGGCGGGCCTCCGGGTCAGGGCGGCAGGGGACCGCGTCGACCCGGAGTGTAGGCGCGTCCGAGGGGACCGGGTCACCCGGCCGCGCCCGCCGCGCCCGGAGGCGCCCGCGGTGTCAGCCGACCCCGGCGGGGTCCTGAGACCGGCCGCTTGCGACTCAGGTCGTAGACGAGGTCCCGACCTGCGCCTCCTGCGCCGTCGATCGGCACCCGCGAACGTGGAGGCATGACAACGACACCGACCCAGGGGGCGCCGCGCACCGGTCGACGCGCCCCGCGCCTCCTGCCCCGACTCGCCGCCGCGACCGCGGTCGTGGCCCTCGCCCTGCCGCTCGCCGCCTGCGGTTCCGCGAGCGCGGCGCCCACCGAGGCCGCGCCTCCCGCCCCTCCTCGCCAGCAGCCCGGAGGCCACTCCCTCACCGCCGACGACGTCGACACGTGGCTCGACGGCGCGATCGGCTCGGCTCTGCAGACCACGGGCATCCCCGGGGCCACCGTCTCCGTCGTCTCGGACGGCGAGCTGCTGACGGCGAAGGGCTACGGCCTCGCCGACACGGGGACCGAGGGTGGATCCGCCCGTCCCGTGGACCCCGACGACACGCTCTTCCGCATCGGCTCGATCTCGAAGGTCGTGTCGGCCACGGCGATCATTCAGCTCGTCGAGCGGGGCGATCTCGATCTCGACGCCGACGTGCAGCAGTACCTCGACTTCGACCTCGACACCCCGAAGGGCCCGATCACGCTGCGGCATCTGCTGACCCACACGGCCGGCTTCGAGGAGGTGATCGCCGGGCTGATCGGCACCGCCGGCAGCGAGGTGCCGTTGCGCGAGGCCGTCTCGGCCGCACCGCCCGAGCAGGTCTACGAGCCCGGCACCACGCCCGCGTACTCCAACTACGGCGCGACCCTCGCGGGCTACATCGCCGAGCGCGTGTCGGGCGAGCCGTTCGCGGAGCTGCTGCAGCAGAACGTGTTCGAGCCCGCCGGCATGTCGTCGTCGTCGTTCGAGCAGCCCCTGCCCGACGACCTCGACGCCCGCCTCGCGAAGGGCTACCCCGACGACTCGCAGCCCGCGTACCCGACCGAGGTCGTCAACGCCGCACCCGCCGGCGCGATGACCTCGAGCGCCACCGACATGGCCCGCTTCATGCTCGCGCACCTCGGCGACCTGCCGGGCGACGACGCACTGCTCGGCGACGACGCGCTGGCCGAGATGCACCGCCCCGCGCTCGACGCCGACCAGCTCGGCACGCTCGCCGCCGGGCAGCGCATGGACCTCGGCTTCTTCGACGACAGCACCCCGGGCGTCCCGGCATTCGGGCACGACGGCGACACCCAGGTGTTCCATTCGGCGATGCGGCTGTTCCCCGACCATGACGCCGGCATCTTCGTCTCGTTGAACGGCAGCGGGCGCACGCCGACCGCGTCGCTCGACCTCCGCACGACGGTGCTGCAGGGCTTCGCCGACCGGTATCTGCGCGACGAGGCGGACGACCCGAGCCGAGGAGGCGCGGGTGCGGTCGCCTCCGACACGGACGCCTCGGACGCGGAAGCTCCGGACGGGCCCGCCGCCGCCGATCTGGCCGGCACGTACCTCTCGTCGCGGTCGCCCGTGACGAACCCGGGCGCCCTGCTCGCCCTCAGCGGTCAGACGGTCGTCGTGCCGCGGACCGACGGGACCGTCGCCGTCACCCCGAAGCCGCTCGGCGTCACCACCGGGGTCTACGAGAAGATCGAGCCCAACCTGTGGCGCGAGGTCGGCGGTGACGCGCTGCTGGCGACTCGCACCGACTCCGGCGGGGATGCGGACGACGCGACCGTGACCGCGATCTCGTGGGGCGCCTCCTTCACCCTGCTGCGGGCGCAGCCCTGGCAGACGGCGTCGGTCGTCGTGCCGGTCGCGCTCGGCTCGCTCGTCGTCCTGCTCGCGTCGATGATCGTCTGGCCGGCCACGGCCCTGGCGCGAGCCGGAGGCCGCTCGACCCGTCGCGACCCCTCGCGACCCGACGCCGCCCCGCGCCGGAAGGACCGGATGCTGCTGCTGTCGCGACTCGGACAGGCGTCGACCCTGCTCGCACTCGTCGGCTGGGCGATCGTCGCCGTGCAGGCGATGTCGTTCGCCGAGGTCACGGCCACGACCCTGCGCGTGCTCCAGGTGCTGCAGGTGCTCGGCGTCCTGGCCGTCGTGCCGGCCGCCCTCGTCGCGTGGCGGGCCGTCCGCGACCGTCGAGGCTGGGCCGTCGTCACCGGACGCGTGCTCGTCGTCGCCGCTCTCGCGGCTCTCGCCACCGTCGCGTTCGTGTTCCGCCTCATCGCGCCGAGCGTGAGCTTCTGATGCGCGGGCTGAAGCGCTCCCCCGAGACCACCGGCACCTGGCATGCTCGGACGATGACCTCGCCCGCCTCCGACGCTGCCACCGCGGGCTCCGCCTCGGGGCCCGGTGCAGCAGCGACGCGTCGGATGCTCGCCCGTGTCGGCGTCCGCACGCCGCTCGGTCGCGACGTCGTGCTCGCCGCCGTCTGGGCGGTGGTCACGGTGGCTCTGCTCGGCGCCCTGCTGGCCACGGGCGAGCTCGGGACGGCGCCGTCCGCCTCTCTGGGCGCGTCGGCCCCGCAGCTCGTCGTGATGACCCTGCTGGCTGTCGTCCAGTACGTGCCGCTGGCCCTGCGTCGGGTCCGCCCGGTCGGCGTCCTGCTGGTGATCGCTGTCGTCCAGGCCGCTCTGCTGACGATCCTGCCCTCGGGTGTCGCGCTGTGGACGGCGGCTCCCGTCATCGCCGCCTACACCGTGGCCACCCTGCGACCCACCCGGGTCGCGGTCCGCGCCGTCCTCGCGGCCATCGGCGTCGCGACGATCGGCGCCGTCGTCGGTGCGACCGATCTGATCGTCGAGCGCCTCGACTGGGCGACGACGACCGTGACGCCGCGGGGCGATCTGTTCGGGGACGGCCCGTCGGGCGTCGTCGTCGAGACGCTCGCGCTCGTCTCCACCGCGGTGCTGGTCAACGGGGTCAGCGCGGCCGTGGGCTCGTGGGTGGCCCTCCGGCGCGTGCACGATCACGACGCCCGCGCCCGGGCCGCCGAGTCGGTCGAGCACCAGGCGACGCTCACGCGATCGGCCGTCGCCGCGGAGCGCACCCGTATGGCCCGCGAGCTCCACGACGTCGCGGCGCACCACCTGACGGGGCTCGTCGTGCAGGCCGGGGCGGCCGAGCGCCTGGTCGACGGCGACCCCGAACGGGCGAAGGAGTCGCTGCGGAGCGTCCGAGCCCAGGGCCGCGAGACCCTCGACGCCCTGCGGTCGATCGTCGGGATCCTGCGCGAGACGGGTGACGACGCCAGCGGCACCGCACCCGTCCCCGGTCTCGCCGACGTGACCGATCTCGTCGACGCGGCCCGCGCCTCCGGGGCCGTCGTCGAGGTGCACCGGAGCGGCACCCTGCCGTCGCTGCCCCCGCTCGCCGACGTGACGGCGTTCCGCACCGTGCAGGAGTCCCTCGTGAACGCGCGGAGGCACAGTCCGGGCGCCGTGGTCGAGCTGTCGATCGACGCGACGGTCGACCGGCTGACGGTGGTCGTCGAGAACGACCTGCCCTCCGGCGGCGGCGCCGCGCACACCCCGGGCTACGGCTTGGTCGGCATGCGGGAGCGCGCGGCGCTCGTCGGCGGCGAGCTCGAGGCGGGCGTCACGCAGGCCGGCCGCTGGCGCGTCGCGCTGTCTCTGCCGGTCGAGGCGGACCCGTCGTCGCCCGCCGGGGGCGCGGCGTGATCCGGGTCGTGCTGGTCGACGACCAGTCGATCGTCCGCACGGGGTTCCGCGTCGTGCTCGAGACCGCCGGCGGGATCGAGGTCGTCGGCGAGGCCGCCGGCGGGCGCGAGGCGGTCGAGCTGGTGCGTCGGGTGAGTCCGGACGTCGTCGTGATGGACGTCCGCATGCCCGGCGGTGACGGAATCGAGGCGACACGCGCCATCGTCGGGTCCGGGTCTGGGGCTGGGGCTGGGTCCCGGCTCGGGTCGGGGTCGGGGTCCGGGTCTGGGGCTGGGTTGGGGTCCGGTGCGGGCGCCGCGTCGTCTGCTCAGGAGGCGCGGGTCGGGTCCGCCGCGCCTCCCGCGGTCCTCGTCGCCACGACCTTCGACCTCGACGAGTACGTGTTCGGCGCGCTCGAGGCCGGTGCCAGCGGGTTCGTGCTGAAGGATGTCGAGCCCGACGAGTTCGTCGCCGCCGTCCGCAGCCTGGCTGCCGGTCAGGCCGCGATCGACGGTGCCACCACGCGCCGCGTCATCGCGGAGTTCACCCGCCGCCGCCGGTCCACCGCGGTCGAGCCGCCGCCCGGAGTTCTGACCGAGCGAGAGCAGCAGATCGTCCGGCTGCTCGGCGACGGTCTCTCGAACGACGAGATCGGCACCCGCCTCGTGGTCGAGACGAGCACCGTCAAGTCGCATCTCACCCGCGTCATGACGAAGCTCGGCACCCGCGACCGGCTGCAGACCGTCGTCTGGGCGTTCCGCTCGGGCCTCCTCCCCTGACCCGGCGCCCCCGCCCCGCCGCTTCCCCCGCCACCCACGACGCCACACGCGAACCGCCACCGACTCGACACCCCGCCACCGGATCACGTGGCGGCATGTCGAGTCGGTGGCGTCATAGTCGCTGGCCGCCCCACCCACCACGCCATATGTCACAACGCCTGCTGCATCGCACCTGACTCCCTCAACCAGGGTGAGGCTGAACGTAGTAGGTCGAGAGGCTCCGAGGAAAGTGACGAGCAGGAATTCGGATATCAGAAATGGACGTTCTATTTGACGAGCACCCCCATTCAAGGGCGCAGATATGACTCATATTCGCTGCTAAAGTCTGCACGTCGCGCCAGTACTAGCGCGACTCGTACTTTGGGGAAAATGTGAAGAGAAGCACCTGGTCCATCCGTGCGCTAATGATGGCGACCGTCCTGACCGTCGGTGTCATGGTGCCTCTCGCGGTCAGCGCAAGCGCGTCGGCGGCAGCCGATGTCAGCCCGCCGACACTGATCAGCAGCTCGGTCTCGAAGAAGACCTTCGACTTCGCTGACGGACCGGCGACATTCACGGTCACAGTAAAGGTCTCTGATCCGTCGGGCGTGGAGACCCCGGTGGTGACCGCGAGCAGCCTCTCGACCACGCAAGGTGCAGGGTTCGGCAGCATGCGGCTCGTCGCCGGAACGACCTTCAACGGAACCTGGCAGAGCACGATCAGTATTCCGACGAATGCTGCGACAGGCCAATGGGAGATTCTGCTCTATCCCCTGGACGACATGCTCGGAAACTCGTCGTTCTTCACCACACTCACGACAATCGACGTGCTCGCCCCGAAGCCTCCCGATACGAGTGCTCCGAGGCTCGTCAGCAGTGCCATCACCCGCACGAGCTTCAACCTCTCGCAGGGGCCCGCGAACTTCACGATCACGGCCACCATCAGCGACCCGTCGGGCGTCGAGACCCCCACGGTGGTGGCGAGCAGCACTTCGACGACACAATCCGCAGGCTTCGGCAGCATGCAGTTGATCAGTGGAACGACGAAGAACGGCACCTGGCAACGGACGATCAGCATTCCCACGACCGCAGCTCCAGGCGGTTGGGAGGTCCGGCTCTATCCGTTGGAGGACACGCTCGGCAATAGAGCCTCGTTCGTCACCCTCGCGACGATCTCGCTCACGAACAGACCTGTGCTGACGGCAGGCACGCCCTCCATATCCGGCTCGGTCACCGTCGGTCAGCCCGTCACCGCGCAGACCGGCTCGTGGCGTTCGGGAACGCAGTTCTCATATCGATGGTTCGCGGACGGCGTGCTCCTCAGCGGCTACAGCACGAAGACGATCACCCCCACGGGGGCGACCGTCGGTAAGAGATTGACTGTCCTAGTGACGGGAAGTCTCAGCGGATACGAATCGGCGTCCAAGTCATCGGCGCCGAGTTCCGCCGTGATGAAAGGCACCCTGACCGCTAGCACCCCCGTCATCAGCGGCACAGCCAAGGTCGGCCTCCTCCTCACCGCCACAGCCGGCAGATGGACCACCGGAACCACGTTGACTTATCAATGGTCGGCAGATGGAAAACCGATCAGCGGTGCGACGAAAACAGCCTTCGTACCCGGCGGCTCGAATGCGGGTCAGAGAATTTCGGTCCAGGTCACCGGCATTCTGAACGGTTATGCGACCCGGGCCGCGGCCTCATCACCGACGATGGCTGTCGCGAAGGGCACACTCGTCTCCCCCGTGCCGACGATCAACGGAACCCCGAAAGCCGGTGTCTCTTTGACGAGCCGAACGGGCACATGGACGTCCGGGACGGTCCTGTCGTATCAGTGGCTGGCCAATGGCAAGGCCATCGCCGGTGCTAACAAGACCTGGTTCACGCCGACTGCGACGCAGCGAGGCCAGAAGGTGACCCTGCAGGTCACCGGCAAGCTCACCGGCTACACATCCGTCAGCAGGGTCTCGGCCGCCACGGCGGCCGTCGCGAGGTAGCGGGCGCGTACCGGAGTACCGGACCTGGGGGCGGACGAATGCCTCGCTTCGAAAGGCTCGGCCGCGTGCCGCGCCGCCGTTCTCCCCCGCCACCCACGACGCCAGTTTGTGGACAAGACGCCAGCTTCAACCCTTGCGTCTTGGCCGCGCCCCCACGCAAACCGCCACCGACTCGACACCCCGCCACCGGATCACGTGGCGGCATGTCGAGAACGTGGCGGCGCAGCCGCCGGCCTCCCCCACCACCCGCCACGCACGACCCCACCCCCACCCACCACGCCAGGTCATGGACCCGACGCCCGCTTCAACCCTGGCGTCGTGTCCACAACGTGGCGTCGTAGCGCCGCCACGGGCACACGCAGGCGAGGCCGCCGCCCCGGGTGGGGGCGACGGCCTCGTGGGTGCGGCGGGTGCTACTTGATGGTCTCGATGACTCCGGCGACCTCGGTCGACAGCTCGCTCGAGATGGGGGCCGAGCCGGCGGCGTCGGCGGCGACCTGCTGGCCGTCCTCGCTGGTGACGTAGCTGAGGTACGACTTCACGAGCTCGCCCTGGGCCTCGTCCTTGTAGGACTCGCAGGCGATGAGGTAGCTGATCAGCACGATCGGGTAGACGCCCTCGGCGTCGGAGGTGCGGTCGATCGCGATGGCGAGGTCGCCGGCGGTGCGGCCCTCCTCGCGCGGCGAGGCGTCGACGATCGCGGCGGCGGCGTCGGCCGAGTACTCGACGAACTCGTCGCCGACCTTGACCTTGGCGACACCGAGGTCACCGGCGCGCGAGGCGTCGGCGTAGCCGATGGTGCCGGTGCCGTTGGTGACGGCGTCGATCATGCCCGAGGTCAGGTTCGCACCCTCGCCCGAGTCGAGGGGCCAGACGTCGTCGGCCTCGTCGGTCCACACGTCGGGGGCCGTGGCGTGCAGGTAGTCGGTGAAGTTCTCTGTCGTGCCCGAGTCGTCCGAGCGGTGCACGGCGGTGATGGGGGTGCTCGGCAGGTCGGCGTCGGGGTTGTCGGCGGCGATCTCGTCGGCGTCCCACGTGGTGATCGAGCCGTTGAAGATGCCGGCGATCGTGGCGGGGGCGAGGTTCAGCTCGTCGACGCCCTCGACGTTGAAGATGACCGCGATGGGCGACACGTAGGCGGGCAGCTCGACGATGTCGGTGTCGGGCGTGCAGCCCGCGAAGGTGCTCGACGAGATCTCGTCGGTCTTGAAGGCCCGGTCGGAGGCCGCGAAGTCGGCGGCGCCGGAGATGAAGCTCTCGCGTCCACCACCCGAGCCCTGGGGGTCGTAGTTGACGGTGACGCCCTCGTTGGCCGTCTGGAACGCGGCGACCCAGGCCTCCTGGGCCGACTGCTGCGACGAGGCGCCGATGCCGGAGATCGAGCCGGACAGGTCGGAGGATGCGCTCTCGGAGGGGCTGGTCGAGCCGCCTTCGTTCGAGGCGCAGGAGGCGAGGAGGACGGTGCCGACGGCGGCGATCGCCAGGACGGTACCAGTGCGCTTGAGTTTCATCGGGTTCCTTCGTGAGGTGCTGACAGCAGGGGAAGCGGGGTGCTCAGAGGAATCTGACCGCCTCTCGTGTCCTGCTCACGACCTCTCCGTGTCCTCCGGGTGAACGGGTGGTCTCGACACGGTCACGATCCCGCCGCGGCGGCGGCCCTCACGAGGTGCGCCGCATTCCGGGAGGCGCGCTGAAGCCCCCGGAGACACCACCCAGGAGGCGCGGCGTCCCTCAGAACAGCGGCCAGGGCACCGCCGACGACGCACCCGAGGGCGCGGGGAACCGGCCCTCGCCGATCAGGTGCTCGATCCGCTCGATCGTGGCGACCCGCGCCTCCTCGGTCAGCAGCTCGACGAGCGAGTCGCCGAGGGTTCCGTCCAGGTCGGCGCGCAGCCGGTGCAGGCCGTCGAGCTCCGCGGCGTCGAGCTCGTCGCCGATCCACCCCCAGAGCACCGTGCGGAGCTTGTGCTCGACGTGGAAGGTGAGTCCGTGGTCGACCCCGAGTCGGCGGCCGTCGGGCAGGGCGAGCACGTGGTCGCCCTTGCGATCGGCGTTGTTGACCACGATGTCGAAGACGGCCATGCGGCGGAGCGCCGGGCTGTCCTCGTGGATGAGCGCGACGGGTCGGTCGTCCTCGTCGGAGCCCTCGAGCACCGTGCGCCACCCCGTCTCGGGCACCTCGTCGGTCGGCAGGAGGTCGACGGCGGGGTTCTCGGCGTCGATCTCGCACCAGAGCTGCACCATGCCGGGGCCGTGCGGCCCGTCGCGCAACCAGGTGCGCGGGACGACTCCCCACCCGAGCGCCTCGGAGACGAGGTGGGCGGCGGCCTCTCGCCGGGCCAGGTCGTTGTCGGGGAAGTCCCAGAGCGGTCGTTCGCCCTTCGCGGGCTTGTAGACCACCTCACGGTCGCCGATGAGCCCGACGAACGTCGCGTTCGACGCCGTCGTCAGTCGCGCCGTCAGCTCGAGCTCGCCCCGGTCGAGGTCGAGGTCGACGTGGAGGTCGGGGCCGGGGACGGGTTCCGAGTCGGCACCGAGGCCGCCGGCATCCGCACCGAGACCGACGTCGACGTGATCGCCGCTCTCGGCGCCGTCGTCGGCCCGGGTCTCGGACCCGCCCCCGACGCCGGTGGTCACCAGAGGTCGCCGGCGGGGCAGTCGTGACCCTCGGGGTCCATGGGGTTGCCGCAGCGCGGGCACAGGGGGCGACCGGCGCGGACGACGCCGAGGGTGCGGGTGGCGAAGGCCCGCGCGGTGCCGACGGGGATCCGCACGCGCAGCAGCTCGGCGGGTTCGACGACCTCGGCCAGCATCGCGGCCTCGCCGTCGCCGTCGCCGCGGCCGTCGCCGGGATTCGAGTCGAACGCGAAGCCGTCGAACCCGTCGAGACCCTCGAGGCCGTCGGGTGCGCCCGGGCCGTCGGCCGGATCGTCGTCCTCGATCAGGGGGAACGCCTCGATGACGACCTGCGCGGTCGAGGGATCCCAGCCGAGGCTGATGGCCCCGGTGCGGAACTCGGCGGTGACGGGCTGATCGAGCGGTTCGTCGTCGAGCAGCTCGGCGGGGGTCTCGGTGGGGATCGACACGGGGTTGCCGCGGCCCTCGGCGGCCTTCAGCTCGTCGAGCAGCTCGTCGACCTTCTCGGCGAGCACCGCGGCCTGCTGCTTCTCGATCCCGACGCTGACGACGCGGGCGCCGGCGCGCACCTGCAGGTAGAAGGCCCGTGCGCCGGGCTGACCGACGGTGCCGACGACGAAACGATCGGGCCAGTCGAATCCGTGCACGATGGTTGGCATGCGCTCATCCTACGAGCGCCGTGCTCCGAGCGGCCCCGGAGTCACGGGGCGCGACCCCCTGCAGGAGGCGCGGTGCCGGTCGGTCACGACCCGCCCCTCCTCGAGGAGGCGCGGTGCCGGTCAGGCGTGCCCCGCGCCTCCGCCCACGGGTGCGTCGCCCGACGGGGCCGACGCCCGCAGCCACGACAGATCGCCGGAGTCGGTGTTGGTGGCGATGACGTCGGGGCGGTGGGTGCCGTAGCGGACGATCGAGATCGACGCCGGGCCGACCGCGATGCGCTGGAAGAGGTCGAGGTGCATGCCGAGGGCGTCGGCCAGCACCGATTTGATGATGTCGCCGTGGCTGACGGCGACCCAGACGGCGCCCGGCCCGTGCTCGGCCTCGATCTCGGCGTCGCGTCGGCGGATGGCGGCGACGGCGCGCGACTGCATCGTCGCCATGGGCTCGCCCCCGGGGAACACCACGGCCGAGGGCTGCGACTGGACGACCGACCAGAGGGGCTCACGGGCGAGGTCGGCGAGCGAGCGGCCCTGCCAATCGCCGTAGTCGCACTCGGTGATGGCCTCGTCGAGCGGGCTGTCGAGCGGGCCCTGCTGGGCGTCGATGACGGCCGACGCCGTCTGGCGGCAGCGGTCGAGGGGGCTCGAGACCACGGCGACCACGGGCACGGCGGCGATGCGCTCGGCGGCGCGGAGGGCCTGCTGGCGACCCACCTCGTCGAGGTGGACGCCGGGGGTGCGCCCGGCGAGGAGCCCGCCGGCGTTGGCGGTGGTGCGGCCGTGCCGCACGAAGAGGACTGTGGCCATACCCGTGAGCCTACGGGCGGCCGCCGACGGTCGAGTCGCTACGGGCGGTTGGCCACCAGGGCGGTCGCGTACGACGGGAACCAGGCCCCGGCCGCCGGACCGCCGTTGCACGGACCGTCGCTGGCGCCCGGCGTCTTGATCCACAGCTGGGCGTCGAGCCGACCCGTGCCCTTCGTGCGGTGCGGGTTCACCCCGAGACCGGCGCCGGGCGCGTTGCACCAGGTGCCCTTCCAGCCGCGGCCGTTGCGCGAGACGTCGACGACGTAGCGCGCGCCTCCCACCTTCGACGACACCTTCTCGGCGTAGGCGACCTCGTTGGCCACGGGGTAGTAGTTCGACACGTTCGTGGCGAAGCCGCGGGCGACTCCGACCCCGGCGGCGACCAGGCGCTTCGCCATGACGTCGGCGGGGACCCAGTTCGAGTTGCCGGCGTCGATGTACGACGGCACGCCCGCGGCGCTGAGGGCCGTGACGGCCTTCTTGATGGTGGCCTCGCGGCCGGCGGCGAGCTCGGGGCAGCTGCTGAGGTGGGCGAGGGCGTCGGGCTCGACGATCACGACGGCCTTGCGCCCTCGGAGGGTGTCGGCGATGCGCTGGTTCCACGTGAGGTACGCGGCCGACGACGCCGCGCCTCCTCCGGAGAACCCGCCGCAGTCGCGGTTGGGGATGTCGTACGTGACGAAGACGGGCGTGGTGCCGGCCTTCTCGGCCTCGGCCAGGTTGTAGCGGAGGACCTCGACGAGCTGCGCGTCGCTGTACCACGAGCCCAGCCAGATCGCGACGGACTGCCCGGCGATGGTGCGGGCGGCGGCCGCGTCGCGCGTGCGGCCCTGCTTCGCGAGGGCGTCGGCGGCGCGCGAGGCCTCGCTCGAACGCTGCACGTAGAGACCGCCGGCGTAGACGGTCGTGGTCGGCGCGGTCTTGATCGTGGCACGGGTCACCGTGGCGGAGCCTCCCGCGGCGGCCGAGGCGGACGAGGCCGGGGCGATCGCTGCGAGGCCGGCGCTCAACACGAGAGCGCCGACGGCGACGGCGCTCGCGAGGGCGAGACGGGTCATGGGACGGATCCTCAGAAGTGGCGGGCCTCGGGGTGCGAGCTCAGGTGCTCGACGGCCACGTCCAGTGCACCACGTCCGGCCGACCGGGGCAGCCCCTCGTTCTGGTCACGCCGCCGGACCGTGCGCTGCGGCGAGGGGCGCAGCGATGCGACGCGCTGCGGTCGGAGACGCTGCGGTCGGAGACACTGCGGTCGGAGACACTGTCAGGCGCCTGATGCGGAGGGCGTGGGATTCGAACCCACGAGACATCTCTGCCCACTTGTTTTCAAGACAAGCTCCATCGGCCGCTCGGACAGCCCTCCCGGCCTGCGCGAGGCGTACCCCGGCGACCGCCGTCGAGTCTAGCGGACGACCCCGATCCGCCCCAGGGGCCTGCCCGGACCTACAGCGTCGCGAGCGCGGTGGCGAGCCCGTCGTCGAGGTCGGTGCCGGTCCGCTCGCTGGCGACCTCGACGACGTCCTCGGGCGCCTGGCCCATGGCGACGCCCCGACCCTCGGCTGAGGCCCAGCGCAGCATGTCGATGTCGTTGCGGCCGTCGCCGGCGGCGAGGACGCGGTCACGCGGCACGTCGAGCCACTCGCGGACCCGCTCGAGGGCCGTGGCCTTCGTCACGCCGTCGGGCGCGATGTCGAGCCAGGCCGTCCACCCGACGTTGTAGTTCACCTTCGAGAGGCCCATGCGCTCGACGACCTCGAGGAACTCCTCCGTGCCGTGATCCGGCGACACGACGACCACGCGGGTCGCGGGCCGTTCGCCCAGCTGCTCGAACTCGACCTTCTCGGCCTGACCGCTCGCCTCGATGACGGGGAAGGTGCCGCAGTAGCGCATGACCCCGTCGCGGTCCTCGACGGCGTACCCGCCCTCCGAGAGGTTCGACCGGATGGTCGTCAGGACCTCGGTCGGGTCGAACTCCTCGACGAAGACCTGGCGGTAGCCGGTGGGCGCCGTCTCGTCGCGGCCGAGGGTGATCGCGCCGTTCGCGCACACGACGTACTCGGACACGAGGCCGAGACGCTCGAGCACGGGCAGCGTCATCGAGACCGAGCGACCGGTCGCGATCATCACGCGGTGCCCTTCGCCGGCGAGGCGCCGGATCTCGTCGGAGACGGCGTCGCTGATGGTGCCGGTCTCTTGCATGATCGTGCCGTCGATGTCGAGGCAGACGAGCCACTGCTCGTCTGCGGGCAGGGCCCCGGCGGCCGCGGCGGGCGAGGGGCTCGTCATGCGACGGGCTCGATCACGTCGAGGCCGCCGAGGTAGGGGCGCAGGGCCTCGGGCACGATGACCGACCCGTCGGCCTGCTGGTGGGTCTCGAGGATCGCCACCAGCCAGCGCGTCGTCGCGAGCGTGCCGTTCAGCGTCGCCACCGGGGCCGTCTTGCCGCTCTCCGTCCGGTAGCGGATGTCGAGGCGTCGCGCCTGGAACGTGGTGCAGTTCGACGTGCTGCTGAGCTCGCGGTAGGTGCCCTGCGTCGGGACCCACGCCTCGATGTCGTACTTGCGGGCCGCGCTCGAACCGAGGTCGCCCGCCGCGACGTCGATCACGCGGTAGTGCAGGCCGAGCGCCTGCATCATCTCCTCCTGGAAGGCGACGAGCGCGAGGTGCTCGGCCTCGGCCTGATCGGGGTGCACGTAGGTGAACATCTCGAGCTTGTTGAACTGGTGCACGCGGAGGATGCCCCGGTTGTCGCGACCCGCGGCGCCGGCCTCGCGGCGGTAGCAGGTCGACCAGCCGGCGTAGCGCACGGGACCGGCCTCGACGTCGAGGATCTCGTCGGCGTGGTACCCGGCGAGCGCGACCTCGCTCGTCCCCGTGAGGTAGAGGTCGTCGGCGGGCAGGTGGTAGACCTCGTCGGCGTGCGACCCCAGGAACCCGGTGCCGGCCATGATCTCGGGGCGCACCAGGGTGGGCGTGATCAGCGGGGTGAAGTCGTTCTTCAGGGCGAGGTCGAGGGCCATGTTCATCATGGCGAGCTCGAGACGTGCGCCGATGCCCCGCAGGAAGTAGAACCGCGAGCCCGAGACCTTGGTGCCGCGCTTGATGTCGATGGCACCGAGCCGCTCGCCGAGGTCGGCGTGGTCGAGCGGCTCGAAGTCGAACTCGCGTCGGGTGCCGACCTCGCGCAGCGTGACGAAGTTCTCTTCGCCACCGGCGGGCACCCCGTCGATGATCGGGTTGCCGATCGAGCGGATGGCCCGATCGAACGCGGCGTCGGCCTCGGTGGACTCCGCCTGCGCGGCCTTGACGCGCGCGGCGAGCTCCTGCGCCTGGGCGACGAGGGCCTTCTTCTCGTCTTTGGGCGCCTTCGCGACGGTCTTGCCGAAGGCGTTCTGCTCGGCGCGCAGCGCCTCGAACGCGGCGATGGCGGTGCGTCGGGCGGTGTCGGCGGCGACGGCGGCGTCGACGACCGACTCGGACTCACCCCGAGCACGCTGACTCGTCTTGATGAGGTCGGGGGCGTCGCGCAGCAGCTGGGGATCGATCACCCGCCCATCCTAAAGAAGAAACGCCGCGCCTCCTCGGCGTCCACAGGGGCCGTGACGGTCCACGGCGTCGGCCTGGCCGTCCCTCCCCCGAGGAGGCGCGGGTCGAGACCGTCCACAGCCGCGCGCCCGCCACATGGTCCGTTCGCCGGGCGTCACCTAGGTTTGCTGCATGACGACCTCCTCCTCCCCCGCCGAGAGGCCCTCGTCGACCGAGGCCTCGTCGGCCGCCTCCGACGGCGGGGCGGGTCTCGACGAGACCGCCGTGCGGACGGCCGCGGTCGTCTACAACCCCATCAAGGTCGATCTCAAGACGATCCGCGCGTCGGTGCTGCGACACGAGCACGACGCCGGGTGGGGTCCGACGCGCTACTACGAGACGACCAAGGAGGATCCGGGCGGCGAGGTCACGGCGCGGGCCCTGGCCGAGGGCGCCTCGATGGTGATCGCGGCCGGCGGCGACGGCACGGTCCGTGCGGTGGCCGAGGCGCTGCGCGGCTCCGACACGTCGCTCGCCCTGCTGCCCTCCGGCACGGGCAACCTGCTCGCGCGCAACCTCTCGCTCACCCTCGATCGTCTCGACGACTCGATCGCGACCGCCTTCACGGGGCGCGACCGCGACATCGACCTCGGCGTCGTCGACATCGAGCGCGAGAACGGCGACCGCGAGACCAAGGTGTTCGTCGTCATGGCGGGTGTCGGGCTCGACGCCAAGATGCTCGCGAACACGAACGACGAGCTGAAGCGACGGGTCGGCTGGCTCGCCTACGTCGATGCCATCGCCCGAGCGCTGCGCGACGACAACAAGATCGACGTGCGGTACCAGCTCGACGGCGGCGAGACGAAGACGATGAGCGCGCACACGATCATCGTCGGCAACTGCGGCCTGCTGCCGGCGAACATCATGCTGCTGCCCGACGCCGCGGTCGACGACGGCATCTTCGACATCGTGGCGCTGCGACCCGAGGGCGTCATCGGCTGGGCGCAGATCTGGATCAAGATCGTGTGGGAGAACGGCGTGCTGCGGCGCAGCCACGTCGGGCGCCGCATCATGGCCGCGAACTCGAGAGAGGTCCGCACCCTGCGCTACAACAAGGGCAGGAAGCTCGTCGTGCGGCTCGACAGCCCGCAGGACTTCGAGATCGACGGCGACTCGGTCGGCAAGGCCGTCGCACTGCGCGCCGTCGTGGACCCTGGCGCGCTGACGGTGAGGGTCCCGGCCTAGACCGGGTCCACGCCCGACACGAGCCCGCGCAACCAGTCGCGGGCGTCGACGAAGGCGTCGTCGTCGTAGCGGGGGGACACCTCGACGGGCGTGCCGTCGGCTCGGGGGTACGAGCCCAGGAAGGTCACGTTCGGGCTGAAGCGCTTGAGACCGAGCAGCGCGTCGGCGACGCGCTCGTCGAGGACATGGCCCTCGAGGTCGATCACGAAGCGGTACCGGCCCAGGGCGTCGCCGATGGGGCGCGACTGGATGAGGCTCAGGTTGATGCCGCGCGTCGCGAACTGCTCGAGCATGTCGACGAGGGCACCCGCCCCGTCGACCGGCAGCTCGACGATGAGGCTGGTCTTGTCGGCGCCGGTGGCCGGCGGCACGGGCACGGTGCGGCTGACGAGCACGAAGCGCGTGACGGCGTTGGCGTTGTCACCGATCCCGGTCGCGAGCACCGTCACGTCGTGGTGGTCGGTGATGCCCGGGGGCGCCACGGCGGCGTCCGCCTCGCCCGGCCCGCGATCCGCGCGGAGCAGGTCGGCGGCCGCCGCGACGTTCGAGCTGGCGGGGATGTGCCCGTGCCCCGGCAGGTTCGCCTCGAGCCAGAGGTGCGTCTGCGCGTAGGCGACCGGGTGCGCGTTGACGACCCGCACCTCCTCCAGCCGGGTGCCCGGACGGGCCACCAGCACGAAGTTCACACGGACGAGGTACTCGCCCACGATGCGCAGACCCGGGACGGTGGCGAGGGCGTCCTGCGTGGCGCTGACGCCACCCTCGACGCTGTTCTCGATGGCGATCATCGCGGCGGTGCTGCGCCCGGCGACGACGTCGGCGAGCGCCTCGCCCACGTTGTTCACGCTGCGCCAGACGGCGCCCGCGGCCTCGGGGACCTGCTTCAGCGCGGCCTCGGTGAAGGTGCCGGCCGGGCCCAGGTAGCTGTAGGTCGACGAGGAGGCGGTGGTCGGCATGTCCGAGAGCCTACTGAGGGCTGTGGAGACCCCGCGACGAAGGTCGGCGGCTGGTGCCAGGATGACCTCATGACAGACCGTGCCGGAACCCCCGCCGAAGCCAGCGACCTCATCGACCCCGAGAAGGTCTCGGCCGCGTACTACGAACTCGTGCCCGACGTGTCGGACCCCGAGCAGAAGGTCGTCTTCGGCACCTCGGGTCACCGCGGCTCGTCGCTCGACTCGGCGTTCACCGAGACCCACATCGCCGCGATCACGCAGGCGATCGTCGAGTACCGCGCGGGTCAGGGCATCACCGGCCCGCTGTTCATCGGTCGCGACACGCACATCCTCAGCGGGCCCGCCGAGCGCACCGCCGTCGAGGTGCTCGTGGGCAACGGCGTGCACGTTCTCGCCGACGCCGAGGGCGGCTACGTGCCGACCCCGGCCCTCAGCCACGCGATCCTCGTCTACAACTCCGACCCGGCGCACGCCGACAAGGCCGACGGCATCGTCGTGACCCCGAGTCACAACCCCCCGCGCGACGGCGGCTTCAAGTACAACCCGCCGCACGGCGGTCCCGCCGACAGCGAGGCCACCAACTGGATCGCGACCCGCGCCAACGAGATCATCGCGGCGGGCAACGTCGACGTCCTCCGCGCGGACGGCAGCCCCGGGCGCCACGACTTCCTCCGCGGCTACGTCGGCGACCTGGCGAACATCATCGACATCGAGGCCATCAAGAAGGCGGGCGTCCGCATCGGCGCCGACCCGTTGGGCGGCGCCAGCGTCGCGTACTGGGGTGCCATCCGCGACGTCTACGGCCTCGACCTGACGGTCACCAACCCGGGCGTCGACCCGACCTGGCGCTTCATGACCCTCGACTGGGACGGCAAGATCCGCATGGATCCCTCGAGCCCGTCGGCCATGGCCAGCGTCGTGCACCGCAAAGACGAGTTCGACGTGCTGACAGGCAACGACGCCGACGCCGACCGTCACGGCATCGTCACGCCCGACGGCGGTCTGATGAACCCCAACCACTACCTCGCGGTCGCGATCGACTACCTCTACACGCACCGTCCGCAGTGGCGGGACGACGCCGCGATCGGCAAGACGCTCGTCTCGTCGAGCATCATCGACAAGGTCGCCGAATCGCACGGGCGCCGCCTCTGGGAGGTCCCCGTCGGGTTCAAGTGGTTCGTGCCCGGGCTCGTCGACGGCTCGGTCGGCTTCGGCGGCGAAGAGAGCGCGGGCGCGTCGTTCCTCCGCACCGACGGCACCGTCTGGACGACCGACAAAGACGGCATCCTGCTCGCCCTCCTCGCCAGCGAGATCATCGCCGTCACCGGCAAGACGCCCTCGCAGCTCTACGCCGAGCTCGTCGAGAGGTTCGGCGACCCCGTCTACCAGCGGGTCGATGCGGCCGCGTCGAAAGACCAGAAGGCCCGACTCGGCAAGCTCAGCGGCGACGACATCACGGCGACCGAGCTGGCGGGCGATCCGATCATCGCGAAGCTGACCGAGGCCCCCGGCAACGGCGCGTCGGTCGGCGGACTCAAGGTCGTCACCGAGAAGGCCTGGTTCGCGGCCCGCCCCTCGGGCACCGAAGACGTCTACAAGATCTACGCCGAGAGCTTCGACGGACCCGAGCACCTCGCGCGCGTCCAGGCCGAGGCCAAGCAGATCGTCGACGCCGCGCTCGGCGCCTGACCCGGAGGGGGGATAGGCATCGGCCGGACCGGTGCCTATCCTCGTCGCAGGGGGAGGCGCGCGAGCCGTGGCTCACCGCCGACGTCGCGAGGGACGCCCGTCGGATCTGACAGGAGACCCCGTGACGACCTCGACCGAGAACACCCGCACCGACCAGCCCGCGAGCCCGCGCCCCGGAGCCCGCCGGCTGGTGGCGGCCGCGGCCACCCTGCTGCTCGTCGCCACCGCCGGCGTCGTCGGCTCGCAGAGCGCGCAGGCCGCCGGGGCCGTCGCATGCTCGACGACGGGCACCATCGACGCCAGCCGCACGACCGCCCTCCGGGCCGACTGCGCCTACGACGACCTCGCCGTCGCGGTCGGCCCGGGGCGGACCGTCCCCGTCCCCGCTCCGGGAACCACCCTGGCCATCGGCGTGGTCATGGCCGAGGGCGCCGCCGAACTGCCCGAGGTCACCATCACCCGCGACGCCGAAGGCCGGGTCGCCGTGGCGATCGGCGAGAAGGTCTACGGCGACGAGACCGCCGCCGAGAGCCTCACCGCCGAGACCGCCGAGACCACCGCCCCCGCGACGCCCAGGGCCGCCGCAGGCTGCGGGTCGACCACTGCCTGGTCGCAGTCGAGCCCCACCTGGCCCGGCGCCCTCTCGTGGTACATCAACGGCACCTCGCAGCCGCACCCGACCGCTGCGACGTCCGCCGTCCAGTGGGGCGCCTACTCGATGGCGTCGAAGTACACGCGCTGCGGCTACCAGATCAAGACCCGCGCGACGTCGAAGTACGTCGGCACGACGCGGTACGCCGTCGGGGTCTCGACCGCCGGCGGATGCAGCACGAACTCCGACGGACGCAACACGGTCGGCTACAAGTCGCTGCCCTCGGGCGTGCTCGGGGTCACCTGCGTGCTCTACGCGCCGACTCGCGCCATCGAGGCCGACATCGCCTTCACGACCAAGGCGTCGTTCTACGTCTGGTCGGGCACCGGCGCCTGCAAGCCCGGTCAGTTCGATCTGCGGACGACGGCCGCCCACGAGTTCGGTCACGCACTCGGTCTCGGCCACACGCAGGCCCGCTCGGCGCAGATCATGCAGCCCAGCGTCGGGTCGTGCGACTTCTCGACGCGCCTGAAGGGCGCCGGCGACGCCGCGGCCATCGCGAAGCTCTACCCGCTGAAGTAGCCGACCACCGACACGTGAGGCGCTGACGCCCAGGTGTGGCTAGCCGCCCGGACTATGCGCTCCCTTCTTGGCTCAGGCCCTGCTCTTCGTTGCACTTATCGTGGTCGGCGGCACCATGATCGGCTTTTCGATCCGAGAAGCCGAACAACTCCTCATCGTGATCGGGGCCTTGATGACGTTGTCTGGTTTCGTCGCCTCAGTGCAGCAGCAGCACCACCGACGTCGCCGCTGAACTCCGGGCGAGGCCGTGCGCCGAGCTCCGTCGAGGTGCACTGGGGAGGGATGAGGGGCGGAGCCCCTTCGTGTCGCAGCGGAGGTGGGATCCCGGCGCTCGCTCAGGTTGCGCCAGGTGCCCTTGCTCGTGCTCGTGCTCGTGCTCGTGCTCGTGCTGGTGCTGGTGCTGGTGCTGGTGCTGGTGCTGGCCTCGATACCACCGAGGGTGACCGCGACGGCCACGTGCAGCGCCTTCGCGGGGTGCGCGGTGGCGTAGTCCTCGATAGCGGTCTGCTTCCAGTACGAGGGCGTGGCCTCCACGCCGAGGAACGTCGCGCCGAGGGTGTTGCTCTCCCCCAGCGCGTGCCCGAGGGGTCGACGGTGGCGCGTGAGCGCCACGGCGACCCAGTGCTGGGCGTCTTTCGGCGTCTCGGCAGTGGGCGTAGACGTCGAAGACGAAACCGCCCTGCACAGGGCGCTGGCGGACGTAGCCGAGCGGGTCGGTGACGACCTGCCGGATCTGCCAGATGCCCTGCCCGCCCGGGATCGGCGGGACCGCGTAGGGGTGCTCGTAGGGACGGCGGCGCAGCACGGCGGCCGCCTGCTCACCCGATCCTCGTTCGCCCATGAGTTGGACCGTACGGGCCACCACTGACAAGACCGTCGACGTATCGTCCCCGGCCTCAGGGCAGACCACAGCTCGTTCATCGAGGGACTGCCCCGTAGGAAGTAGTACGGAATCGAGAAAGGGCCCCGGCAGCAGCCGGGGCCCTTTCTGTGTGCCCTATCAAGTCCAGCAGGCTCTGGTGGCGCGAAGGCGAGCGACCAGCCCCTTGGCGTGCTCATGACGCCAGCTGTCCCCTACGAACTGATACTCGCCCTGGTCGCCCGAGCACGACAGAGAGGGCCGACGCCACCCCACGGAGGCCGGACCAGACGGCAGTGGCTCAGCGCCGTCAAGACAGCGAGGGGTCAGGAACGAATGTCGCTGAGCCACTGCTCGACCGTGCGCGGCAGGAGCCCCAGCCGTGTCTGGGCGCTGGTGGCCTCGTCGATCACCTCTGCATCCTGCGTCGCGCGCCAGCGGTACGAAGCGACGACGGGAGCGGCACCCTCGGCGCCGAAGAGTGGCTCGATGACCGCGCCGAAGTCGTCGGGGGTCTGAGCCTCGAAGTGAACGTCACCATCGCGGTGGGCCGCGAAACCCGCGGCCAGGTCGGTGCCGAGAAGTCCCGGGAGAGCTCCGACGCCGACGACACCAGTGACCGAGGAGTCCTGCAGAAGTCGCGCCACGACGATCGCCACGTCGAGGTGCGAGCTCCACGACACGGCGTAATCAGCGCGGATCGGGTAGCGGAGGACACCGTCCTGCTCAACACCGGCCGTCACCGGTGGCAGGAGGAGGTTCTCGAGGTACAGGCGGGGTGCGACGACGGCGAGGGAGACACCGGTTGCCTCGAGGCCCCGGACGAGGATGTTCATCGGGCTGCCCTCGGACCCGGCACCCTCGATCAGCGCCCCGCTGGTCGACACGACGACCCGGGCCGGTCGAGCCGCCGCGACGGCGGCAACGACCGCCTCGGCCTGCGCCGTCTGCATATCGGGGGAGCCGACGGTGAGGTGGACGAAAACGCCGTCGAGGCCCTCATAGGCCTTCGTCAGCGACTCGACCGACGTGAGGTCGACGGCGACGGGCGTAGCGCCGCCCGTGTACGAGGCGGGATCACGGACAGCGGCGGTGACGGATGCACCGGCGGCGAGGAGTTCGGAGACGACAGGCGAGCCCTGGGCGCCTGTGGCGCCGTGAATGAGATAGGTCATGGGAGCCATTAGTGCACAGAGAGCATCGGTTACGTCAACTGCACTAATGGGCTAGGGTCCTTTTTCATGGCTTTCTGTGGGGATGTCTGGCCCGACTGCGGCATCGCGAAATTCCTGACTCTTCTCGACGGACCGTGGGCGACGTTGATCGTGCGCGAGCTTCTGACCGGCCCGGCTCGGTTCTCTGAGTTGAAGGAGGCCCTGCCCGGCATCAGCGCGCACACGCTCACGAATCGTCTCCGCAAGTTCGAGACCTCCGGTCTCGTGACCCGCACGGTCTACGCCGAGATACCGCCCCGGGTCGTCTATGAGCTGACAGAGACGGGCATGGGGCTCCGGCCTGTGCTCGAGTCGATGAACGTCTGGGCCCTGTCCGTCCCACAACCGCCGGCCCGAGAACCAGACATGGCACCCCGGTAGCCGACTGATTATCGGCCGGTGGGACGGTGTCGCTCTGTCTTCGGCACGAAACTCCAGCGATGACGTTTCCGGTCGTCACTCATCCTCAGCCAGCGGCCGGGCCCGCATGTGAATGCGGCGACCTTCCGTGCTGAAGATCGACAACATCTCCGCGGGGCCCTCGAGGGGTGTCATCCAGTGCGGGAATCGCGTATCGAACTCCGCTGACTCCCCCGCGTTGAGTATGACTTCCTTCTGCGCGATCACAAGGCGCAGGCGCCCTGAGAGGAGGTAGATCCACTCGTACCCGTCATGAACATGCAGATCCGGAATCGCCTCGGCACCGTCAGGGTGCGTAGGCATGGACACCTTGTATGTCTGCACCGGACTCGACGCCGCCGCGAGCGTCTCGAACCTGACTCCGTCGATGACTTTCACGGTCTGCTCTACTCGCGGGTCGACGACCTCCCTCGGCACGATGTCATCGAGGTCGAGACCCAAAGCACGCGCGACCGGAACCACGAGCTCAAGATTCGGCGCCCGCTTACCCGCTTCCAGACGAGATAGCGTGCTCGCGGAAACCCCTGTCGACTGTGAGAGTTCGACCAGCGTCAGGCACCGCTTCTCCCGAAAGGACCGAATGCGGGGTCCGATCATCGACAGATCGAGCTCGCTCACACCACCTACCTTCTTGCTATATCAGCATCTCGAATTGCAAGAAGCGTAGTGCGGGTTGAGGCTCAGTACATGACCAAGACCGCAGAAACCACTGACGCCGACCTCGACAACGGACGCGACGATGCCGCCATGTCGAAGGAGCAATGGGACGTTATCGTCATCGGCGGCGGTGTCGCGGGGCTCAGCGCTGCCCTTATCCTCGCCCGCGCGCGGCGACGAGTCCTTATCCTCGACGCCCAGAGCCCCCGCAATCGGTATGCCGCACATATGCACGGCGTCCTAGGTCGTGATGGCTATTCCCCACTGGATCTCGTGGCCGATGGAGCGCGCGAAGTACGCGCAGTCGGTGGCGTCATCCTGCAGACCACAGCACGTGCTGCCCGCTCTGTGAGCGGAGGATTCGAGGTCACGACGACTGACGGCATCGTCGTCAGCGGGCGGCACCTGATCTTCGCAACAGGAGCCCGAGACCTCCTCCCGGACATCCCCGGTCTCGCCGAGCAATGGGGCCGCGGCGTGGTCGCCTGCCCCTACTGTGATGGATACGAGAATCGCGACCGAACCATCGGCGTTCTCGCCGCTTCCATCGCGGGTCTACACAAGGCGCACATGCTGCGCTCGTACTCAGCCGACATCGTCGTCTTCACCGCCCTCGCAGGTGATGTCCCGGCTAGCGATCGTGAACTCCTCGAGGCGCGGGGCATGCGCATTGAGACGACTCCCGTCAAAGAGACGGTCATAGACGGTTCAACTCTCACAGGCCTCGTTCTCGAGAACGGCACCTCGATTCCCATCGACGTCGTGTTCGTCGAGCCACCACTCATCGCCCAAGACGAACTCCTGCAGCAACTAGGAGCCGCACTGAGCGATTCACCCTTCGGCCCGTGGACGTCGGTCGACGCCGCGGGACGCACGAGCGTTCCCGGCGTCTGGGCCGTCGGTAACGCAGCAAACCCGACCGCCCTTGTTCCGATCGCCGCAGGCTCCGGCGCCACTGCGGCACTAGCACTCAATGCGGAGCTGATCGGTGCCGATATCGCGGCGTCTAGCGTCCGATAGAGGATCCGTCATCGGACGCGGGCGTGCGTCAATCACTCCCCCGCAGCACACGGCTCGGCGCGTCTCGATAGACCCGTCCGAAATCGATCTCAATGAGGGAACCCCTAGTGAGGCGGCAGAGTTTGGTCCTCGGACCTCTCGCCGAAACCTCCTCGAGAGATGCTCTGCTGAGCTCCGGCGGCGACGCCACCGTCCTGGTATCCAGCCCGATCGCTCTGGCGATCTACGCCGTCCTACTCGTGGTGATCACCATCGCAGCCATCGGAAAACTGCGTGCACGGGCGGGTCGGAACGACCCTCTCGCAGCCGTGGGCCGGGCAGCCGGGTCGCACACGGAGTCAGTCCGAACAGTCGATGAGAAGCGCCCGAAAAGGCGGAAGTGATCTGACACCGCGAATTGAATCCTCAGACCGGGTCAGCGGGCCGAAGGGAGATCGCACGAGTTCGCGCTCGATTCTGTGACCTTGACGATCATCGCCGCCGTCATCGCCACCACCGCTGCCGCAGCCGCGCAGTCTGCCCTGCGCCGTCAGACGCCCAACACACCAGAGGGCCTTGACAGCACCGAATGAACGCTCGCTACAGGTCGAACCTCGTGGCGACAGCGCGGCAAGCTCTACCTCCGCAACACGTGCGCTTCTCAGAACACGACGGACGTCGGACAGCACACACTGCCCGGACGGAGGCCGGATACTGGAACTGCCGATCGAACATGTTGAGTGCATGCACACCCGCGGTGCGTAATCTGCATCACTCAGCGTCGAGAGGAAAGCCATGTCTACACCGCGCCCGTCACGCAAGAACTGGTACGCCACCCTCTTCTTGAAGATTGCAGCTGTCGCCGGCACGACCATCGACACTGTCTTCAACTTCTGGGGACCGGCGCGCGTGCACGGCAGCGCGACTCCTCCCCGGCGCAAAACTCACTGAACCCGGCACGGGCATACACCTGGGCGGATTACCAGCACCGAGAACGACGTAGCCCGCTAGCGGATCGGCTATCGGGACCATCGACAGGTCAACATCATGGCGATGGTGCGTCGTCGCCCGCTTGTCTCGGCGCAGCGACTGATGACGGATCGTCGATGTCCGAGGGGCGACTGAGCCAACCCGGGCCGTCGCGTCGAAGCTGCTTGAGCTCGAGACTCGGTTCGGAAGGGACCTCGAACTTTTGCCTCAGCAGACGCCACTGCAGAACAACCCCGACGATGACGCCCGATGTAAAGAAGGGCACCCCGACCAAGACCATCAGCCACAGCGGCCAACGCTTCAGACCTCGACCCAACGGAGCCCACGGGTCCCACCCGACGGACCCCCCGCCCCAAACGATGAGCACGAGGAACCCGGCACTGACAACGGCTGCCACCCATGGATGTGCACGAAAGACTGATTCGACCCAGCCTGGGCTGCCGTTTCGCACCATGCACCAGATCCTACGGGTCGCCCCTGTCGCTGCTGCTGTCGACCTAATGCGGTGCATCTCTTTCGTTCTATAGGCGCAGTTGCTGTGCAGCGGTGCGAAGCATGTCCTCCCAAACGCGGTGAGCTCGGACGTCCGTCACAGGCCAAGGGCCGGCAGCTGCGCCCGCTCGGACAGCGCTCACCGACATGGCCTTCAATGGCAGGCCGCTCCTCGTCACTGCGCAACTGGGGCCGAATCACCGCACCTCGCCCGCCTAAGGATCCCTCATCGGGACGATGCTGGAGCAGCGTCAGTACCTGTGTTGAACCACCGTCGGACTCTACGTACGGCAAAAGCGCTAGAAAGGTTCGTTGCCAACTTCTCCCGTGCGTCTTTGGCCAGTTCCAAGGAACTGCAGGAACCGCCGCCCCTGCTCAGTCGTCCGGATGTGCGTGAGCGCGGATCCCGTCGTGGTCGTTTCTAGGATACGAGCAGGGAGGGTCAAGAGCCCTTCGCGATCCAGTTCGGCGACCATGTCAGTGAGGTGTCCCTTCAGCTCTCCGTCACCGCCAGCGATGTCGTCGCGAATGAAAGTGTGGAGGGACGCAAATGTCGTCTGCTCATACTTCTCCGGGTCTCCGCCATGAGATGCGATCCAACCGGCGGGGTTGTCGAAGGCCACGAGTAGACGGATATGCCAGGGCCTGAGGCGTGCCGCCCAGTCAATAAAACGTTCCTGCTGCTCCGGTACAGCCGCGCTGCTTGCGCCGATTCCTGCGGCAGCTTCTGCAAGGAGTCGTCGCTTCTCGTCGTCCGCGGACTCGTGAGCGGCACGTAAAAGCCTGTTCACTGCCGCGTAGAAGCTCGGGTCCGCCGGATTGAACCGAGTTTCGCCGTTCTGCTCTTCTAACCATCGCACTCGCGCTGCGAGCGAAGCCAGGTACTCGTCTTGGACCTCTTGTCGTCGAGTCTCGATAGCTGCCTGGATGCCGCCCAGGACAATACCGAGGCCGGGCACCTGGCTTGCAGCAGCCATAGCGACTCCAACAACGGCACTCTGGACAGTTGAACGGTCGGGAAAGACTTCGTCGCTCATGAAGCCATTCTCCACGCATCAAGAGGCCGAATGCGATGTAGGCATTTGCGCGGCGTCCACACCCCACACCAACTCCACTTTCGCGCAGACCCAAGATGCCACCCCACCCCTAGAGCGCGGGGACCGGCAGTTGATCCCCTATCGGGCACACCCGACGGATAGGCCACGTCCACGAGCTCGGCGACCTGAGCCGAATTCCTGTCACCTGCGCAGGCAGGATTTTGTGGTCGGCGATCTAGCTATCACACGACGCGGTCGCGCCGCCATCGATAGCCTCCCTACGATTGGCTCATGCCACCGCCCCCTGATTTGACCTGGATACCTGGGACCGCCGCCGCTGTATTTGGCGCAGTTATAGCCATAGATGCGAATCGACGTGCCGCTGTCCGGGACAGGCAGTCCGCGAAGCGAGAAGTCGAAAGGCTTACCGCGGATCGAGAAGCGCGACGGCGCGACACCGAGCGTGAAGCAGTTCTCCGCCTCGTCGAGTTGTTCCAGAAAGCCCATTCGAACACCGTCGAGCCGGATGAGACAGACGCCCAGCGGGTGCAGATAGCCGAGGACGAGTGGCGCGAGGTTCTATACACGCGGACCTTCGAAGAAGAGTTTCCGCTGTGGTGGAGGTCGCTCTCCGAGCTGAGCGTGGATGCCGAGTTGATCACCGACGATGCAACACGCAAGGAAGTTCTCCTGTGCATGCTCGTGATGAACGAAGCGCCCGAAATAACGAAGCTAGGCCCTTGGGGCACTCACCGTGAAATCGTGCGCAATGTTGCAGCGGTTGGTTTCGCGGTGCTCGGCGCTTGGCTCCGGGCGACACCACAAGACAGAGAGACACGTGCAGCTGTAACAAACGTGGGGCATATGCAGGCGGCGTTCGACAAGCATGTTCAATCACTCTTCGAGCGAAAGTGAACCTGGAGACGTGTCTGCTCCACCGTCGGACGCCCGGTACGCGATCCGTCACCGGACGCCCGAGGGCAGCGGCCACTCCCCCGTAGTTGCTGAGCCCAGATCGTCTCGATAGATCATTTCGGAATCGATCTCGGTGAAGGATCGGCTAGCGGGCACGAGGCGGCAGCGCTTTTGGTTGCAGATCTGTTCCCCACCTGGCAACGACAGCGTCAAAAGCCTGCTGGGGCCGGACGTGTTCAACGGCTCGTCGGTCGTGGTTCCAGGCGACGACACCAGCCGCATGAAGTTGCTTCCACATATCGAGGACTGACGCGAGCGTCACTGGGACCGAAGGTGCGACCGGGTCGGTGCGCAGATGTTCCGCTGCCGAGTCGATGGTGAAGTCTTCGCCGCCGTAGAAGATGACCGGGAACCGCACAGCTAAAAGATCGTCCAGCTCTACCTCGGGGTGCTCTTGGCTGTATTGCTCGTAGTCCCAGATCGGGACGTCAGGACGGTGGCGGGTTGCCGGCCCTGCGAGCGTCCCGGACGCAGTCTTCGACAGTCCGGGATGCAACGCTTCCAGGGACGCCAGAGCCGCGAGACGCTCTTCTTCGGGCATGCCCTCGATGTCCATGACCGAATCCTCCCCCATGAGAGCCCGAACGGCAGGGGTCACCACCAGAGGATCGTCCATCGGGCACCGGTAACGGCCTTCCCGCTTCCCTGACCGCACCACAACGACCGGCGTGTGGGATCGCCGAAGCGAGATGACATGCTGAGCGCATGCTGACCGATGCAGAGATCGTGGCTGCGATGAGAAGAGCCGAGCGTAAGAGTCGACCTCTCGGGACGGACGTGTCGTATCTCGACTACGAGATGCGAGACATCCGCGCCTCGCCCGGACACGTCGATGTCGAACTCATCCAGCGCGACGGCCACTCCGCGCGTCTCCTCATCGCCCTCCCCTCCACCGGTGAACCCCAGTACTGGCTCTACTTTCTCCCCGATACTGCCGAGGAGTGGGTAGAACAGCTCCTCCTCTGGCTCGACGAACAGGTTTTCACCAGCGGGCTCATGGACGAGCGAGTACGCGTAGAGAGAAACGGTGCCAGCTACGTGCAGTCAGCTCCCTACGGCTGGCGCTTGACCGATCCTGCTGAGCACGCACGCCTCGCCGAGGCCGCTGGCCCCGACGGTTGGTACGGATGACGATCGTCTATCGCACCGCAACAGTCCTAATCATCGAACTGAGAACATCAGCCGTGGCGCAGGAGGACCACTCTGACCTCTCGCCGCGTTCTCGATAAGTGGGTACGTGTTTCGGCAAGCACGAGGAGCAGGCCTGAGGACGCTAAAGTCGTGCGTTTTGGGCTTCCACGCCGCCGGCCGCTTCTCATAGTCCGAAAGGGAGATCGGGCTGAACTCGGTATCGCTCGAGTAATGAACGAGGGCCTTCTCTCGCCGAAATACGCCTTCCTGCTCCGCCCGAGTGTCATGACCGGTGTGACTAGCGACGGCTCGCAGTAATGCCTTCCCGGCGGCGAGCACTCCAAGCACGGAGGCAGCCATCAGCTCGACCTCGTCAGAAAGTGCTTCCTCCGTCAGACCCGCGGTGATACTCGGCAGGAACCAGGATTTCGAGTGCGTTCCCCCGCTCCCGGTGTCCCAGTGATGAGCGTCGACGCCGAGGTAATCGCGAGCGGCGTCAGTGGCGTTGAACTTGACGTTCTCGCGGATGGTCCCTAGAGACAGGTGCGGCGTTCCCCCCTGGAGTTCAGGAGCAAGGTTTACGCCATTTCGCGTGAACATCTCACGGACGCCCTCGACCGCACTTTCGATCTGCTGCTTTCGATCCCCAATCACGGTCCTCGGGAACTTGACGGACGTCCGCTGCGATCCCTCAAACATGTCGAGAGAACGCGCGAGCATTCGCAGGATGGTGCGCTCAGACGCAACCCTTGGGTCGTGGACGTAGCAAAGCGTCAGGACACTCTCCAACAGCCCACGTTGCAACGTAGGTAGGGCAGCGAAAGCGCTGCCAAGCTCAAGTAGCTCCTCCATGGCGACAGCGTGCTGATCCGCGACCGTCAGAAGTCGGACTCCGTCCTCAAGGCTTTCATCGGCCATCAATCGAAAGAAACCTTCGGTGGTGTCGTTGTCGTCGAGCCAGGCGATGAGGCGACGACGAACCGAGTCGGGACCATCAAGCCCGTGTCCTCCTGTCGTGCGAGCCACGGCAGCGGTGATGTCCCGGCGGGTTTGTGCGATCAGACGAGCCCCATATCGACCAGGACTCGCGACATTCATACGCGTGCGCTGCTGCACAGCCGACAATCCCTTCCGCAATCCACACTGAGAAGGGCGATCACCCCAGAATCAGATCTCCTGCTGGAGATGGTCACGACTGCTCTCCTCGGTGAACTGCTCGGTAGACAGTTGAGCGGGCAACACCGAAGAGCTCGGCGATCTCGCTCGTCGTGTGGGCACCGGTGCGGTGCAGCTGCACGAGGTGCTTCTCCTGCGAGGGGGTGAGCTTGGGCTTGCGGCCGCGGAGCTTGCCGGCGGCCTTGGCGATTGCCATGCCCTCACGGGTGCGGGCCCGGATCAGGTCGGCCTCGAACTCGGCGACCATCCCGAGGACGTTGAACAGGAGCCGGCCGACAGGGTCGGTCGGGTCGTAGACCGCTCCCCCGAGGTTCAGGGCTACGCCCTTCTTCGTCAGCTCATCCGCGATGTCGGTCGCATCCCGCAGCGAACGGGCGAGGCGGTCGAGCTTCGTGACGACGAGGACGTCGCCGGCCCGGCACGCAGCGAGAGCTTCGCGGAGTCCCGGCCGTGCTCGAGTTGTGCCCGACAGCCCATGGTCAACATGCACGTGTTGATCGTCAACACCGAGTGCTGCGAGACCGTCGCGCTGGGCAGCGAGATCCTGTCCTGAGGTCGAGACGCGGGCGTATCCGATGAGCATCCGATGACTGTAGCGTTTAAACCCCCTTCACCGGGCATTTTTGCGGGACAGGCATACGCGAATCTGCAGGCCATGCGCTACTTGACCCCAGCCGACCAAGAGCGCCTCGAGATGGTGTCCCGATGCACGACCGGCTACGGGGCGGCAGGAACCAAATACCTACCCGACTCCACGGCGTTTCTCCTGGTGAGGGGTCATGGCAGGGCCTCCTAAGCGCTCACTGGCGGGCCACCTGCCTGACAGGATCCTTTCCGAGCTCATGTCTTCTTGACACGAGATACGCCAGGGCACGAGCGCCCGCATCCCACCACGCCGGACACGTTTGTGGAACACCTGATCGTGCCCGAGACCGGACAGGACACCGCCACGGCGATCAACCGGCTCGAGTGAGCCACCGACGATCACTTCACCGCCACAGAAGGAGGCCCCCAATTCCTGAATCACCCAGCCGCTTCCTCTTGACCGAACACCACGCCCGCTCGCACCACTGGGACCTTCGCCTCGAGGACCAGGGAGTGCTGCTGAGCTGGGCGCTCCCCAAAGGAGAACCGGGACAACTCGGAGTGAAGCGCTTGGCCCTGCGCACTGAGGATCACGCACTGGACTTCATCGATCCCGACTACGCGATCGCAATGGCAGCCGCAGGTGATTCATCACTCCTCATCACTGATTCAGGCATGTATGAACGCGAGGTGTGGTCGCCTGACTCGCGAATTATCGTCGTTCTGGCGGGTGGCGATCTGGGCACCCGGCGCCTCGCTCTGACCCGCGCAGCCCGCATGGGTCACAACACCTGGTTGGCACAGCGTCTCGCTTCGCGGTAGCTGCAACGTGGCCCTCACAGGCCCTCTCTACTTCTCACGGATCGCCCTACGGTCGAGGAGGCGCAGCTCGTCTCCCGGGCCGGGGCACGGTGATCGATCGAGCAACGCCGCGAGCGACTGCTGCGCCCTGACGAGAGGCACGACCCATGAACCGACAGACCCGCACTATCTCCGCCGTGGCCCTGCTGCTGGGTGGGATCCTCGCCACGACCGGCTGCACACAGTCCTCCGACGCCGCCGCACCAGCGGAGCCGAGCCCCACGGCGTCTGCGACGAGTCCGCTCGTCGGCGAATGGGAGATGACTTCGCTTGAGGTCGGCGCCGAGGGCGACCTGCAGCCGCTGCCTTACGGCGGCCAGGTCATCTTCACCGCGAGCGGGACCATGGCCGTGCAGGCCGCGAACCCCGACACCGAGGCCCCCGACGGCCCGTACACGGTCGGCGGCTACGAGGCCTTCTACGGCGAGATCACACCGGTCGACGGCGACTCGTTCACGGTCGAGGTCGAGTCGGCTCTGGCACGTGATCTCGTGGGTCAGAGCCTCGCCCGGGATTACGACGTCTCGGGAGACACCCTCGTGCTGACCCCGACGGATCCGTCCGAGGGTTTCCGCGCCACCTACGCACGCCAGGACTGATTCCGGGACGGAGAACGGGCCGCCCTCATTCGCGAGGGCGGCCCGTTCCCGTCAGTCGCCGACGTCGACGCGCACGATCCGGTCATCGCCGTCACGTGGGGTGCCCTGGCTGTTCGTGTTCCCGGTGAGGGCCCACAGGCTGCCGTCGGGTGCAGGGGTGACGGCCCGGAAGCGGCCGTAGGTGCCCGAGAAGTACTCCGTGGAGCTGCCGGGTTCGGCGACGGGAACGGCCCGCAGCACGGAGCCCCGGAGGTTGGCGATGTAGACGACGTCATCGATCACTGTGATGCCGCTGGGGCTGGCCTCGGCGGGCGACCATTGCTGCACGGGGTCGATGAAGCGGATGTCCTCCCCGGCACCTTCCACCGTGGGCCAGCCGTAGTCGCCGCCGGCTTCGATGATGTTCAGCTCGTCCCAGGTGTTCTGACCGAATTCGCTGGCGAACATCGTGCCGTCCTCCGCCCAGGCCAGGCCCTGGACGTTACGGTGCCCGGAGCTGTAGACCAGCGAGCCGGGGAACGGATTGTCGTCCGGCGCGTCGCCCTCGGGGGTCATGCGCAGGATCTTCCCCGAGAGCGAGTCGAGATCCTGCGCCCGGTCCGCCGAGCCTGCGTCGCCCACCCCGGCGTAGAGCATGCCGTCGGGCCCGAAGGCGATGCGTCCTCCGTTGTGGAAGCCGGCCGAGGCCAGACCGTCGAGGATCGTCTCAGGTTCGCCGAGCTCGAGCCCGCCGGGCGCACCGGGCGCACCGGAGAGTGCGAATCGTTGGATGCGGTTGCCCTGTTCTCCGGTGGAGTAGGCGTAGAGGCGCTCATCGGCGACGGCGAGACCGAGGAGTCCCCCCTCGCCGCCATGGCTGATCCCCGCGATCGTCGCGACGGTGCGCGTCGTCCCGTCGGGCGCGACCTCGAGCACCCGTCCCGAGTCCCGTTCACTGACCAGCGCGGTGTCGCCGACGAAGGCGATCGACCAGGGCGTCTCGAGACCGGTCGTGACCTCGGTCGGCCTCGCGCCTCCCAACGGGTCGAACGAGGCCGGCGCGGACGAGGCCGTTCGCGTCGACGTCGGGGAGGGGGCCTGCGCATCGGTGCACCCGGCGATCACGATGCCGACGGCCGTCACCACGCAGGCCGACCGCAGCGCCCGCCGACCTCGCACTGCGTTCACGCCCGCACCGCGAGGGTCGCGTCCGTCAAACCGGAGGAGGTGAGGGAGGTGCGGAAGAAGTCCTCGAGGAGATCGAAGGGGATGACGTCGGTGCGGTCGTAGAGATCGATGTGGCGCGCATCGGGGATGACGACCAGTCGCTTCGGTTCGGCCGCCTTCGCGTACACCTCGTCGCTGAAGTAGCGGGAGTGGGCGACGTCTCCGGTGATGAGGAGGATCGGCCGGGGGCTGATGTCGGGGAGGTGCGCCAGGGCTCCGTGTCCGATGTGCGCCGCTTCGCTCGTGAGGGTGAACCCGCCGATGGATCGGGGGTGGTGCCCACGGTCGAGGACGTAGTACTCCTGGAACTCGGACGTGACCGGGTCGAGTCTCTCGGGTTCGTACTCGGCGGGGAAGGTCGGGCCGAGGGCCGGTCGCTCGGCATCCACGTCGGCCCAGCGCTGCGCCGCGAGATCGGCGAGCTCCGCCCTCCGCCCCGCATCCGTCTGAGCCCCCTGCCAGCCGTCGCGCTTGACGCCGCTGATGTCGTACATCGCCGAGGTGGCGACCGCACGGATCCGAGGGTCGATCTGCGCTGCGGTGAGGGCGAATCCGCCGCTGCCGCAGATGCCGATGGCCCCGATGCGACCTCTGTCGATGTACGAGAGCGAGCCGGCGAAGTCGACGGCGGCGCTGAAGTCCTCCGCGAAGACCTCGGGCGAGGTGATGTGTCGCGGCTCGCCCCCGCTCTCGCCGTTGTACGAAGGGTCGAAGGCGAGGGCGACGAGGCCGCGGCGCGCGAGCTCGTTCGCGTAGACGCCGGGACCCTGCTCTTTGACTCCGCCGTGGGGCGGTCCGATCACCACGGCGGCGTGGCGGGTGCTCTCGTCGAGGTCGGCGGACTGATAGAGGTCGGCGGCGATCAGGATGCCGAATCGATTGCGGTACCGGACCGAGGTGCGGACCACGGTGGGGTCGAGAGCGAAGGTGTATCCGTCGGGTTGCATTGGCATGGTGCGGGAACTCTTCTCTGTGGCGGTGATGGTGGTCGGGTCGGCATTCGGGGAGGGTGGGATCGAAGGTCATCGACCCTCGGGTCGGGCCCGCGGCTACTCCACGATCTCGAGGCGCACGTCGGCACTGTCGAAGGCTGAGAGCTGCTCGGCGGTGGCTTCGTAGGTGCCGAGGTGGATGGTCGAGTCCGAGTAGTCGATGCCTGCAGCGTCGTAGTAGAAGCCGAGGTTCCCCCAGGGGGTGAAGTAGATGAGATCCCCGTCCTCGGGGTCCGAGCCGGGAGAGCCGTCGACGTCGAGTCCCGGCCCGGGATAGGCGATCTTCTCCCGCCCGGCGAACTCCTCGAAGGCCAGGGTCACGGGCAGCCTCGACAAGAGATCTCGAGTCGTCGGGTTGTCTTCCTGGAGTGTCACATCCACCACGCTGCCTCCGCCGCTGAACCTGACGACGGTCCCGACGACCTCGCTGGGAGCCTCGGGCCCCTCGGTCGGAACGGTCTCCTGGTTCGGTTGGACAGTGACAGCGGCAGAGGGTTCGGCCGCCCGCGTGGATGCAACGGCCGGGTCAGGGGCCTGTCCCGTCGCGCTCGAGCACCCGGTGAGGATTCCGAAGCTGGCGGTCGTGAGAAGGAGCGCCGACGTGACCTGGGGGGCAAGGCGTCTGCGTCGGGAGGCGGGTGGGACCATGGAGATGTTCCTGTCGTTCGTCGTGCCGGACGGCGGATGGGGTGGGCATCTGCTCTGTGTCGCCCGGCATGGCTAGGGGCGGATGAGGACTTTCAGCGCTTCGCGGTCGTCCATCAGGCGGTAGGCCTCCGCGATGTCGTCGAGGGGCATCTCTCGGTCGAAGACACGGCCCGGATCGATGGTGCCGTCGAGGACCTGGGGCAGGACCTGCTCGAGGTAGGCGCGGACGGTGGCGGGGCCGCCGGTGAGGGTGGCGTTCTTGCCGAACAGGGACGCCATGCCGACCGCCGCCTCCTCGTACTGGGGAACACCGACACGGCTGATGGTTCCTCCGGCACGGACGATGCCGACAGCCTGCTCGTAGGCCGGCATGTGGCCGACGGCCTCGAGCACAACGTGTGACCCCTCGCCACGGGTGATCTCCATGACCTTCGCGACTCCTTCGTCGCCTCGCTCGGCGACGACGTGGGTCGCACCGAAGTCGCGACCGAGGTCGGTGCGGGCGGTGTGACGGCCCATCAGGATGATGGTCTCGGCGCCGAGCTGCTTGGCCGCGAGGACGGCGGAGAGCCCGACAGCGCCGTCGCCGATGACGGTGACGGTCTTGCCGGGCTCGACATCGCCGCGGATGGCGGCGTGGTAGCCGGTGAGGTAGACGTCGGACAAGGTCAGCAGGCTCGGCATGAGCGCTTCGTCAGTGCCCTCCGGGATGACGACGGCCGTACCGTCGGCCTGGGGGACGATGAGCTTCTCGGCCTGGGTGGCTGAGGCGGCGCCGTCGAAGAAACCGCCGTGGGTGCATGACGTCGTCAGGCCGTCCTGGCAGAACGGGCAGGTTCCATCGGACCAGGCGAAGGGCACGATGACCGTGTCGCCGACCGACAGGGTGCGAACGTCTTCGCCGATCTCCACGATGACACCGATGGCCTCGTGGCCCATGCGGCGGCCCTCGGGGGTGTCCTCGAGGTCGTGGTAGGGGTGCAGGTCGGATCCGCAGACGCAGGCGTAGGTGACTCGGATGAGCGCCTCGGTGGGCTGCTGGATGACGGGGTCCGGGACCTCGACGACTCGGACGTCGCCGGACTTGTACATCAGGGTGGCCTTCATATCGCTCCTTCTCAGGTCAGTCGCGGGGAGGGCGTCCACGTCGCGCAGGCCCTGCAATCGACGGACAGCGCGCAACGACGCCATGCTCTTCTCAGACGTTAAGCCGTCGTTCCACGGGCAAACAGGCCCGGTCAGAACCCCCTTGACTCGTGGACACCTCCGTCAAGCGGGGCTCCGTCAGGGCCTGGCTGGCTGCTAGTAGGAGTCGTAGCGTCACGGTATGGACAATCGAGCTGAGGTGCGGGAGTTCCTTTCGTCACGCCGTGCGCGTCTGACTCCTGACATGACGGGAGTCGTCAGTGCCGGCGGGCGGCGCCGAGTACCGGGGCTGCGGCGCGACGAGGTCGCTCGTCTTGCTGGTGTGAGCGTCGATTACTACACGAAGGTCGAGCGGGGCAGCCTCGGCGGTGTCTCCGACAGCGTCCTTGACAGCATCGCCCGCGCACTCGAGATGGATCAGGCCGAACGGGACCACCTGTACGACCTTGCGCGAGCTGCAACCCCGGCGCGTCGTCGCCCGGCGCCGAGCCCCGCGCAGAAGATCGCTGAATCCCCCATCCAGCACATGCTGGACTCGATGACCGGGGCGGTGGCCATGGTCACGAACACCCACATGGATCTGGTCGCTGCCAACGCCCTCGGATTCGCCCTGTACTCGGACATGTATCGCGGTTCGCTTCGGCCGGCGAACCACTCCCGGTTCATCTTCCTCGACCCCCGGGCTCACGATTTCTACCCGGACTGGGAGCGCGCTGCGAACGTCAACGTCGCCATCCTCCGGCGCGATGCCGGACGCGATCCCCACGACTCCGGGATCGCTGCCCTCGTCGGAGAACTCTCGATCCGAAGTGACGACTTCCGCACCCGGTGGGCCGAGCACGACGTTCGGCGTCACTACACCGGTGCGAAACAGTTCCGGCACCCCGTCGTGGGCCTCCTCGAACTCGACTTCCATGCCATGGACCTACAAGACTCCCCCGGTCACTACCTGACCGTCTATACCGCTGCCCCCGGCAGCGACTCCGATGAGGGGCTGCAGCTGCTCGCCACCTGGGCGGCCACCGAACGCATCGTGGAACGCGCGCGAAACGCCGAGCACGCGATCTGACCCGCGCCTCCCGGTCCCCGTATCGGACCGGACTTCCCTGAACCCCTCGCTCTCCTGCCGCGCTCTGGTGCGCCCGAAAGGACCTCGTGACCACTCCGACCGCTTCCGTCCCGATCGATTCACCGTCTGCGGAGGGTGCTGACTCCCCTGCTGGCCGGCTCCCGCTGGTCTCCCTCGTCGTGCTCGCGACGACCGGGTTCATCCTCGTCGCCATGGAGACGATGCCGGCCGGGCTCCTTCCGCAGATCGCCAGCGGGCTCGACACCGGCGAGGGCACCGTCGGACTGCTGATCAGCGCCTACGCTCTCGGCACAGTCATCGCCACCGTCCCAGCGATCACCCTCACCCGAGGAGTTCGCCGACGGCCACTGCTCGCCGTCGCCCTCACCGGCCTCATCCTGTCCAACCTCGTCACCGCTGTAGCCCCGACAGTGGCCGTGGCCCTCGTGGCACGGTTCATCGCCGGAGCCTTCTCGGGGACCATCTGGGGCATGCTCGCCGCCTACGGGCGCAGGATCAGCCCCGAGAAGCAAGCCGGACGCTCCCTCGCCATCGTCTCGGCCGGAGCACCCGTCGGGTTCGCCTTCGGCACCCCGCTGGGGTCCTGGATCGGAACGACTCTGGACTGGCGGTGGTCTTTCGGAGGCCTCAGCATCCTCGGCGCCATCGTCCTGATCCTCGTGCTCACCGTCGTCGCCGATGCAGCACCGGCACCCGCGACGTCGCGCCTGCCCCTGACCCGTGTCATCAGGATCCCCGGTGTCGCGATGATCCTGGCTGTCATCGCGACGTGGATGATCGCCCACAACACCCTTTACACCTACATCGCCCCGTATCTCCGTACCGGCGGTTCAGGTCTCGGCGTCGACCTCACCCTGCTCGTCTACGGCATTTCGTCGATCGGCGGGATCATCGTGACGGGCGCTCTTCTCGACCGTCACCCGCGACCCTTGCTGCACGGCAGCCTGGCGGTTTTCGTCGGCGTGGGCCTGATCCTCTTCGTCGGGCACGCCTCAGCACCCGCCGTTCTCATCGCCGCGGTGTTCTGGGGCCTGACCTTCGGCGGCGCCGCCGCACAGTTGCAGGCAGCTCTCACGACGGCCGGCGGCGACAACGCCGATGTCGCCAACTCGTTCCTGCCCGTGGCCTTCAACGTCGCCATCTTCGCTGCCGGGATCGTCGGCGCCGGCCTGCTGACCGTGGCCGACGGACTGGTCCTTCCCAGCGTGTTGATCATCTTCGGAACCATCGCTCTGGCGCTCACATTCATCGGCCGCAGGAACGCCTTCCCCGCCCGACTCTGACCCTCCGCCTGTAGCCCCCACAGGCGAAGCGACGACATCACCGTCACTCCCCTACCCACCCACAGTCAGAAGGAGAAAATCATGAGCATCACCACTCCCCGTTTCACGGACAAAGTCGCATTCGTCACCGGCGGCGCCGGCGGGATCGGCCGCGCGACCGCCCTCGCCTACGCCGCAGAAGGCGCCCGTGTCGCCGTCGCCGACCTTCCCGGCGCCGGCCACCAGGAGACAGCCTCGATGATCACCACAGCAGGCGGGACCGCAACAGCCATCGACCTCGACGTCTCCGACGCCGCGCAGGTGGTCGCTGCCCTCGACCAGGTGGTCTCCACCTGGGGACGCCTCGACGTCGCGTTCAACAACGCCGGCCTCGAGCAGACCCAGACCCTCACCGCCGACCTCGACGACGCCGAGTTCGACCGCATCATGAGTGTCGACGTCCGTGGCGTCTACCTATGCGTGAAGCACGAGATCCGCCACATGAAGGCCACCGGAGGCGGCGCGATCGTCAACACCTCCTCGGGAGCCGGCGTCATGGGCATCTCAGGCCAGGCCGCTTACGCTGCGGCGAAGCACGCCGTCATCGGACTCAGCAAGTCCACGGCCCTCGAGTACGTCGGTGACGGCATCCGGGTGAACGTCGTCGCCCCCGGGATGATCGACACGAAGATGATCGAGCGCCTCACCGGCGGCACGGACGACGGCTACGCCGACGTCATCGCCCAAGAGCCCATCGGCCGGCTCGGCAAGCCCGAGGAGATCGCCTCGGCCGTGCTGTGGCTGACCTCCGACGACGGCGGGTTCGCCGTCGGACACACCCTCGTCGTCGACGGCGGCCAGACCATCGGCTGACGCCCTGGCCGGGGTGTCACATCAGGGCCTCCCTCAGGACCGTAGTCCGGGGTTTCGTGGCATCCAGGCGATGAACGACATCGTCGAGCACGCATCAGGCAGGAGAAGAGTCATGGCAGACCAGCCGAAGCAGGTCGGGGGCGGACGGAGCATGTTCGGGGAGTTCGCCCCGAAGCTCGCCGCGCTCACCGACGACGTCCTCTTCGATGACGTCTGGAACCGCCCGGAACTGTCCGCACGCGATCGGAGCCTCATCACCGTCGCCGTCCTCGCCGCCGGCGGCAACACCGGCCAGCTCGAGTTCCACCTGGGCCGCGCCGTCGAGAACGGCGTCACCCAGGAGGAGCTGATCGAGGCCATCACCCATGTCACCCTCTACGCGGGCTGGCCCGACGGCATGGCCGCGATGAGCGTCGCGCAACAGCACTTCACCACCGACGAACAGGACGCCTCGTGAACATCGAACCCGCCGCCCCCACGACCAAGAACCCGCCCGAGCAGTTCGCCGGCGACGTCTGGCTCGACCCGATCGCCATGCCCCACGAAGACGGCCAGCACATGGTGGTCGCCACCGTGCGCTTCGCCCCGGGCGCCCGCACCGCCTGGCACTCGCACGAGAAGGGCCAGTATCTGCGCGTCACCGCCGGCGTCGGCCGCTTCGGCACCCGCGACGGTCAGATCATCGACGTCCACCCCGGTCAGACGATCTACACCCCGCCCGGCCAGGAGCACTTCCACGCCGCCGCCCCCGGCGTCTTCATGGAGCACATCGCGATGCTCGAGAACGGCGACGACCCGGCCAGCACCACCACCTGGCTCGAGCACATCACCGACGACGACTTCGCCGGCAGATGAGAAGAGCAGCCACGGGTCCACTGCACCGTTCCGCTCCTGAACAGTGCGCGAGCGGGAAGGAACATCGATGACCACCTTCAGCAGCGACACTCTTGCGAGGATCGCCGAGAGCGACGACCTCCATGTGTCACCGTTCCGGGGCGACGGTACGACCTACGGCACGCCCACCTGGATCTGGTCCGTCGTCGTCGACGACGCCCTCTTCGTCCGCGCCTACAACGGCACGGCCTCGCGCTGGTACCAGGCCGCGATGCAGCAAGGCGCCGGGCGCATCAGTGCCGCCGGAGCCGAGCACGAGGTGACCTTCCGAGCCGCCGCAGGCGAGGCCGACGCCGAGATCGATGCCGCCTACCGACTGAAGTACTCGGGTAGCCCTTACCTGCGTCCCATGCTCACCGCCTCGACGGTCGCTGCGACCGTCGAGATCAGACCTCGCCCGGGAGGTGCCCCGTCATCGAGGAACCGTGACGGGCGTCCTGGTAGCGACGTCGACTGACGTCGATCACCGGACCATGACGACGATCTTCCCCACCGTGATGCCGGCCCGCAGGGTTTCGAGCGCCTGATCGGCGTCGTCGAACGCGAAAGAGGCACCCACGATCGGACGGACCCGGCCGGCGAGAACCCCGGACAGCAGAACCCGGTCGAACCCGTCGAAGAGGGTGCCGAGAACCTCAGGGGGCGTGAGGTCGTACGAGACGGACCGCAGCTGGACGTGCCGGCGGGCGAGAGCGAAGAGGTCCACGGAGCCTCTTCCGCCCGCCAGACGTCCGACGCTCACGACGGTGCCGCCGTCCACGGTGGAGGCGATGACGGAGTCGAGAGCGTCTCCGCCGAGATGATCGAGCACGAAGTCCACACCTCGACCGTCCGTGGCGTCGAGCACGACCTCGGCGAGGCGCTCGTCCTCCGCGACGAGGACGCTGTCAGCGCCAGCATCCCGCATGGCGGCGGCCTTGCCTCCGGTTCGCGTCGTCGCGATGACCCGGGCGGCACCGAGCTCCCTCGCCACTTGAATGGCGACGAGTCCCAGCGACGAACTCCCGGCGGTGACGAGTACCGAGGATCCCGAAACGATGCCCGCCGTCCAAGCAGCCCCGAGTTCCGTGGTGAACGCGGTGGGAGTGGCGGCCGCCTCGGCATCGGACAGGTTCGCGGGAGCGAGAAGCAGGTGCCGGCGGTCCGCCACGACGTAGTCGGCGAGCGTCCCCGCGGCGATTCCGCAGACTCTCTTCCCGAGGAGCGAGATGTCCGCGTGGTCACCCACTCGGAGGACCTCGCCACTGAATTCGAACCCGGCGACGTGTTCCTCGCCCGACGGGCGAAGGTCTCCATTATTGAGCGCGGCAGCGTGAACACGGACCATCACGCCGTCGCCGGTCATCTCGGGTACCGGCCGTTCAGACCGAGCCAGGGCGAGCCCGTCACCGCTCACCCAAACCCTCATCGACCCGGACCCGTCGGTTCCTCTTGCCGTCATCATGCTCTCCTCGTCGTCGTCCTCTCGACCGAACACCGTCTCGGTCGGGCGAGACGAGCCCCGCGAGACCCCCCTTCGCGAACCTCCCGCCGAAGACCGGCCCTGACAGGGTCTCCCTGTCCGCACCCGACGGGACCTACGGTCTGAAGATGACGAACAGGTTCGGCCGTGCCGGCGGGCGCATTCCCCACCCCGACATCACCTCGGAAGGCCCCGCCTACGAGGGCCGGCCTCTCCCTCGGCCGCAGGACGAGGTCGTCGACCAAGGTGTCGCGTTCGACGTGGACACGGTCATGACACGACGGAGAGCACTCGGCATGATCGGGCTCGGTGCCGGCTCGCTGGCCCTCGCCGCCTGCACGACGGAGCCACGCGGGCTCCCCTCGTCCGCGCCGCCGGAGACCCCGGCGGCGGGATCGGGGACACCCGCGGAGATCGCGGGGCCGTTCCCCGGGGACGGGTCGAACGGCGTCGACGTCCTCGAGCGGTTCGGGATCGTCCGAAAGGACATCCGGTCGAGCATCGGAGGCGGCGAGACAGCCGCCGGCGTCGCACTGAACTTGACTCTCACCGTCCTGGGCGGGAGTGGCGCAACCCTCCCCCTGAGCGGAGCAGCGGTGTACGTGTGGCAGTGCGATGCAGCGGGCGGATACTCGATGTACTCGCCCGGACTGGAGAACGCGACGTACCGCCGCGGTGTTCAAGAGGTCGACGAGGCGGGCGACGTCAGCTTCACGACCGTCTTCCCGGGCTGCTACCCGGGGCGATGGCCCCACGTGCACTTCGAGGTCTACCCCGACATCGACAGCGTCCGCGGCAACTCACGCCCCCTCCTGACCTCCCAGCTGGCGTTGCCAGAGGACATCGGCCGGGAGATCTACGGGCTGCCTGACTACGCCGATTCGGCGGGGAATCTGGACGACGTGACCCTCGGGTCCGACATGGTCTTCGCAGATGACTCCGCAGCCCACCAGATGGCTGCCGTCACCCGCGAAGAAGGTGGGTTCCGTGCTGCGCTGACCGTCCGTCGTGATCATTAGCGCCGTCTTCGGCAAATCGATTGCCCTTGGTTCAGCTTTAAGTGACCGTCTCTCAACCCTACGGTTGCGAGACGTCTCGCCGACCGCACACTTCATGCAACCGTCGGCCCGTGATCTCAAGGCACGGTCGGTCTCATGACCATGTATCGCGACTGCGGTGGACATCAGGTGACATGAAGGTTGGTTGCGAGACGCGAACGGCCCTGCGATGAGTCGATCGGCTACGCGCGGGTCTCGACCCGAGGTCAGCCGGCGTAGTCGGGCGCGGCGGGCAGCCCGAAGAACTCCTCGAGGGTCGTCACGCCGGTCTCGTGCATCTCGGTCGCGAGCTCGGGGCCGATGTACCGGAAGTGCCACGGCTCGTACATGAAGCCCGTGACCTCGACCTTGTCGACGGGGTACCGCAGCAGGAATCCGAAGCGCCAGGCGTTGTCGGCGAGCCACCGGCCCTGTGTGGTGTCCCCGAAGCACGCCTTCAACGGGCAGCTGAGCGGGATCGGGCTGATATCGAGGGCCAACCCCGTCTGGTGCTCGCTGAAGCCCGGGCGCGCGCTCTGCGCATCCGCAGCGGCCTGCCCCTCCCGCTGAACGTAGCCGCCGTAGACATCCACCTGCAATGCGTACGAGCGGTAGGCGCTCTGCACCTGGAACGCGCCTGCGCCCTCGGCCTCCCCCGCGGCGAACATCTCGACGACGGCGGCGGCCACCTCGGCCCGCAGCGTCGGCGGGTTCTGGCTCGCGACGTCGGGGGTCACGAGGTCGGTCGGCGCGTAGTCGACGGGGTCGAGGGGGCGGAGCTTGTCGCTGACCACCCAGAGACTCGACGGGTCGTCGATCGATCGGGCCGTCGCGTCGAAGGCGGGCGGTGTCGGGGAGGCGGGGGGCGCCTCCTCGGTCTCCGCCGGCGAGGACTCCGGCTCGGGCTCCGCGGACCCCGCCTGCGGCGACGGCGTCGGCCCGGCCGAGACGGGCGACTCCGACGGGGTGCGGGACGCCGAGGCGTCCGGCGACGCCGACGAGCACGACGCGAGCAGGGCCGCGGCGAGCACCGCCGCGAGGGGGACCACGAAGACGGAGCGGGACGAGGCGAGACGAGGTGACATCGGCCCGAGCCTAGTCATCGGCCCGCCGAGGCATACCCGCGCCGACCGACCCTGCTCGCGGACGCGCTCGGCGAACGCTCGGCGAACCCCCGCCGGAGCCCGCCGGGAACCTGGTCGTCGCCTCCGTATTCGTCGTCGACGGTCGTGACCACCCTGGCAAGGGGGTAGCGTGTGTCCTGCTGGAGGTGCTAGCCACCTCCCCGGTCGTCTCGCCCCCGGCGTACCCTGCCCGTGAAGCTCACGCGGGAGGCGCGATGACCACACGGGCCGCGTCTCTCGAGAGGCGCGGCCCGTTCTCCGTCTCGGCGGGTTCGGGGTTCGTGCCTCCCACCCGGTGAAGCTAGTCTCTCTAGCATGGCGACGAACACCCCGGCGGCCCTGTACGACGCGACCGGCTACTGGTACACGAGCAGCAGCGAAGAGCGCGGTGTCGAGGTGCTGAACGCCCTCCGCCGCTACCGGGCCGCGGAGTCGGCCATGCGCAAGCGCACCCGTGACTCGATGGGCATGGGCGACACCGACCTGGCCGCGCTGAGATTCCTCGTGCGCGCGTCGCGCCGCGGCGAGGACGTCAACGCGAAGGACCTCGCCACCCACCTCGGCATCACGTCGGCCTCGACGTCGGTCCTGATCACCCGGCTCGTCGGCAGCGGGCACCTGCAGCGCAACCCGCACCCGACCGATCGGCGCGGGGTGCTGCTGACCGTGACGACCGATTCGCACGTCGAAGTGCGGTCGACCCTGTCGGCGATGCACCAGCGCATGATCACGACCGCCGAGGCGATGACGGCCGACGAGCAGGCCGCCGTGGCGTCGTTCCTCGACGCGATGTCCGAGGCGCTCTCGCTCGACGATCACGACGACGCCGACCCCGGTTCGGCGACGCAGGGCGAGCCCGCCGAGGAGGCGCGGGTCACCCCCCAGCACGGCTCCTGATCCGGAAAACGCGACCCCCGCGAGACAGGTATCCGCAAGGCGAACCGACCCCCTGAATCGCTAGACAAGCTAAACACCCTCTGCCACGCTCGTGTCACGGCCCCGATTCACGGCGGGGCCACCGTCTCCGGTTCACGGCCGGAGGCGCACGGACCCTCCTCCGGGCGGGCCGTGACCGCATCACGTCGGATCGGCAGGCATCGCAGGGATGCCAGAAACGAGCGGAACATGACTGCACTCACGACGACGCCGCAGGGGCGTCGGACCGACTCCCTCGACGCAGGGCACGACTCGACCGTCGCGGTCATCGTCGTCGCCTCGATCGGGATGATCATCAGCCTCGGCGCAGCCGTCGGCACGGCCCTGGGGATGATCTGATGAACGCCCAGATGCTCCAGTCGCTGACGCACGAGCAGCTCGTCGCGGTCGTCCGAGGCACCGTCTCCGTCGGGGCTTCGCACAACGCGGACCACGCCCGCGAGCTCTCGCAGACCGCCGCCTGATCAGCTGGCCGCAGCAGCCCGCCGCCTGATCAGCCGGCCGCCTCGGTGGCGGTCGTCTCCTTCGGGGTCGCGGCGGCCTTCGTCTTCGTCCCCGGGGCGACCCGTCGGCGCGCGGGTCGCGGCTTGACCACGGCGAAGTCCGCCTGCGGGAGGCGTCGGCGCATGACGGCCACCGCCTCCTCGTTGCTGTCGACGAGCACGAACCGGCGACCGAGAGCCTCGGCCACGGCGCCGGTCGTGCCGCTGCCGGCGAAGAAGTCGAGCACCCAGTCGCCCTCGCGACTCGACGCCTGCACCATGCGGCGTAGAACGCCCTCGGGCTTCTGGGTCGGATAGCCCGTCTTCTCGCGGCCCGTCGGCGAGACGATCGTGTGCCACCAGACGTCGGTCGGCAGCTTGCCGCGGGCGACCTTCTCGGGCGTCACCAGCCCGGGCGCCATGTACGGCTCGCGGTCGACCGTCTCGGAGTCGAAGTGGTACCGCGAGGGGTCCTTCACGTAGACGAGGATCGTGTCGTGCTTCGTGGGCCAGCGGTTGCGGCTCTTCGCGCCGTAGTCATAGGCCCAGATGATCTCGTTGAGGAAGTTGTCGCGCCCGAACAGCACGTCGAGCAGCACCTTGGCGTAGTGGGCCTCACGATAGTCGAGGTGCAGGTACAGGGTGCCGTCGGGCGCCAGCAGACGCCAGGCCTCGGCCAGTCGCGGCTCGAGGAACGACCAGTAGTCGTCGAATCGGTCGTCGTAGCGCATGAGGTCGCCGCGGATGCGCTCGTACGCGACGCCCTTGAAACCGGTCACGGCGGTCACGGAGTCGTCGGCGCTGCGGATCGACGTGGTCGATCGACGCTGCTGCTGTCGACCCGTGTTGAACGGCGGATCGAGGTAGACGACGGTGAAGGCCTCGTCGGGCAGCTTCGCCGTGACGTCGAGGTTGTCGCCCTGGACCACGAGACTCGGGGAGGTGCTGGTCCAGTTCACGGGCATGCCCCCATTCTGTCGGGTGGCGACGGCCGATCGCGCAGGCGACGCCGCGCCTGCTCGCCGTGCCCGGGGCAGCACGGGCCCGCAGGCGTAGCGTGGCGGGATGAACACCGTCGTCGAGAACCGCCCGGACCAGAACCAGTACGCCCTCGTCGAGGGCGATGCCACCGTCGGCTTCGCCGCCTACGAGATCGTCGGTGACGAGATCCGCTTCACCCACACCGAGATCGAGCCCAGCCGCCGCTCGACCGGGCTCGGCGCGCAGCTCGTGCAGGGAGCCCTCGACGACGTGCGCGAGGGCAGTGAGCGCCGCGTCGTGCCGCTCTGCCCGTTCGTCGCCGACTACATCGACGAGCACGTCGACTACCGCGAGCTCCTCACCCGCTGACCCGCGCCTCCTCGGCGGTCAGGGGACGCGACGCAGCCACTCGGGCGTCAGGGGACGCGACGCAGCCACTCGGGGGTCAGGGGACGCGACGCAGCCACTCGGGCGTGGCGAACTTCGTCGTGACGAGCTGCTCGGCCTGAGCGAGCTCGTCGTCGGTCACGTGCCCGGTCGTCGCGCCGTAGAGCCCGGTGAACGTCTGCTTCAACCGCTCGATGATCTCGGTGCGGGGCAGCCCGGTCTGACTGCGCAGCGGGTCCACCCGCTTCGCGGCGCTCGTGGTGCCCTTGTCGCTCATCTTCTCGCGGCCGATGCGCAGCACCTGCACCATCTTCTCGCCGTCCATGTCGTACGACATCGTGGCGTGGTGCAGCAGGGCGCCGTTGCCGAGGCGCTTCTGCGCGGCACCGCCGATCTTGCCCTTGGCCGAGGTGATGTCGTTCAGCGGCTGGTAGAACGCATCGATGCCGAGCGACTTGAGCGCCGTGATGACCCACTCGTCGAGGTAGGCGTACGAGTCGGCGAAGCTCATGCCCTGCACGAGCTCGCCCGGTGCGTAGAGCGAGTACGTGACGATCGACTCGGCGTCCATGAACATGGCTCCGCCGCCGCTGATCCGACGGACCACCTCGAAGCCGTGGAGCGCCGCGTTGTCGAGGTCGACCTCGTTCTTCAGCGACTGGAAGCTGCCGATGACGACCGCCGGCTGCTTCCACTCCCAGAACCGGAGGGTGGGGCCGCGGCGACCGGCGCCGACCTCTTCGGTGAGCACCTGGTCGAGGGCGAGGTGCATGTTGGGCGACACCGGCTCGTCGTGGATGATCTGCCACTCGTAGTCGCGCCAGTCGGTGGCCTTCGACAGGCTGCGCCGGACGGCCACCGCGATCGCCTCGGGGCTGAACCCGAGCAGCACGGCGTCGTCGGGCAGACCCCGGCGGATGGCCGCGGCGATCGTCGCGGCGTCCGACTCGACGGGCAGGCCGTTGACCGCCCGGTCGATCGCGTCGAGCGCGGTGTCCGGCTCGAGGAAGAAGTCGCCTGCCAGGCGGAACCCGGTGATGCGGCCGTCGCCGACCTCGAGATCGACGACCACGAGTTTTCCGCCTGGGACCTTGTACTCACCGTGCATGGGTCGCAGCCTAGGCCACTCGGTCGTCGAGCCACCGGACGAGATCGGCGACGACCTCGTCGCGGTTCGTCTCGGCGAAGACCTCGTGCCGGGCGCCCGTGTACACGATCAGCTCGACGTCGCTGAGGCGGCTGCGGCGCAGGTACGCCGTCGCGAGCCGACGGGCGCTGGCCTCGCCGCCGAGGGTGTCGTCGTCACCGACGAGGATCAGCACGGGCGGGTCGGAGTCGAGGGTGCGCGAGGGGCGCCCGAAGAGCCGCAGGGCGTCGCGGTAGCCGAACAGCTTCGCCACGGTCGCCACCGTCATCAGCGGGTCGGCGACGGCGCGCTCGACGACCGCCGGGTCGCGGCTGAGCCACTCGAACCCCGTGCCGCCCTCGTGCGCGTGCCGCTTGTTCAGGTCGCCGCCGTTCATGCTGCCCGGCATGCGGTACGCCGTGCCGCTGAGCACGACCGCGTCGAAGAGCGAGGCACGGCGGTCGATGATCTTCTGCATCATGAGCGACCCCCACGAGTGCCCGAGGCCGACCAGCGGCAGCCCCGGCTCGTCGGCCCGGATGATGCCCGTCAGCTGGGTGATCGCCTCGATCGTGCCCGCGAGGCCCGAGGGACCCAGCCGGCCGAGCTTCGTGTGATCGCCGCCCCACTGACCGAGACCCGTCTGCCCGTGGCCGAGATGGTCGTCGGCGTAGACGGTGTAGCCGGCGCGGACGAGGTCGTGGGCGAGCGCCTCGTAGCGGAGCGCGTGCTCGGCGACGCCGTGGGCGATCTGCACGACGCCCTTCGGCGAGGCCGCGCGCCACGCGTAGTAGTGGACGGTGACGCCGTGGGCGTCGACGAACGTGTGGTCGCCACGGGCGGGGGTGAACTGGGGCACGGGGTCATCCTGCCAGCAGCGTGCGACACCGCGGGCGAGGCGGGGACGACGGGAGGCGCGGGTCGGCCGGTGAGCCGATCCGCGCCTCCTGGGCTGCGTCGTCGTCGATCAGCTGCGGGGAGCGTCGACGTCGGTGCGGACGACGCCGAAGTCGGCGTCCAGGTCGACGTCGACCTCGGTGCCGTCGTCGAGGCGCACGTCGACCTCGTAGGCGACGCCGGCGTCGTCGCTGCGGTCGGCGTCGGTGACGACGCCGCCGCCGGCCTCCTCGATCGCGGCGGCCGAGGCGCGGTCATAGTCGGCGCCGGTCAGGTCGGAGTCGTCGCTGCCGTCACCGGCGCTGGGCGCGACCGTGCCCGTGCCGGACGCGTCGTCGCCCGAGCGGTCGTCGGCGTCGTCGCCACGGTCGTCGCGCCGGTCGGAGCCGTCGCGGTCGTCGCGGTCGTCGACCCGGCTCGAGACGACCTGGCGGTCGCCGTCGAGGAGCACGGTGACCTCGCGGCCGTCGTCGCGGGTGACGTCGACCTCGTAGCCCTCGAGGCCGTCGTCGAGCCGGTCGAGGTCGGTGACGACGCCGCCGCCGACCTCGTCGAGCGCGGCCTGCGAGACGGTCTCGCGGTCGGACGCCGAGACGCGGTCGTCCAGGTTCGAGGCGACGGCGATGCCGCCGCCGGCGAGGACGATGACGGCCGCGGCCGCTCCGGCGATGATCATGGTCTTCTTCTTCACGGTGTCTCCGATCGTGGGGCCCGTCGGGCCGGCTTCCGACGCGGCGGGGGCGCCGGTCGAGCTGATGACATCACTCTGGATCGGCGGCACTGAAGCGACCCTGAAGCCCGCTGAAGGAACCTTCAGGAGGCGCGGGTCGACCCCGGTCGCCGATCGCGCGTCGCGGAGCGGGACCGCCTCAGAGCAGCCCAGCCGGGAGGTCGACGACGAAGCGGGCGCCTCCGAGGGGCGAGGAGTCGACCGTGACCGCGCCGCGGTGCACGCGGGCGATCTCGCGCACGATCGCGAGCCCCAGCCCGCTGCCGCCGGAGTCGCGGGCCCGGGCCTCGTCGAGTCGCACGAACCGGTCGAAGACCCTCTCGCGCTCGCCCTCGGGCACGCCCGCGCCGTCGTCGTCGACGGTGAGGACGGCTCGCCCCTGACGCTCGACGAGCCCCACCGAGACGCGGGTCGCCGCATGGCGCGAGGCGTTCGCGAGCAGGTTCCGGACGACCTGCCCGAGCAGGCCCTCGTCGCCTTCGACCCGGGCGGGGCCGACCCCGGTCGCGTCGATGGTCAGGGCGGGCGCCGTGCTCCGCAGCCGGGCGGTCTCGGCGACCACGAGGTCGTCGAGGTCGACGGGGCGACGGGTGACGCCGAGGGCCCCCTCGTCGGCCCGGGCGAGCACCAGCAGGCCCTGCACGAGCGCCGTGAGCCGCGCCTCCTCGGTCATGACCGTGCCGGCGAGCGCGGCGCCGTCGATGCTCTCGGGGTGCAGCAGGGCGACCTCGGCGTGCTGGCGGATCGTCGCGAGCGGCGTCTTCAGCTCGTGCGACGCGTCGCCGACGAACCGTCGCTGCGCCGCGGCGGACGACTCGAGACGGGCGAGCATCACGTTCAGCGTGCGGGCCAGGCGCGCCACCTCGTCGGATCCGCCCGGGTCGGCCACGCGACGGTCGAGCTGGGCCGCGGTCACGGCGTCGACCTCGCGGCGCATCGCCTCGACGGGGCGCAGCGCCCGCCCGACGACGAGCCAGGTCGTCACGCCGAGCACCAGCAGGGCGACCGGGATCGCGACCCCGAGGGTCACGAGGCTGGCCGAGGAGGCGGCCCGCGCCTCCTCGAGGGATCGCACGGCGACGACGGTGACGGTCGCCGCCGGGTCCGCCGGCGTGCTCGCGGCGTCGTCGGCGTCCGCGTCGGTCTCGTCGTCGGAGTCGGCGTCGTCGTCGGAGTCGTCGCCGGAGCCCGTCGCCGAGCCGCCGCGACCGCTGCTTCCGCTGCCGCTGCTGCCGCTGTCGTCGCTCGCGTCGGCGTCCGGCCGCACGGCCTCCGTCTCGACCACGTACCGGTCGCCGTCGATGCGCGTCGTCGAGTCGAGCGACGCGGGGTCTCCGACGCTGCCGTCGGTGAGGTGCTCGAGCAGGTCGTCGTCGCCGCCGGCGGCCAGCAGCGCGCCGGTGCGGTCGACCACCAGCACGGCGCCGTCGTCGGTGTCGCCGGCCGCCGCGGTCACCGGCGACGTGCCCGCCTCGATCGCCGAGACGACCCGGTCGGCGTCGGCCGTCGCCGACGATCGCGGGACGTCGTCGAGCACGGCCCGCTGCACGAGGGCGAAGACGAGCGTGAAGACGCCCAGGGTGAGGGCCACGGCGAGCACGGCCGCGACGGTGATCCGCAGCCGGAGCGAGGCGCGGTGCCCGGCCCGGGGCGTCGCGCCGGCAGCCTCAGCCACCCTGCGCCTCGAGTCGGTAGCCGGCGCCGCGCATCGTCACGATCGATTCGCGGCCGAACGGGCGGTCGACCTTGTTGCGGAGATGCCGCACGTACACCTCGACGATGTTGGGGTCGCCCTCGAAGTCGTCGTTCCAGACGCCGTCGAGCACCTGCCGCTTGGTGACGACCTGCCCCACGTTCCGCATGAGGAACTCGAGCACGGCGAACTCCCGACTCGTCAGCTCGATCGCGGTGTCGCCCCGGTGGACGCTGCGGGACGTGGGGTCGACGCGCAGGTCGCCGGCCTCCAGCACGACCGGCCGCTCGCGCGCACCGCGTCGGACGAGCGCCCGGAGCCTCGCGAGCAGCACGACGAAGGAGAAGGGCTTGGTCAGATAGTCGTCGGCGCCGGTGTCGAGGGCCTCGACCTGGTCCCATTCGCCGTCTTTGGCCGTCAGCATGATGACGGGGGTCCAGTCGCCGCCCTCGCGCATGGCCCGGCAGACGGCGTAACCGCTCATGCCGGGCAGCATGATGTCGAGCACGACGGCGTCGTACGTGCCCTCGCGCGTGCGCCAGAGCCCGTCGGTGCCCGTGCCGGCCACGTCGACCGCGATGCCCTCGGCCTCGAGCCCCAGCCGCAGCCCCTCGGCGAGGGCGGCCTGGTCTTCGACGACGAGCACGCGCACGAGGGCCTCCTGACGACGCGCCGGGTGCGCGAGAAGCCCATTGTGGCGGGCGGGCGCTGAAGCGCGGCTGAAGCGGTCGCCGGCCCCGTTCACGCCCGCCGACCCGCGCCTCCTGGGGAGGACGCGACGGGCCGGCGAGGCGACGGACCGAGGAGGCGCGCTCTAGTGAGCCGAGTAGCCGCCGTCGACGAGGTGGTAGCTGCCCGTGATGAACGACGCCTCGTCGCTCAGGAGGAACAGCACGAGCGCCGACACCTCTCTGTCGGTGCCGAGGCGGCCGGTCGCGTGCTGCGATTCGAGGTGCGCGAGGGCGTCCCCGTCGAGCGACGACCGGACGAGCGGGGTGTCGATGAAGCCGGGGCCGACGGCGTTGGTCCGCACCCCGCGGGCCGAGTACTCGAGCCCGGCGACCTTCGTGAGACCGACGAGGGCGTGCTTGCTGGCGACGTACGCGGCGTTCTGCGCGAGGCCGACCGAGCCGAGCACGGAGCTCATGTTGACGATGGCGCCTCCCCCGGCCTCGACCATGGCGGGCAGCTGGTACCGCAGGCCGTAGAAGACGCCGTCGAGGTCGACGCCGCGGACGCGATCCCAGGCGGCGACGTCGTAGTCGCCGATGTCGGCCGGAGCGGCGCCGATGCCGGCGTTGTTGACCGCGAGGTGCAGGGCGCCGTACGTGGTCTTCGCGAACTCGACCGCCGCCTCCGACTGCTCGGCCTTCGCGGTGTTCTGCTCGAACGCGGTCGCCGTGCCGCCCGCGGCGACGATCTGGTCGACGACGGCCTGCGCGGCGTCGAGCTCGATGTCCGTGACGACGACCGAGGCGCCCTCGGCCGCGAGCGCGCGCGAGATGGCGGCGCCGATGCCGCTTCCGCCGCCCGTGACGAGCGCCGTCCTGTTGTCGAATCGAGCCATGATGCGTACCTTCCGTCGTCGGGGGCCGGCCGTCGGGGCCGGTCGGGCTCGTCGGCGAGCCCACACGTCGCACGGTACGCCCGCGGGCGCCACACGGCTACACGTGTCGCCCAGCCTCGCTCGTCTCGCCACCGCGCGGCGACGGGTAGAGGGCGGGGCCGTCAACCCACAGCTATCACGCATCCATGCGTAAGAGCTCGACGGAGAGCACGGCCCCCTCCACCTCCTGGCCGCCAGCAGAGGGCGGGCCCGCCAGCGGCTGATGCGCACCCATGCGTGATAGCCGATCCGAGTGAGCACTCCCCCGCTCAGCCGGCACGGCCGGGCGCACGCACGAGGCCCCGCGCCGCGCCGCAGACATCCGCCGCGCCTCAGGCGCCTCGATGCCCCGGCAGGTGCGCCCTCTCGCCGTCGTGGTCGAAGATCGTCAGCACCTCGACCGGACCCTCGTGCGCCTCGATCACGTGAGGCGTCATCGTCGAGAACTCCGCCGCCTGCCCCTGCCGCACGAGGATCTCGCGCTCACCGAGACGCAGCCGGACCGTGCCGCTCAGCACCGTGAACCACTCGTAGCCGGGGTGCACGCGGGCCTCGCCGACCTCCCGCTCCGAGGTGATGCGCATCTTCGCGATCGTCACGCCCCGACGGTCGCGCTCCCTCGACAGCAGCCAGACGGTCAGCCCGGCGCTCGCCTCGGGCTCGGGGCGGATGACGACGTCGTCGTCGCCCTCGGGCTCGACCAGCTGATCGAGCGTCGTCCCGAGCGCCTGCGCGATCGGCACCAGCTGATCGAGCGCGATGCGGCGATGCCCGGTCTCGATGCGGCTCAGCGTCGACGTCGAGAGGTAGCAGCGCGACGACAGCGCCTCGAGGGTCCACCCGCGCGCCACCCGCAGCCCGCGGATCCGCTGCCGGACGACCTCGTCGATCATGTCTTGCGTCATGAGCAAGACCCTATGCCCGCGGCGCAGCCCCGAGAGACGAAGCACCGGAAGCTGGGGCCCTCGAAGCAGGGACCCGAGGAGGCGCGGTGCCGGTCAGTCGGTCGCCGCGCCTCCTCGGGTCGCCCGCGCGATCAGCTCGACGAGCTGCGCCGTCGAGCCGTCGTCGACCGCCGTGTAGGCGAAGGACGTGGCCCAGAGCGACCCCTCGTCGAGCGCCGCCGCATCTTGGAAGCCGACCGTGCTGTATCGCGTGCCGAACTTGCCGCCCGGCTGGAAGAACACGACGATCCTGCCGTCGGGCCCCGCGTACGACGGGAACCCGTACCAGGTCTTCGGAAGCAGATCCGGCGCCTGATCGAGCACGATCGCGTGCAGGTTCTCGGCGAGCTCACGCTCGGACGGGGTCATGGCGGCGTGGGCGTCGAGCACGTTCTGCAGATCGGCGGCGGCCTTGTCGGCGACCTTCTGCTGCTTCGCCTCGGCGCGGAGCTCGGCCGCCCGCTGCTTCATCGCCGCCTTCTCGGTCGCGCTGAATCCGTCGGTCGCCATGGTCGCTCCTCGCTCGTGGTGTGGCACACAGTATGCCAGCGAGCGTCTCAGGGGGAAGAGGGCGATCGGGTCGGCGGGGCTCAGCCGCAGAACTCGCTCGGCGGGACCGGGCCGTCGCCCACGCTGATGGTCGAGATCGTCCCGGCGTCCGCGCCCTCGACCGGCTTGCCCACGGTGAAGACGAGCCAGTCGTCGCCGCTCGGCTCCACGCCCCAGTACTCGACCGTGTTGTACTCGCCCGTCCTCTCGAGAGCGGGGTAGGCCGCCTGGGCCTCGGCCAGCGTCGAGTCGAGACCGATCCCCTCGGCCGTCGTGGGCGACGGGCGATCCGCCTCCAGCTGCGAGCCGATGCCGAGACGGACGCTCGTGATCACGTCGGAGTCGAACGAGTCGGTCCCGAAGTACACGAACGGGACGGACGGGTCGTCGATGCCGACCACCGGGCATGCCTCCTCACGCGTCGCGACGGGGCCCCCCGCGGCGGCCAGCTCGTCGATCGTCGCCGTGGCGCTGCCGCCGAGCTGGATCGGCCCGAGCCCGGTCGACGACATGACCCACGACGCGGGGTCCGCGAGATCGACGGCCGGGGTCGGCTCGGGAGCCGGAGTCGTGGTCGCCGTCGCGCTCGGCGTCGTGCTCGGGGTCACCTCGACCGACGTCGCCGACGGCGTCGGCGTGACGGGCGTCGTGGTGGACTCGCCCGTGCAGCCGGCGAGGACGAACCCGCCGACGACGACGGTCGTCAGAGCGGTGAGCAGTCGAGAGGTGGTCATGCGCGAAAGGCCTCCTGAGCCTGGATAGGAGACACCTGTCGCCCCCTGGCCTTCACGCTAGACGCCCGCGACCCCCTCGGAGTCATCCAGGGGGATGACGATCGCGGACGTCAGGATGACGACCCGCGCCTCCTCGGCGCCGCACCCGACGACCACCCCGCTAGCGTCGACCCGTGCCGACCCCTCCCCGTGACCCGCTCGTCCCCCTCTCCGCCGTCGCCGTCGGCGACCTGACCCTCGTCCCCGACGCGACGCGCCCCGCGGCCGTCGTCGTCGACGGCGCGGGCGCAGCGTCGTGGCTCGTCTGGGGCGACGCGTCGCTGCCGCGACGAGCCATGACGGGCGCATCCGTCGTGCCCACCCGGACTGGCGCGTGGATCGTCTACGAGTCGGATGTGGAGGGCGCCGACTCCATCGAGGAGGCCACGAGGTACTCCGCCGTCCACCTCGAACCCGAGGGCGTCACCGCCGTGCATGATCTGGGGACGCAGCGCCCTGTCGGCGATGACACGGTCTTCCTCTGGGCGGGAGACCCTCGCGATGCCGGGTTCTGGATGGGCGAGGACGAGCCGGACGACCCGTCGCCCGACGACGACGAGCCGTTCGACGAGTCGCCCGACCCCGCCACGCTCGAGCCGATGCCCGACGGGCCGTTCTGGCCCGAGGCCGGCACCGACCTTCGCGACGATCACGGCGTGGCCGAGGATGACGACGAGGTCGACCTCGACCTCGACCTCGACTTCGACGACGCCGACGGAGTCGAGCACGACGACGACGACGACGACGGGACCGTGGTCGCGACGGCTGCGCAGTTCACTTACCACTTCGTCGACGCCGACGGAGTCGAGCACGACGACGACCCCCTGCCCGCACGCCGGCCCGGCGATCCGCTGCCGACCTCGCCCGGCGAGCTGGTCCGCGTGGGCCCCCGCGGCGAGCGCCGCACCCATCGGGTCGATCACCTCGTCGACGGCGTCCGACTCGACGGCGACGACCTCGTCATCCGCTTCCATCCGACGGGGCCCCGAGAGGTCGCCGCGCCGGACGGATGGGGCTGGAACGTCGTCTACGAGCCCCGGGAGGCGCGGCTCGACACGCACGCCGGGCTCCCGTCGTCGATCGACACCGACTCGCTGCCGTCCACGGCCCTCCCGCTCGAGCACGACGACGACTGGGAGGAGCGCGAACGATCCGAGACCGCCCTGCACGAGACCTGGGGCGACCGCTTCGACCTCACCGGCGTCGCCGGGGCCGCGTGGCCGCTCTGGAACGGCGACACGGCGACCCGGGACGAGGCCGTCGCCGCCTTGCGCGGGCGCTTCGAGTCCCTGGCCGATCCGCTCGTCGTCTGGACGGCCGACCACCCCGCTCCGCGTCGGGGACGGAGCGACTATCGCTCCGTCGTCGTCGAGCAGCAGGGCGAGTGGCCCGCCACCGAGCTGGTCGTCTCGTTCGAGCACGCTGCCGTGCCCTTCCTCCGACTGAGGCGGAGCTTCCGGGTCTTCGACGACTCCGGGTATCCCCAGGTCCTCGACCACGTCGAGATCCACCTCGAGGAGGACATCGCGACCGGGAGCATGCCGCCTCGATCGGCGGCTGTCGACGGCGTCCTCGACATCTGACCCGCGCCTCCTCGGCTCCGGCTCAGGCCCCCGGGCGCACGACGGCGCCCGCGTCGGAGGAGGACTCCCCCGGCGCGGGCGCCGTGTGTGCTGGTGTCGTGCTACTTCGTGACCGCGATCGACTGCGCCTCGAGGGCGGCGATCGTCTTCTCCTGGCCGGACTCGAGGGCGTCGAGCAGGGTTCCGTCACCCGATGCGGCGGTTCCGAAGCCGTCCGAGATGTCGCTGTAGGTCTGCGTCATCGTGGGGCCCCAGGTGAAGGGCTGGATGTTCTCGGCGGCCGTGGCGAAGTCCTCGTAGATGGCCTGGTCGCCGTAGAACTCGACGCCCGAGGTCAGGGCGGGCAGGTCGGCGCCGGTGCTGGAGGCCGGGTACAGGTTGGCCTCCTTGTTGAGGGCCTCGAGCGACTCGGTCGAGGTGTTCAGCCAGACCAGGAACTTCGAGGCCTCGGCGGGGTGCTCGCTGTTCTTGAAGACGACGTTCGACGATCCGCCCCAGGCGGCCGATGCGGTCTCGCCCTCGGTCCACTGCGGCATGGGCGCGACGGCCCAGTCGCCGGCGGTGTCGGGTGCGCCGCTCGAGATGGTGTTGGCGCCCCAGACGGCCGAGACCCAGGTCCAGTCCTGATCGGTGTTGTAGGCGTTGTTCCACTCGTCGGTGAAGCTCGGCAGGGTGGTGACGAGGTCCTTCGAGATGAGGTCCTGCCAGTAGTCGGCGACCTTGGTCGAGGCCTCGTCGGTCATGTCGACCGTCCAGGTGCCGTCGCTCGTGTCGAACCACTGGCCGCCGGCCTGCGAGACGAGACCGGCGAACTGGTTCACGTCGCCCTTGGCGAAGTTCGTGATGCTGCCGCCCATCTCCTTGATCTTCACGGCGTCCTCGGCGTACTGCTCCCACGTGGTGGGGACGTCGAGGCCGGCCTTCTCGAAGAGGTCCTTGCGGTAGTAGAGGGCCATGGGGCCCGAGTCCTGGGGGATCGCGTAGACGGAGTCGTCCTCGCCGAAGGTGACCTGGTTCCAGAGACCGTCGGAGTAGTCGGCCTCGGCGTCGGAGACGCCCTCGCACGACGCGATGTTCGCGAGGCCGTCCTGCACGCGGAACGCGGGGAGGGTGTCGTACTCGACCTGCCCGATGTCGGGCGCGTTGCCCGCCTTCAGCTGGTTGAAGAAGTTCTGGTAGGTGCCGCTGTTGCCGTTCGGCACGATCGAGACCTTGACCTGGATGTCGGGGTTCTCCTCGTTCCAGAGCGCCACGACCTTGTCCATGTTGGGGACCCAGGTGGTGAAGTTCAGGGTGACCTTGCCGTCGGAGGCGGCGCACGAGGCGGCGTCGCCGGAGCCGGACGCGCCGTCGCCTCCGGAGCTGCAGCCCGCGAGGGCGATGGTCGAGACGACGGCGGCCGCCGCGATCGTGAGGACACGGGATTTCTTCATGCGATTTCCAATCGAGGTGCGAGACCGGGCTGCCCGGTCTCGGGAGGGAACGACGTCGTTGCCTTGCGGAGTGGAGGTCGAGGAGGTGCGGGTCGGGTGACCCGGGGAGGGATGGCTCACTTGAGACCGCCGGACCCGAGACCGCTGCGCCAGAAGCGCTGCAGGCTGAGGAACGCGATCAGGAGGGGGATGATCGAGACGAACGCGCCGACGAGCACCAGGGTGCGGAGCTCGGGGTACTGGCTCACGTTGGAGTTCCACGTGTAGAGACCGAGGGTCACGGGGAACAGCTCCTGCGAACGCAGCATGACGAGCGGCAGGAAGAAGTTGTTCCAGATCGCGACGAACTGGAACAGGAACACCGTCACGAGCGCCGGCGACATGAGGCGGATCGCCACGGTGAAGAACGTGCGGAGCTCGCTCGACCCGTCGATGCGCGCGGCCTCGACGATCTCGTCGGGGACGCTCGAGGCGGCGTAGATGCGGCTGAGGTAGACGCCGAACGGGCTGACGATGCTCGGCAGGAACACCGCCCAGAACGTGTCGGTCAGCTGCACCTGGCTGAAGATCAGGAACAGCGGCAGCGCGAGGGCCGTCGCCGGGACGAGCACCCCGCCCAGGAAGATGTTGAACAGCGCCTCGCGGCCCCAGAAGCGGTACTTCGCCAGGGCGTAGCCGCACATCGCCGACAGGATGGTGCCGAGACCGCCGGCGACCGTTGCGTAGACGATGCTGTTGAGCATCCACCGCGGGAAGATCCCGTCGTTGTAGGTGAAGAGCTGCCCGATGTTGCCGACGAAGTCCTGCAGCGACGTGGCCGAGAACCAGAGCGCCGGCCCGCTGTTGAAGTTGTCGAGCGTCTTGGTCGACGAGACCAGCAGCCAGAAGATCGGGATCAGGAAGTAGAGCGTGAACGCGCCCATGATGATCATCGCGGCGGAGCGCGACATGACGCTCTCGCGGGGGCCGCGGCCGCGCTTGCGGGCCGGGGTGGTCTTGTCGTCGAACGACTGGGCGGGACGAATGGGCGCGTCGACGGTCACTGGTCGGCCTTCCGCTGGGTCAACCGGAGGAAGCCGATCGAGAGGATGAATGTCGCGACCGCAAGGACGACGCTGAACGCGGCGGCGAGGTTGAAGTTGGGCACCGACGACGTCGAGTAGACGAGCATGTTCGGCGTGAAGGTCGACGAGATGGTCGACGTGAACTGACGGAAGACCAGGGGCTCGGTGAGCAGCTGGAGGGTCCCGATCACCGAGAACACGGCGGTGAGGACGATCGCGGGGATGACCAGCGGGATCTTGATCGCCACGGCGATGCGCCACTGCGACGCCCCGTCGAGTCGGGCGGCCTCGTAGATCTCGGTCGGGATCGCCAGCAGCGACGAGTAGATGATCAGCATGTTGTAGCCGACGAAGACCCATGTCACGACGTTCGCGATGGCCCAGAGGACCGTGCCGCCGTCGAGGAGTCCGACGCTCGAGGTGACCGCCGAGAACGGCGAGAGGCTCGGCGAGTAGAGGTAGCCCCACATGATCGCGGCGATGACGCCGGGCACGGCGTACGGCGCGAAGAACGCGAGTCGGAAGAACCGCTTGCCGCGCAGCAGCGGCGAGTCGAGCAGCAGGGCGAACAGCAGGGCGAGGAACAGCATCACCGGCACCTGGACGACGCCGAACAGGAGCACCCGGAGGATCGACGCCCAGAACTCGCTGCTCTCGAAGACGAGCGCGTACTGCGTCAGACCGCCGAAGACCTGCGTGGGGGCGCCGAAGGTGCCCTCGCGCTCGATCTTCTGCAGCGACTGGTAGACGGCGTAGAGGATGGGCGTGAGGTAGAACGCGGCGAAGAGCAGGCCGAAGGGCACGATGAAGATCGCGATGGCCTTGCGGTAGCGGAAGCCCCGGCGTCGGGTCGGCGCCTCGCGGCGGGGCGAGGGGTCGGACGGGAGCGACGCATCGGTCGTTCGGCGGCCTCGCGGGCGGGCGGGGGTGACGGTCATGATGCCTTCCTGTCCTGGCGGATGATGTGCGAGCCGCCCGCGGCGAGCTCGATGCGCCCCGAGACGTGCTGCTCGGAGACCAGGTCGTAGCCGGCGAAGTCGTGGAGCACGACGTCGTCGGAGTGGTTGAGGACGAACACCCACTCGTGCTGCTCGCCCACGCGGCGCACGACCTCGACGCCGGGGCGACCGGCGACGTCGCTGCGCGCGGCGACCCCGGCCTCGTCGACGACCCGGGCGACGAGGTCGCCGAGCGCAGCCGTGTCGAGCACGGTGGAGACGTACCAGGCGAGCCCGCGACCGTGGGGGTGGCGCGTGACGGCGGGGCGACCGGCGAGGTGACCCGACGCGTAGTCGAGGACGGCCTCGGCGCCGACGAGCTCGACGGGCTCGGACCAGAGACTGCCCGTGGCGCCCGGCAGGCCGCCGGCGAGCTCGACGGTGCCGCCGACCGGCAGCGGGGCGAACTCGTCGACCCGGACGCCGAGCATGTCGCGGAACGCCCCGGGGTAGCCCCCGGCCCGGACGCCGTCGGTCTCGTCGACGATCCCGCTGAAGAAGGTCACGAGGGCCGAGCCGCCGTCGGCGACGAACGCGTCGATCACCGCGGCGTGCTCGTCGCGCACCAGGTAGAGGCTCGGCACGACGACGAGCGAGTGGCCGTCGAGCGGGGCGCCGGGGGCGACGACGTCGACCGTGACGCCGAGATCCCAGAGGGCGCCGTAGAGGCGGTGGACCTGCTCGATGTACGAGAAGTCGGCCGTGGGGTGCGCCTCGAGGTCCGCCGCCCACCAGTTCTCCCAGCTGAAGACCAGCGCGACGTCGGCGACGACGCGCGAGCCGCGCAGCTCGCCGAGGCGCGACGACAGGGCGCCGAGCCGGACCGAGTCCTCCCACATGCGCGACGAGGTGCCGGCGTGGGGCAGCAGGGCCGAGTGGAACTTCTCGGTGCCCTTGACGGAGGCGCGCCACTGGAAGAAGCAGACGCCGTCGGCGCCGCGGGCGACGTGGGAGGCGGTGTTCCGGAGCATCTCGCCCGGTGCCTTCGTGAGGTTGCGGGGCTGCCAGTTGACGGCCCCCGTCGAGTGCTCCATGAGGATCCACGGGGCGCCGCCGGCCAGTCCGCGGGTGGTGTCGGCGGCGAAGGCCAGCTCGACCTCGGGGCGCTCGAGGCGGTGGTCGAGGTAGTGGTCGTTCGCGATGACGGCCATGTCGCCCGCCCAGGTCCAGTAGTCCTGGTTCCTGATGTGCGCGGCGACCATGAAGTTGGTCGTGATCGGCACGGCGCTGAACCGCTCGATGACGCCGGCCTCGGCCCGGTAGTGCTCGAGCAGGGTGTCGGAGCTGAACCGGTGGAAGTCGATCGTCTGCGCCGGGTTGACGAACGACAGGGTCGCCCGCGGGGGCAGCACCTCGGCGAACGCCGAGTAGCGCTGGCTCCAGAAGGCCGTGCCCCAGGCGGTGTTGAGCGCGTCGACGGTGCCGTAGCGCGCCTCCAGCCAGGCCCGGAACGCGAGGGCCGACTCGTCGCAGTAGCAGAGGGCGTTGTGGCAGCCGAGCTCGTTCGACACGTGCCAGAGGCGCACGGCGGGGTGGCGGCCGTAGCGCTCGGCGGTGGCGCGGACGAGCTCGAGGGCGCGCTCGCGGAACACGGGCGAGCTGGGGCAGTAGGCCTGACGGCCGCCCGGCCAGCGCGTGGTGCCGTCGGCTGCGACGGGCAGCACCTCGGGGTGACGCGTCGTCAGCCACGGGGGCGGCGACGACGTGCCGGTGCCGAGGTTGACCCCGATGCCCGCGGCGTGGAGCAGTTCGATGACGGTGTCGAGGTCGTCGAACCGGAACCGACCGGGCTCGGGCTCGACGTGCGACCAGCCGAAGATGTTGATGGCGACGAGGTTGACCCCGGCCTCGCGCATCAGGGCGACGTCGTCGACCCAGGTCTCGGGCGACCACTGCTCGGGGTTGTAGTCGCAGCCGAAGACGAGACCGTCGAGCCCGAGGTCGAGCGCGGTCTGCTGCGGGAGGGTCTGGGTGAGCACGGGGCCTCGGCTTCGTCGGCGGGCGATCCCCCAGCCGACTCGAGGCCGGAGCCCTTCGTCTGTGAAGGTTCACACATGATGTCTGTGATCGTTCCCACATTCGCCGCTCGGGAACCGCGGCGAGTTTTTCTGGGAAGGTTCACAGAGTAAAACCCAGGCTCTCGCGTTTGTCAACATCACGGCCGCGCGACGACCGCGCCGGGGCGTTCAGGCTCGGCTAAGGTGACTCCCATGTCCGGTCCGAGATCCCCGAGACGCCGGGCCACGATCCACGACGTCGCCGCCGAGGCGGGCATCTCGCGAGGCACCGTGTCCCGCGTGCTGAACAACGAGCCGTACGTCTCGGCGCAGGCGCGCGAGGCCGTCGAGGCCGCCGTGGCGAAGGTCGGCTACGTGCGCAACGCCGCGGCCCGCAACCTCGTCACGCAGCGCTCGCGTGCCATCGCGCTGATCGTCCACGAGCCGCACTCGGTCGTGCTCGACGACCCCAACATCGGCAACATCCTGATCGGCACGAACGCCGTGCTCTCGCAGGCCGACCATCAGCTCGTCACCCTGATGATCGACTCGCAGCGCGACAGCGACCGCGTCATCGAGTACCTCCGCGGCGGTTTCGTCGACGGCGCGATCATCCTCTCGGCCCGCACCGGCGACCCGATCTCCGAGGCCGTCGCCGAGCTGCGTCTTCCGGCGTCGTTCGTCGGCCATCCGCCCGACGCCCCCGACATCCCCTTCATCGGCATCGACAACCGCGCCGCGGCCGAGGCGATCGTCCGTCGGCTGGTCGGCACGGGGCGTCGCCGCATCGGCATGCTCGCCTCGGGGCTCGACCGCGACTCGGGCGAAGACCGACTCGCGGGCTTCCGCACGGCGCTCGGCGAGCTCTTCGACCCCGACCTCGTGGTCCGCAACCCGTTCTACAGCTACACGGCCGGCGTCGACGGCATGTCCGAGCTGCTGCGACGCGACCCGACGGTCGACGGGGTCTTCGCCGCGTCCGACGCCGTCGCGGCCGGCGCGCTCGACGTGCTGCACCGTCGCGGCATCGACGTGCCCGGCCGGGTCGGGATCGTCGGCTTCGACGACAGCTCGTGGGCGCTGCGCTGCACCCCGGCGCTCTCGACGGTGCGTCAGCCCGCGGAGGACCTCGGCCGCCGGGCCGCCCAGCAGGTGCTCGACCAGCTCGGCGGCACCGACCGCCCCGGCGGAGTCCTGCTGCCCACCGACATCATGTGGCGCGACAGCGCCTAGAGGGCACTGCGCGCGACAGCGCCTGGCGGGCACTGCGCGCGACAGCGCCTGGCGGGCACGGCGCGCGACAGCGCCTGGCGGGCACGGCGCGCGACAGCGCCTGGCGGGCACGGCGCGCGACAGCGCCTAGCGGGCACGGCGCGCGACAGCGCCTAGCGGGCACGGCGCGCGACAGCGCCTAGCGAGCACGGCGCGCGACAGCGCCTGGCGGGCACGGCGCGAGACAGCGCGAAGCGGAGGCGACGCCGCCGTGTTCGACGGTGTCCCCTCCGCTTCGAGTCCCCGCGATCCGGAGCGGGCTACAGCTGCGGCCCCAGGTCCCCGTTCGCCGAGGCGAGCTGCTGCTGGCGACGACGGCGAGCCACGAGCACGGCGCCCGAGACGACGAGCATCAGGGCGAGCACCAGCGCCGGCAGCGCCTCCGACCCGGTGAAGGCCAGCGGGCCGGAGCCGGCCGTGCCCGCACCGCCGGCGCTGCCGTCGTCTCCGACCGGCACGACGCCGGCCGGGTCGGTGGGCGTCGCCGAGGGGTCGCCGGGCGCCGGGGTCGCCGTCGGAACCGGCGCGACCGCGCCGTCGACGACCGCCACGACCGCGCTCGCGGTGACTCCAGACTGCACGCCGGTCAGGGTGACCGTCGCGTTCCCCGCCTCGGCGGGAGCCGTCGCGGTGAGCGTCACGGTGCCGTCGACCACGTCGGACAGACCGAGGTCGACCGGGTCGGCGCCGTCACCGGCGTCGAGGACGGCCCGCACCTGGCGGTCGCCGTTCAGCCCCGCGCCCGAGACCGTGAAGGAGCTCTCGGGTGCGACCTCGCTCGGGGCCGAGACCGTCGCGGCGGCGCTCAGTCCGTCGAGGTCGCGGTCGAGCTCGAGGGCGTTGCTGATCGTGAAGAAGTTGTCCGTCTGGTCGATGAGGCCGACCACGTTGCCGGCGCCGGGGCCGTAGCCCGCGACCCGCAGCTGCGAACCGGTGTGCTGCTGCGATCCGCCGGCCGCGGCCGTGCCGTAGGCGATCTTCATCGTGGTGCCGTCGACCGTGGTCAGCGCGGTGCTGAGCGTCGCGGGCGGCGTGCTGTCGACGATCTGGCTGGTGTGCGCGTGGTCGGCGGTGACGATGACCATCGTGTCGCCGTCGGCGATGGCGAAGTCGAGCGCGGCCCGCACGGCCTCGTCGAGGTCGAGCACCTCGCCGATCTGGCCGCAGGCGTCGGCGCTGTGGTCGCGCTTGTCGATCGACGCCCCCTCGACCTGCAGGAAGAAGCCCTGGTCGCCGGTGTCGAGCAGATCGATCGACTTCTCGGTGAGCGAGCGCAGCGAGAGGTCGGTCGGGAGGCGCTCGGGGTTCGGCGTGCAGGTCTGCGGCGCGAGGTCGGCCCCGCCGACGGTCGCGGTCGTCGCGGCGAAGCGCGTCGGGAAGTTGCCGTCGGTGAAGGTGCCGAGCACCGGGGCCGCCTGGCCGGCCGCGGCCACGGCGTCGAGGCCCGCGGCGTCGCGGACGATCTGGTATCCGCGGTCGGCCGCCTGGTCGAACAGGGTCTCGCCCTGCCACTGACCGGCGCGGGCGGTCTGCGTGAACGACGCCGCGCCTCCTCCGAGGGTGACGTCGGCACGGGTGCCGATGATCTGCTCGCTGATCGAGCCGAGACCGCCCTGGTCGAGGGCGTCGGCGCCGCACTGGGTCACCGAGTCGGGGCCGTAGCAGCTCCGCGCGGCGACGTGGGCGGCCTGCACGGCCGGCGTCGCGTCCTGCAGCTCCGCCGTCGACACGTTGCCGGTCTTCTTGCCGTTCGCCTTCGCGATCTCGAGCAGGGTGTCCTGCGGGACGCCGTCGATGTCGACCGAGATCGCGTTGTCGTACGTCTTGGTGCCGGTGGCCCAGGCCGAGCCGGTCGCGGCGGAGTCGGGCACGTAGTCGGGCTCGCCCTTGTTCGCACCGTCGCGGTACAGCGAGTACGTCGTGTACTGGCCGGTCAGCGGCAGGGCGTCGATGCCGGGCAGCTGCCCGCCGGCGCCGTAGGCGTAGTTGCGCGCCGAGGTGATCTCGGAGTCGCCCATGCCGTCGCCGATCAGCAGGATGACGTTCTTCGCGGGGCCGGCCTTCACCGAGTCGAGCAGCACCTGCGTGCTGTCGTCGATGCTGCGGGCGGCACCGCCGTTCTCGGCGACGTCGGACGGCGTCGCCGCGGACGCGACGGCGGGGGCGAGGGCCAGGGAGGCGCTGATCGCCACCGCCCCCGTGATGAGGGCCGCGCGGCGGCGGCGGGTCGTGGGGGTCACTTCGTGCTCCTGCTCCAGGTGATCGACGGTGCGGGTCCACCCCTGATCGGGGGACCCCGTCAGTCGACCGGTCCGTCGTCGACAGCGCGTGTCCGCCCGGTGTCCGACGGGTGTCGGGCCATGGAACGCACTGCGCGCGCCGCAGAGTCGCACGATCTGCACCGCCCTCGGCGGCGACGCGGCGGAGCGATTATCGTGGTCACTCGATGACCGACACCGCGCCTCCTCGACCCGGGACGGCCGTCGTGAGTCCGCCGGTCGTGTCGTGAGCACGATGTTCCGCAGCCTGTCGCTGTTCAACTACCGGCTCTGGTTCGCCGGGGCCCTGGTGTCGAACATCGGCACCTGGATGCAGCGCACCGCCCAGGACTGGCTCGTCCTCACCGATCTGACCGACGACGATGCGACGGCGCTCGGCATCACGATGGCGCTGCAGTTCGCCCCGCCCATCCTGATGGTGCCCATCACGGGGCTGATCGCCGACCGGTTCGACCGGAGACGGCTGCTGATGGTGACGCAGCTGAGCATGGGCCTGCTCGGACTCGCCCTGGGTCTGCTCGTGCTGACCGACACGGTCGAGCTCTGGATGGTCTACGTCTTCGCGCTGCTGCTCGGCGTCGCCGCGGCCATCGATGCGCCCGTGCGGCAGAGCTTCGTCTCCGAGCTCGTCCCGCCCGGTCATCTCACCAACGCCGTCAGCCTCAACTCGGCCTCGTTCAACGGCGCCCGCCTGATTGGCCCGGCCGTCGCGGGGGTACTCATCGCGACGATCGGCACGGGGTGGGTGTTCATCATCAACGCCGGCTCGTTCGCGGCGGTGCTGCTGTCGCTGCGGTTCCTCCGGGTGGCGCAGCTCGAGCTGAAACCGGTCGTCTCGCGCGCGAAGGGCCAGATCAGAGAGGGGTTCCGGTACGTCCGCGAACGCCCCGACCTCGTGGTCGTCTTCGTGATGGTGTTCGTGATCGGCACCTTCGGTCTCAACTTCGCCATCTTCACCTCGACGATGGCGAGCGTCGAGTTCGGCACCGACGCGAGCGGCTTCGGCCTGCTCTCGTCGTGCATCGCCGTCGGCTCGCTGGTCGGCGCCCTGCTCTCGGCACGACGCGAGCAGCCCCGATGGCGCGTGCTGATCGCAGCCGCGCTCGCCTTCGGCGTCACCTGCCTCGTCTCGGCCCTCATGCCGTCGTACTGGAGCTTCGCCGCCGTGCTCGTCACGGTCGGGCTGTCGTCGATCACCCTCATGACGACCGCGAACGCGACCGTGCAGCTGACGACGGCACCGAGGATGCGCGGCCGCGTCATGGCCCTCTACATGGCGGTCTTCACCGGCGGCACGCCGCTCGGCGCACCGGCCGTCGGCTGGATCGCGAACGTGGCCGGCCCCCGCTGGGCCATCGGCGTGGCCGCCGCCTCGGGCTTCGTCGCCGCCGCCGTGGCGATCGTGTGGCTCGTGCGGGGTCGGCATCTGCGCGTGCATCGGGTGCTGCCCGACGACCCGGCGGTGGCGACGGGCGCGCTTCCCGTGGTGGGTGCGGGGCGGTTCCACTACACGCTGCAGCACGACGGCGACGCGGCCGGGCAGACCGCCGCTCGCGAGCGCGCCGCGCGCGAGGAGGCGGCCCGCGATCTCGGCCTGGACGAGGGGACCGCGACGGGTCAGTCGACCTGACCCGCGCCTCCTCGGCCGACGGTTCTGTCGACCCGCGCACTGGGGGCCTGCCGGTCCACCGCTCCCCTCTAGGCTGACCGATGAGGATGTCCCAGCATCTAAACTGGACGGACCTTTCCACCTCTTCGTGCGACGGGTACCACAGGCACGAAACGGACGGTCACCGCCGCCCGCCATGGAGGACGCATGTCGGATCAGAGCACCACCGGGCCTCGATCACGAGTTCTCACCAGGGCCATCGAGCGCGTGCCCGCGAAGCGCGTGCCGTTCGTCAAGCAGTCGTTCATCGCCCTGCTGATCGCGCTCTCGGCCGTCCTCAGCGTCACCACCCCCTGGCTGATGGTCACGGACGCCCCCGTGATGTGGGCCGGCGTCGTGCTGGCCGTCGCCGCGTTGGGCTTCGCCGAGCTGATCGCCCGAGGCCACGTGTCCCTGCGATGGGAGCTGCTCATCCCCGGGTCCGGCTTCGTCGCCGTCGGGATGCTCCGTCACGGCACCGGCGACAGCCGCTCGGTCTTCTTGAACATCGTGATCCTCGCCATCGTCTGGATGGCGTCGCGCCCCGGTCGAGGACACGTGGTCTTCGCGATGATCGGCTCGCTGGTCACGCTGCTGATGCCGTTCCTGTTCGACCCGTCGGGCCCGCCGTCGAGCGAGGTCGTGCGGTTGGCGCTGTCGCTGATGGTCTACGGCACCCTCGCGGTCGCCGTGAACGAGCTGGCCCGGCAGGCCGAACTGCGCCTCACCCTGTCGCAGGCCCGGCGTCGCGCCGTGCAGGGCGAGCTCGACCGAGCAGCCGTGGTGCAGCAGTCGCTGCTGCCGCCCGACGCGTCGACGCTGCCCGCCTCCTTTTCGGTGTACGGCGCCTGCGTGCCGGCCCGCACCGTCGGCGGTGACTTCTTCGACTGGTACCCCACCGACGACGGCATCGCCATCACGCTCGGCGACGTCATGGGCAAGGGCGTCGGCGCCGGCATGATCGCCGCCGCCGTGCGCTCGGTCATCCGCAGCTCGGCCGACGAGCCCGACCCCGCGGCCGCCCTGCGGCGCGCCTCCGCCGGAGTCGAGACCGGAGCCGACATCGAGACGCAGTTCACGACGTGCTTCCATGCCCGCATCGGCATGGACGGGGTCATCCACTGGGCCGACGCCGGGCACGGCCTCGCCGTGCTGCGTCGCGCCGACGGCCGGGTCGAGCGTCTGCGCTCGCTGAACCTGCCCATCGGCATCGGCTCCGAGTGGACCACGTTCACCACGCAGGCCCAGGCCGGCGACACGCTCATCTGCGTCAGCGACGGCGTGCTCGACCTCTACGACGACGAGCTGGAGGCGGTCAACCGCTTCGAGGACCTCGTCCGCCGGACGCCGGGCGCGGCCGAGATCGTGCAGTCGATCGCGAACACGGCCGGAGCCGAGGAGCGCCCCGACGACGTCACCGTCATGGCGGCGACGTTCGAGCCGGCGCGCACCAGCCAGCCTCGCGCCTAGCAGGCGGCGCCGGCGACCCGCGCCGCCCGCCGCGACGGACGACCAGCGTCACCCGCCGCGACGGACGATGCGCGTCGCCGAGAGGGCGACGCGCATCGGGGACCGCGGGGGCTCCGACGGAGCTCTACCGGTCGAAGAAGTCGCTGAGCCCGGGGATCTGGAAGTTCGAGCCGAACTCGCTCGCCTGCTCGCCGAGACCGCTGGCCTGCTCGCCCAAGCCGCTCGCCTGCTCGCCGAGGCCGCCGACGAACTCCTCGCCGCTCGCGGCCAGGCCGTCGAGGCCCTCGAATCCGCCGGCGAACTGCTCGAAGTCGACGCCGTTCGCGAGCGCGTCGCCGAGCATCGGCGCGGCCACGGCGCTGAGGGCGGCGCCACCGGCCACGGCGACGGCCAGCCCGCCCAGCGCGCCGATGCCGATGCCCGCTGCGGCGCCGGCGCCGACCTTGCCGCCCGTGCTGCCGAGCACGCGCTTCATGAGTCCAGGGCGGGCGACCTCGCCGCGTGTGGCCGACCGGGCGAGGTCGGCGGGGCTGCTCGAGGCGGGACGGTCCGCCGGCGACTCGGCCGTCAGACGGGCGAGCACCTGCTCGCGCTGCTCGGGCGTCAGGCGCTCGAACGCGTCGCGGTGCACCTGCTCGAGCTGCTGCGGAGGTGCCGTCTGCAGCAGGTAGTCGTACTTCGCGAGGGCCTGACGGTCGGCCGCCGACATCGACGACCCGCCGCGCGAGGGGTTCCCGCCCTGGGCCGGGACCCGACGAGGGTCGCCCTGACCCGCCCCGTACGGCTGGCCCTGCCGGCCCTGCACGCCGTACTGACCCTGCTGCCCCTGCCTGCCGTCCCCGCGGTCGTCGCCGGTCACCTTGTCGGAGACCTTGCGCACCATGTCGCGCCAGTCGGTCGAGCCCGAGCCCGACCCCGAGCCGCCGCGGCCCTGGTTCGAGTTGCCGAGCGCGCGGGCGGCCGCGCCGATGAGTCGTGAGAAGTCAGCCATGAGGCGATCGTGTCGGCTCCAGATCGGTAAAGCCCACGCATCGACCGTGCAACCGCCCGGAACGTGCGGGGTGTGCACGAGTCGGCGCGTCACCCGTCGCCGCCCGATCGTTACGCGGCGATCCCGGCCGGGGACTACATTCGCACCAGGAGAGCACGCCTTCGCGCGCCTCCTGAACCGATCCGCGAACGGAGGTGCCCCATGAGTCGAGCGAGCGCTGCGGTCACCGCAGGACTCACCATGACCACCGCCGGCGTGCTGGTCTCGGTCGCCTCCACGTTCCGTCTCGCGCAGATGGGACTCTTCGGCGACGACTACCTCGCGTTCACCGACCTCGACTTCGAGGCGGTCGCGTTCGCGCTGCTCGGTGTCGGTCTCGTCGTCGCCGGTCTCGCCCTCGCGCTCGTCGGGGTCGTCGACCGGACTCTGGGGGCGCTGCCACCCGGCTCCGACGGCACGTTCGACGAGGACCCTGCCGAGGAGGCGCGACCCGCCACCTCCGACGCCCCTGTCGCCCCCGCGGACGGCTCGCCCGTCGACGCACCCCCGTCGAGCGTGCTGAGCGGGCCGGGGTCGGCCGACCGCCTCAGGGCTCGAGGCGCCGCCCTCGCATCCGGCGCGGCGCCGTTGGCCCGATCGTCGTGGGAGCGCGTGCGCAGCACCGGGCGCACCGCCGGAGACGGCGTGCGGCGCGCCTCCGCCGCCGCCGCCGGGCTCGCGCGAGAGAACTCGCGGGCCCTCGGCGCCGCACGCGAGAGCGCGCGGTCGAACCGGGAGCGTCAGGATCTCGAGCGCGAGCAGGCCTCCGCCGAGGCGCGGGCGAGGTTCCTCGTCGCGCGCGACGCTCCGACCGCGGCGCCGACGTCGACGACCGCCGAGACGCCCACTCGCACGCCTGCGGGCTGACGCGCCGACGATCACGGCCCCTCGACCCTCCGACGGCGAGACGCTGACCTAGGCTCTGACCGTGAAGCAGTCCCCCGTCGTACCCCCTCCCGTCCGATCCGGCCGTCGGCGTCTCGACGCCCGGGGCCGTCGCATCGGGGCGGCCGTGCTGACGGCCACCGCGCTCGTGCTCGGCGCGACCGCCTGCTCGGCGGGGGCGGGCGACGCGTCGACCCGCGCCTCCTCGTCCGAGGCCGCCGACATCGGCCTGCCACCCGCGGGAGCCCGCTTCGACTACCAGCTGGGAGGCGCGTCGCCCGTCCCCGACGGAGCCGCCGTCGTCGCCCGCGACAGCACCGAGGCGCCCGCCGCCGACGCGTACGGCGTCTGCTACGTCAACGGATTCCAGACGCAGCCGGGCGTCGACTGGCCGCGCGACCTGCTCGTCCGTCTGCCCGGCGGCGAGCCCCTGGTCGACCCGGGCTGGCCCGACGAGCACCTGCTCGACATCGCGACCGACGTGAACCGCCAGGCCATCGCCGCACGCCAGGCCGAGACGATCACCGCCTGCGCCGATGCCGGCTACCAGGCCGTCGAGTTCGACAACCTCGACTCGTGGACCCGATCGGAGGGCGCCTTCGACGAAGAGGACGCCGTGGCGTTCGCCACCCTGCTCGTCGCCGAGGCGCACGACGCCGGGCTCGCCGCGGCCCAGAAGAACTCCGCCGATCTCGCGGCCCGGGGGCGCGACGAGATCGGCTTCGACTTCGCGGTCACCGAGGAGTGCGATCTGTTCGACGAGTGCGACGCCTTCACCGACGTCTACGGCGGACTCGTCTTCGACATCGAGTACACCGACGACCTGCGGGGCACGGCCGACGAGGTGTGCGCACGCGTCGACGCACTCGACACCGCGCCGTCGACCATCGTGCGGGACCGCGACCTCGTGCCGGCGGACGAGCCGGGCTACTCGTACACCGCCTGCTGACCCGGGTTCGGCGGCGGGTTCGGCATCGCCCGCCCGGCGGCCAGGATGGCGGAGGGGTGGCCAACACCGCTCCGCTCTAGACTCGCGGGATGAGGCGTCATCTCCGCTGGGTCGTGCCGCTCGCGGCCGGTGCCGCGGGTGTCATCGCGCTCCTCCTGCTCTCGTCAGCCGCCTCCGCCGCGACGGCCGACGGCACGGTCACCGCGATGTCGTTCGCGTCTCCGGCCCTCGCGCTGGCCGTCCCCGCGGTCGCCGCCGTCGCGATCGTCCTCACGGTGCGGGGCGCGCTCCGCACCTTCCGGGACTGGCGCCATCGGACCGGCCGCCTCACCGCGGCCGAGCGCGGCGCCGAGCTCGCCCGGGTCGACCGGTGGACCGCGAGCGAGATCGCGTGGCGAGACGCACGGCACCTGCGCGGCAGCCTGCTCGAGCACCGCGTCCCGCCGACGATCGCCGTCTGGGAGGTCGTGCCGCAGCCCGGCGAGGTCTTCTTCTACGACCTCCCCGTCGAGTACGAGCGCTACTACGGGCAGAGCGTCGCACCCGGCGGCGGTCCGCGCTTCTTCTTCGGCAGCCCCGCGGCGATGCTCGCCGGGCTCGCGGTCTCGACGGTGAGCAGCGCGTCGGCCCGACGGAGCGCCGAGGCGCAGGCCCGTGACCAGTGGCGCGAGCACCAGCACGGGCGACTCGTCGTCTCGAACCAGCGGCTCATCTGCCTGGCCGGCGGGCAGTGGCTGAGCTTCCCCTACTCGGCGATGACGGCCGTCCACCCCGAGATCGCCGACTGGGCCCTGGTGTGCGAGTTCGACGGCCTGAGCGCCCCCCTGCGCCTCCGCGGCGTCGCCGTGCCCCTCGCCGCGGTGATGACCCTGTTCGGCACGCACGGCCTCGACGGCGTGGCGAACCACCCCGGCCTCCGACGGCTCGACGCCGACCTGGCGACGACGGGCACCGGCACCGCCACCGGTGCCCCGCCCCTCACGCCTCCCGGGTGATCTCGACCGTCACGAACAGCGTCGAGTTCGACGACCCCGCGTACACGCCGCGCAACGGCGGCACGTCGCGGTAGTCGCGCCCCTGCCCGACGATGACGTGCCGCTCGCCGATGTCGATCAGGTTGGTCGGGTCGTAGCCGCGCCACGATCCGCAGTAGTACTCGACCCACGCGTGCGACTCGCCCGTGACGGTCTCGCGCAGCTCGGCGGCCGGCTTCGGGTGCAGGTAGCCGCTGACGTACCGTGCGGGGATGCCCACGGCGCGCAACGCGCCCACGGTGATGTGGGCGATGTCCTGGCAGACCCCGGCCCGCGCCTCCCAGGCTTCGGAGGCGGTCGTCTTCACGTTCGTCACCCCGGGCAGGTAGGCGACCGCGTCGCCGAGCTGCTCGCAGATCGCGAGCCCGGCGGCGCGGGGCGACGAGGCCTTCGCCGCGGTCTCGCGGGCCAGGGCGACGAGCTCGGCGGGCGGCCGGGTGAGCGGCGTCTGCTCGAGGTGCTCGACGAACTCGGTGGTCGCCCCCGCGACGGCGGCGAGCTCGGTCCAGTCCATCTCGGAGTCGGGGTGCTCGAGCGGGCGCACCTCGACGAGCGACGTCGCCGTCAGCGAGAGCTCGCGGTGCGGCAGCAGCACCTCGAACGACGACACCCGGGTGCCCCAGTAGTCGATGTACTCGTGCGTGGCCGCGACCGGCTCGATGCGCAGATGCGACGACAGCACGAACTGGCCCTCGGTGTGGGCCGGCAGCATGCGCGCCTCGTTGTAGCTCGCGACGGCCTCGCCCCGGTACGAGAAGCCGGTCCGGTGGCGGATCCGCAGGCGGCTCACGAGCGCTCACCGACCCAGGTGGGCGCCGCGCTGGTGGGGAAGTACCGCTGACGGATCGCCTCGGAGGCGGCGCTCGTCGCCTCCTGCACGACGTCCATCTGACCGGGCAGGTCGTCGAGGATCTGCCCGATGGGCTTGTACTCGAGCTCGCTGCGCATCTGACCGAGGATGCGCACCCCGCTGTCCGAGGCCGCCACCCGGTGGTTCGACGGCTCGACCTCGCGCAGGCAGGCCTCGGCGCGACTGATCGCGAACAGGACGCTGCGGGGGAACAGCCGGTCGAGCAGCAGGAACTCGGCGGCGTTGCGAGCGCTCGGCACCCCCTTGTAGGTGCGCAGGTACGCCTCGTAGGCGCCGCACGAGCGGAGGATGGTCGTCCACGACGGGCCGGACGCCTCGGTGAGCGTGCGCGTCGCCAGCAGCCGGGCGGTCATGTCGGCGCGCTCGATCGACCGGCCGAGGGTGAAGAACTGCCACACCTCGTCGCGGCTGGTGGCCGACTCGATGATGCCGACGGCGAGGGCGCTGCGCTCGCGCACCCACCCGAAGAACTCGTGCACCTTGTCGTCGGCGACCTTGCGCGGCATGCGGGCCCGGGTGGTGTTCAGGCACTCCCAGAGCTCGGTCGAGACGATCTCGCGGGCCCGCCTCGCGTTCTCGCGCGCGGCGCCGAGCGAGTACGCGATCGACGCCGGGTTGTGACGGTCGACGGCGAGCATCGAGAGCACGTCGCCCCGCGTCAGCTCGACATCGGCGGGGGCCTCGCTGCCCATCACCGCGAGGAGGCTGCGGCAGGCGGTGTCCTCCTCGATCCACGGGTCCTCCAGCAGCAGCTGCAGGTGGACGTCGAGGATGCGCGCGGTGCCGTCCGACCGTTCGATGTACCGGCCGATCCAGAACAGGCTCTCGGCGATGCGGCTCAGCATGACGTTCCTTCCGACGTGGTGACCCCGGGGTCGGGGCGGGGGCCCGCAGGAGGCGCGGCGCGGCCTCGTGGGCCGACCCGCGCCTCCCGGGCCTGTTGCTGCTGCTCCTGGTGCTCCTGCTGCTGCTGCGCCTGCTGGTCGTTGCGCGGGTCGTCCTGAGGGGCGTGATCGGGGCTGTGGTCGCCGTGGTGCGCCGACGCGTCGACGATCGGGATCGACTGGGTCGGCGTCGTCTGCTCGGCGATCAGCGCGCTGACGTCGTGTCCGGCCCAGGCGTTGACGTCGCCGCCGACGATCCAGGTGTCCTTCGAGCCGCCGCCCTGACTGCTGTTGACGACCAGCTGGCCCTCGGGCAGGGCCACCCGGGTGAGCCCGCCGGGCAGCACCCAGACGTCGTCGCCGTCGTGCACGGCGAAGGGCCGCAGGTCGGCGTGCCGGGGGCGGAGTCCCTCGTCGACGAGGGTCGGGATGGTGCTCAGCTGCACGACCGGCTGCGCGATCCAGCCGCGCGGGTCGGCGAGCAGCTGCGACCGCAGCACGTCGAGCTCGCGACGGCTGGCGGCCGGCCCGACGACCAGCCCCTTGCCGCCCGAGCCGTCGACGGGCTTCACGACGAGCTCGTCGAGGCGGTCGAGCACCTCGTCGAGGGCGCCCGGGTCCTCGAGACGCCAGGTGCGGACGTTCGGGAGGAGCGCCTCCTCGCCGAGGTAGTAGCGGATCAGCTCGGGCAGGTACGTGTAGACGAGCTTGTCGTCGGCGACCCCGTTGCCGACCGCGTTCGCGATCGTCACGGTGCCGAGACGAGCCGCCATCAGGAGGCCCGGCGAACCGAGCACGGAGTCGGCCCGGAACTGCAGCGGGTCGAGGAACTCGTCGTCGACCCGGCGGTAGATGACGTCGACCCGCTCGGGGCCGCCGGTCGTCCGCATGAACACCCGGCCGCCCGAGCAGTAGAGATCGCGGCCCTCGACGAGCTCGACGCCCATCAGACGCGCCAGCAGGGTGTGCTCGTAGTACGCCGAGTTGAAGACCCCCGGGGTCAGCACGACGACGGTCGGCTCGTCGACGCCCGACGGCGCGCTCTTCTTCAGGGCCGACAGCAGACGGTTCGGGTAGTCGCCGACCGGGCGCACCCGCATCGAGACGAACAGCTCGGGCAGCGTCTGGGCCATGACGCGGCGGTTCGAGATGACGTAGCTGACACCGCTCGGCACCCGCACGTTGTCTTCGAGCACGCACCAGGCGCCCGCCTCGTCGCGCACGAGATCGATGCCCGAGACCTGGATGCGCACGCCGTTGGCCGGCTCGATGCCCGCCGCCTGACGATGGAAGTGGCTCGACGAGGTCAGCAGGCTCGCGGGGATGACGCCGTCGGCGACCGCCCGCTGCGCGCCGTAGACGTCGGACAGGAACGCCTCGAGCGCCTTGACCCGCTGCGCGATGCCCGCCTCGACGCCCGACCACTCGTCGTGCTCGACGACCCGCGGCACGGCGTCGAGGGGGAACGGGCGCTCCTCGCCCGCGAAGTCGAACGTGACGCCCTGCGCGAGGTACGAGTCGGCGAGCGCCGCCGTCCGACCGCGCAGGTCGTCCTGCGTCATGCCCTCGAGGGTCGCGTGGATGTCGGCGTAGGCGCGGCGGGCCTGCCCGTCGGTGTCGAACATCTCGTCCCAGGCACGCGGCGCGACCCGCGCGCTCTCGACCACGCGCCTCCTCCTGCCCGTGCCGCCGCCGGTGGCCGTGGCCGCGTATCCGCTGAAGAGGTCGCCCATGGCATGACGGTAGCGAGGCGGTGTTGCGAGGGTGTTTCCGGTGGGCGGCGGGGGTGTTGCGCAGCCGCGCGTCCGTCGTGCGGTACCTCTGGTGCGCCGCTCTGATGAGGCCCCCTCATCCGAGCGGACGACTTCGTGTAACGGAACCGCAACAGGTGGTTCGGTCGACGGAGGGGCGACGTAGCGTCGAGCACGTCGGCGTCGGGATCACCGGGCCGGCGGTTCTCGCCCTCGGTGGATCCGGGCGGTTCGCAGGGGACGATCCACACGAAGGGCTTCATCATGAACACCACCTGGCAGAAGGCGCTCGCCATCCCTGCGACCGTGTCGATCGCTCTCGGGGGCGCGCTGATCTCGGTCGGCCCCGCTCTGGGCGCCGAGCCCGCCGCCGCACCGACCGCCGAGGTGTCGGAGGGCGCGACTCCCGAGGTCGAGGCTCCCGCCACGGACGCTCCTGTCGAGACGCCCGTCGCCGACGAGGCCGTCACCGACGAGGCCGTCACCGACGACGCGCCGATCGGCGCCGCCGCCATCGCGGCCGCCCCGGTCGTCACGAGCCCCCGCTCCGGACAGACCGTCGGCGTGACCCCGGAGGACGGCGGCACCGCCACCACCGCGCCGCTCGCCTTCACCGGCACGGCGCAGCCGGGCTCCGTGGTCAAGCTCCGCCTCGACCCGGCCTCCTCGGTCTCGCCCGTCCGCTACGCCGAGGTCCCGGTCGCCGCCGACGGCGCGTGGTCGACGACGCTCACGCTCGCGAACACGACCTGGAAGCTCACCAGCCGTCAGTACGAAGCCGGTGCCGACGGCTCCCCCGTGGGAGCCGCCTCGCCCGAGACGGTGTTCTCGTTCACGCTCGAGACGGCGTTCCGGGCGACGCCCGCCGCCCCGGTCATGATCACGCCGGTCGACGGCGCGCAGATCGAGCCGACCGCGATCGACGGGGCCGTCGGCGACAGCGGGCCCGTCCGGATCGTCATCACCGGCGTCCCGGGGGCGAAGGCCGAGTTCTCGTACCGCGAGATCGGCGGCAACCGCTACCGCACCGCTGTTCCGGAGCCCACGATCCCGGCCTCGGGGACCCTCGTCTACGACGCCGTCATCCCCTCGGGCAAGTGGCGCATCAGCACCCGCCAGTACCTCGTGTCGCCCAGCGGCCTGCAGCTCAGCGAGAAGTCGCCCGTCTCGGGCGGTCGGGCGATCGACCTGCGCCCGGTCACGCTGGCCGCGCCGACCATCACGACGCCCCGCGACGGCGGTCGCATCGTGGCGGACGTCGAGTACCCGCAGGACACCTTCCCCGTCCCCGAAGGGCACGTCGGGCTGTACGACCCCGCCGCCGCGTTCGACGTCCAGGGGACCGGCACGCCCGGCGGATGGGTCGAGCTGACCCTCGCCGACGGCCAGGTCATCTCGGCGCGGGTCGACCCCTCGGGCGCCTGGTCGGTGCACAGCGTCGAACGGCCCGGTGAGCTCCGCTACACGGCCCGCGCGGTCACCTACGCCGACGACTCGCGGCCGGTCGACGCCGAGGTGCGCCGCATCTCCCCCACCGTGTCGACCTCGTTCTCCGTCGTCACCGCCGACGGCGAGAGCGCCCCGGGCGTCGTCCCCGCCGGCACCGGAGGGGCGCAGGGCACCCCGGCCGGCTCCGGCAGCGGGACCGCGACGGGCACCGGCACCGGTGGCGACCTGGCCTACACCGGCACCGACGAGGGCACCGCGACGCTCGGCCTGATCGGCGGGCTGCTCGTCGCCCTCGGCCTCGGCGCGCTCGTCGTCGCCCGCCGTCGCCGCTCGGCCTGACCGCCGCCGTCGGCCGCCTCCGGCCCGGGTGGACACGCGCCCAGGCCGGAGGACTACCGTCGTATCGACACCAGATCGCCCACCGGGAGGACCCTCAATGCGTTTCCGTTACCTCGTCATCGCCGTCATCGCGTTCATCGCGTACACCTACGGAGCCAAGGCCGGAAAGGGTCGTTACAAGGAGATCTCGAACTACCTCGGCTCGTTCTGGAACGACCCCAAGGTCAAGAAGGCCCGCAAGGCCGCCAAGAAGGACGTGCTGAAGGCCCGCAAGGCCGCCGTCAAGAAGGCCCACAAGCTCGGCAGCTGACTCACGCCGACGACGAGACCCCCGTGTTCGCACGGGGGTCTCTCTCGTGGGGGCGCCGATCGGCGCCTGCGGCAGCGGCGACCGTCACGGCGGCAGCCGCAGCGCAGCGCAGCGACTCAGTGGGCTCCGCGACGGCGCGCGAGCTCGACCGCGCGGCCCACGCCCTCCCGCCACGGGGCGCCGTGCCCGGGCAGCACGACGCCGGCCCCGGTCGCGACGAGGGCGTCGAGCGAGGCCAGGGCCGCGTCGCTGTCGGCCGTCGCCGCCCCCGCGACGATCTGCGGACCCCGCTCGCCGGTGTAGGGATCGAGGGTCACGAGCGCGTCGCCGACGATGACGGCGTCGCGATCGGGCAGGTGCAGGGCGATGTGCCCGTCGGTGTGACCCGGGGTGGGGATGACGACGGCCCCGGTGGGCAGAGGGGTGTCCGATCCGAGGGGCCGCGTGTCGCGCACGCCGCGCACGGCGAGGGCCCCGGCGAGGGTCATCCGGGCGAGTGCCGGCAGGGCGGCCCTGTGCTCGACCGGGTACCGCCAGCGCGGCCTCTCGTGCCGGTACGCGTAGGGATGGGCCGCGAGACGCGCATCGGCGTCGTGCACCCAGACGGGCAGGCCCCAGCGACGCCGCACCTGCCGAGCGCAGCCGACGTGATCGAAGTGCGCATGCGTGAGCAGCACCCCGTCGACGTCGTCGCGTCCGTGACCGGTCTCGAAGAGGGCCTGCAGGAGGTGCGGCCACGCGGCGGGGAGGCCCGCGTCGACGACGAGCACCCGGTCGTCGTGCTCGACGAGGTAGAGGTTCGTGTCGGCGACCTCGAGCCGGTGCACCCCGGCGACGACGTCGCGCTCGAGCACTGCGGAGGGGCGGAGGAGCACCACGGGTCAGCCCGGGAACTCGTCGTAGTCGTCGCGCAGCATCTCGTCGTCGTCGAGCGAGCCGCCGTGCGGGGGCCGGGCGAGTCGCCCGATGCGCTCGCGCATGTGCTCCTCGGCGGCGGTGTTGTCGGGCTCGGGCAGAGTGCTCGTCGTCGTCTCGCTCATGAGCGGGGACCCCTCGCCGATCAGGAACGTGGCGTCGACCTCGTCGCCGTCGGAGCTGATGGCGTGGATCGAGATCGAGTCGCTCGTGCCGTCCGAGCCGAGCGCCGCGGCGTACTCGAGCAGGAGATCGGCCGTGGCATCGCCGAGGAGGAGGGACTTCTCGGCATACGTGATGTGCTTCATGCGCCCGACGGTAGGCGGAGGGGCGGTTTCGAGCCGACCCTTGACATCAGGGGCGGGGTCCGTCAGCGGGTGGAACGGATGGAGGCCGCGGGCGAGGCGGGCGGCAGATCGCATAGCCGAACCTCAGCCTGCTCCACAACCCCTCCGGGGCAGTTCTGTGCCGGACGGTATCCTTCTGGACGAGGGATCCGCTCACGCGGAGGCCGTCGTACAGTGCCTGCCTCCGGGGCCGGCGGGTGCCGATCAGGGAGCGAGGCGATGTCATGGGAAGCCTGACATACGACCATTCCCTGTCCGTCGAGTTCGACGATCGGGTTCTCGGGCACCTGCAGCTCGTGATCGGTGCGAAGCTGCGCCGCAATGAGTCGTTCTACTTCTCGTGGCGCGACGACCAGCGGGTCGGTGACGGGCGCACCACCATCTGGGTCCACCCCACCATCTCGCTGGTGTTCAAGTACTACGGCAGTCGGATGCCCGCGGTGAACCGGGACTGGCTCATCGCCCTCGAGCAGTCCGCGAACAGCAACGGCGGGCTCCAGATCCTGGAAGAGCCGAACTCGCCGGCCGGGCCGAGGGGCGACCGCTGAGCATGAAGCCGCATCACCCTGCGCTCCGGAGGCACGGACGAGGGGTCGGCCTCGCGGTCACCGGGATCGCCGATGACGGGAGCATCGACCGAGGCGGTCCGCTCGGCGTGGGGTCGAGCCGAGCACGGGCCTAGGCCGGACTGCCGCCGAACGCGTCGAAGTCGAGGTCGTAGTCGGTGCGCGGAGTCTCGTCCTCCCACTCCTGCAGCTCGTCCGACGTGTGCTCCTGCTCTTCGAAGCGCACCGGTGTGTGCGGAGTCATGAGCACGGACACCTTGCCGAGGCCGATGGGTGTGAAGACGATGAAGTCGGCGACCCCGCGGGCCGTCTCGAGGATCTGCTTCTTCAGCGCCTCGATGTCCTCGTCGGGTTCGAGGTAGAACATCTGGCTGTCGATGCGCAGCTTGTTGATCAGCATTGTGCCCTTTGTGGTCGCAGCTTCCGCGACCGACGCTCATCACCGGGGGCTGGAGTGACGAGTGATGGGTTCACGTGCGACCTGATCAACACTAGGCCCCGTGAGCGCCGACGCGAGCGGCTTGACAACGACGCGGCGATGCGCAGTCCCTCGGCGGGCGGAGGCGCGGTGCGGGCGATCGAGACCCCTCCTCGTCCGCCTCTCCGGTCGGCGTGAGCGGTCAGGCGAGCAGCCCCTCGCTGAGATCCCACAGGCGGTCGGCCTCCTCGGGATCGAGCGCGTAGCGCTTCACGCCGCGACCGGGGGCGTCGTCGCGGAACGGCTCCGCCTCGGCGACGTCCTCGAAGTAGCGCGCCCCCACGCCCTCGACGAGCGGGTGCACGGCGGCGAGGACCGAGGTCGCCGCGCCCTGCTCGGTCGTCTTGAACGCCGGGTTCGGGGTGCCGTCGGCGTCGATCCAGCCGCGGTCGATCATCTCCTGCTTCGGCAGGTGACGCTGCAGCGGGGTGATGATGCCGCCGGGGTGGACGGCGTTCGCGAGCACGCCGTCATCCGCCCAGCGAGCCGTGACCCCGACCGCGAAGAGCGAGTTCGCCGTCTTCGACTGCCCGTAAGCCGCCCACGGGTCGTACGCGCGTCGCTCGAACATGACGTCGTCGAACACCACGGGTGACATGTGGTGCCCCGTCGAGCTGAGCGACACGAGCCGTGACGGCGACCCCGAGGCCTCCGCACCCGCGACGAGTGCGCCACGAAGCGCGGTCGCGAGGGCGAAGTGCCCCAGGTGGTTGTTGCTGAACTGCAGCTCCCACCCCTCGGGCGTGCGCGTCTCGGGGGTCGCCATCACGCCGGCGTTGTCGATCAGCACGTCGAGCGGCCCCTGCCAGTCGTCGGCGAAGGCCCGCAGGGTGTCGCGCTTCTGCAGGTCGAGGTAGGCGACCCGGACCTCGCCGGAGTCGGTGGAGCCCGCGATGCCGGCCCGCACCTCCTCGGCCTGCTCCAGGTTGCGGGCGGCGATGGTGACGTCGGCTCCGGCCGAGACCAGGGCCCGGACGGTCTCGACGCCGATCCCCGACGACCCTCCGGTGACGACGACGCGGGTGCCGGTCAGGTCGAGGCCCTCGACGACCTCGCGTGCGGTGGTGCCGGCGGTGAACGGTGTGGTGATGCGAGTCATGGAGGGGACGCTACGCCGTCCCGTCGAGACGCCGGTGAGGGTCGGACGCCGGAGCGCAGGAGGCGCGGGTCGCGCCGACCCGGTCAGTCGTGGGCGCGCAGACGCCGGGTCAGCGCCACGGCGTAGACGACGGCGGCGACGTAGTGCCCGATCAGCCCGATGACGAGCAGGACTCCGGCGACGGTCTCGGTCGTCCGCCCGGCGGACTCCAGCCCCGCGACCCCGTCGACCCGGCCCTGATCCACCAGAGCGACCCCGACGAGCAGCAGCAGCAGACCCGTGAAGATGAACGCGGTGCGGACCTTGCCGATCCAGGTGACGGGGAACGACGCCCCGCCGAACGCGACCAGCGACACGATGCTCAGCAGCACGTCCGGCAGCAGGATCAGCACGAACACCGGCCAGCTGAGCAGCCCGCCGAGCGCGAACGCGGCGACGACCGCGATGACGGTGAGCCGATCGGCGACGGGGTCGAGCCATTTGCCGAGCTCGGAGATCGCGCCCGTCCGGCGAGCGACGAACCCGTCGACGAAGTCGGTCAGGAACACGATCGCGATGACGACCATCGACGACCAGTAGTGCTCGTCGACGATCAGGACGATGAAGACGGGGAGCAGCAGGAGGCGCACCAGGGTGATCGCGTTCGGCACCGTCCGCCACTCGTCCTGGCGGAACAGTCGATCGACGAGCGTCACGCGGCGTCCTCTCGCTCGGGCGTCGACCAGGTGGCGACGTGTTCGGTGAATCGATCCTACGGGGCCGAGCCGCGCCTCCTCGGGGCAGAGCCGCGCCTCCTCCGGGGCCGAGCCGCACCTCCTCGGGGCGGGTCAGCCGCTGAAACCGCGCAGGCTGCTCGACACGAGGCGGCCCTCGACGTAGACGTAGCAGCTGATGACCCGGTCGCCCGCGCGCCACCCCTCCTCGGTCGGCTGGAGGAAGTCGTACTCGACGACCGAGCTCTCGTAGTCGAGCCCGACGAAGTCCGGGAAGGCCTCGAAGCAGAGCTGGTCGGACGTCTCGGTCAGGGCCTGCTCGCCGGGGAACTCCGTCGCGGCGGCCTCGCTCTCGAAGAACACCTCGTTGTCGTGCGGCACGGTGCACTCCACGCGCTCGACCTCGACGACCACTCCCCCGGTCGTGCCGCTGCCGAACGAGAAGCAGTCGCCGAGCCGGAGCTGGTCGACGGGCGTGCCCGATCCGCTGCCGCCCGCGCCTCCGTCACCCGCGCCTCCGTCCGGCCCGGCCGAGCCGCCGCGGAGACCGCTGCTCGACGCCGCCTCGACGACACCGCGCACCGCCTGGATGAGACCGACCGACGACAGCCCGAGCATGATGATGACGACCACGGCCACCACGGCGACGAGCGGCCGGCGGCGACGCAGCGGGCTCGGCGACCCCTCGGGCGACGGCTGCCAGAGCCCGTCGGGCCCGTACGCCTGATCGCGGGGGATGTACGGGGCGGGGGTCGGCGCGCCGAACGACGACGGCGAGGGGATCGCGGGAGGCGCGGGTCGGCGAGCGAGGACCGCCGGCGCATCCGCCTCATCCGGACCGACGGCCTCGACCCAGCGCCCCACGGAGGCGACGACCGCGTCGACGACCACGGCCTGATCGCTGTGGAGGGGCAGCCCGAGCCGCTCGACCGAGCGTTCGGCCACCGGCGTCACACCGGCCGCGTCGGCCGAGAGGCCGGCGACGAACCACTCGCGCCCGTCGTCGGCGAGGTCGAGGTAGAGCCGGTGCCCGAGCCGCAGCCGCAGGGCCGCGCCGCCGGGCAGGTAGTCGGAGGGGCGCCCGTCGATCTCGACACCCGGCAGAGCCCGCCGGAGCCGGGCCGCCAGCTGGTCGAACAGCGGCGGCAGGTACGAGTTCGTCACGGTCTTCTCCTCGCGGCGGATGCGGTGCCGCCCGATGATCGTATCCGGCGGCGGTCGGGCGCCTCCGGGGAGCGCGCCCGCCCGAGGGCGTCGGTCAGGAGATGCCCTCGCGCGCGAGGCGGAGGGCACTTTCCGACCACTCGATCGAGTGGTCGGAAGATGCCCTCGCACGCGAGGCGGAGAGCACCTTCCGACCAGTCGACCGAGCGGCGGGGGTGGGAGGAGCGCGTCGCGACTAGCGCGTCGCGGACTCGAGCGCGGGGTAGTCCGTGTAGCCCTCGGCGCCCTCGCCGTAGAACGTGGCCGGGTTCGGCTCGTTCAGCTCGGTGCCGCGCTCCCAGCGGGCGACGAGGTCGGGGTTGGCGATGGCGAGGCGTCCCACGGCGATGGCGTCGGCGAAGTCGCTCTCGACCAGATCACGGGCCTCGGCGAGGTCGGTGACCGTGCCGAAGCCGCTGTTGGTGATGACGTTGCCGTCGAACCGGCGGCGCAGGCGCTGCACGAGGTCGCCCCGCGGGTCGGCGTGCAGCACGCTCAGGTAGGCGAGCCCCAGGGGCGCGAGACCGTCGACGAGCGCGTCGTACGTCGCGGTCACGTCGTCGAGGTCGGTCTCGACGACGTCCTGGATGTTGTGCATCGGCGAGATGCGCATGCCGACGCGACCGGCTCCGATGGCCTCGGCGACCGCGGTGGCGGTGTCGATGGCGATGCGGGCGCGGTTCTCGGGGGTCCCGCCGAACTCGTCGGTGCGGACGTTCGACACGGGCGACAGGAACTCGTGCAGCAGGTAGCCGTTGGCGCTGTGCAGCTCGACGCCGTCGAGACCGGCCTCGAGGACGGCGCGCTTCGAGGCGGTGACGATGTCGGCGATCGCCTGGTGCACCTCCTCGGTGGTGAGGGCGTGGGGCACGGGGAAGTCGCGCTTGCCCTCGGGGGTGCGGACGACGCCGTCGATGGCGACGGCGCTCGGAGCGACGATGCGCTCGGTGCCGGTCACCTCCGGGTGCGAGACGCGACCGCCGTGCATGACCTGCATGACGATGGTGCCGCCCTTGGCGTGCACGGCATCGGCGATGCGCTTCCAGCCGGCGACCTGCTCGTCGGTGACGATGCCGGGCTGACCCGGGTAGGCCTTGCCCTCCTGCGTCGGCCAGGTCCCCTCGGTCACGATGAGACCCATCGTGGCGCGCTGCGCGTAGTGCTCGACCTGGAGGTCGCTCGGCACGCCGTCGGCGTTCGCGCGCACACGGGTGAGCGGGGCCATCGTGACGCGGTTCGCGAGCACGAGATCGCCGAAGGTGGCGGAGGAGAACAGGTCCACAGGGGAGTCCTTTCGAAGACGGATGTCGTTGCGCGCCGGAGCGCACCCCGAGACGAACCCCCGAGGAGGCGCGCTCATTCCGGCCGCGGACGTCACGTCGGCGTTCCGCAGCGGTCTCACAGGGAGGCGCGGCCCGGCTGGTGGGTGTCGTCGGCCCGGCGGGGCCTCAGCGAGGCGACACGGCCGGCCCGGCGACACCGTCGGCCAGGCGACACTTCCGGTCGGGCGATACCCGGCGGGCGACCCTAGCTCGCGGTGAATCCTGCTCGGACCGCCGCGATGTCGTCCCCGCCGTGACCGCGTTCGGACGCCGCGGCGAAGACCTCGGCGAGCGCGTCGAGGAGGGTCGGGTCGAGCGACGCGCCGGGGGCTGCTGCCCGCATCAGGTCGATGTCCTTCCGCAGCCCGTCGAGGGCGAACTGCGCCGGGTAGTCGCCCGCGATCATCGACGCGCCCTTGACGTGCGCGTACGGGGTGTCGGACTGCCCGCCCGAGATGGCGTCGAGGAACAGCTGCGGGTCGAGCCCCAGCCCCTCGGCGAGCGCGATCGACTGCGCCGTGGCCGCCGTGACGCTCGCGATCCAGGCGTTCGCCGCGAGCTTGAGCGCGGTGCCCGCGCCCACGCGATCCCCTGCGGTGACGGTCTTCGCGCCCATCGCGTCGAGCACCGGAGCGACCCGTTCGACGAGCGCGGTCGGGCCGGCTGCCAGCATGACCAGCTTGCCGTCGGCGGCGGGCTTCTTCGTGCCGAGCATCATCGCCTCGATCAGGTCGACCCCGAGCTCGTCGGCCCGGGCCACCACCCGGGAGGTCGCCTCGAGACCGATCGTGCTCGCCTGCACCCAGACGGCGGAGGCGGGGCCGGCCTGCGCCGCAGCGTCGAGCACCTCGAGCACTGCGTCGCCGTCGAAGAGCACGAGCAGCACGACGTCGGCCTCCGCGACCGCCTCCTCGGCGGTGTCGACGACGGTGATGCCGTCGGCAGCCAGGGGCTCGGCGCGCTCGCGGGTGCGATTCCAGGCCGTGACCTCATGACCCTCGCGGTGCAGCGAGCGGGCGACTCCCTGACCCATGATCCCCGTGCCGAGTACTGCGACCCTCATCGTGACGTCCGTTCCGCTCGGGGCCGGAGCCCGCCTGATCGTCAGTCGAACCTACGCTCGGAGGGAGACCCGCGCCTCCTGGTGCTGTGGTCGCGCTGGTCGCGCGGGCCCTCCGGGTCGCGCGGGTCGCGCGGGCACTGCGGGTCGCGCGGGTCGCGCGGGCCCTCCGGGTCGCGCGGGTCGCGCGGGTCGCGAGGGCCCTGCGGGTCGCGCGGGCCCTGCCGAGCGCGCTGCCCTGCTCGTCGAGCCGACCCGGCTGAGCGTCCTGGCCCGCTGGTCGCCGGCGAGGGCCCACGATCTTCGGGCGGGCACGCGAGCGCCGACGATCCGGGACACTCGCCTCCCCGGCACGCGCCTCTGGCCGCTGAGTGCGGCTCGATGGGGCGAGCTGCGTCTCATGCGGGTGAGCCGGTCGGGTGATACCTGCGGGTATCAGCTGGGCGAGCGGGCGGGATGCGGGCGACACGGGCGGGTGTCCTCCGCGGGGAGCGTTGTCGCGGTGCACCGCGCCTCCTATGCTCGCCCCGTGGGGATGACACCGAAGAGACGGGCAGCGCGGGGGTCGCGACTGCTGATGGACGGCGCGAGAAGCCAGAAGACTGAAGCGGGTCCGGGCGCACCCGGGCACGAGCCGACGAGCCGAGGAGGCGCGGTGCGCGATTCACACGGCGGTCACGACCGGCACGGTGGTCGCGACACGCATGCGCGCTTCGACTCGCACGGACGCCACGACCCGCTCGGCGCACGGACGGCGACGGCGGAGTCGCCGGACGCCGCCGTCCCGATGCGACCCGGCCCCGTCCGCCGGGCGGTGTATCTGCTGTCGCCGATCGTGCACGGCCTGTTCGGCGTGCTGGCCGTCGCCGGTGCCGCGGCGATGAGCGAGGCGGACCTCGGGCCGATGGCGGCGACGGTCGCGCGGCTCCTGTATCTGTCGTCGGCGCTGCTGTCGTTCTTCTTGACCGCGCTGATCGTGACCATGCGCCTGCGCGTGCGACGCGGAGGGGCTCTACCCGCCCTGACGATCCCGCTGGTCTACTCGACCAGCCCCTTCACCGGTGCTCTGATGCTGGCAGGGGCCTACGTCTCGCAGCTGAACGGCGGCGCCTTCGCAGGCGGCTGGGCGGCGATGCTGTTGACGACGCTCTCGCTCGTGCTGCTGTCGCGCCGGTCGCGCTCCTAGACCGCCCCGCGTCCGGGCCGGCCCGCGTCCGCGCCGGGCCCGGCCGCGCCGGCGCCGCGGCGGCTCGGCTCAGCGCCAGTCGTCGGGCGGGACGGTCTCGTCGTAGGGGTCGTACGGAGGCTCGTCGTCCGGCGGGACGTCGTCGACGGGGGGCTCGTCGAGCGGCGGCGTGGTAGCGAAACGCGGCGACGCCGCCGACCGCGCACCTCGGGCCGACCCCGTACGCGGAGCGGCCGCCGCTCCAGCGGGCCGCGATGACGCACGAGCCGCTCCCCCGGAGCCCCCGGCCTCACCGCCTCCGGCTTCGGGACCGGCGCCGGCCGCGGCCGCGGCCGCGTCCTCGGGTGTCGCGCCGCCGACGACGTCGAGCACCTGCTGCCCGTACGTGTCGAGCTTCTTCTGACCGACTCCGCTGATGGTCGCGAGCTGATCGAACGAGGTGGGGCGGGTCGACGCGATGCCCCGCAGGGTCGCGTCGCCGAACACCACGTAGGCGGGGACTCCCTGAGCCTTGGCGATGCCCGCCCGCCACTGTCGCAGGGTCTCGAAGAGCGGCTGGTCGGTCGCCGACAGATCGGCGGCGCCGGCCCCGGTGCGCGAGCCGCTCGAACCCCGGGCGCCCGTTCTCGACCGGGCGGCGCGGGGCGCCCGCTCGGGCTCCTTGCGCAACCGCACCGGTCGGCCGCCCGAGAGCACCTCGGCCGCCGCGTCGGTGATCAGCAGCGTGCCGTAGCCGTCGGGAGACACCGTGAGCACACCCTGGGCGAGCAGCTGCCGCACGACGCCCCGCCACTCGATCTCGGTGAGCTCCGAGCCGATGCCGAAGGTCGCGAGCTGCTCGTGTCGGTTCTGCGTGATGCGGGGCGTCGTCTTGCCGAGCAGGATGTCGATGATCTGACCCGCGCCGAACTGCTGGTCGCGCTCGCGCTTCAGGCGGACGATGGTCGAGAGCAGCTTCTGCGCGGGCACGGTGCCGTCGACGGCCTGCGGCGGGTTCAGGCACGTGTCGCAGTTCCGGCACGGAGTGCTGGCCTGACCGAAGTAGCCGAGCAGCTGCACCCGACGGCATTCGACGGTCTCGCAGAGCGCCAGCATGGCGTCGAGGTGGGCGCTGAGCTTCCGTCGGTGCTCGGCGTCGCCCTCGGACTGGTCGATCATGCGCCGCTGCTGCATGACGTCTTGGAGGCCGTAGGCGAGCCACGCGGTCGACGGCAGGCCGTCGCGGCCCGCGCGGCCGGTCTCTTGGTAGTACCCCTCGACCGACTTCGGCAGATCGAGATGCGCCACGAAACGGACGTCGGGCTTGTCGATGCCCATGCCGAAGGCGATGGTCGCGACCATGACGATGCCCTCTTCGCGGAGGAACCGCGACTGGTTGCGGGCCCGCGTGCCGGCGTCGAGACCAGCGTGGTAAGGAAGCGCCGCGATGCCCTGCTTGACGAGGAACTCGGCCGTGCTCTCGACCGACTTGCGCGACAGGCAGTAGACGATCCCGGCGTCGCCGTCGTGCTCGGCGCGGATGAACCGCAGCAGCTGCTGCTGGGGCCCGTCTTTGGCCTCGATGCGGTACTGGATGTTCGGCCGGTCGAAGTCGGCGACGAAGTGCGCGGCGTCGTCGAGCTCGAGCCGCGACGAGATCTCGCGGTGGGTGACCTCGGTGGCGGTCGCCGTCAGGGCGATGCGCGGCACGTCGGGCCACCGCTGGTGCAGCACCGAGAGCTCGAGGTAGTCGGGCCGGAAGTCGTGCCCCCACTGCGCCACGCAGTGCGCCTCGTCGATCGCGAACAGCGACAGCCGGCCCCGGTCGAGGAGGTCTTTGGTCGAGTCGAGTCGCAGCCGCTCGGGTGCCAGGTAGAGCATGTCCAGCTCGCCCGCGACGAAGGCCCGCTCGACCTCGCGGCGGGTGTCGGGATCTTGGGTCGAGTTCAGGAACTCGGCCCGCACGCCCACCGCCTCGAGGGCGTCGACCTGGTCTTGCATGAGAGCGATCAACGGCGAGACCACGATGCCCGTGCCCTCGCGCACCAGCGCGGGGACCTGGTAGCACAGCGACTTGCCGCCGCCGGTCGGCATCAGCACGAGGGCGTCGCCCCCGCCGACGACCTGCTCGATGATGGCCGCCTGCTGCCCCCGGAACGCGTCGTACCCGAACACCCGGTGCAGGACCTCGAGCGGTGCGGCGGACCCGGGCTGGGCGACGGCGGAGGTGGTGGGAGCGTTGGTCACCAGGCGAGTCTAGGAGGCGCGACCGACAGCCTCACCGGCCCCGCGCCTCCTGGGGAGAGCCGCCCCGGAGAGGCCGTCCGGGGAGGACCGGTCGACCCCCGACCGGCCGAACGCCCGCAGGACGAGCCACAGGTAGACCGGCGTCGTGATGAGCGTCACGATCAGCCCGACGGGGCTGCCGTCGCTCGACGGCGTGCCGGCGAACGGCGCCAGCAGCACGAAGAGGACGACGTTGTTCAGCACGTGCGCGACGATCGCCGCCTCGAGGCCGCCCGTCCGCCAGGTCAGCCAGGCCGCGGCCACGCCGAAGACGGCCACGTCGGCGAGACCCCAGGGGTTGTACGCGTGGGCGGCCGCGAAGGCGATGGTCGGCACGACGATGGCGACGACGGGCCAGGCGATCCACGAGCCGAGGGCCTGCATGGCGAAACCGCGGAACGCGAACTCCTCGGCCGTGGCCTGCAGCGGCACGAGCAGCACGATGATGATCAGCGACCAGACGAGCGCGGAGGGCGGTGTCGTCACCGGGCCGGACCCGAGCGACTCGCCGACGAGCAGGGGAGCGACGACGCTGCTCAGCAGCAGGGTCAGCGCCATGAAGACGACGGCGGGCACGATGCATCGGGCGAGCCAGCCCCAGCGCATCCGCCCGGCGACGCTCGACAGGCGACCCGCCCCGCCCAGCCCGGCGAGACGCGTCGCCAGCAGCACGGCGGGCAGCATCGTGGCGATCGATCCGAGGCTGAGCAGCATGACCACCGGCTCGGACGCGTCGAGCGGGTCGGCTCGCAGCGCGCCGAAGACGCGATCGGCCTCGGTCGGGCCCGCGACGGCCGTCAGCACCGCCGAGATGCCGAGCCCCACCGCACCCGAGAACACGACGTAGAACACGACCGCCATCACCGCCGCGAGCACGGGCCTGTACCAGCGGTAGGTCGGCAGGGCGCGGAACATGCGGTGGTAGGCGACGGTCACGCGTCGAGGGTACGGCTAGCGTCTGACGATCCGGCGGGCGTCCGCGCAGCGGAACGGCCCGTGCCGACACCCCGGGAGGTGCGGCACGGGCCGTGAGGACCGGCGCGGACGCCGAGACCGGTACCCGCTAGAACAGGACGATCACCACGGAGAGACCGCCTGCCGAGCCGTCGAGGGCGGCGTCGCCGCTGTACTCGCTCGTCAGCAGGTGGACGCCGCGGCCGAGTCGGCCGAGGGGGACGGTGGCCCGGCCGTCGGACCCGACCGCGACGGTGCCGACGGTGCGGCCGTTGTCGCGCACGGCGACCGTGCCGGTGGGGGCGACGGCGCCGGTGACGGTGGCCGTGTAGCTCACCGACTGGCGAGACGTCGCGAAGAGCGACGAGGCCCCGCCGCGGATGCGCGACGACAGCTTGTCGACCGTGACCGACGTCGAGCTCGCCGCGGCCTCGGTGCGACCCTCGGCGGTCGCCGTCACGGTGACGGCGATCGAGCGACCGGCGTCGGCCGCCACGAGGCGGTACCGGTCGGAGGTCGCGCCGTCGATGGCCTGGCCGTCACGGGTCCACTGGTAGGCGCGGGTGACGTCGTCGACGTCCCACGCGCCTCCGTCGGTCCGGAGGGTGCGGCCGACGCGGGCGTCGCCCGAGATGCGGGGCGCCGTGACCGACTCGACGGGCAGCGCAGGAGGCGCGGCGATCTCGAGCGGGACGGACACGGTCGTCCCGGTGCCGTCGACCGTGAGCGTCAGCTGGCGGGTGCCGGGCTCGAGCCCCTCGGGCACGGTCACCGCGAGCGTGGCGCGACCCTGCTCGTCGGTCCCGGTGACGACGGTGCCGTCGATGGGGGCCGATCCGACCGTCGTGCCGTCGATCGAGGCCGTGACGGTGCCCGTGGTCGGACCGCCGTTGCTGAACAGGAGCGACGAGAGACCGAGCGACACGGTGTCACCGGCCGCGAAGCCGCCCTCGGGCGCGGCGGTCTTCGTCACGCCGACGGCGCGCTGGGCGAGATCGGGCGAGACGACCGGGTTCGCGGCGAAGTAGTCCACCTGGCTCTGCAGGTCGACCTTGCCGCTGTCGGCCTTCGACGAGGCGCCGTTCAGGGCCGTGAAGTTGTCGCCGCCCGAGGCGAGGAACGAGTTGACCGTGACCTTGTAGCTGGCCGCGGCGTCGAGGGGGCGACCCTCGAACAGGATCTGACCGATGCGCGATCCGGCGGCGGCCGTCGGGTCGTACGTGTAGCTGAGGCCCTTCGAGACGCCGAGCTTGAGGAACGGCCGCGACGAGCCGGCGGGCTGCCACTGCTGTTCGAGCGTCTGGCGGATCTGGGCGCCGGTCAGGGTCGACACGACGAGCGTGTTGGCGAAGGGCTGGACGGCGGCGGCCTCCTGGAAGGTCACGCGACCGTCGGGGTCGACGGCGGCGTCGCCGCTCGAGGCGTACCGCAGGTCGGCGCGGAGACCGCCGGGGTTCATGAACGCGATCTGCGCGCCGTTCTCGACCGTCGCCGCGAGCTGCGCGTCGGCGACGAGGTTGCCGAGCGTGGACTCGCCGCCGCGGTTCTCGCTGCCGTCGAGCTGCTTCGCGCGGAGGACGTCGGCGGTGATGGTGCCGACGGGCTTGCGACCCTCGACCGCGGCGACGGCGACCGCGTCGGAGACGATCTTCGCGACGGCGGGGTCGGGTGTCGCCGACTGGTAGAGAGGCACGAGCGAGCCGGTGACCGACGCCTGGTCGGTGACGCTGTCGTAGGTGACCTCGAGGTGGCTGAGGTTCGCGCCGTAGCTGCCCGTCTGGATGATCGGGCGCGGGACGGTGCCGCCGGTGGGCACGATGTTCTCGAAGTCGTAGGTGGCGTGCGTGTGCGCCGAGAGGATGGCGTCGACCTCGGGCGAGACGTTCTTCGCGATGTCGGCGAAGTCGGAGTCGCCGGTCGCGTCGGCCTCGACGGCGGTCGCGTTGCCCTCGTGGACGAGCAGCACGAGCACGTCGGCCTCGCCGTTCTCGGCGTCGTCGACGCCGTCGGTGAGCTCGTCGGCGGCCAGGTTGACCGAGTCGACGATGTCGCCGAACTCGAGACCCTCGATGCCGGCCGGGCTGACGAGCTCGGGCATGAGCTCGGTGATCGCGCCGATGAACCCGACCTTCACGCCGCCGACCTCTTCGACGTAGTAGGGGTCGTAGACGGGCTCGCCCGTGGCGCTGTCGAGGATGTTCGAGCTGACGTACGGGAAGTCGCTGGCCGGAACGACGCGGTCGTCGAAGTCGGCGCGGCCCTTGTCGAACTCGTGGTTGCCCGGCGTGCTGACGTCGAGGCCCATCGAGTTGAGGGCGTCGAGGGTCGGCTGGTCGTCCTGGATGAACGACGTGAAGGTCGAGGCGCCGATGTTGTCGCCCGACGACACGAAGAGCGTGTTCGGGTTGGCGGCGCGGAACTGGTTCACCTTGCCGGCCATGACCGCGGCCCCGGCCGTCGGGCTGGCCTCCTGCGCGAGACGCCCGTGGAAGTCGTTGATGCCGAGGATGTCGATCGTCGTGGTGGCCGCCTGGGCGGGCACCGCGACGAGCGTGCCGAGACCGAGTGCGGTGACGGTGGCGCCGACGAGGGCGAAGCGGCGGACGCGACGACCGCCTCCCTGGCTGGTGCTCGATGGGGACGGGGGGCTTGTGCGCATGGGCGGTTGTGCTCCTGGTACGTGCGGATCGGGGCCGGCGGCACCCCTGTAGGGGGGGGTCGTCCCGGCGAGCCTAGGTTTCCGCTGGGTGTTCGGCAAGGATCCGCTGACGAACGTCACGTGTTGTTCACGCGGGCGACCTCTGTGAGGGGATCGACGCGGCACGGCCTCGGGCCGTGTCGGAGGGTCGAGCTAGGCTGTGGGCGTCCGCCGACAGAGCCCGGAGGTGCCCGCGTGACCCTCGACCGCAGCCGCCTGGCCGTGCTCGGCTCGCCCATCGCGCACTCGCTGTCGCCCGTGCTGCATCGAGCCGCCTACGACGTGCTCGGTCTGCCCTTCTCCTACGACCGGGTCGAGGTCGCGGCGGGGTCGCTGTCATCGTTCGTCGACTCGCTCGACGGCGGTTGGCGCGGGCTCAGTCTCACGATGCCGCTCAAGCGCGAGGTGCTGCCCCTGCTCGACACCGTGTCGCCCCTCGCCCGTCGTCTGGGCGTGGCGAACACCCTCGTCGTCGACGCCGCGGGTCGGCGGCACGGCCACAACACCGACGTCGACGGCATCGTGCGCTCGGTCGCGCTGCTGAACCGGCCCCGGCCATCGACCGTCGTGGTGCTCGGCGGCGGTGCGACCGCGGCCTCCGCCCTCTTCGCCGCCCACCGTCTCGGAGCCCGCACGGCCGTCGTGCTCGTGCGCGACACCGCCCGGGCCGGCGACCTCGAACCGCTCGCAGCGGGGCTCGGCGTCGATCTCACGATCGCACCGCTGTCGTCGCTCGGCGGGCTCGGAGCTCTCGACTTCGTCGTCTCCACCCTCCCCGGAGGCGCGGCGGACGACCTCCCGCTGGTCCCGGCCGACGAGGCGTCCCTGCTGTTCGACGTCGCCTACGCGCCGTGGCCGACGCGGGCCGCCTCCCGCTGGTCCGACGCCGGCGGCACCGTGCTGAACGGGCTCGACATGCTCGTCGAGCAGGCGATCTCGCAGGTCGCGCTCTTCGCCGACGGGGGTGCGGGTGATGCCCGCGCGGGCCTGGACGGCGGCGCGGGGTCCGGCGGCCCCGACGCGGCCGGTGCCGGGCTCGTCGATCCGCTGGTCGACGAACCGGTCGAGGCGGCTCGGGTGCGGGGCGCGATGCGCCGGTCGGTGGGGCTCCCTTCCGAGCCGACCCGCGCCTCCTCGGCTCCCGCCCGGGAAGGCCGCCCGGCATGATCCCCACCCCGCGTCCCGTGACCCTGCGGTCGGTCGTGCTCGGCGACGGCCGGCCGGCCGTCTGCGTGCCGCTGACCGGTCGGACCGAGGAGGCGCTGGTCGCCACCGCCGCCGCCCTCCCCCGCGAGGCGTACGACGTCGTCGAGCTGCGGGTCGACTGGCTGACCGCCGTCGACGACATCGCCCAGGCCATGTCCGCCCTGGTCGCCGTCCGAGGCGCGCTCCCCGACGAGGTGCCCCTCATCGCGACCTTCCGCACGAAGCAGGAGGGCGGCGAGCGCGACATCACCCCCGACGACTACGGGCTGCTGCTGCGAGCCCTGATCGGCACCGGCGCCGCCGACGCCGTCGACGTCGAGATGTTCACCCAGCCCGACGTGCTCGAGTCCGTCGTCGACGCGGCCCGCGCCTCCGGCGTCGTCGTCGTCATGTCGTCGCACGACTTCTCGGCCACGCCGACACGCGACGAGATCGTCTCGCGACTGCTGCTGCAGCAGGAGCTCGGCGCCGACATCGTCAAGCTCGCCGCCATGCCCCGCACGGTCGACGACGTGCTGACGGTGCTCTCGGCCACGAGCGAGTTCCGGGCCGGGGCAGGGCTCGTGCCCGCCGTGACCATGTCGATGGGTCCTCTCGGGGCCGTGTCGCGCGTGGTGGGCGAGACCTTCGGGTCGTGCCTGACGTTCGGCACCGTCGGCGACGCGAGCGCCCCCGGTCAGCTCGACGCGGCGGGGTTGCGGGCGGCGCTCGAGCTGCTGCACCGCGGCTGAGGGCGGGTCTCCGAGGGAGCCCGCCCGGGCCCTACCACCGGGAAGACGAGCGACGGTCGTCGCTCAACAAGGGCCGTCGGGAAGGGCTCACCTCGGAGTCAGACGAGGTTATCCCGTCGTGGGGGGTCTGGTCGAGCCCTCGCGCGGGCGTCGCTGAGAGGCGACCCGCCACCCCCAGCTCGGGGCTGCACGCACCACGGGGGCGTCGTCGTGCGTAGCCTGGGCCGGACTGCATCCGGTCGTCCGGGACATCCCCCGGGCGGACCCCCGGATGCGCGACGAAGGAGAACCCATGAGCATCGGCGGCGGAATCGCCTTGATCGTGATCGGCGCGATCCTCGCGTTCGCACTCGACGTGCAGGTGGCTGGCATCGACATCCAGCTGATCGGCTACATCCTCATCGCCGCCGGGGTCCTCGTGACCCTGCTCGGCATCGTGCTGCTGACCCGTCGTCGCCAGGTCACCTCGACCTCGCGCTCGGCGGTCGACCCCACCACGGGTGAGCGCGTGACGCGTCGCTCGACCGAGGACGGCGGCGGCCCGCTCGTCTGAGCGAGCATGCACCGGTCGACCGACGGCCCCGTCTCCCCGCCCTCGCGGCGGTGGAGCGGGGCCGTCGGCGTCGGCACCACCGGTGCCGGGACCTCCGGTGCCAGGAACTCCGGTGCCAGGAACTCCGCAGCCAGGACCTCCGCAGCCAGGAGGGGAGGCGGTGGCCTGGCCGTGCTGGCGCTCGCGTCGCTGCTGCTCGCGGGTTGCGCCGCCGAGACCGTCGACCCCTCGCTGGCCGAGCGGGTGCGGCCCGAGGCGATCGCCCGGGCGGACGACGCCCTGGCCTGGCCCGGCTCGGCCTCCGCGCCCCGCGTGACGCTCACCCGCGAGGACACCTGCACCTCCGCCGAGCCGTCCGGGTGGTTCACCGAGCCGAGCGGGACGCGGTGCTCTCAGCAGGGCCGGGTCGTCTACGCGCTGCTCGGCGCCACGACTCCGGACCAGGCGCTCACGGCTGCGGCGAGGGTTCTGCGTGATTCGAACGTGTCGCCCGTGAACCCGTTCGTCGAGGGGGACGCCCCCTCGTCTCTCGGCGATCCGTCGACCGGCGTCGTCACGACGCATCCGGCGTCGAAGGCGTACGGGTCGGACGAGACCACGATCACCCTGGCGACCGCCGAGGAGCTCTCGGACCGCGGATACCCGCGGGCGACGGACGTCGTCGTCGCGTCGACGCCCGGGCTGGAGGGGGACGACCTCACGACCGCGGTCCGCGCCACGGGAGCCGGCTACGTGCTCGAGATCCAGTACGCCGCCGAGTACTTCGACAGTCGGTTCCGCGGGTCGGATCAGGGCCCTCGTGACGGCCCGCGCCCCTGCTTCGGCACGAGCGGGGACTGCCCCGGCGGGTAGCACGCCACCCGCATCAGGTCGTCGACGAGGACGCCGACGGGCGAACACGGTTGTGAACGCTAACAACCACGACGCTCCGGTCAGCGGGCGCCACGGCGGTTCACGCTCGTCTCGTGCGGCCCGTGGACGGACCGCCGCTCGAGAGGCGCCGCACCTTCGGTGGTACCTTGTGCCCGATCGACACGAGAGTCCACTCGACGAGGAGGCAGGGACCATGACGTCACCCGTGCTCCAGGCGCGCGACATCCGTCTCTCCTACCCCGGCTCGCTGGCCGTGAAAGGCGTCGACATCAGCCTGCTTCCCGGGGAGGTCCACGCTCTCATCGGCGAGAACGGGGCGGGCAAGTCGACGGTCGCGGCGGTCCTCGGGGGTCTGATCCGCCCGGATTCGGGGGTGCTGCTCCTCGACGACGAGCCCGTCCGGTTCTCCGGTCCGGCCGATGCGCTGAGGGCCGGCATCGGGATGGTGCACCAGGATCCGGCCGTGCTCCCCAACCTGACGGTCGCCGAGAACATCTCGCTCACGACCGACCGGACCCCCTGGGTCAGCCGGCGTCGATCCCGAGCGGACGTCGACGCCGCGCTCGCCGCCATCTCGTGCGACCTCGACCCGGCGACGCTGGTCGAGCACCTGAGCCCGTCGCGACGGCAGCTCGTCGCGGTCGCGCGCGCCGTGCACGCCAGCGCCCGGGTGGTCATCCTCGACGAGCCGACGTCGAGCCTGGGCGCCGACGAGGTCACCGACCTGTTCGGCGCGATCCGCGGCCTCACCGATCGCGGGGTGGCGGTGCTCTTCGTGTCGCACTTCCTCGACCAGGTCTACGAGATCGCCGACCGCCTGACCGTCCTGCGGGACGGCCACCTCGTCGGCTGCTGGGAGACGAGCGACGTCCTCGCCGCCGGGGCCGTGGCGGACGTGATGGGCGCGGGGCACCCCGACTCCGCCTCGACGGATCCGACGCGCCCCGACCTCGACGACGTCGGACCCACCGTCCTCCACGCCCGGGGAGTGGTGTCCGACCGCCTCCCCGACGCTCTGACCCTCTCCGTGCACGCCGGCCAGGTGACCGGCCTGTCCGGGCTGAGGGGCAGCGGGCGCACGACCGCCGCGCGCCTCCTCGGGGGCGTCGACCCCGTCTCGGAGGGCTCCGTCACGACCTCGGGAGGCGCGCTGGTGCGGGCGCCGCGGGATGCGCTGGCCAACGGGGTCGTCTATCTGACGGAGGACCGCCGTCGCGACGGCATCGTCGGAGCCCTGACCGTCCAGGAGAACATCCTGATCAGCGTCCGCGCCGACCAGGGCTGGTGGCGCCGCATGTCCGCTGCGCGAGCCCGGGAGCTCGCGCTGAGCTGGATGGAGTCGCTCGACATCAAGCCGCTCGACCCCGATGCCCGAGCCGACACCCTGAGCGGCGGGAACCAGCAGAAGGTCATGCTCGCCCGCGCCCTGGCCACCGCGCCTCGGGTGCTCCTGCTCGACGAACCGACCCGGGGCGTCGACGTCGGCGGTCGGTTCACCATCCAGCAGATCGTGCGCGAACTGGCCGCGGACGGCATGAGCGTCGTCTACTCGTCCGCCGACATCGACGAGGTCCGGCGGGTCAGCGACCGGATACTCGTGTTCCGAGACCGGCGACTCGTCGGCGATCTGGCCGCCGAGAAGGTGACATCACGCACCCTCCTGACGCTCATGAGCTGACGCTAGCCTGGCGTGACGACAGCCGCGGTCCGACCGGGACGCCGCATCACGCTGGGAATCGGAGAGAGTCGCCGTGAGCGCGAAGAAGAAGAACGTGACGGAGCGCGACTACGCCCCGAACATCTTCGACGTCGCCCGGCTCGCCGGGGTCTCGCACCAGACCGTCTCGCGGGTCGTCAACGACCTCCCGAACGTCCGGGCGTCGACCAAGGACCGCGTCGAGAAGGCGATCGCCGAGCTGGGCTACCGACCGAGCGCCCTCGCACGCGCCCTCGTCACCAGGAGATCCCGCACGCTCGGCCTGCTCGCCGTCGGTCAACCCGACGAGGGCTCCGCCTACGTCACCCGGGACTTCACCGACGCCGCGCGTGCAGCGCAGTACCAGGTGACCGTCGAATCGCGGACGGAGCTCAGCGAGCAGTACCTCCTGGCCGCCTTCGAGCGCTTCCTGTCGCAGAACGTCGAGGCCATCGTCGTCATCAGCGGCGATCGCTCGGTCGCCGCTACGGCCGCGGGGCTCGACGTGAAGGTCCCGATCCTCGTCGTCGACGCCGACCCCCCGCCCGGCGTCGCGTCCGTCGCCCTCGACCAGTACGCCGGCGGCGTGCTCGCCACCCAGCACCTCATCGATCTCGGCCACACGCGGATCGCGCACCTCGCCGGCCCCGCGTGGGCCTCCGACGCCACCGAGAGACGTCGCGGCTTCACCGACACCATGACCCGGGCGGGCCTCGATCCCTCCCTGATCGTGCAGGCCGACTGGTCGGCGGCCGCCGGCTTCCGGACGGCGAGCCACCTGCTCGACACGGCCTCCTGGACGGGTCTCTTCTGCGCCAACGACCATCTCGCCCTCGGCGCGGTCGCGGCGCTCGAGACCCGGGGGATGGGCGTCCCCTGGAGCGTCAGCGTCGTCGGATTCGACGATCTCCCGGACGCCGAGTTCTACCGTCCGGCGCTCACCACGATCCGTCAGGACTTCGCCGCGCTCGGACGACGGGCGCTCGAGGACGCCCTCGTCCTCATCGACGGCGGAGAGCCCTCCGGGCACCGCCTGCCCGTCTCGCTGATCCGCCGCTCCTCGACGCGCGAGCGTCCGCCCGCCCCTCGCTGACGGGCGATCGGATCGGATCTCATTTCGATCACGCACTTGACGCAGCTAATTGTGAACGCTAACAATTAGCCACCGGCTCGGCCGGTCACACCATGGTGGTGTACCCGAACAAGGAGGTTCGACATGAAGAAATCCCTCGCAGCGCGCTCGATCGGAGCCATCGCGATCGTCACGGCCCTCACCGCCTCGCTGGCGGGATGCTCGGCCTCGGGGTCGGACGGCGGATCGACCGACGGTCTCACGCTGGGCTTCTCGCAGGTCGGAGCCGAGAGCGGCTGGCGGACGGCGAACACCGCCTCCGTGCAGGAGTCCGCCAAGACCGCCGGCATCGACCTCAAGTTCTCCGACGCGCAGCAGAAGCAGGAGAACCAGATCAAGGCCATCCGCTCGTTCATCCAGCAGAACGTCGACGTCATCGCCTTCTCGCCCGTCGTCGAGAGCGGTTGGGACACCGTGCTGAAGGAGGCCAAGGCCGCGGGCATCCCCGTCGTGCTGACCGACCGCGCCGTCGACTCGGCCGACGAGACGCTCTACGAGTCGTTCATCGGCTCGGACTTCGTCGAGGAGGGCGAGAAGGCCGGCGACTGGGTCGTCGACGAGTTCGCCGACGCCGACTCGGTGACGATCGCCGAGCTGCAGGGCACCACCGGCTCCGCCCCCGCGGTGGACCGGCAGGAGGGCTTCGCCGACGTGATCGGCGAGGACTCCAAGTTCGAGATCGTCGCCTCGCAGAGCGGTGACTTCACCCGCTCCGGCGGCAAGCAGGTCACCGAGGCGATCCTGAAGTCCAACCCCGACATCGACCTCATCTTCGCCCACAACGACGACATGGCCCTGGGTGCCATCGAGGCCCTGGAGGCGGCGGGCAAGAAGCCCGGCACCGACGTGAAGATCGTCTCGATCGACGCGGTGAAGGACGGCATGACCGCCCTGTCCGAAGGGCAGATCAACTTCATCGTCGAGTGCTCCCCGCTGCTGGGCGACCAGCTGATGGAGACGGTCGAGAAGGTCGCGGCCGGCGAGGAGGTCGAGAAGCGGATCGTGACCGAGGAGACGACGTTCGACCAGGAGCAGGCCACCGCCGCGCTGCCCGACCGCAAGTACTGAGCACCCGGAAGAGGCGGAAGGACACCCCATGACGACGACGTCACCCCTGGTCGAGATGCGAGACATCGAGATCGGCTTCCCCGGCGTGAAGGCACTGGACGGTGTGTCCTTCCGCCTCTTCCCCGGCGAGATCCACTCCCTGATGGGAGAGAACGGCGCCGGGAAGTCGACGCTGATCAAGGCGCTCACCGGCGTCTACGGCATCGACGCCGGCACGATCACGGTGCTCGGCGAGCAGACCACCTTCACCGGGCCCGCCGACTCGCAGGCTGCGGGCATCAGCACCGTGTACCAGGAGGTCAACCTGGTCACGAATCTGAGCGTCGCCGAGAATCTGCTGCTCGGACACGAGCCCCGCAGCGGCGGCCGGATCGACTGGTCGGCGATGTCCTCGAAGGCTCGAGCGATCCTCCAGGGCCTGAACCTCGACATCGACCCCCGGTCCACCCTCGGGACGCACTCGATCGCCGTCCAGCAGCTGGTCGCCATCGGCCGTGCCGTCGATCTCGACTGCCGCGTCCTCGTGCTCGACGAGCCCACCTCGAGCCTCGACGCCGACGAGGTCGAGGAGCTCTTCCGGGTCATGCGCGACCTCCGTGCGCAAGGCGTCGCGATCCTCTTCGTGTCGCACTTCCTCGACCAGGTCTACGAGGTCTCCGACCGGCTCACGGTCCTCCGGAACGGCGCCCTCGTGGGCGAGCACCTCGTGTCGGATCTTCCGAAGGGCGACCTGATCCGACTCATGATCGGCCGTGAACTCGACACCCTCGATGCGCTCGACGACGCCGTCGACGCGTCCGCGCCTCCTCGATCGACCACCGCCCAGCCGGTGCTGACCGTCGTCGGCGTCGGACGCAGGAACACCCTCGAGGAGACGGATCTCGAGCTGTTCGAGGGCGAGGTCGTCGGTCTCGCCGGGCTGCTCGGCAGCGGCCGCACAGAGCTCGCCCGACTCATGTACGGAGCCGACCGGTCGGACACGGGCGACGTCCGCGTCTCCCGCCAGGATCGGTCCGTCAGCCACCCGCGAGGCGCCCTCACGTCGAAGATCGCGTTCTCGTCCGAGGACCGCAAGCACGAGGGCATCATCGACGACCTCTCCGTCCGCGACAACATCGCCCTCGCCGTCCAGGCGGGCCGTGGCTGGATGCGCCCGATCCCCCGGGCCGAGCTCGACGCGCTGGCCGCGGACTACATCGAACGGCTCAACATCCGCCCGCCCGACCCCGACGCCCTCATCAGGAATCTCAGCGGCGGCAATCAGCAGAAGGTGCTGCTCGCCCGCTGGCTGGCGACATCGCCCGAGATCCTCATCCTCGACGAGCCCACCCGCGGCATCGACATCGGGGCCAAGACCGAGATCCAGAAGCTCGTGACGACGTTGGCGAACGACGGCATGTCCGTCGTCTTCATCTCGGCCGAGCTCGAAGAGGTCCTCCGCATCAGCCACCGAGTCGTGGTCATGAAAGACAGAAGGAAGATCGCCGAGATGCCCAACCGTGACCTGACCGTGGACGACGTCCTGGACGTCATCGCCGCCGGAGGCGTGTCGTGACCGGCCTCGTGCACCGCCGGCTCTTCTGGCCGACCGCCCTGCTGGTCGCCCTGCTCGCGCTGAACATCATCGCGGAACCCGGGTTCGCCTCCGTCCGCCTGCAGGACGGACACCTCTTCGGCAGCATCATCGACGTCCTGAGGAACGGCTCGCCGACCCTGCTCGTCGCCCTCGGGATGACCCTCGTCATCGCGACACGGGGCATCGACCTCTCCGTCGGGGCGGTCGTCGCCATCTCCGGATCGATCGCCTGCACGATCATCGCGGGCTCCCCCGATCCCGGCTCGATCGGAGTCGTCGCCGTCGCCATCCTCACCGCCGTCGCCGTCGCGCTCGTCCTCGGCGGTGTCAACGGGACCCTGGTGAGCATCGTGGGCGTCCAGCCCATCGTCGCCACGCTCATCCTCATGACCGCGGGCCGAGGAATCGCCATGCTGATCACCGAGGGTCAGATCATCAGCGTGTCGTCTCCGGCCTATCAGGTGATCGGCGGCGGGTTCTTCCTCCTGCTGCCGGTCTCGGTCCTCATCGCGGCGGTCATCTTCGCCGGCACCGCCCTCCTGACCCGCAAGACCGCCCTGGGGATGCTGATCGAGTCGGTCGGCATCAACCCCGAGGCCAGCCGCCTCGCCGGCGTCCGCTCCCGCAGCATCATGATGACGGTCTACGTCTTCAGCGCCGTCTGCGCCGCCGTCGCCGGACTCATGATCAGCTCCAACGTGACGGCCGCCGACGCCAACAACGCCGGCCTCTTCATCGAGCTCGACGCCATCCTGGCCGTCGTGATCGGCGGCACGTCGCTGGCCGGCGGCCGCTTCTCCCTGATCGGGACGCTCCTCGGAGCCCTCGTCATCCAGATGCTGACCACGACGGTCTACAGCGTCGGGATCGCCCCCGAGCTGACGCTCATCTTCAAGGCCCTCGTGGTCGTGGCCGTGTGCCTCCTCCAGTCGCCGGCCCTGTCACGGCGTCTCGCACGCCCCCGCCGCCTCACCCCTCTCACGAAGGAGGTCGTCTCGTGACCGCCACCGTCCCGCACCTCGACTCCCCCGCCCGGCCTCCTCAGCGAGGAGGCGCGGGTCGCCCCGGCCGGACGAGCATCCTCACGAGCCCGTTCCTCGGCAAGTACGCCTCGGTGCTCATCACCGTGGCCCTGCTGGTCGCGATGTTCTCCGTGGGGGCGGGCCGCTACGACAACTTCGCGTCGCCTCAGGTGGTGCTGAACCTGTTCGTCGACAACGCGTTCCTGATCGTCCTCGCGGTCGGGATGACCTTCGTCATCCTCACCGGCGGCATCGATCTGAGCGTCGGATCCGTCGTGGCGCTGTCCACGATGATCGCTGCGTCCCTGCTGCAGACGGGGTGGCCGGCCCCCGTCGTGATCGTGCTCGTCATCGCCGCCGCGACCGTCCTCGGCCTGCTCGTCGGGCTGATGATCCACTACTTCGACGTGCAGCCGTTCATCGCGACGCTCGCGGCGATGTTCCTGGCCCGCGGCCTCTGCTACCTCATCAGCCTCAAGTCGATCGCGATCACCGACCCGCTCTTCACCGAGCTGGCCCAGGCGCGCATCCAGCTGGCCCCCCGGATCTCGATCACCCCGGCGGCCCTGATCGCCGTCGCGATCGTCGTGCTCGCCGCGCTCGTCCTGAAGTACACCCGCTTCGGGCGCACCGTGTACGCGATCGGCGGCAACGAGCAGTCGGCGCGGCTCATGGGCCTCCCCGTCGTCCGCACCAAGGTGCTCGTCTACACGGTCAGCGGCCTGTGCAGCGGTATCGCGGGCATCCTGTTCAGCTTCTACACGCTCTCGGGCTACAGCCTGACCGGCATCGGCCTCGAGCTCGACGCCATCGCGGCCGTCGTCATCGGAGGCACGCTGCTGACGGGCGGGACGGGGTTCGTCCTCGGGTCGCTGCTCGGCGTGCTGGTCCTCGGTCTGATCCAGACCGTCATCAGCTTCGAAGGGACCCTCAGCTCGTGGTGGACGAAGATCGTCATCGGAGGACTCCTCCTGATCTTCATCCTCATCCAGCGCCTGCTGACCCGCCGCTCGCGGACCAGCGGCCGCTGAGTCGACCGGACCGACCGCCGCCCCGTTCCGGGCGACGGTCGGTCGGGTCTCGTATCGGCGACTCAGCTCCGGGGTGTCTGGTCGACCTCAACGGCGACGGAGTAGTCGCCGCCCCCGTCGGCGCTGATCGTCGACACGGAGTCGTAGACCGTGTCGTCGCCGGCGGCCCCGATGTCGCAGTGCACCTCGTCGCCGTCCACGACGCCGATCGCCTCGTCACCGCAGTCGACGACGGGTCGCTGGCCCACGCTCTCCTCGAGCGCGTCCGCGACGACCGTGGCGAACGCGTCCGCCGACACCGTCGGCGTGGCCTCGGCGCTGCAGCCGGCGACACCGACGACCATCGCGGCCGCCGTGATGAAGACTGCGGTCGCGGTCGTGATCCTGCTCATGGTCTGACCCCCTCGGGCGCGACGATCGCCCCCGGCGTCGATCCTCCCACCGGTCGTCAGCCCGCGGCCGTCATCAGCCCGCAGCCGTCGACCTGAGGGTCGACGATCCGTCGGGCAGGCGACGCACCTCGATGCGGTCGGCGATGCGCTGCTTCAGCTCGTCGACGTGGCTGACGATCCCGACGACGCGGCCCGAGGCCGAGAGCCGACCCAGCTCGGTCATGACGGCGTCGAGCGTGGTCGGGTCGAGCGAGCCGAACCCCTCGTCGACGAACAGCGTGCCGAGCTCGAGCCCGCCGGCCTCGGCCTGGACGACGTCGGCGAGGCCGAGGGCCAGGCTGAGCGACGCGTAGAACGTCTCGCCGCCCGAGAAGCTGCCGGGGTCGCGGGTCGTGTCGGTGGCGTGGTCGCGGATCGCGAGCGACAGGCCGGTCTTGCGCGACCGTGACGTCGCCTCGCGCTCGTCGGACGACTCGAGCTGGTAGCGCCCGCTCGACATCACCGACAGGCGCATGTTGGCCGCGGCGACGACGTCGTCGAAGCGCCGCAGCAGAACGTAGGTGCCGAGCGTGACGCCCTTGACGTTGACGGCCGAGGAGGCGCTGGCCAGGTCGGCCATCCGCACCACCGCCCGGGCCCGCTCCGCCGCCTCGTCGCCCACGGCGGAAGCCCGCGTCAGCGCGTCGAGCGCCGTCGCCGACCGCGTCGCACGTTCCCGAGCGCGCGCCGACCGATCGGCGACCTCGGCCGCCGTGGCCTCCGAGGCGGCGAGATCGGCCGTGGCGGAGGTCTCGCCCGCACGGGCGGCGTCGATCTCGGCGTCGGAGTCGACCTCGGCCACCGCCCCGCCGCCGTCGGTCGCCCCGACCGGATCGATCGATGCCGCCCCCAGGGCGACGATCTCGGGTTCCGCGAGCCCGGCGGCGACGACGGCGACCTCGCGCTCGTGCGCTGCGACGACGGCCGCGAGCCGGTCGACCTCGGCACCGGGCAGGGTGGCCGCCGCCACGGCCTCGACGTCAGCGAAGCCGGCCGCTGCGAGCGAGTCGTCGAGGTCGACCCGGCGGCGCTCCACCTCGGCGGAGGCCGGCCGGTGGGCGTCGAGCGCGTCGACGAGTCGCACCGCCGCGCCGTGACGGCGCCGCAGCGCGTCGACCAGCTCGGCCACGCTCGCGGCCCGCCCCGCGAGGTGCCGCTCGACGGCGGCCGAGTCGTCGTCGAGACGCCGACGGTCCGCCTCGGCGCGCTCCCGTCCGGTCGCGGCGTCGACACGAGCCTGAGCCAGCTCCCCACGCCGGGCCTCCGTCGCGGTGTCGTGCTGCTCGAGCGCGAGAGCGGCGGCATCGCGCGCGTCGATCGCCCGCCGGGCGGCGTCGACACGGGCCCGGGCGTCGCGCAGCTCGGTCTCGACCCGGGCCCGGGTCACGCCCTCGAGCGCCGCGGCCCGCTCGTCTCGTCGGTCGATCGCCACGGACCGGCGTGCGGCCGCGTCGGCCAGGACGGTCTCGAGCCGGCTGCGCTCGTCGGCGGCCCGGTCGACCGCCTCGTCGTCGGGACGGTCGGCGGTGATGACCGCGGGCGCGGGGTGGTGCTCGGCCCCGCAGACGGGACACGGGTCGCCGTCGACGAGACCAGCGGCGAGCTCGCCCGCCATGCCCGCGATCTTGCGTCGGCGCAGTGCGTCTTCGACGGCGGCGGCGTCGAGCGCGGCGCGGGCAGCCGCGTGCACCTCGCTCGTCGCGTGCTCCGCCTCGGCGTCGAGGCGTGCGAGCTCGTCGAGACGCACGCCCCGGTCGACCGCGGCGAGCACGTCGGCCTCCGCCGGCCCCACGGCGACGACCGCCTCGGTCAGCGTCGTCAGAGCGATCTCGAGGTCGTGGCGGGCGGCCGGCCTCTCGGCCAGGGCGCTCTCGAGTCGGGCCAGGCGCTCGGTCTCGGCGGACACCGCCTCGTCGGCCTCGGCCAGGGCCGCGCGACGACCGGCGAGCGTCGCCTCGAGGCGCGCGGTCTCGGTCGACGATCCGAGCTCGGCGGTCAGGGCGTCGCGGCGGCCGGCCGCGCTCTCGCGATCATCCGACTCGACCAGGTCGGGGTCGAGGTCGTCCGCCTCACGGGCCGCCCGCACCTGCTCGCCCGTCGCCGCGAGACGCTCGTCGGCCCGGCGCAGGCCCTCGAGGGCGATGGAGACCGAGGAGGCGCGGCGTGCCCGCTCGACGAGGGCCTGCGACGCCCGCACCCCGGTCTCGGCCTCGCGGACCGCTGCCTCGCGTCGCAGCAGGCCGGCACGCCGCTCGAGGGCGCGCAGCCGTCGGCGCTGCTCGTCGAGCCGCGCCCGCGCGGTGTCGCGGGCGGCGACCGCTGCCGACCGCCGACCCTCGAGGTCGTCGGCCTCGTCGGCCAGCGCCGAGACCAGCCCGGCCATCCCGGCCATCCCGGCGAGCCCGGTCGGTCCACCCGGCCGGGACGGCCCCTCCGACCCGCCCCGACCGCCGGCCCCCTCGGCGGCGAGCGCCTCGGCGAACACCTCGTCGTCCGCCCCCGTCGCCTCGCGCAGCCGCCCGAGCGCGAGCTCGACCTCGTGCTCGGCGGCGGCGATCGAGGCACGGGCCGCGACCCGGCGGTCGACGAGCTGGGCCGTCGTCTTCTCGTAGATCTCGGTGCCGAACAGCGACTGCAGCACCTCTTTGCGCTTCTCGCCGGTCGACCGGAGGAACGCCGCGAACTCGCCCTGGGGCAGCACGACGGTCTGGACGAACTGCTGGCGAGTGAGCCCGAGGATGCGACCGATCTCGGCACCGGTCTCTTGCGCGCTCGTCGAGATCACGGTGCCCTCGACGGCGTCGGGCGAGGTCAGCAGCACCAGGGTCACGGTCTGGTTCTGCGGGGTCGTGCCCGTGCCCCGGGTCTTGGGGCGACGGTAGGCGGGAGTGCGCCGCACCCGGTGGATGCCCGCCGCCGTCTCGAACACGACCTCGACGAACGGCTCGACGGTGGGTGCGGCGTGGTGACTGCGCAGCCGGTCGGTGCTCGAGGTCGAGCCGGCGAGACCGCCGTAGAGGGCGAACACCAGGGCGTCGATGATCGTCGACTTGCCCGACCCGGTCGGCCCCTCGAGCAGGAACACCCCCGACGCCCCGAGCGCGGCGAAGTCGATGCCGTGCTCGCCCGCGTACGGCCCGATGGCCCGCAGGGTGAGACGGTGGAGGATCATTCGCTGGACTCCGTCGCGCGGGCCGCCTCGTAGGCGGAGCGGACGATGTCGAGCTCGAGCTCGTCGGCCGGCGCGCCCGAGGCGAAGGCGACGAAGTCGGCGGCGACCTCGACGGGGTCGGTCTCGACCGTCACGGCCCGGAGCGCCGGCTCGTCGACGGCGCCGACGGGGACGTGGTGGATGGCGAGGGCGTGGGGGAACCGCTCGCGGACCCGGGCGTACAGCCGGTCGGGGTGCACGGCGTCGGTGGCCGTGATGCGCGACCACGCCCCGACGTGATCGTCGTACCGACCGTCGAGCAGCCGGTCGATCGTGTCGTCGATCTCGACGAGCGGTCGCGGCACGGGGGTCGGCACGGTCTCGACGGTCACGCCGCCGTCGGCCGCGAGCGTCACGAGCGCCGACGACTTGACGTGCCCCCGCTCGCCGAACGAGAACGCGAGCGGCGACCCCGAGTAGCGGATGACGGGCCGGGCGTCGACCGCGCCGACCCGCTGGGCACCGTGCAGATGCCCGAGGGCGACGTAGTCGACGCCGTCGAGCACCCCCGCCGGCACGGAGTCGACCCCGCCGACCCGGATGTCCCTCTCGCTCTCGCTCGCCGCGCCTCCGGAGACGAAGGCGTGGGCGATCACCACCGCACGGGTGCCGGGGCGCCCGGCGAGGTCGGCCCGCACGCGGCGCATGGCCGCGGCCACGACGGCCTCGTGCGATCGCGCGAGCGGGCCGTCGGCGTCGGGCCCCGCGAGGGCGTGCCGCACGGTGTCGGGGTCGAGGTACGGCAGACCGTAGAACGCGACCGGCCCGTCGGGGTCGTCGACGACGACCGGCGTCGCGAGCTCGTCGACCCGGGCGCGGAGGTGCAGCCCCGGTCGCATCAGCTCGGCCGCGAAGCCGAGTCGCACCGCCGAATCGTGGTTGCCCGGTGTGACGACGACGGTCGCCAGCTCGCTCAGCCGCTGCAGGGCCGAGCCGAGGAGGCGCACGCTGGGCACCGCGGGCACGGCCCGGTCGTACACGTCGCCGGCCACGACGACCACCTGCACGCCCCGGTCGCGGACGAGCTCGACGAGGTGATCGACGAACGCCGCCTGATGCTCGTGCAGATCGACACCGTGCAGCGTGCGGCCGAGATGCCAGTCGCTCGTGTGCAGGATCAGCACGGGTGTCCTCTCTGCGGTGCCGGTGGGTCGTCGTCACTGTAGCGTCGAGGTCCGACACCGCAGCGCCGGAGGAGAACCGCACCGTGAACCACGAGACCATCGACCCGACCGCCCTCCGCACCGAGGTCGAGGCGCGTCACGAGCGGATGATCGCGGACCTCGTCGCCTACGCGTCGCTCGAGACGCCCTCCGACGACGTCGAGCTGCTGGCGACCGGTCTCGCCTGGATCGAGTCGTGGCTGACGGCGACCGTCGGTCCGGCCGCGGTGCGCCGGGCCCACCTCGTCGAGGGCTACGGCGACTCGGTCACGCTCGAGTACCCGTCGCCGACCGGTTCGTCCGAGTGGGTCACGGCGCTCTGCCACTACGACACGGTGTGGTCCGAGGGCACCCTGGACGACTGGCCCGTCACCATCGACGGCGACGTCATGACCGGCCCGGGCGTCTTCGACATGAAGTCGGGGCTCGTGCAGCTGGGTCACGCCATCGCGGCGTCCGACCTGCTGGGGCTGCCCCGCCCGGGCGTCCGCATCGTGCTGAACGGCGACGAGGAGGTCGGCAGCATCGCCTCGCGGCCCGTCATCGAGGCGGAGGTGAGCCGAGGAGGCGCGGTGCTGGTCTTCGAGTCCGCCGCCGAGGGGGCGGTCAAGACGGCCCGCAAGGGCGTCGGCATCTACGAGATCGAGACGTTCGGCGTCGAGGTCCACGCGGGTCTGCACCCCCGGTCGGGCGCGAGCGCGATCGACGAGATGGCCCGCATCATCCTGCACCTGCACGGCGCCGCCGACATCGACGCGGGCACCTCGCTGAACGTGGGCATCGTGCAGGGCGGCACCCGGACGAACGTCCGGGCCGGTCACGCCCGCGCCTCGGTCGACGTGCGGGTCACGTCGGCCGCCGAGGTCGCACGCATCGAGCGGGTGCTCGCCGACCTCGCCCCGCACGATCCGCTGGCGCGCGTGCAGGTGACCGGCGGCTGGAATCGTCCGCCGATGGAGCGCACACCGCCCACGGCCGCCCTCTACGAGCGTGCGGCCCGGGTGGCCTCGGGGCTCGGGTTCGAGCTGCGCGAGGTGTCGGTCGGCGGTGCGAGCGACGGCAACTTCGCGGCGGCTCTCGGCTGCGCCGTGCTCGACGGGGTGGGCGGCGTCGGCGGCGGCGCCCACGCCCGCCACGAGTGGATCAGCCTGGCGGGCATGGTCGAGCGCACCGAGTTCGTCGTCGCCCTGTTCGCCGACCTCGCCTGACGCCGCACCCGCGGTGACGGTCGCAGCCGGCGCCCACCGCGGCGCGCGGCGGGCGCGCTACAGCACGCTCTTCGGCACGCGGTGCAGCGTCACGGCCCCGACCGCGTCGAAGGGGTGCAGCGGGTCGGGAGCACCCGACCCCGTCGGTCCGCCGAGCCGGGAGTGCCCGACGGCGCTGAGCACGGCGTAGGCGTCGCCCCGCGTCCACCCGTGGTCGTCCACCAGGAACGAGAAGGCGTCCTCGTAGCCTCGCCGGATGCTCTCCTGCACGGGGTCGCCGAGTCCGACGAAGATCCAGTCGTCGGCGGTCTCGATGCGCGGGGCGCGCAGCCCCATGCCCTTGACGAGGTCGATCGACACGACCGCCGTGCCCTCGGCCTCGATGGCGACGAACGACGACTCGCCCTCGGCCATGATCGCGTGCACGTCGCCGATCGAGAGGTACGCGCCCTCGACCATGACGGGCAGGTAGACGGTCGAGCCGACGCGGTTCTCGGTGACGTCCATGTTGCCGCCCTGCGCGTACGCGGGCATGATCGTCGAGTTCTCGCCGGTCGCCGGGGCGGTGCCCATGCAGCCGATCATCGGACGGGGCGCGAAGACGTGCCGGTCGGTCACGTGCACCCCCTCGTCGTCGATGGGCACGCGGCGGGTGAACATCTCGTCGCCCATGACGTGCTGCAGCGCGCCCGATCCGGGCAGCGCCACCGACCAGCCGTGCGCCACGAGCCGGATCTCGTGCACCGTCACGGCGAGCGCGTCGCCCGGCTGCGCGCCCTCGACGAACACGGGGCCGGTGACGGGGTTGATCGGCACCGAGAGCCGCGACAGGTCGCGGTGCTCGTGCAGCTCGGCGTAGACGGCGTCGCTGGTCTCGAAGCCGATTCGCTCCCCCGTGCCGGGCGTGATGCGGAGCGCGGGCTCGACGTCGGCGGTGAAGCCGGGTCTTCCGTGCTCCTTGCCCAGGAAGTGGTCCATGCCGTCCACCCGGGCGCCCTCCGAGGAGGCGCGGGTCGCCTCGCCCGCTCCCCCGCCGGAACCCGGGGCGGTCGCCTCCACCCCGCTCACGCGTCGCGGCGTTCGGAGTCGGCGGCCGGGGTGGCGGTGGTGGCGACCGCGGGGTCGTCGGCGCCCTGTCCGAGCGACGGCGCCGCGCCTCCTCGGCTCCGGTAGTAGAGGAACACGCCCGCGCCGAGCACGAGCCAGACGATTCCGCCGATCTTGGCCTCGGGTGCGGCGTTCACGAGCACGTAGCCGATGATGAGGAACCCGATCACGGGCACGACGAGGTGCAGCAGCCAGTTGCGCGACCTCTTCTTGACGATGTAGTGCACGACGACCGACACGTGCAGCAGCATGAAGCCGAACAGGGCGCCGAAGTTGACCAGCGACGCGATGAGGTTGATCTGCCCGACGAAGAACAGCACGAGCACCGCCGACAGCGCCGAGACGAGCAGGATGGCGGCCTGCGGCACCTGGCGGCTGTTGATCGTCGACAGGAACTTCGGCAGCTGGCGGTCGCGGCTCATCGAGAAGAGCAGTCGCGACGTGGCGGCCTGAGCGGCCATCGCGTTGGCGATCCCGATGGCGAGCACGTTGACGACCAGGAACGCCGTCGACCAGCCGCTGCTCGACGCCGCCTCGACGAGCGAGAAGAACGCGTTGCCGACCTCGTTCTCGCCGAACGACTCGCGACCGGCCGCGAGGGCGCTGGCGAGCCAGGTCTGCACGACGAAGAGGGTCGCGACGATGACGAGGGCGATGATCATGGCCTTGCCGGCGCCGCCGCGCTTGCCGGTGCTCTCCTCGGACAGCGTCGAGATGCCGTCGAAGCCCAGGAAGCTCAGCACCGCGATCGACAGCGCCGAGGCGATCAGGGGCGCGGTCACCTTGCTGGAGTCCCAGATCGGGTCGGTGGTGAACTCGGCGCCGGGAATCGTGCCGTCGTTCAGCGCGATGACGGCGATGATGACGAAGATCACGACGAAGACGACCTCGATGGCGAGGAACACCCGGTTCATCAGCTTGATCGAGCTGATGCCGAGCAGGTTGATCGCGGTGTTGATCGCGACGAAGATCAGCGCCCACATCCAGCGGGCGCTCCCGGGGAAGATGCCGATCATCGACTCGGCGGCGAAGACGTAGAGCAGCGTCGGCACGAGCAGGTAGTCGAGCAGGATCGCCCAGCCGGCGAAGAACCCGGCGATCGGGTGGATGCCGCGACCGACGTACGAGAACACCGAACCGGCCAGCGGGATCGACTTCGCCATCTGCGCGTAGGCGAGCGCGGTGAAGATCATCGCGACGAGCCCGATCAGGTAGACGAGCGGCACCATGCCCGACGAGGCGTTGTACACCGAGCCGAAGATCGCCCAGGGCGCGATCGGCACCATGAAGATCAGGCCGTAGATGAGCAGGTCGACGGTCGTGACCGACCGCTTCAGCTCCTGCTTGTAGCCGTACTGCTCGAGCTGCTGCTGGTTGCTCAGCTCGCCGCCGGCGGTGCCGGTCGTCGTTCCAGTGGACATGGTGTGCTCTCTCGCTCGGGTGGGGCGGGGTGGGTGGAGCCGGGGAGGTGCGGGTCGGGTCGGTCAGGAGGCGCGGGTCGGGAGGCGCGGGTCGGGTGGCGCGGGTCGGGTGGCGCGGGTCGGTCGCGCGGTCAGGCCGCGTCGTGCGCGGCGAGGAACTCGGCGACGACGGCCCGGAACTCCTCGGGCTGCTCGAGGTGCGAGCAGTGGCTCGCCCCGGCGAAGACGTGCGAGCGCACGTCGGCGATGCCGTCGACGAACGGCTGCCAGGTGGCCGGCGTCGCCTCGTCGTGCTCTCCCGCGACGACGAGCGTCGGGGCGGCGATGCGGGGCAGCCGGTCGATGATGCTCCAGTCGCGCATCGTGCCGATGACGTGGAACTCGTTCGGTCCGTTCATCGTGTGGTAGACCGTCGGCTCGGCCTCCATCTGCTCCTCGCTGTCGACGAAGTCCTGCGGCATGGGGACGACCCGGCAGACGTGACGCTCGTAGAAGACCTGGGTCGCGGCGAGGTACTCGGGGTCCGTCGTGGTGCCGGCGCGCTCGTGACGGCTGAGCGCCTCCTCGGTCTCGGCGGGCAGCTGGGCGCGCAGCTCGGCGGCTCCCTCGACCCAGAGCTCCATCGACGCGGGCGAGTTGCAGATGGCGAGGCTCGCGAGACCGGAAGGCTGGCGGACGCCGATCTCGGCGCCGAGCATGCCGCCCCACGACTGACCGAGCACGTGGAACCGCTCGAGACCGAGGTGCGCGACGACGGCCTCGAACTCGGCGACGAAGAGCGCCGGGGTCCAGGTCTCGACGGGGGCGTCGGGGCGGTGGCTGCTGCGTCCGCAGCCGAACTGGTCGTAGTGCACGACGGTGCGGCCGGTCTCGTCGGCGAGGGCGGCGAGGTTGCGGAGGTAGTCGTGGGCCATGCCCGGGCCGCCGTGGAGCACGACGAGGGGCAGCGCGCCGGGCGTCGGGTGGTCGGGGGTCGTGACCTGGTACCAGGTGACACCGTCGCGGAACGGGAGGGTGGAGGAGGTGCTCGTCGACATGCGGGACAGTGTGCGACACGGAAAGGTCTCGCGCCTAGACCTTTGCCGATGACTTAACGTGGGTGTAACAAACGCCGCTCGGGAGGGTCGACGCATGACGCCACACGAGGCCGCCGACGCCGGGTCGCCCGGGGCGCCCGGCGGCACCCCCTCCGCCCCCGCCGGAGCCCTCGCTGCGCCCGTCGAGTCGTCGAGCCGCGTCGACGACGTGACCGACCGGCTGGTGACCGCGATCGCGACCGGCGAGTACCTGCCCGGCCAGCGCCTACCTCCCGAGCGGGACCTCGCCGCCTCGCTGCGGGCCGGGCGCATGACCGTCCGGGCCGCCCTCGCCCGCCTCGTCGAGCAGGGCATGATCGAGACCCAGCGCGGCCGCGGCGGCGGCTCGTTCGTCCGCGAGCAGCACACGACGTCGTCGGACGCGATCGTGCAGCGGACCCTCGGGGCGCGGTGGGCCGACCTCAGCGACACGAGCGACGCGATCGGCCGCCTGCACGGCACGATCGCCGAGGCCGCCGCCGAGAACCGCACGACCGCCGACGCCGAGGTGCTGCGCGAACGGCTCGAGGGCTACCGCCGGGCCGAGTCGGGGCGTGCGTCGCAGCGGGCCGACGAGCTGCTGCACGTCGCGATCGCCGATGCCGCGCACAACGCGACGCTGCGCGGGGTCCTCTTCGACCTGGAGGCGCGGGTCAGCATCGCAGCGCCGGCCCACCTCTGGGGCGGGCCCGACGGCATGCGCGAGATGGAGCTGCGGGCGCTCGGCGACCACGAGGCGCTCGTCGACGCGATCTGCGACGGCCGTTCGACCGAGGCGGCGCGCATCGCGCGCGAGCACGTCAAGATCGACCTCGAGCTGCTCGAACGGGTGCTGCGGAGCGGCGCCGCCGCAGCCGACTGAACGGGGTGCGCGGCGCCGTCGAACGGGTGGGTATGCCCTGCTCGACGGCGGCCGCCACGGACGGCGAGGTCCGTCGATCCGGTGGTCACGACCTCGCGGGGGCTCGAGGTGCCGTGCAGATCGTCGGGTGGTCGCCACGCAGGGGGAGGACTCCCGGTTCGGGCCGGTCGTCCGCGTGACTCATTCGCCGTCGTCTGAGAAGGTAGCACTCGATACTCACGGGTATCGAGTCCCCCTTTGTGGGGACTCGCGCAGCGGCCTCGTCCTCGCGCTCATACCAGCCGGACGTCCAGGCGAGACCCGGGGAAGCCGCTCACACCCTGCCTCGCGCGCGGGGGTCTCGGCGACTTCCTGGGGCCTGACCCGCGGCGAGCGTGCCGACCGCTCAGCCCGCGAGCGCGCGGAAGCGCGCCTGCACGGCCACCGCGGCCGCGCCCCGCGCCCAGGCGCCGAAGTCGGCGCCTCCGACGATCACGCGGACCTCGCCCGCCTCGGGGTCGCGGTCGTCGGCGAGCGCCTCGCGCATCCCGGCGGCGGCGAGCGGCACGTCGAGCAGGCCGACGCCCTCGCCCGAGAGCACGACGACGTCGATCATCGCGAAGTTCGCGACGATGGCGAGCAGCCGTCCGAGCGCCCGCCCCGCTCCGGCGACGACGTCGGCGGCCACGGCGTCGCCCGCGGCCGCCAGCGCCAGCAGCTCGTCGTACCCGACCTCGCGGCCGAGCGCCTCGCCCGCCGCGGCGCAGAGGCTCGGTGCCGACAGCATCCCCGTCGCGCACCCTCGGTGCCCGTCGGGGCAGACCGGGCCGGTCGCGTCGAGGGGCGCGTGCGCGCCCAGCCCGAGCCCGGCGTCCCCGGTCACGACCTGCCTCCCGTTCCGGACGAGCCCGTAGCCGACGCCCGCGCCGATCGTCACGACGGCGAAGTCGTCGACGCCCCGGCCGAGGCCGAACCAGTGCTCGGCCTCGACGAGGGCCACGACGTCGTTCTCGACCACGACCGGCAGTTGGAGTCGCTCGCCGAGCAGCGCCCCGAGGTCGACGTCGCGCCACCCGAGGAACGGCGCCCGCGCGACCACGCTCGAACCGGCGACCCGACCCCCGACGGTGACGCCGACCGCCGCAGGCCGTGAGTCAGCGCGGACACCCGCCGAGAGCCGCGAGACGACGGCGACCACCGCCTCCAGCACCTGCTCGACGCCGTGGCCGGGCAGGTCGACGACGACCGAGGCGAGCGGGCGCGCCCGCAGATCGGTCAGCACCCCGAAGGCCTGGTCGCCGGTCAGCTTCACGCCGACGAACCGCTGCGAGTCGACGAGCACGTCGAGCGGCTTCGCGGGGCGTCCGACGACGCGGCCGGGCGTCTCGACGCCCTCGACGAGCAGCCCCCGGTCGAGCAGAGGCCGGCTGAGCCGGGTGAGGCTCGCCGGCGAGAGGCCCAGGCGACGACCGAGCTCGGCCCGCGAGATCGGGCCGTGCACGAGCACGAGCCGGGCGAGCTCCGACGCCGAGTCGAGGGGCGGGCCTGAGGTCATGAGCGCAGCCTAGCCACCGGGGCGAGGCGACCCGTCCCCCGGCGACGCGCCTCCTCGATCGTCCGGCGGCGACTTGACACCCCCATTCGTTTCGCCGTAGAAATTAGTCATGCGACGACGCGACGACGAGATGACCCCTGCCCGCCACCTCCGCCTCGGCGGCACGAGCGTCGTGATCGACACTCCCGCGCAGGGCCTGCCCGGCATCGTGTACTGGGGGCCCGATCTGGGCGAGGTCTCCGAGGAGGCGCTGGTCGGCCTGGTCACGGCCTCGCGTCCGCAGAGGGTCTCGGGCGGCGTCGACGAGCCCACGCGTCTGACGCTCGTGCCCCTGCAGTCCGACGGCTGGCAGGGGACGCCCGGTCTCGTCGGCAGCCGCGCGGGCTCGGACTTCGCCCCCGCCTTCGAGGTCGACGAGCTCGCCGGCGCCGAAGACGTCGAAGGCGACGGCGCGACCCTCGTCGTCACCGCCGACGACGCCGAGGTCGGGCTGCGCCTCCGCATCGAGCTGCGCCTCGACGTGCACGGCCTGCTGCACCAGACGCTCCGCCTCACGAACACCGGCGACGACGTCTACGACCTGCACGAGCTCGCCGCGACGTTCCCCCTGCCGCACACGGCCGGCGAGGTGCTCGACACCACCGGCCGCCACCTGCGCGAGCGCACCCCGCAGCGTCACGCGGTGACCGTCGGCCGCTACGACCGCGAGAGCCGTCGGGGTCGCCCGGGGGCCGACGCCACCCTCGTGCTCGCCGCCGGCACCCCCGGCTTCGGCTTCGAGCGCGGCCTCGTGCACGCCGTCCACCTCGCCTGGAGCGGCAACCACCGCGTCAGCGTCGAGCGGACCGTCACAGGCAGCACCCTCACGCGCGCCGCCGAGCTGCTCGGGGCCGGTGAGGTCCGTCTCGCACCGGGCGAGAGCTACGACTCCCCCGCGGCGATCGGCTCGTGGGGCGACGGGCTGACCGAGCTCTCGGGTCGGTACCACCGCCTCCTGCGCTCCCGCCCGCAGCACCCGGCGTCGCCCCGACCGGTCACCCTCAACACGTGGGAGGCCGTCTACTTCGACCACGACCTCGCTCGTCTCAGCGCCCTCGCCGACGCGGGCGCGCGGGTCGGCGCCGAGCGCTTCGTGCTCGACGACGGCTGGTTCCGCGGTCGTCGCGACGACACGTCGGCCCTCGGCGACTGGTACGTCGACGACGAGGTCTGGCCCGACGGCCTCACCCCGATCATCGAGCACGTCACCGGACTCGGCCTGCAGTTCGGGCTGTGGGTCGAGCCCGAGATGGTCAGCCCAGACTCCGACCTGGCCCGCGCCCACCCGGAGTGGATCCTGCGACCCGGCTCGCGCCTCCCGGTCCCGGCGCGTCAGCAGCAGGTGCTCGACCTGTCGAACCCCGCCGTGACCGACTACCTGCTCGAACGACTCGACGCCCTGCTGACCGAGAACGACATCGCCTATCTCAAGTGGGATCACAACCGGGACCTGCTGGAGGCGGGGGCCGGGTCGCCCGTGCACCCGGCAGTCCACGAGAACGTCGTCGCGCTCTACGCCCTGCTCGACGAGCTGCGGCGGAGGCACCCGTCGGTCGAGATCGAGAACTGCGCCTCGGGCGGCGCGCGCGTCGACCTCGGGATCCTCGACCGGACCGACCGCATCTGGGCCAGCGACTGCATCGACCCGATCGAGCGCCTGACCATCCAGAGGTACACGAACCTCCTCGTGCCCTACGAGCTGACCGGCGCCCACGTCAGCGGACCGCGGTCGCACTCGACCGGTCGGCGTCACGACCTGTCGCTGCGGGCCGGCGTCGCCCTGCCCGGGCACTTCGGCATCGAGTGGGACATCTCGTCGCTCGAGCCCGACGTCGAGGCCGAGCTGACGAGCTGGGTCGCCGCCCACAAGCGCCACCGCGACCTGCTGCACCGGGGCACCGCGGTCTTCGCGGACCTCCCCGACGCGTCGATGGACCTCCGGGGCGTCGTCTCCGCCGACCGGTCGCACGCCCTCTACACGTTCACCCAGGTGTCGGCGAGCGCGAGCTACCCGCCCGGGCCGATGACGTTCCCCGGCCTCGACGACGACCGGACGTACCGCGTCGCCCTGGCCGAGCCGACCGACGTGCTCGGCGGACCGGGGCAGTCGCCGCTGCCCTGGGCCGTCGACGGGGTCGTCGCTCCGGGCCGCGCCCTCCGCCTCGGCGGGGTGCAGGCCCCGGTGCTGTTCCCGGAGAGCCTCGTGCTGCTCGAGGTCACCGCCCTGTAGGCCGCAGCACCGTGCGCACCCGCGTCGCCCTTTCGGAGGACACCACCTGAACCCCTGATCATGAGGCGTTTTCATCATCGCGCGACACGCCGGGCGAGCCGCCCGACGCGCTTGACACTTAGGTGAGCCTTACCTAACCTGGGCGGCGCCGTCAGAGAGCCTGGCGGCGACCACGCACCACCGGGAGCCCCGTGTCCGATCTGTTGAACGCCTCCACCGCGGAGTCCTACGCCGCCGAGACGACCGCGGTCGTCGATCGCCTCGCCGGCCGGTTCCGCACCACCGGCCAGCCCTTCTCGGGCGAGAGCCGCGCCGAGCTGCAGCGGCTCGTCGACGCCGTCGATCTCGACGCGCCCGGCACCGGGACGACCGACGCCCTCCGCGAGGTCGACGAGCTGTTCGCCGCGAACGCCGTCTGGTTCCACGACGCGGCCTACCAGTCGCACCTCAACTGCCCCGTCGCGCTGCCGGCCGTCGCCGCCGAGGCGGTGCTCGCCGCGATCAACCCGTCGGTCGACACCTACGATCAGTCGACCGTCGGCACGCTGATGGAGCGCCGCCTCGTCGACTGGACCGCAGGTCGCATCGGATTCGACCCCGCCACCCGCGACGGCGTCTTCACCTCGGGGGGCACGCAGTCGAATCTGCACGCCCTCCTGCTCGCCCGCGAGAGCGCCACGTCGAGGGCGCGCGACGAGGGCCGGGCCGAGGAGGCGCGGGTCCGCGACCAGGGCGACCCGGGTCGCCGCCCCCTCCCCCGTGCCACGTCGCTGCACGACCTGCTCGCCCGCATGGTCGTGGTCGCCACCGCCGAGAGCCACTTCAGCGTGCAGAAGGCGACGCGCCTGCTGGGTCTCGGCGACGACGCCGTCGTGACCGTGCCCACGGACGATGCGGGCCGGATGCGCGCCGACGCCCTCGAGGTCGCCCTCGACGCCCTCGTGCAGGCGGGGCATCTGCCGATCGCCGTCGTCGCGACGGCCGGAACCACCGACCGCGGCTGCATCGATCCCCTCGCGGCGATCGGCGCCGTCTGCGATCGCGCCGGCGTCTGGCTGCACGTCGACGCGGCCTACGGCGGCGGCCTGCTCGTCTCGCCGACCCGGCGGCACCTGCTCGACGGCATCGAGCGGGCGCGCTCGGTGACCGTCGACTTCCACAAGACGTTCTTCCAGCCGGTGTCGTCGAGCGCGATCATCGTGCGCGACGGCCGCGACCTCGACCCCGTCGCCTGGCACGCCGACTACCTGAACCCGCTCGCCGACCCCGAGCCGAACCAGGTCGCGAAGTCGCTGCAGACCACGCGCCGCTTCGACGCGCTGAAGCTCTGGGCGACCCTCCGCGCGCTCGGCGCCGACGAGATCGGTCGACTGGTCGACCGCGTCGTCGACCTCGCGGCCGAGGTGCACGCCGTCGTCCGCGACGACGACGACTTCGAGCTGCTCGCCGAGACCCAGCTCAGCACCGTGCTGTTCCGCTGGCAGCCCGGGCACGTCGACGATGCGACGGCCGACCGCCTCGTGCCGCTCGTCCGGCGGGTGCTCTTCGAATCGGGTCGCGCCGTGGTCGCGAAGACGGTCGTCGACGGTCGGCCGTGCCTGAAGCTCACGCTGCTGAACCCCGAGGCGGTGCTCGCCGACGTGACGGGCGTGCTCGAGCTGATCCGCGCCTCCTCGGCGGCCCTGCTCGAGAGCGACGACCTGGCCGGCGCCACCGCCCCGGCCGGCGAGGGGTCGACCCGATGAGCGCCGCACCCGCGTCCACCCCCGCGACCGCGTCCGCTCCGGCGTCCGCGTCCACCCCCGCGCCGGCACCGGCACCGGCACCCGCACCGGCACCCGACCGCGTCCACGACCTCGTCGGCATCGGGATCGGCCCGTTCGGCCTCGGACTCGCGGCCCTCACCGACCCGGTCGACGACCTCGACGCGGTCTTCGTCGACGCCGCCGACGGGTTCCACTGGCATCCGGGGATGATGATCGAGGGCGCGACGATCCAGGTGCCGTTCCTGGCCGATCTCGTGACGATGGCCGATCCGACGTCGCGCTTCTCGTTCCTGGCGTTCCTCAAGGCGACGGGGCGGCTCTACGCCTTCTACATCCGCGAGAGCTTCTTCCCGCTGCGGGCCGAGTACGACGCCTACTGCCGGTGGGTCGCCGAGCAGCTCGACACCCTGCGCTGGGGCCGACGCGTCACCTCCGTCTCGGAGCTCGGCGACGGCACCCTGCTGGTCGAGGCCGAGCGCACGACCACCGGCGAGCGCGAGGTCTGGCGCACCCGGCACGTCGTGCTCGGCATCGGCACCGAGCCGCACCGACCCGACGCCGTCCGCGACCTCGACGGGCCGGTCGTGCACAGCGCCGACTACCTCGGCGAGCGCGATCGCCTCCGCGGGCTTGACTCGGTCACGATCATCGGCAGCGGGCAGTCCGCCGCCGAGATCTACCGCGATCTGCTCGACACCGCCCGAGCGCGCGACGACCGCAGCGGTGACACCGGCACCGGCGCCGGCACCGGCACCGACCGAGGAGGCGCGGCGCGCGACGACCGCACCGGTCACCGCCTCGACTGGGTCACCCGCTCGCCCCGGTTCTTCCCGATGGAGTACACGAAGCTCACGCTCGAGCTGACGAGCCCCGAGTACACCGACCACTTCCATGCGCTGCCGATGGGCGAGCGCGACCGGCTGGGGCGCGAGCAGCGCAGTCTCTACAAGGGCATCAGCGGCGATCTGGTCGACGAGATCCACGAGACGCTCTACCGCCGCACCCTCGACGGGCCGCTCGACACGACCCTGCTGACCGGGACCGAGCTGGTCGGCGCCGTGTGGCGGCCGGACCGCGGGGTGTTCACGCTGACCCTGCGGCACGCGCAGCTCGGCACGGTCGTCGAGCGCGAGACGGCCGCGGTCGTGCTGGCGACCGGGTACTCGGCGCGGGTGCCCGCGTTCCTCGAGCCGCTCGGCGACGTGGTCGCGCGAGACGAGCGGGGCCGTCTCGCCGTGAACCGCGACTACTCGATCGAGCGCCCACCCGGCGGCGATCCCGCGAGCGCCTCCCATCGCCCGCGCCTGTTCGTGATGAACGCCGAGGAGCACACCCACGGTCTGACCGCCCCCGATCTCGGCTTCGCCGCCTGGCGCGCCTCGAGCATCATCGCGTCGATCACCGGGCGCGAGGTCCATCCCGTCGAGCGCCGCACGGTGTTCCAGAGCTTCGGCCTGCCGGCCGAGGAGGTCGTCCGATGAGCATCCTCACCCCCGAGCCCGGCGTCGCCGAGCCCCGAACCGCCGAGGAGGCGCGGGTCGCGCCGTTCTCGCACCGCACCTCCTGCGGTCCGGTCACCCTCGAGCCCTTCGACCCGGAGCCGTACGCGGTGCCGCTGCGTCGCTGGCTCTCGCACCCGGCGTCGGCGGCGTGGGGCATGAGCGGCGTCAGCGGCGACGACGTGCGCGCCCACGCCGCGGGCATCGCGGCCGACCCGCACCAGAACGCGTGGCTCGGGCGGGTCGACGGCGAGCCGCTGTTCTACGTCGAGACCTACGACCCGGCGCACGTGCTGCTGACCGAGGTGCACGACGCCGAACCGGGCGACGTCGGCATGCACCTGCTGGTCGCACCGGCGCCGCCGCCCGAGCAGCGGGTGCCGGGGCTGACCTCGGCGATCATGGCGTCCGTCGTGCGCTTCGTCGTCGAGCGACTCGGCGCTCGGCGTGTGGTGGTCGAACCCGACGTCGAGAACCGCCGCATCGCCGCGAAGAACGACGAGGTCGGGTTCCGCGCCGTCGGCGACGTCGACCTGCCCGACAAGCGGGCGCGGCTGTCGGTGCTGACGCGGCACGACGCCGCGGCCGCGCACCTGGCGCCCGGGCCGATGGGCTGGGCCCACCGGCACCTCGTCGCGAAGTCTCTGTCGGAGTTCTCGCACGAGCGGCTGATCGCCCCGCACGACGAGGGCTACGGGTGGTGGTCGCTGACCGTCGAGGGGGCGGGCGAGCCGCGCGAGGCGAGCCGCGCCTCCTCGGGCCCCGCCCGGTCGGGTCCGCCGACGGTGGTGTACCGGTTCCGGGCCCGGGTGCACGAGCTCGAGCACTGGGTGGTCGACGAGCCGAGCGTCGCCCGCGAGATCGACGGCGCGCCCGCCGAGCTCGACGCGCTCGACCTGATCGCCGAGCTGCAGGGCGCCCTCGGGCTGCCCGACGAGCTGATGGCCGTCTACCTCGAGGAGCTCTCGTCGACCCTGGCGAGCGCCGCGGCGAAGCGGCTGCAGGGCGGCCCGACGGCGGAGCGTCTGACGACGGCCGACTTCCAGAGCATCGAGGCGGCGATGACCGAGGGCCACCCGGCGTTCGTCGCCGCGAACGGGCGCATCGGCTTCGGGCTCGACGAGTTCCGCGCCTACGCCCCCGAGACGGCGGCGCCCATCCGGCTCGTCTGGCTCGCCGCCCGCCGTTCGGGCACGCATCTCGCGCTCGGCGACGGCCTCGACGAGCGGACGCTGCTCGACGCCGAGCTCGGCGAGCGCACCCTCGACCGGTTCGCCGCGACCCTGGCCGCGAAGGGACTCGACCCGGCCGACCACCACTATCTGCCGGTGCATCCGTGGCAGTGGCAGCACCGCATCGCGATCACGTTCTCCGCCGACGTCGGGCGGCGCGACCTCGTGCTGCTCGGCGAGGGCGACGACGACTATCAGGCGCAGCAGTCGATCCGCACGCTGGCGAACCGGTCGCATCCCGAGCGGGCCTACGTGAAGACGGCGCTGGCGATCCAGAACATGGGGTTCCTCCGGGGGCTGTCGCCGGCCTACATGCGGCCGACGCCCGCGATCAACGACTGGGTGCACGAGCTCGTCACCACCGACCCGACCCTGCAGGAGGCGCGGTTCCGGATCCTGAGGGAGCGCGCCTCCGTCGGCTACACCGGCGACGCCTACCACCGCACCCCGATCCCGTCGCCGCAGCGGAAGATGATCGCCGCCCTCTGGCGCGAGAGCCCGGTGCCGCTGACCGCCCCGGGCGAGCGGCTCATGACGATGGCGGGCCTGCTGCACCGCGACGCGGCGGGCGATCTGCTGGCGTCGGCGCTCATCCGGGCGTCGGGGAGGCGCGCCGAGGACTGGGTGCGCTCGTATCTGCACGCGTACCTGCGGCCGGTGGTGCACTGCCTGCGCGCCCACGAGCTCGCGTTCATGCCGCACGGCGAGAACCTCATCCTCGTGCTCGAGGGGCACGTGCCGACGGCGGTGTTCATGAAGGACATCGGCGAGGAGGTCGTGCTGCTCGCACCCCGCGAGGTGCCGCCCCTGGTCGACCGGATCGTGCAGCCCGTCGACGACCGCGAGAAGGCCCTGGCCGTGTTCACCGACGTGTTCGACGGGGTGTTCCGGTACCTCGCGGCGGCGCTGGACGACGACGGCATGCTGCCCGCCCGGGAGTTCTGGCGCCTGGTCGGCGAGTGCGTCGACCGGCACGCCGACGAGCACCCGTCGCTCGCCGACGCGCTCGATCTGCGCGTCGACCGGTTCGACCACTCGTGCCTGAACCGTCTGCAGCTGCGCGACGCCCGGCAGATGGTCGACCTCGCGGCCCAGTCGTCGTCGCTGATCTACGCCGGGACGCTCGCGAACCCGATCGCGCGCTGAGGGGACGGCGCCGATCGGCTCCCTACGGAGCGATGCACCCCGGCGCTGATCCGCACCGACGTGCCCTACCCTGTCGTTATGCATATCGGTCCGGATGCTTCAGGGGGTCGCCCAGGCGGGGGCGGCGCTGGCTCGACCCACCCTCGACGTGCGGACATCCAAGGGCTCCGGGGGATCGCCGTCACCGCGGTCGTCCTCTACCATCTCCGGGTCCCGGGTCTCTCGGGCGGTTACATCGGGGTAGACGTCTTCTTCGTCGTGTCGGGGTTCCTGGTCGCGGGCAACCTCCTCCGCGAGCACGCGCGGGCGGGTCGGATCTCGCTGCCCCGGTTCTGGGCCCGGCGGGTGTCGCGGCTCGCCCCGCCGGCCCTGCTCGTCATCGCGGCGACGACGCTCGCGGTCGCGGTCTGGGCGCCTCCGCTGCTCTGGGTCCCCGCCCTCCGAGACGCCGTCTCGTCGACGATCGGCGTGGCGAACATCGCGTTCGCCCGACGAGGGACGGACTACCTCAGCACCGACTCCCCCTCGGTCCTCCAGCACTTCTGGTCACTCGGCGTCGAAGAGCAGTTCTACGTGGCGCTCCCGATCGTCATGGCGGTGACGCTCGCGATCGCCGGGCGTCGACGACTGACCGCCGTCGTCGGGGTCGCGACCGCCGCCTCCTTCGTGCTCTGCCTGTGGCTCGTGACCGTGTCGCAGCCGTGGGCGTTCTTCACCCTGCCGAGCCGCGCGTGGGAGCTCGGGGTCGGCGCGCTCCTCGCCTGCCTCGGCACCCGCGCGGCCCTGCCGGCCGGGTGGGTCTCGCGGGCGGGCGGCTGGCTCGGCCTCGGCGGGATCCTCACGGCCGTCGCGCTGTTCGACGAGACGACCGTGTTCCCGGGCGCGGCCACCCTCGTGCCCGTCGTGGGGACCGCCCTGGTCCTCGCCGCCGGATCGCCGCGCGCGATCGCGCCGACCCCCGCCGCCTCGACCGGGCCGTCCGCGTCGACGGCCACCGCCCTCCTGGCACGGCGCCCGCTCACCGCGGTGGGCGACGCCTCGTACCCGCTCTACCTCTGGCACTGGCCGCTGCTGATCGTGCCCGCGGCGGCGCTCGGTCGCGACCTGCGCCCCCTCGAGCTCGTGGGGGCGTGCCTGCTGACCGTCGCCCTCTCGGTCGGCACCCATCTGACGCTCGAGCGTCAGGGCATCCCCCGCCTCGCCCGGTGGCGCCCGCGCACCTCCGTGCTCGGCGGCGTCGTCGCGTCCGCCGGCGTGGTCGCGCTCTCGGCGACCGTCCTCTCGACCCCGGTCCTGAGCACCGATCGACCGGTGGGCGACCCCACCGTGGCCGAGGTGCTCGCCGGACCGGTCGCGACGCGGTTCGTCCCGCGCGACATGACGCCCACGCTGGCCGACGTCGACGGCTCGCTCCCGGCGCTCTACGACGGTGACTGCCACGTCGACTACGACGTCGACGTCTCGCCGGGCTGCACGTTCGGCGCACCCGGGGGCGCGACCACGGCGCTGGTCGGCGACTCGCACGCTGTGCAGTGGTTCTCTCCTCTCGCAGCACGGGCGACCCGCCTCGGCGACGAGCTCGTCACCCACACGAAGCGGAGCTGCCCGGTCGTCGACCTCGACGTGGAGCACCCGCTCGGCACGGGCGACTTCACCGACTGCCGCGAGTGGGGCGCCGACGTCCTGTCGCGCCTGCAGGCGGACCCCGTCGACACGGTCGTGATCTCGCATGCGGTGAGCGGCTACCGGGACCTCGTCGCCGAGACGGGCGACTTCGACGCCGACTGGGAGGCCGCCCTCGCCCGTTTCATCGACGCGCTGCCCGAGACGAGCCGGGTGATCGTGGTCGGCGACACTCCCCGGTGGCCCGATCCGCCCGCCGTGTGCGTCTCGGCCCACCTCGACGACGTGGGGGCCTGCGCCCTGCCGACGTCGGCCCTCGTCGACCCCGGCGCCGAGGACGCCGACCGTGCGGGCGCCCTCGCCGCCGGAGCCTCGTGGCAGGCGACGACCGACTGGATGTGCACCGACCTGTGCTCGCCCGTCGTCTGGAACCACCTCGCCTACCGCGACACCAACCACCTCACCGACGAGTTCGCGATGCGGCTCGCGCCGCGGCTGGACGCGCTGCTCGACTGACCGCCCCGCTCGACCCCGCCTCGCGTCGTGTCGCCTGGGCTCGCCTGACCTGACCTCGAGTGGTCACAAGATGCGCTCTTTCTCCACCTGGAGAGCATCTTCTGACCACTCGACCGAGCGGATGGGCGGCGAGCGGAGTCGATGCGGGTGCTGGCGCTGGCGGGCGCTGCGGGAGCTGCCGGGCGCCGCCGGGCACCACCTGGTGCTGGCGGGCGCCGTCGAGTGACGCGCGGCAGCGCGTCGGGCCCGCCTACAGCCAGCGCTTCCAGCGGAACGCGCCGAAGAGCCCGCCCGCGATCGCGACCATCAGCCCCAGCGCGAACGGGTACCCCCACGCCCAGTGCAGCTCGGGCATCACGTCGAAGTTCATGCCGTAGACGGCGCCGACCAGGGTCGGAGCGAACAGGATGGCGGCCCAGGCCGAGATGCGCTTCGTGACCTCGTTGCTGTCCTGTGCGACGAGGGTGGCGTTCAGCGCCAGGGCGTTCTGCAGCACGGCGCGGAACGTGTCGGCCCGGTCGACGACGCGGATGACGTGGTCCTGCACGTCGCGCAGACGGCGCTCGAGCTCGGTGCCGACCCGGTACTTCTCGCTGCCGCGCAGCAGGCCGTCCAGCATCGCGATGAGCGGGCGCGACGCCTTCTGGAAGTCGGCGACCTCGCCGAACAGCTCGTAGATGCGCCGCGAGACGCCGGGCTCGCCGGCGAACAGCTGCTGCTCGATCTCGTCGATGTCGTTCTCGAGCCCGTCGATCACCGGCTTGTACGCGTCGACGACCGCGTCGAGCAGGGCCCAGAGCATGGCCTGCGGCCCGGCGCCGAGCAGGTCCGGCTTCGAGCGGAGCCGGGCCACGCCCCGACTGACGTGCCGCGCGTCGATGTGCGCGACGTGATTGATGCCGACGAAGAAGTTCTCGCCGACGAACCCGTGGATCTCGCCGAACGCGACCGTCTCCTCGTCGTCGAGGTACACGGCCGGTCGCACGACCACGAAGAGCGTCGCTCCGTACCGCTCGAGCTTGGCGCGCTGGTGGCCCGACCCGGCGTCCTCGACGGCGAGCTCGTGCAGATCGAACTGGCGGGCGAGCGAGGCCAGCTCGTCGGCGTCGGGCTCGGCGAGCACCACCCAGGCCGTGCCGCCCGTGTCGGCGAGGGCCGCATAGGTGTCGTCGAGGGTCTCGGGCGACACGTGCAGGCGGCCGTCGACGTAGACGTCGTTGATCTGAAGGGGCATGGGTCGAGTCTCGCAGGACCGTCGGGGGCCTGCGGACGCCGCCGCGTCGCCGATCGGGGAGGAGCGGCTCGAGGACGCGCCGACCGGGGAGGCGCGACTCGAGGAGGCGCGGATCGCCCCCGCGGACCCGCCGAGGCGGTGTCAGTGACCGGCGGTGAAGCGCGCCTGCACGGCGGTGGCGGTCTGGGCCGTGTTGTTGTAGATGGTGCTGTTGTCGACCTGGCCGGCGAGGAAGTTGCTGGTCGGGGTGCCGGTGAAGCCGGCGAGCGGGCCGTAGCCGATGCGCCAGTAGCCGGTCGCGGACTGGGCGGTGCGCGACGTCGAGTCGGTGATGACCGACTTGCCGTCGACGTAGACGACGGTGCCGGCGGTGCTCGACAGGGTGGCGACGACGTGGTGCCAGGCGCCGTCGTTGTACGCACCGGTCGTGGTGAGCGTCTTCACCGACGACGTGGTGGGGCGGACGCCGAAGGCGAGGCGGCCGGCGTTCGTCATGAAGAGGGCGCGGTCGGCGTTGGCGGTCGTGGTGCCGGTCGGCGTGGTCGTGAACGAGGCGAGCGCGCCTCCGCGGGCCGTGGTCGTCTTGAACCAGGTCTCGATGGTGAACGACGCCTGGCCGGTCAGGTTGATGGCGGTCGTGACCTGCCCGGTCGAGCCGTCGAGCTGCAGCGACGGGCTGTCGTTCACGGCGCACGACCCGCTGACGAACGTGGCGCCCGAGGTCAGCGTGCCGACACGGGCGAAGCTGCTGCCGTCGGTCGTGGTCGTGCCCGAGAGCTCGTTGTACGGGAACCCGAACGAGGTCTCGTTGCTGTACGTCTCTTTGAGGCAGTCGTAGTTGGCGTCGGCGTTGTAGTTCGAGCCGGGGTTCGCCACCGGAGCCGAGTAGGCGGCGCCGGCGCCGCCGCCCACGACGAGCGTGAAGGCGAGACCCGAGGCGACGACCATCAGGCCGAGCACGCCGGCGGAGGCGCGGAGCCGGGCGAGACGACGCTCGCGACGGCGGAGGGCACGGCGGGTGCCCGCCGAGGAGGCGCGGGTCGCGATGCCGGAGGCGACCGACCGGAGCCCGGTGGTGCGGATCGAGCCGACCCGCGCCTCCTTGGCCTCACGGAGCAGGTCGCGGTCGAGACGCGACGCCCCGAGCAGCAGCAGGAGGACGCTGCCCGTGACGATCAGGTGACCGTACTGGTGGCCGGCCGCCCAGACGAACGGCATGCCGAGGTAGGGGACGCGGAGGAACCCGACGCCCACGACCGCGCTGCGCTCGATGGGGGTGGAGTCGGCCTCGGGGTTGGCGTCGCCCTTCGTGACGATGGAGGTGCCGGTGCCGTTGTCGAGGTAGCGGTGCAGACGCAGGTGGTCGGCGTGGTCGGGATCGTCGAACAGCAGCACCTGGCCCTTGTGGATCGACGACTCGGCGACGGGCTTCGCGACGATGATGTCGCCGGGGCTGATGCGGGGCTCCATGCTGCCGGTCATGACCGTGGTGGGGGTCCAGCCGATGAGGGCGGGACCCGCCGACCAGAGCAGCAGACCGAGCAGCGTGCCGAGCACGGTGCGGGCGAGCGTCGCCAGCAGGAGGCGGACCCAGGGGCCCGACGAGCGAGAGGCGCCCCGCGGGACCGTGATCGACGCTGTCGCCGGCGAGGGCTGCAGCTTCAGGTCGATCGTGGTCACGGGGCGCCTCTTCGGTGTCGGTTCGGGTTGCGGTGGTGCGGGTGGAGCGGTGCGGGTAGCGGTGGTGCTGGAGCGGGTCGTTAATGGTGCTGGTGCAGCACGGCGGTTCGGGCCGCCGTGCGGGTGATGCAGCACGGCGGTTCGGGCCGCCGTGCGGGTGGTGCAGCACGGCGGTTCGGGCCGCCGTGCGGGTGGTGCGGTTCTCCTGCGGCGGTTCGGGCCGCCGCGGAAGGGGTGGTCTCGGCGGTTCGGGCCGCCGTGACCGGTGTGTCGATCCGACTGGTTCGGGGTGTCGGATCGGTTCCCGCCGCCGGCCGGGAGGGGGCAGGGCGTCCGGCGGCGGGAGTCGAGAGGACTGCGGGTCAGCCCGGAGATCAGCTGTTCTGGGCCTCCCACGTGAGGCCGAGGGCCGCGGTGCCGCCCTGGGTGGTGTTGGGGGCCGAGGGGCTGACCGTGTAGGTGACCTGGTAGGTGCGGGTCTCGGACGCGGTGCCGGTGGGGGCCCAGGTGCCGACGCCGGTGGCGAAGTTGGTCGAGGAGGTGCCGAAGGCGGCGAGCGAACCCGAGTAGAGCGACGCGCCCTGGCCGAGGGCGGTGAAGCCGGAGCAGGTGCCGAAGCCGCCGCCCGTGCCCTGGACGACGCTCAGCGTGATGTTCGACGCGAGGTCCTTCGTGGTGGTGGCGTTGGTGCCGTAGAGCTTGACGGTGGAGGCGAGCGACCCGGTCGAGGTGACGGCGATGCAGTTGGTGCCCGTCGAGCCCGGCTTGAGGTTGGCGGCCGTGAAGAGCGCGGTGTTGTTGTCGTCGTCGGTGAGGGCGACGCTGCCGGCCGTCCAGTTGCTCGTGGGGTTGACCGTGGTCGACGAGAAGGCCGAGTACGAGGCCTGCGAGACGACGACGCCGCTGGCGACGAGGGCGGCGGGGATGGCGATCCAGGCGGCGAGGCGGGTCATGCGGGGGGTGGGACGGGACATGGTGTGCTCCAAGTGGTTAGCGGGGGCTGATCAAGACGGGGGTGGGGTACTCGGTGTCGAGTGATTCGCAATCCGAGTAGTTCGTTACCCGAGTTGTTCGTTTCCCAAGTGGTACGACAATCAAGATACTTGCGTATCGAATCGCTCGCAAGCGGAGAGAAGTCCCCAGTGAGGGGGGTATCTTGATGACCGAGATACTTGTTGAATGAACGAGTGGCGCATGCCGCGACGTACTGCGAGGAGCAGCCTCCCCCGATGACCGATGTCTCGCCCCAGCCCGCCCGCGGTGCGGCTCCGCCCCTCGACCCGCACGGCGAGGTCGACGTGACGGCGGCGATCATCGCCTTCGGACGACTCGAGCAGAGCAACACGGCGGTGATGAAGATCGTCGCCTCGCAGCTCGGTCTCGGCGTCACCGACATCCGCGCCCTCGTGTTCCTGGCCGGTGCCGCCGATGTCACGCCCAAGATGGTGACCGAGCACATCGACCTGTCGACGGGTGCCACCACGAGCCTGATCGATCGTCTCGACGCCGCCGGGTACGTCCGCCGGTCCGACCACCCCACCGACCGGCGCAGCACCGTGCTCGAGCTCGCCCCGCGAGGCGAGAAGGCCATCGCCGACGTGGCGGCGGTGTACCGCGCGGCGTTCCGCGAGGCGGTCGACCCCCACTACCTCGAGTTCTTCGCCATCGCCCTGCACTCGCTCGCCGACTCCCTGCGGGTCCGCGCCGGGAGCGGGCTCGACGAGGTGCTCTGAGCCCACAGCCCGGCGCCGTCCCCCGGACGCCGCCGCGTCGTTCCTCGTAGCCTGGGTCGATGACTCCGTCCGACGTTCTCATCGAGGCCTTCGACCGCCTCCCCGCCATCGCCCGCGACGCCGTCTCCGGTCTGACGGTCGACGACCTCGCCTGGCGACCCGATCCCGAGGCGAACACGATCGCCTGGCTGGTCTGGCACACAGCCCGCGGGCAGGACGTCCAGATCGCCGATCTCGCTGCGAGCGAGCAGGTCTGGACGGCCGACGGCTGGGCCGAGACGTTCGGGCTGCCCTTCGCGCCCGGCGAGATGGGCTACGGGCAGAGCGCCGCCGAGGCCGGCGAGGTCCGGGTCGAGGCCGACCTGCTGATCGGCTACCTCGAGGCCGTGACGCTGCGGACCCGCGGCTACCTCGACGACCTCGACCCCGCGTCGTACGCCGACGTGGTCGACGAGCAGTGGGAGCCGCCGGTCACCGCAGGCGCCCGCCTCGTCAGCATCCTCGGCGACTGCAGCCAGCACATCGGCCAGGCGTCGTACGTGCGCGGCCTGCTCGACCGCCGCTGACCGAGCGTCCGGACGGTCGCTGACCGCGGTTCGGGGTGCTGCGGCGGGTGCCCGTCGTCGCCGGCGGGTCGGCGCCGACCCGCCGCGCATGACGGGAACCCGCAGTAAGGGCCTGGGGAACGCAGAAGCCGACGAGGTGCGGGTACCTGACCCGCGCCTCCTCGGCTCCTGCGCTCCGCCTACGCCTTGGCGGCGGCGAGCTGGTCGATCAGACGGTCGCCGGGGCGCGTCTCGATCATCTCGGCCTCGATCTCGGCGCGGTCGAGCAGCTCCTCCATGCGGCGGCGACGGGGGCGCGTGATCAGCGTCACGACGGTGCCCTGCTTGCCCGCACGACCGGTGCGACCCGAGCGGTGCATGTAGGTCTTGTACTCGTCGGGCATGTCGGCCTGCACGACGAGGGTGATGTCGTCGACGTGGATCCCGCGGGCGGCGACGTCGGTCGCGACCAGCACGTTGACGCGACCGCTCGTGAGCATCTGCAGGTTGCGGGTGCGGCGGGCCTGGTTCAGGTCGCCGTGCAGGCTCGTCGACCGGATGCCCGCGTCTTCGAGCTGATCGGCCAGCTGCTCGGCGAATGCGCGGGTGCGGGCGAAGACGAGGGTCTTGCCCTCGCCCGAGGCGAGCTGCTCGATGACGGCCGTCTTGTCGCGCTGCTCGATGACGAGGACGCGGTGGTCGATGGTCGCGCTGGCCTGGTCCTCGCCGGCGACCTCGTGGACGGCCGGGTTCACGAGGAACTCGTCGACGAGCTTCGCGACGCCCTTGTCGAGGGTGGCGCTGAAGAGGAGCTTCTGGGCGCGCGAGCCGTCGCGCTTGACCGGAGCGGTCTCGCGGATGATGCGCTGCACGGGCTCGAGGAACCCGAGGTCGCACATGTGGTCGGCCTCGTCGAGCACCGTGATGACGACCTCGCTGAGGTCGAGTCGGCCCTGGTCGATGAGGTCCTCGATGCGGCCGGGGGTGCCGATGATGATGTCGACGCCGCGGTTGATCGCACCGACCTGGCGAGCCTGGGGCACGCCGCCGTAGACCTGGGTGGTGAAGAGGCCGACCGAGCGGGCGATGGGCTGCACGGTGCGGTCGATCTGCATCGCGAGCTCACGCGTCGGGGCGAGGATCAGCGCGCGGGGCTTGCGACCCGGCTTGCGGCCCTTGGCGCCGTTGTTCTCCATGAGCTTCTCGACGAGCGGGGCGCCGAACGCGATGGTCTTGCCCGAGCCCGTGCGGCCGCGGCCGAGCACGTCGCGGCCCTTCAGGACGTCGGGGATCGTCGCCGCCTGGATGGCGAAGGGCGCCTCGGCACCCATCGAGGCGAGCTGACGCTCGATGTTGTCACCGAGACCCAGGTCGCCGAAGCTGACACCCTCGACGTCCGCCGCCGTGACGACCTCGGCCTTGAGCTTCTCGAGCTTGACGTCGTCTTCGGGCGAGTAGCCGGCGCCGGCGCGCTTCGGGTAGAAGTCGCTCGGACGCTCGGTGCGCGAGTCGCGATCGGCGCGGTCGAACGAGCGCGGTGCGCGATCGGTGCGGGCCGGGCGGTCGGCGCGGTCGTTGCGGTCGTACGAGCGCGGGGCGCGATCGGTGCGGTCGTCGCGGCCGTACGAGCGCGGGGCGCGATCGTCGCGGTCGAACGAGCGCGGTGCGCGATCGCGGTCGTCACGAGCCGGACGGTCGCTCCGCGTCGGGCGGTCGTACGAGCGGGGGGCGCGGTCGTCGCCACGGGCCGGACGGTCGTCGCGGCCGTACGAACGAGGCGCGCGGTCGTCGCGTGCCGGACGGTCGGTGCGCGTCGGGCGGTCGTACGAACGGGGGGCGCGGTCGTCGCCGCGGGGCGGACGGTCGTCGCGGTCGTACGAACGAGGCGCGCGATCGCGGTCGTCGCGGGCCGGGCGGTCGGTGCGGTCGTAGCCGCGCGACGGACGGCCGTCGCGGCCGGCGCGAGCAGCTTCCTTGCCGCCGTCGCGACCCCAGCCGCGGGCGGCGTCGCGTCCGCCGTCACGGCCGCGCTCGCCGTTGCGGGCGTCGTGGTCGCGGGGGGCGAAGCGGCTGTTGCCGGTCTTCTCGCGGGGCTCCCAGTTGGGGCGGCCGGCGCCGGCGCGCGGGGCGTCGCCGCGGCGTTCGGCGCGCGAGTCGGAGTTCCAGCGCTGCTTGCGCTCGGGGGCGCCGGCTTCTTCGGCGCGGTGGCCGCGGTGCTTGGGGCTCTTGGAGCCGTTGCCGCGGGCTCCGCCGGTGCTGCTGGCGCGCGAGGGCGTCTTGTCGTAAGGAGGCATGAGTTTCTTTCCGGGCTTGCGGATGACGCGAAGAAATACCCGGGCAGCCGTTGACCAGGACCATTCACAATCGTGAATTCATCCCGTCGAGATCCGACGGGAATCCGGCCCACAAGACTTACAAACCCTCATGCGCACCCCCGTCGTGACGAGCGGGCGGTGCAGTCGCGCCACAGGCGCGGTGTCTTGAGCCGACCAGACGACGATACCCGACCCGCGCCTCCGGCAAAAGCCCCCCGTACACCGTCTCACTCCCGCCGGCCCGGCCCGGCCCCGCCCGGCCCGCCAGGCGAAATGCGCTGAGAGGGACGAAACGCGCTGCGGCCGCGAAGCGCGTCGTCCCTTCTCGGCCAGAACCTGCCCCGGCGCCCCGGCCGCGCGCCGCCTACGCGGCGGCGCGCCGCTCCGCACGGCGCTCGCGCGCACCCTCGACCAGGTAGTACAGCACCGGCAGCACGACCAGCGTCAGCACCGTGGACGACACGAGCCCGCCGATGACGACGATCGCGAGCGGCTGCGAGATGAACCCGCCGTGGCCGGTGATGCCGAGCGCCATCGGCAGCAGCGCGAAGATCGTCGCGGTCGCCGTCATGAGGATCGGCCGCAACCGCCGCGACGCGCCCTCGAGCAGGGCCTCGCGCACGCGGAGACCGCGGGTGCGGTACTGGTTCACCAGGTCGATGAGCACGATCGCGTTCGTCACCACGATGCCCACGAGCATCAGCACGCCGATCAGCGAGGCGACGCCGAGCGGGACGCCCGAGGCGATCTGCAGCAGGATCGCACCGGTCGCCGCGAACGGGATCGACACCAGCAGGAGGAACGGCTGCAGCAGGCTGCGGAACGTCGCCACCATGACGATGTACACGATCAGGATCGCGATCAGCACGGCCAGGCCGAGCTGCGAGAACGCGTTCGCCTGGTCGGCCGTGACCCCGCCGATCTCGGTGTCGGCGCCGGCGGGCAGGTCGAGACCGGCGAGCGCGTCGGTCACCTCCGTGCTGGCGGTCGACAGGTCGTCGCCCGACGGGGTGACGGTGACGGTCGCCGTGCGGACGGCGTCGGCGGTCGTGACCGAGGTGGGCCCCGTGGTCTCGTCGATCGTCGCGATCGAGTCGAGGCGCACCGGCCCGGTGGGGCCGGGCACCTCGACGGCGCGGAGCTCGTCGAGGTTCGCCGGGGGCGTCGGAGCGACGGTGTAGACGTCGATCGAGCTGTCGTCGATCTCGATCGAGCCGACCTGCAGCGGCTGCACGGCCTGTGACACGATGGCGCCGACCGCGACCTCGCTGAGGCCGAGCGCCGCCGCGTCGTCGCGGTCGATCTGCACGCCGATGATCGGCTGGGCCGACGCGAGGTTCGAGTTCGCCTCGGCCGTGCCGGGCAGATCGCGCACGGTCGAGAGCACCGTGTCGGTCGCCGACTGCAGCGTCTCGGGGTCGGGCGCCGAGACGTCGATCGAGATGTCGTTGCTCGTGCCGAATCCGCTCGAGGCCGTGACCTCGATGTCGCCCACGTCGCCCAGCCCGTCGAGCCGGTCGCGCACGTCGGCCTGGAGGGCGTCCTGATCGGCGCTCTCGTCGGTGGTGATCGAGTAGGTGACGGTGCTGTCGCCCGTCCCGCCGAAGAAGCTGGCGATCGAGGTGCCGCTCGACCCGATGGTCAGCTGCACGGTCTCGATGCCGTCGACGCCGTCGAGCGCCTCCTCGACCTGGGTGGCCGCGTCGGACTGCGCGTCGAGGCTCGTCGCCGGGGCGAGCGTCTGGGTGACGCTGAACGTGTTCTGCCCGCTCGCGCCCAGGAAGTTCGTCTTCATGAAGGGCACGGCCGCGGCCGTCCCGCCGAGGATCAGCACGGCGACGACGATCGTGACGACGGGCCGACGCAGGGTGCCGCGCAGCACCGGCACGTAGACCCGGCGCAGACGGTCGAGGGGCGCCCCGGCGGAGGGGTCGGAGGCGCGGGTCGTCAGCACCTCGACCGCCTCGGCCCCGGAGGAGGAGCCCGCACCCGCGGCACCTGCGTGCTTGTGCGTCTTCGGCGCCCGCAGGAACCAGTACGCCAGCACGGGCACGATCGTCAGGGCGACGAACAGCGAGGCGACGAGGGCGATGGTGACCGTCAGGGCGAAGGGTCGGAACAGCTCGCCGGTGATGTTGCCGACGAACGCGAGCGGCAGGAACACCACGACGGTGGTGACGGTCGAGGCGGTGATGGCGCCGGCGACCTCGCGGACGCCGACGGTGATGGCCTGCAGCCGGTCGGCGCCCGAGGTCAGGTGCCGCTTGATGTTCTCGATGACGACGATGCTGTCGTCGACGACGCGGCCGATCGCGATCGTGAGGGCGCCGAGGGTGAGGATGTTGAGCGTGTAGTCGGCCGCCTGCAGCCCGATGAACGTGATGAGCACGCTGGTGGGGATGCTGATGGCCGTGACGATCGTCGATCGGATCGACAGCAGGAACACCAGGATGACGATCACGGCGAAGACGAGGCCGAGCAGCCCCTCGGTCGCGAGGCTGTCGATCGACTGCTGGATGAACGGCGCCTGGTCGAAGACGACGGTCAGGTCGACGCCGTCGCCGAGGTCGGTGGCGAGGGCGGGGATCGCGTCGCGCACCGTCTCGGAGACGTCGACCGTGTTGGCGTCGAGCGTCTTCGTGACCGCGACCGTGAGGGCGGGCTCGCCGTTGACGCGGCTGATCGAGGTGACCGGCGCCGAGGTCAGCGCCACGTCGGCGACGTCGTCGACGGTGACGGCGGAGCTGCCGCCGAGCAGCGGCAGGGCGGCGACCTGATCGGCGCTCGTGATGCGCTGACCGGCCTGGATCGACAGCGTCTGTCCGTCTTGCGTGATGGTGCCGCCGGGGATCAGCTGCCCGTTGGCGTCGAGGGCGTCCTGGAACGCCTGCGTCGTCAGACCGGCGGCGGCGAGCGCATCGCGGTCGGGGGTGATGGTGACGCGCTGCCCGGCGTCGCCGTAGATGGAGGCCTCGCGCACCCCGTCGAGCTTCTGCAGGTCGGGCACGGTCGTGTTCGTCAGCCGGTCGACGAGCTGCTGGGCGTCGGAGTCGTCGTACCCGGTGACGGCGATCTGGATGATCGGCAGGTCGTCGAGGCTGCCGGTGACGACCTGGGTGTCGACGGCGTCGGGCAGGGTCAGCCGGTTGATCGCCGACTGGATCTTCTGCTCGGCGTTGTCGAGGTCCGTGCCGTAGGTGAACTCCGCCGAGACGGTGCTGGTCGAGGTGCTCGACGTCGCGGTGGTGCCCTCCAGCCCCGGGATGACCTGCACCGCCTGCTCGATCGGCGTCGAGACGTCGTCGTTGACGACCTCGGGCGTGGCCCCCGGGTACGAGCTGACGATGGCGATCTGCGGGAACTGGACGTTGGGCGCCAGCTCCTGCTTCAGCGACGTGAGAGCGACCCCGCCGAAGACGGCGACGACGATCGTGACGAGGGCGATCAGTGCGCGGTTGCGGAGACTGAAGACGGACAGCAGATGCACGGGACTCCGGTGGTCAAGAGGAGAGAGAGGGAGGCGCGGTGCACGACGTCCACCGCGCCTCCCATTGTCACCACTCTCTCTGGGAACTGGCGGCCCCCTCATACCCGCCTGTGGACGGGATCGACCGAAGCCGAGGAGGTGCGGGGCGGCTCCGACCAGGCGACCCTCAGACCACCTCGGCGAGCAGCGGCGAGGCCGGCGCCTGCACGCCGTCGATGCCGTCCCACGCCGAGCGCAGGGCCGCGAGCGCGCGGTCCGTCTCGGTCTCGCCGTACGAGAACGGCACGCGGAGGAACCGCTCGAACGCGCCGTCGACGCCGAACACGGGCCCGGCCGCGAGCAGCAGGCCCTCGCGGCGCGCGGCGAGGGTCAGCTGCGAGCTGACGGGCGCGCCGAGTCCGACCCAGGTGCTGAGCCCGCCCGCGGGCGACGGGACGTCCCACGAGGGGAACGCGCTGCGGAGGCCGGCGACGACGCGGTCGCGACCTCGTCTCAGGTGCGCGGCCCGCGCCTCCAGCACGGTGTCGAGGTCGGCGAGCAGCTCGGCGACGACGAGCTGCTCGAGCACGGGGGTGCCGAGGTCGCCGGCCGAGCGTGCTCGGACGAGGCGGTCGACGAGCGGCCGGTCGGCGCGGATCCAGCCGATGCGCAGCCCGCCCCAGAGCGACTTGCCGACCGACCCGATCGACACGGCCCGCCCGTACGCCGCCATCGGCAAGGGCCGCCCGGCAGCAGCACCAGCACCTGCACCGACCCCGTCGATCGCCAGCTCCGCCATCGTCTCGTCGACCACGACGATCGTCCCCTCGGCCGCCGCCGCCTCGAGCACGCGCGCCCGCTGCTCGGCGGGCATCGTGGCGCCGGTCGGGTTGTGGAAGTCGGGCATGAGGTACGCGACCGGCGGGCTCGTGCGGCGGAGCGTCTGCATCAGCGCCGGCTCGTCCCACCCGCCGTCGACGGTGACGCTGACGGGGACGAGTCGCGCCCCGGCGACCCGCAGCGCCTCGAACGCGTGGGGGTAGCCGGGCGCCTCGACGACGGCCCGGTCGCCGCGGCCGACGAGCACGCGGGCGAGCAGGGCGATGGCGTGCTGCGCCCCGAGCGTGACGACGATCTGGTCGGCGCTCGTCTCGAGCCCGCGCCTGCGGTACCGCTCGGCGATGGCCTCGCGCAGCACGGGCCTGCCGATCTGGTCGTAGCCCGAGTCGCCGAGGTACGCGCCGAGCCGGCCGGCCGCGCGCTGGGCCGCCTCGGCGATGCCCTCGGCGGCGGGCAGGGCGGCCTTGGTGAGGTCGAGCAGCCCCTCGGTCGAGGTCGGTCGCGGCAGGGCGATGCGGGTCGGCAGCCGGACGACGCTGCCGCTCCCCCGCACGCTGTCGATGTGACCGCCGTCGCGCAGGGCGGCGTAGGCGGCGGCGACCGTGGTGCGGCTGACGCCGAGGTGCGCGCTGAGGTCGCGTTCGGACGGCAGGCGCGTGCCGACCGGCAGCCGCCCGTCGAGCACGAGGAGCCGGATGCGGTCGGCGAGCGCCAGATACCCGGGAGCCGAGGAGGCGCGCCACGAGTCCAGCAGCACCCCCAGAGCGCGGGCGGAGACGGAGGCGGCACCGGGGTCGATGTGGGTCACGGTGCCACCCTAGGTCGATTGGACTCTTGCCACCAGGCCACATCGACGATTGGATCGCTGTCATGCCCCTGATCCACCGCCTCCTCCGTCTCGCCGTCGGCCTCTTCGCCTACGGCTTCGCCATCGCGCTGATGGTGCGTGCCGGCATCGGGGTCGCGCCCTGGGACGTCCTGACGCAGGGGCTCTCGAAGCACACGGGGCTCAGCTTCGGGCTCGTGACGTTCCTGACGAGCCTCGTCGTGCTGCTGCTCTGGATCCCGCTCAGGCAACGGCCGCGCTTCGGCACGGTCGCCAACACGCTGTCGATCGGCCCGGTGGCCGACTTCGGGCTGCACGTGCTGCCGCAGCAGAGCGTCTGGTGGGCGCAGGGGCTGACCTTCGCGGGCGGACTGCTGCTGCTGGCCGTCGCGAGCGGCCTCTACATCGGGGCCGACTTCGGCCCGGGGCCCCGCGACGGCCTCATGCTCGGTCTGCACCGGCGCCTCGGGTGGCGGGTCGGGGTGGCCCGCACGGCGATCGAGGTCACGGTCCTGGCCGCGGGCTGGCTGCTCGGCGGGCAGGTCGGCATCGGCACGGCCGCCGAGGCCCTCCTGATCGGCCCTCTGGTCGCGATCACCCTGCCGCTCTTCGCACGTCGGCGGGCGGTGGCGGCGACGACGGGATCGACGCCGGTGGCCGTCGCGACCTGACCCGCGCCTCCTCGGCTCGGGCCCGCCTCGCTGGCCGTTGCGCGCAGACAGAACGGGACGGTTCGGTGAACCGGCGCGTGACCGGGGAATATCCCGGCCGTCGCTGTGGTTGACAGGCCCTCGGCACGGAGTAGAGTCGCCGCTCGTGACCAACGACACCCGGTCGCCGAAGCGCTGGCTGATCGGCGAACCGCTGCCCTCCGAGAAGCTCGACGGGCAGCTCCTCCCCAAGCATCTCGCCCTGCCGATCTTCGCCAGCGACCCGCTCAGCTCGGTGGCGTACGCCCCGCAGGAGCTGCTGATGATCCTGCTGATCGGCGGTCTCGGGTTCCTGACCCTCGCGCCGTGGGTCGCGGTGGCGGTCGTCGTGCTGCTGCTCGTCGTGGTCGCGTCGTACCGGCAGCTGATCAAGGCCTACCCCTCGGGAGGCGGCGATTACGAGGTCGCGCACCGCAACCTCGGCGAGAAGGCCGGCCTGGTCGTCGCGTCGGCGCTGCTGGTCGACTACGTCATGACCGTGGCCGTCTCGGTCGCGTCGGGCGTCGACAACATCATCTCGGCGGTGCCCGAGCTGGCGCCGATCCGGGTCGAGCTCGCCATCTTCTTCGTCATCGCCCTCGCGGCGGTCAACCTGCGGGGCGTCCGCGAGTCGAGCAAGGCGTTCGCCGTGCCGACCTACCTGTTCGTGTCGAGCGTCTTCGTGATGATCGTCATCGCGCTGGTGCGCACCGCCCTCGGCGACCCGCCCGTGGCCGAGAGCGCCGAGTACACGGTGCAGGCCGATCAGCTGACGCAGGCGGCGTTCATCCTGCTGCTGCTGCGCGCGTTCTCGAGCGGCTGCTCGGCTCTGACCGGCGTCGAGGCGATCGCCAACGGCGTGCCCGCGTTCCGCCGCCCCAAGGTGCAGAACGCCCAGAAGACGCTCGTGCTGATGGGCGGCATCGCGATCGTGCTGTTCGCCGGTCTCGTCGCGGTGGCCCTGATCGCGAAGGTGCACTACGCGGAGGACGCCTGCGATCTGCAGGGCTTCGTCGACTGCGAGGGCACGCCGCAGCGCAGCCTCATCGCGCAGATCGCCGCGTCGGTGTTCGGCGGCGCGTTCTTCGGCATCCCCTTCTACGTCATCCAGGCCTGCACGGCGGCGGTGCTGCTGCTCGCGGCGAACACGGCGTTCAACGGGTTCCCGCTGCTCGGGTCGATCCTCGCCCGCGACCAGTACGCGCCCAAGGCGCTGAACACCCGCGGCGACCGGCTGATCTACTCGAACGGCGTGATCGTGCTGGCGCTGGTCGCGTGCGCGATCCTGCTCGTGTACCAGGCGAGCGTGACCGGGCTGATCCAGCTGTACATCATCGGGGTGTTCGTGTCGTTCACGCTCGGGCAGACGGGCATGGTCGTGCACTGGACGCGCATGCTGCGCGAGGGCTGCGCCGACCGCGGAGCCGTGTACCGCGCCCGGGGCATCAACGCGTTCGGCGCGCTGCTGACCGCGTCGGTGCTGATCGTGGTGACGGTGACGAAGTTCACGCACGGCGCCTGGCTGGTGTTCGTCATCATGCCGATCCTGTTCACGCTGATGCTCGGCGTGAACCGCTACTACCGCGACGTGCTGGTCGAGATCGAGCCCGACGCGACGACGCAGTTCGGCTCGCACGGCGACCACGCCATCGTGCTGGTCGGCACGATGCAGAAGCCGGTGCTGAAGGCGCTCGACTACGCCATCGCGGCACGGCACGAGTCGCTCGAGGCGATCCACGTCAGCATCGACGACACCGCCACGGCGCTGCTGCAGCGGCAGTGGGCCGAGCAGAACATCGAGGTGCCGCTGCGCATCGTGCCGTCGCCCTATCGCGACATCAGCATGCCGTTGATCAAGTACATCAAGGCGCATCGCGACGAGCACGGCAGCGAGGTCGTCACCGTCTACACGCCCATCTACATCGTCGGCCACTGGTGGGAGGCGGCGCTGCACAACCACAAGAGCCGTCGCATCCGCCAGCGTCTGATGCTCGTGCACGGGGTGACGATCTCGCTCGTGCCGTGGCTGCTCGACTCGTCGGAGGTGCTCTACGGACGCCGGTCGCGCCCCATCCCCGGGCAGGACCGCCGCGGCGAGCCCATCCGCCCCGCGGTGCAGCGTCGTCCGCTCGAGCCGGCCGGTCGCCGGTCGGAGTCCGCCGGCGGCGCGCTCGGCGCCGACGCCGGCCCGTCGGGCCGCTCGGGAGCGGCGATCGAAGGAGGCGCGGTGCAGCGCGGCCTGGACGCCCAGCCCGCGAAGCCCGGCCCGAAGCAGACCCCCCGCGCCCCGGGTTCGGCGAAGGGCAACCGCGGGGGCGGCGCCGCCGCCCGCAAGGCCCGTTCGGCCGCCCGCAACTCGACCGGCGCGACCCCCCGCAAGAAGAAGTAGAGCGCCCGCTCTCCGGCGCTCAGCGCCAGACCGGCCGCGGCCGGAGCAGCCGGTGCAGCGACTCGTCGCCGGCCCCCGCGTCGCCGTCGAGCAGCAGCTGCAGGGCGGCGGCGGCGACCTCGTCGAGGGGCTGCTCGACGCTCGACAGGCCGAGGGCGGCGGCGACCGGGGTGTCGTCGTAGCCGATCACCGGCACCGATCCGCCGAGCACCGTCGTCGCGCCGAGGGCGAGCGTGTCGCTGGCGCACACCACCGCGTCGATCTCGACGCCCGAGGCCAGCAGCGCCCTGATGGCGTCGGCGCCGAGCGACACCGAGTCCTCGACGCTGAGCGAGAGCGCGTCGATGCGGTCGGCGGACAGCGCGCCCGCGGCGTCGAGGGTCTCGCGCCAGCCGCGCCTCCGGTCGTTGCCGGCGCCGGACTCGGGCGGCCAGCCCAGGAAGGCGACGCGTGACGCCCCGCGGCCGAGCAGCTCGCTGGTCGCCGCGGCGACGCCGTGCCGCCCGTCGACGTCGACCCAGCGGTGGCGGGGGTCGCCCCGGTCGTCGAGCCCCCAGGGTCGCCCGAAGGTGACGAACTCGGCACCCGCCGCGATGAGCCACTCGGTGCGCGGGTCGTCGAAGAAGGTCGAGGTGAGGATGAACCCGTCGACGTCGGCGCCGTCGAGCAGGCGCTCGAACTGGGCGATCTCGTCATCCGGCCCCGCCGCCGTGTACAGCAGGATCCGGTAGCCGCGCGCGTCGGCCTGCTCGGTCACGGCGTGGAGGAACCGGTCGAGCACCGCACCCGAGATCCCGTTCTGCACGGGGTCGAGGCGGATGCCGATGGTCGAGCTCTTGCGGGTCCGCAGCCGACGGGCCGAGGCGTGCGGCCGGTAGCCCAGCTCGGCGATCGCGCGCTCGACCCGTTCGCGCGTCCCGGGCCGCACGACGGCGGGCGAGTTGAGCACGTTCGAGACCGTCTGCCGCGAGACCCCGGCCGACGAGGCCACGTCGCTGACCGTCGGCATCCGGGTCGTCGCCGACCGGGAGCCGAGGAGGCGCGGCGCAGCACCCGGGGCGTCACCCGCACCAGCCACGACGCCTCCCGTCCGGCCCGCCCGACGACCGGCCTGCGGTCACGTTACCTCAGGCCCCGCGCCTCCTCGGCGGTGTCCGGAGTGCGCAGGCGCGCGCCTCCGGTCTTGACACCCGGCGGAGTGCCTGCCTACTGTGACGACACGGATTTGATCGATCAAATTACAGATCGGCAGCACGGCGCGGCGCGAGCCGTACCCGAGGCACCAGCACCACCCGCAGCACCACCCGACCCCGCAACGACGCGACGAGAGGCCCATCATGCGACGACGCACGACCCGACTGGCAGCCACGGCGGCCCTGACCACCATCACCGTCCTCGGGCTCACGGCCTGCGGCGGCTCCGGCTTCAGCGACACCTCGACCGGCGGAGGCGAGGCCGGGGGCGAGCTCACCTCGAGCGACGACGGCCTCAGCGTGCTGATCGCGGCGAGCGGCGACGCCGAGGCGACCTCGGTCACCGACGCCGTCGCCGCGTGGTCGTCCGACTCGGGCACCGACGCCGAGGTCAGCGTGGCCTCCGATCTGCCGCAGCAGCTGAGCCAGGGCTTCGCGTCCGGCGAGCCCGCCGACGTCTTCTACCTGTCGACCGAGGCGCTGGCCGGTTTCGCGAGCAACGGCAGCCTGCTGCCCTACGGCGACCGTCTGACGAACCGCGACGACTTCTACCCGGCGCTCGTCGACAACTTCACCGTCGACGACCAGTTCTTCTGCGCCCCGAAGGACTTCTCGACCCTCGGCCTCATCATCAACACTGACATGTGGGCCGACGCCGGGCTGACCGACGCCGACGTGCCCACCGACTGGGACTCGCTCGCCGACGTGGCCGCGCAGCTGACCACCGACGACCACGTCGGTCTCGCCTTCAGCCCCGAGTACGCCCGCATCGGCGCGTTCATGGCGCAGGCCGGCGGCACGGTGACGAACGCCGACGGCACCGAGGCGACGCTCGACTCCCCCGAGAACATCGAGGCGCTGACCTACGTCCAGAGCCTGCTGACCAGCGGCGACGCGGCGCTCACGAGCGACCTCGGCGCCGGCTGGGGCGGCGAGGCCTTCGGCACCGGTCAGGCCGCGATGACCATCGAGGGCAACTGGATCGGCGGAGCCCTGTCGACCGACTACCCCGACGTCGCTTACCAGGTCGCCGAACTCCCGGCGGGCCCCGGCGGGCAGGGCACGCTGCAGTTCACCAACTGCTGGGGCATCGCCGCCGACAGCCCCAACCAGGAGGCGGCGGTCGCGCTGGTCGAGCAGCTCACGAGCACCGACCAGCAGCTGGCCTTCGCCGACGACTTCGGCGTGATGCCGTCGATCGAGTCGGCCGCCGAGCAGTGGAAGACCGACAACCCCGACCAGGCGGCGTTCCTCGACTCGGTCGAGTTCGCGCAGGGGGTTCCGAACCAGGACGGCTCGGCCGCCGTCATCACCGATCTCAACTCGCAGCTGTCGGGTCTGAAGACCGGCGACCCGGCGGCGATCCTCGAGTCCGCGCAGGCGAACTTCGACGCGATCCTCAAGTAGGCCCCTCGTGACCGTCATCGCCACCAGGCCCCCGCGTCGTCGCAGCGCCGCGACGCGGGGCGAGAGCCTCTCGGGCTGGTTGTTCGTCTCGCCGATCCTGATCATCCTGGGTCTGTTCCTGGCCGTCCCGGTCGGGATGGCCCTCTGGGTCAGCGTCTCGGACTGGACGGGTCGCGGGTCGCCCTTCGCGTCGGGCGTCGGCTTCGTCGGTCTCGACAACTACCGCGAGCTGCTCGGCGGCGGCGGTCTCGCCGAGCGCGACTTCGGGCTCAGCCTCCGCAACAACGCCTGGTACGTGCTGCTGGTCGTCCCGATCCAGACCGCGGTGTCGCTGCTGCTGGCCGTGCTGGTGAACCGTCAGGTGCTGCGCGGGCGCGGGTTCTTCCGCACCGCGTTCTACTTCCCGTCGGTGACGAGCTCGGTCGCGATCACGGTGCTCTGGCTGTTCCTCTTCTCGCAGAGCGGCGCGGTCAACAAGCTGCTGTCGTTCGTCGGCATCACCGGCCCGGCGTGGTTCAACGACGCCAGCGGCGTGCTGCATAACCTGCTCGCCCTGGTCGGGGTGCGCGAGGCGCCGGCCGTGCTGGCCGACAACACCGCTCTCGGCATCCCCCTCTGGGAGTGGCTCGCGGGCCCGTCGGTGGCGATGAGCGCGTTCATCCTGATGGCCGTCTTCACGACGAGCGGCACGTTCATGCTGCTGTTCCTGGCGGCGCTGCAGAACCTCGGCGGCGACGTACAGGAGGCCGCGATGATGGACGGCGCGACCGGCTGGCAGCGCTTCTGGCGCATCACGCTGCCGCAGCTGCGCCCGACGCTGTTCACCGTGCTGACGCTCGGGCTGATCGGCACCTGGCAGGTCTTCGACCAGATCTACACGGGCACGCAGGGCGGCCCGCAGAAGACCACGCTGACCCCGGCCTATCTGTCGTACACCTCGGCCTTCGGCGACCAGGAGTGGGGTCGCGGCGCGGCCATCGCGTTCGTCCTCTTCGTGATCATCGTGGTGCTGACGATCCTGCAGCGCATCGTGCTCCGCGACCGCGCCGTGTCGAAGCGCCGCCTCGCGATGTACGCCCCGGCGGCCGCGACCGCCGACTCGACCACCGGGACCACCGGGTCGACCGGGACGGAGGCCCGCCGATGACCACCACGGCACCCCTCTCGGGAGGCGCGGTGACCGCGTCCCCCCTCGCCGCGCCTCCTGCAGGGCCTCGCCCCGCGGGCCGACCCCGGCGCAGCACGGGTCGCGTGGCCGGCACGTCGATCCTCTACGCGGTGCTGATCGTCATCGCGGCGATCTACATCCTGCCGTTCCTCATCAACGTCGCGACGTCGTTCAAGACCGACCCCGAGGCGGCGGCCGACCCGTTGTCGCTGATCCCCGCGACGGCGACGACGGCCGCGTACCGGCAGCTGTTCCTCAACAGCGACTTCCCGACCTGGTTCGCGAACTCGACGATCGTGACGGTGTTCGTCACCGCCGGTCGCGTGTTCTTCAACTCGCTCGCCGGCTACGCGCTGGCGCGGCTCCAGTTCCGAGGGCGCGGGGTCATCTTCGTGCTGCTGATCGGCGTCATGGCGGTGCCGACGGTCGTGCTGCTGATCCCGAAGTTCCTCGTGATCAACCAGCTCGGCATGTACGACTCGTACTCGGGCATGATCGTGCCGCTGCTGACCGACGCCGCGGGCGTGTTCATCATGAAGAACTTCTTCGAGTCGATCCCCCGCAGCGTCGAGGAGCAGGCGCGCATCGACGGCGCGGGCACGTTCCGCGTGTTCTGGTCGATCGTGCTGCCGATGGCGCGACCGGCGCTCGTGACGATCATCATCCTGTCGTTCCAGGGGTCGTGGAACGAGCTCTCGCACTTCATCGTGTCGACGCAGTCGCCCGAGCTGACGACCCTGACGAAGGGCGTGGCGAGTCTCGCGTCGGGTCAGCTGAGCCAGGGCTCGCAGTATCCGATCAAGCTCGCGGCGGCGGCGATCATGACGGTTCCCGTCGCGATCGTGTTCTTCGTGTTCCAGCGCCGGATCATGAACGCCAGCGACGGCGCGGTCAAGGAGTGACCCGCCCGCCGCTCGCGGCGCCCAGCCCCCTCGCCCCCTCCCCGATCCCCCGGAGCACCGCATGACCGACACGACCGCCCGGCACCCGGCCGACACCGCCCCCGAGCGCCCGGCCGACGCCGCCGGGCCCGCCGCCACCCCGCACCTCCAGCCCCTGCTCGGGCGCGAGATCGTCGTGCTGCGAGCGCCGGCGCAGGCCTGGTCGGCCGACGACGGCTCGATGACCGCCGGGGTGCACGGCTTCTACCTCGGCGATGTGCGGCTCGTCGCCGAGTCGTCGACGACCGTCGACGGGCTGCGCGCCGAGCACATCGCGACGGTCCCGGTCGACGCCTCGACCGTGCGGTTCGAGTCGCTGCTGCGCACCGTCGACGACCGCGGCGCCGACCCCGGGGTGCGGATGACCGTCGTCCGCACCGTGTCGTCGGGCGGCGCCGCCGAACGGGTCACCGTGACCTCGCGGCTCGACCGCCCCCTCTCGCTCGTGCTCGAGATCGCGCTGCGGCCCGACGCCTCGGCGCTCGAGCTGATCAAGTCGGGGCGCGAGGGCGACCGGCCCGAGGGCGTGACGGTCGCCGACGACGCGACCGGCGCCTCCTGGGTGGCCGGCGGCGTCTCCGTCGATCTCGTGTCGACGGGCCGAGGAGGCGCGGTGCGGCGGAGCGACGAGAGCGTCGTCCTCCGATGGCCGCTCGAGATCTCCCCGCGCTCGGCGGTCGAGGTCGGCTTCGACCTGCGAGCCGTCGATCCGGCGGCCGTGGTGGCGGGCGTGCCCGGCGAGGCGGTGTGGGCGCCGTTCGACCCGGCACCCCGCGACGATCGTCTGGCGCGCTGGCTCGACCGGGCTCGGTCCGACCTCTCGGCGCTGCGGTTGACGACGCCCGGCTCGCCCGACGACGTCTTCTACGCCGCCGGGGCGCCCTGGTTCTTCACGCTCTTCGGGCGCGACTCGCTGTGGGCGGCGCGGTTCACGCTGCCCGTCGACCTCGGCATCGCGGCGGGCACGCTGCGGGTGCTCGCGCGACTGCAGGGCACGGAGTCGGTGCCCGACACGGCCGAGCAGCCCGGAAAGATCATGCACGAGCTGCGGCAGCAGACCCTCACCATCCCCGACGAGGGCGTCAGCCTGCCGCCCCTCTACTACGGGACGGTCGACGCGACGCCGCTGTGGGTCTGCCTGCTGCACGACGCGTGGCGCCGGGGTCTCGACGAGGCGGAGGTCGAGGCGCTGCTGCCGAATCTCGAGGCGGCGCTGGCCTGGATGCGCGACTTCGGCGACAGCGACGGCGACGGGCTGCTCGAGTACGTCGACGAGACCGGTCACGGCCTGGCGAATCAGGGCTGGAAGGACTCGGGCGACAGCGTCCAGTGGCGAGACGGCTCGCTGGCCGAGGGGCCGATCGCGCTCTGCGAGGTGCAGGCCTACGCGTACGAGGCGGCGGTCCACGGCGCGGATCTGCTCGACCGCTTCGGCCGGGGCGGGGGTGACGAGTGGCGCCGGTGGGCGGCTGCTCTGCGCGAGCGGTTCCGCGCCTCCTTCTGGGTGTCCGACGTCGACGGGGACTTCCCGGCGATCGCGCTCGACGCGGCCAAGCGGCCGGTCGACACGGTCACCAGCAACCTCGGTCATCTGCTCGGCACCGGTCTGCTCGATGAAGCCGAGGAGGCGCGGGTCGCCGCCCGGCTCGTCTCACCCGAGCTGGCGAGCGGCTTCGGCCTCCGCACCCTGTCGAGCGACAGCGACGGCTTCTGGCCCCTCAGCTATCACGGGGGCAGCGTCTGGACCCACGACACCGCCATCGCGGTCTCGGGCCTGGCCCGCGCGGGGTTCGCCGCGGAGGCGCAGCAGCTGGCCGACGGGCTGCTCGCCGCGGCGCCGGCGTTCGACTACCGGATGCCCGAGCTGCACTCGGGCGACTCGGCCCGCGACGTGCCCGCGCCGGTGCCGTACCCGGCGTCGTGCCGGCCGCAGGCGTGGTCGGCGGCGGCCGCGGTGGCGGTGTGGGCGGCGACGCACGGGGTCGTTGCGCCGGAGTCGTGAGGCTCGCGGGCCCTTCTCGCCCCCTGAACGGGGGTGGGAGTCGCCCCGGGTCGTGCACCTGGTGCAGTTAGGCTCATCGGACGCCAACACCGGGCGGCCCACCGAACGCCGCCCACGGGAGCCCCTCACATGACCGACATCTTCGACTTCGGCCCGGACGAGCAGAACAAGCGCGACGACCAGCCCACCCGGCGCGGCCGCAAGAAGCGCCTGTCGCGCCCGGTGAAGACGCTCATCGTCGTGGCGTCGGTGCTGGTCGGGATCCTCGTGATCGTCGGCGTCGCCGGTGGCCTCTATGCGATGAACCTCGCGCGCACGTTCGACGACCGCACCACGACGCTGCCCGAGGCGTTCCCGGAGGAGTCCACGCGCCCGACCGCCTCGGCGACCGGCGCGATGAACATCCTGCTGATGGGCTCCGACTCACGGGGCGACGAGACGAACCTCGACGATGCGTCGTCGAGCGACCAGCGGACCGACACGATGATGCTGATGCACATCGATGCGGACCGCAAGAACGTCTACGTCATGTCGATCATGCGCGACCTCTGGGTGCCGATCCCGGGTCGCGGCGACAACAAGATCAACGCGGCGTTCGCCTACGGCGGGTCGCCGCTGACCGTGCAGACGATCGAGCAGCTGACCGGGGCGCGCATCGATCACGTCGCGATCATCGACTTCGAGGGCTTCGCCGGCATGACGACGGCGATCGGCGGGGTCGACGTCGTGAGCGACAAGGCCTTCACCGCCCGCGGCACGCAGATCCAGGTCGGCACCAACCACCTCGAGGGCGAGGACGCCCTGAACTTCGTGCGCGAGCGGTACTCGTTCACCGACGGCGACTACACCCGGGTCGAGAACCAGCAGCGGTTCCTCCAGGCCGTCGCCGACAAGCTGATCTCGCGCGACACCCTGACGAACCCGGGCGCGATCACGAACTTCGTCGGCTCGGTCTCGGACTACCTGACCGTCGACGACACGCTCGACTCGGGTGCCATCGCCTCGCTCGGAGTGAGCCTGCGCGACGTCAAGAACGAGAACATCAAGTTCTTCACGATCCCGACGGCGGGCACGGGGATGATCGGCGGGCAGTCGGTCGTCCTGCAGGCCGAGGGGCAGATGCCCGGGCTGCGCGACGCACTCGCGAACGACACCCTCGGCGACTACCTGCCGACGCTGCAGGGGTGAGCGGCAGCTCGATCTCCGGGCGTCCGAGTCCCCTCCGAGGCGACGGCGACTCGGATACCCACGAGTATCGATGCGTCTAAGCGACGGTTGATCATTACTATGATCTATCTGGGGTGTTTGAAACCATCGTCATGAGCCCGTGACGAGCGACAGGACCTCAGCCCAGCGACCCGAACCATGGGTACTGATCCAAAGACTGCCCGAGGGGGACAGGACTGTTGACGACTGGTGCCTCAGAATCGACCTTGCGCCATGGCCTCGTCGGTGATGCGCCGGCACCCTGGGCCCGCAACTACGCGAGGCGTTTGACCCTCACCGACACTCTGGTCGTCTTCATCGCCGTCGCCGTCGGCGAGCTGACCTGGTACGGCATGAACATGGGGTCGTTGGCCGATCGTCTGTCGTGGGGCGAGATCGCCACCCGGCACACCGTCGTGAGCATCCTCCTGCTCGGCGCGTGGCTGCTTGTGCTGACTGCCTACGGCACCCGCGACTCCCGCATCATCGGCCAAGGCACACTCGAGTACAAACGAGTTCTCGAGTCGTCGCTGATGCTCTTCGGGGTCTTCGCCATCGTGGCGATCGTCCTCCGGCTCGATCTCGGGCGCAGCTTCGTGCTGACCTCGTTCCCCGTCGCGGCTATCGGACTCGTCCTGTCTCGGTGGGGCTGGCGCCAATGGCTCGTCGCGCACCGCCGAGTGGGCCAGTACTCGGCGCGGGCGCTCCTCGTCGGATCACGGCACTCCGTCGAGCACCTGGCGAATCACCTGTCGGGCCAGCCCTCGGCCGGCTACCGCCCGGTCCTGGCCTGCCTGCCTCACGGGACGTCGGGCAGCACGATCGGCACCGCGTCCGTGCCCGTCGCCGGCGGACTGAACGACGTCACGGCCGTCCTCGCCCGCCATCACGTCGACTGCGTCATCGTCACGAGCAGTGACGAGCTGTCGCCTCTCGCCGTCCGTCAGCTCGGCTGGTCGCTCGAGGAGTCGGGCACCCAGCTCATCGTGGCCCCGGCCCTGACCGACATCGCGGGCCCGCGGATGCACACGCGGCCCGTCGCCGGCCTCCCCCTGATCCACGTCGAGTCGCCGGTCTTCGCCGGACGCAAGGCCTGGACGAAGACGGTCATCGACCGGGCCGCAGCGGGGCTGGGCATCCTGCTGCTGTCTCCCGTGCTGCTGGCGATCACTATCGCCGTCGCCGCGACCTCGAGCGGGCCGATCATCTTCCGGCAGCAGCGCGTGGGCCTCGGCGGCGAGACGTTCACCATGTTCAAGTTCCGCTCCATGCGGGTCGACGCCGAGGCGCAGCTGGCGCACCTGCAGGCCGAGCAGCGCGATGCCGGCAACCAGGTGCTCTTCAAGATGAAGAACGATCCGCGGGTCACGCGTGTCGGGGCGTTCCTCCGTCGCTACAGCCTCGACGAGCTGCCGCAGCTGTTCAACGTGCTGAACGGCACGATGTCGCTCGTCGGGCCCCGCCCTCCTCTCGATGCCGAGACCAAGGCCTACGAGAAGCACAACTTCCGCCGCTTCCTGGTCCGCCCCGGCATCACCGGGCTGTGGCAGGTCAGCGGCCGGAGCGACCTGTCATGGGAGGACTCGGTCCGTCTCGATCTCTACTACGTCGAGAACTGGTCCGTCCTCAACGATCTGATCCTGCTCGGACGCACGGCACGCGCCGTCTTCCGTGGAAGCGGCGCCTACTAGACACTGCTCGGACATCCCCGAGCGGCGTGTCCATGCCTATATCGACAGCTGCAGCGACTTCTTCTTCGAGGCTCTGCGGTCCTTCGCCTTCTCGAGCCGCGTGATCTCGTTCGAGTCGGCCTCACCGGTGAAACCGGTCTTCGCCGAGGGGAGTGTGACCACGACGAAGAGCAACGCGATCATGCTGAACCAGCGGAGGTAGTCGAACGAGAACATGGCGACGATCATGACGATGATCAGACCCCTCGTCAGCGGGTCGCTGCGCTTGACGGCGACGGCGATGAACACCACGAGGAGCAAGAGGCCCACCACCCCTCCGGTCGCCAACGTCGTGACGAGCTGATTGTCGACGATGTTGAAGCCGTTCTGCTGAAGGAATCCACGGCCGAACAGAGAAGCCTCTGAGCCGACGCCCGAACCGAACAGGACCTCGAGGGGCTGTCGTGCCAACAGGGCGGGCACCGAGGCGAGGGCTCCCACTCGGTTGTAGAACGACCCTGTTCCCGTGAACTCACGGTAGGCGTCGGCTATCGAGCTCCCGAGGAGGACCACCACGATGACGACGGAGACGGCGACCGCGAACACCGAGAGGATGCGCTTCTCGGACCGTGTGGTCAGAAGCTTGACCACCAGGACGATGCCGACGGCGACCAGCGCGCTGCGAGTACCGGAGAGCACGAGACCGAGACTGAGAATGGCCAGCAGCCCCATTCTGAATCGGAACCTCCACTCGTCCTTGAGGTAGAGGACGATGACGAACGCGGCTGCCAGGAGCATGGCGAACGGGATCGGATGCCCGGCCGTCCCCTGCACACGGAGCACGGCCTCGCCGAGGAGGGTGTTCGGGTACAGAGCGGGGAGCCCGCTGGTGAGGGCCCCGTAACCCCAGAGCACGGGCCGACCCAGCACGGCGACCTCGATGAGGCCGAGACCCACCTGGAACACCGCGAAGCCCACGAGGAACTTGAGGAGGGCGATGACGTCGCGCCTGGTCAGCTGAGACACCACGACGCACATCATCAGGGCGAGCGCCCCGAAGCGGAGCACGGAGTTCAACGCAGACGCGAAGACGGCGTATGTGGAGACGATCGAGACGATGTAGAAGAGGGCCACGAGCAGGACCACGGGGTGCGTGAGGCTCCTCGGCCACGGTCGAGACAGCGCTGCCAGCCCCAGGAGTACGAGACCGCCGATGAGGGTGATGTCACGGACCGCCTCGGGTACCGAAGGGGACGAGGCCAGGAAGAACAAAGCGACGACGATGCCGACGCCGATCCCTGCGACCTTGTCCTGCGGGACGACGGCGAGGAGGAACAGCCATCCGAGCACGAGCGCGGCGACGACGATGGCGATCAGCATGGAAGAAGACTCATTTCGTTGTTATCTGTCGCCAGCGTCGCATGAGCAGCGCCCCCTGCACGACCAGACCGGTGGTTTCCGCGACGATGAGCGCGATGAAGGCGCCCTGCACGCCCCAGATGCCGCCCAAGACGAAGATGCCGACTAGACCCACCGCGGCTGCCGCGATCACGGCATACGTGATGGAGTTCGCTGACGCGGCTGAGACGAGGCTGAGCCCCATGCCTCTCGAGGCGCAGATGAGCAGGACCAGGAAACCGCCGAGCAGGGACACCGACGGCTCGACCGTGATCGTGTTCGAGAAGAGCACCGGCACGATGAGGGGCATGGCGATGACGAAGACGCCGCCGGCGAAGATCCCGAGACCGATGTTGAGCAGGATCGATTTTCGGCTGCGCGACAGCGCGACCGACTCGTCGGGATGTCCGAGCCAGCTCTGAAGTCGCGTCGGCAGGGCCGAGAGCACGTTCAGCCCCATCCGCATGGGGCGGTCGACGGCCGCGAACGTCGCAACGGATCCCGGACTGACGACGCCCAGGAACGCGGCGGGAAGAGCCGTGTACACCGTGCTCACACCGCGTCCGAGGATGACGACGGACTGCTGACGCATGATCGCGACGGCGGCCCGCGGACCGATGAGTCGCTGGAACATGGGCAGGCGCCCGAGTCGGTTGCCTGTGACGTAGGTCACGAGGGCCGCCGCCAGGAGGCTCGCCCCGTAGAACCACAGACTGCCGCCCCGCGCGATCACGACTGCAGCGAGGAGCGACAGGACGACACGCGGAACCGTGTCAGACGCCAGCACGAAACCCGGACGCCCTGTCCCGATGAAGTACCAGCTCGGGCTGATGGCCGCCGACACGAGGGCGAAGGCGAGAAGGGCTGCCGGGCCACGGTCCTCCGTGACGACGAGGAAGGCTGCCAGCGCTGAGACGGGAGCGAGCACTGCGACCGCGAGCCCTTTCGAGGCTTGGGACTCGGCGTAGATGCGCGGACGATTGTCCGGCTCGCGGCCGACACGCTGGGGCCCGATGACTCCCCAGCCCAGTTCCGCGAGCACGGCGCCTGCGTTGCCGATGGCCAAGGCGATGGCGACACTCGCCCATCCGCTCGCGCCGTGGGTTGACGTGATGGCAGGGATCACGACGAGAGGCGCTGCCGCACTCAGAGACGGGATCGCGATGTAGAGGAACAGCTTCCAGGCGTTGCTCATGATCGGCGGACCCGCTGCGCGGCGGAACAGAGGTCAACGGACGTCATCGGCCACCTTCGTCATCACGGTGGCCAACGGGGCGCCCAGCGACGCCAGGAGTCCATCGTCGAACACCCTCTCGTCATCGCGCGCCGACCCGACCGCTCTGACGATCGCGTCTGCGAGTGAGCCGGGGTCCGCGAGGACCGCAAGCAGCCGCGGGCTCAGAGTCGCCCGAGAGCCGTCGACGTCGTTCGTGACCGCCCATCCACCTCCCACGACCGCATCGAGTGGCGGGTGTGACGGATGCGGGCTCATCTGCAAGGAGAGGAGGACGTCAGTCCGTGCCAGCTCTTCGAAGTAGCCGGCCCACGGCAGCTTGCCGAGGCTCTGCAGAGTCGTTCGAGGTGTCAGGCGCACGGGAGGGTGCAGATCGCCCATCGACCGGAACACGACCTCGGTTCCCGACTCTTCGAGCCGCCGGGCCGCCACTTTGAGAGCTGCGATACCGATTGCGTATGCATTCCGGGGTTTCTGCGGGCGAGCGTAGAAACCGACGACGAGGGGGCCAGAGGGCCGACCTGCCGCGGCCACCTCCTCGAGACGCGTCTCGTCCAGCTCTGGCCGGAAGACGGCAGAGGATTCGATGACCAGGTTCTCCCGCCGCGCGAGCGCCTCTGCGAGGGGAGACGAGTTGACAACGAGACGGAAACCGGCGTGGTACGTGGACTGGGCCAGAGCCGAGTCGCTGGAGCTCGCGTAGAAGCTGGGTTCATGGTCCTGCACCAGGTACACGACGCGGCCGGGGTCGATGAGACCGACCTTGCCGGCCACGTCGAGCGCATGAGCCGTGCCCCAATGGGTCGCGACCCAGACCTCGTCGGGCGAAGCCCGGAGCGCCGTCGTGGCCCACACCCATGCGAAGACGACCTGGGGCCCTTCGTAACCCAGCTCGCTCCTCATCATCTGATCGATGACAGCCGCCTCCGCGGACTTCAACGCCCCGCCGAAGGTGACGACCCGAAGAGGCAGTCCGAGGCGATCAGCCATCACGCAGGCAGCGGCCAGAGCCGTGCGTATGCCGGCGAAGACCGCGCCCGGAGCAACGCTGGGCACCAGGATCGACACTCGCCGAGGAGACTCCGACCCGATCTCGAGAGCTGCGAGAGCCGTGCTGGTCGGAGCCAGGCCCTTATACGTGCCCCACCCGCTCTCGAGGCGGCCATCGACGAATCGCGCGTGCTGCCTCTGCGCGTAGAGCAGCCTGCCGAACTCAGCCTTCTTCGAGACCTTCTGCGTCAGCCGCTCAATCACGCGGCACCCCGTCTTGTTCGAGAACCATGTCGACCACTCGGTCGAATTCGGCTTCGACGTATCCGGCGAGGCGCGCAGTCGTCTCGCCGTCCCCCGACACCGGATCGGCGTCCAGGAGCGCGTCGGCGAGCGAGCGCGGGCTGCCAGGATCCGTCTCGATCAGATGTCCGTCAGTGAGGCCGCGCAACTCCTCCAAGGCCTCGGACCTCTGCGTGATCACCAGCCGCTCGCACGCCAAGCCCTGCCAGACCTTGTTCGCGATCACGGACTGCGCTTTGGCGGACCCTCCGAAGATGCCCAGGACCACGTCGTGGTCTGAGATGCGTGAGAACAGTTCGTCCTCCGGCACGGGATCCGCGAAGAGGACCCGCCCCGCCAGACCCTCCTCGGAGACGCGTCGTTCGATGTCGGCCCGAAGGTCGCCCGATCCGATGAAGGTCACGGACATGTCTCGTTCCTGACATGCGAGGACCAGAGCGTCGACGACGAGATCCAGGCCGTGGAGTGGGATGTAGTTGCCGTAATAGAGGACACGGAGCGGCCCCATCGCCCTCGGAACCTCGACAGTGCGTGCCCACGAAGGGGCGCCGACGGGAAGCGACTCGACCGGGCCCCGGCTCCTCTTGCGGGCGCGGATGAGGTCGGCGCGGAGGCGGGTGTCTGTGAGGAAAACGTCTGCAGCCTGAATGGCGAGCCAGTCCTGGAGAGCCAGCCGTCGCGCCCGGAACGAGCGGGTCGAGGCGAGCTGCCAGTCGCCGATGGCCGTCTCGTAGAGTCCGACGAAGCCGTCGACGACCAGACGGGCACCGACGAGGCGTGAAGCGAGCCATGCGAACGGGACGTGCGTGAGAGACATCTCCGCCACGACGATGATGTCAGCACCACGTGCATGACGGAAGAGTCGCCCGAGGTCATGCGCCATGCGATGCAGCTTGCCCGAACGGGCGCTCTTCTCGACGACGCGGACGGTGACGGGCCGTTGCTCGAGATGTTCTCTCACGAGACGATTGCGCGGATACGTCTGATCGTGGACTCGGTAGTACAGGACACGTCGCGGCTCTGCGGAGGAGCGTGACGCGCGGATGCGCCCCCAGGGGAGTGCGGCGCGCAGCTTCGCAACCGTCTCCGGCCAGGAGTATCCGAGTGCGTCAGGCCCCTGCCCCGGCATGTCTGCCGAGTCGACGCGATCGTCCAGCGCAGAGGCCAGGTCCGAAGCGCTGCGAGGATTCACGAATCGCGCCCCGTTTCCGAGCGTCTCGCGGAGAACGGGGATGTCGCTCGCGATGACCGGTGACCCGAAGGTCCTCGCCTCGATGGGAGGGAGGCCGAATCCTTCGTCGCGCGACAGGTACACGGTGACGCGGGCGTTCTCGTACAGCCATCGGAGACCGGCGTCGTCCACTCGCCCGAGGAATCGGACGACACCCGCATCACGCAGGTCCGTGAACTCCTCGGACAGATCGGAGCCGACGCCCGAGTGCTCTGCACTGCCCACGACCACCAGAGGCGAACCCGCGTGGACGGAGGCCGCCAACGCGACGCCTCGGATCACCGTCTCGAGATTCTTGCGGGCATTGAGTCGACCCACGCACAGGACGAACTCGCCGACCTGCAGATCGTCCTGGGGGCGTCGACTGTCTGCCTGCGCGAGGTTCTGGGGAACGGCGAGTCCGACTGCGCGAACCGGCGCCAGAGCGGGATGCAACCGTTCCATCCGCCTCGCTTCCGTCTGTGTCGAGGTGACGACCACGTCGGCGAACGGCAGGCTGAGGGGCATCAACGCGAAGTACAGCCGCTCCGCCTTGCTGAACCACTCGGGGTGGTCCTCGAAGAGGAGGTCGTGGACGAAGACGAGCGATCTCCCCGCCAGCGGGGCGAAATTATGAGCGACGATCACGTCTGCTCCGGCCTTCCGCGCCAGGCCGGGCAGTTCGAGTGCGTTCGAGATGGCGTGTGGCCACAGCCGGGTCTCGACCACGCGGACGTTCTCTGGAAGCGCTCCCGCTGCAGAGAGGTCGTGGCCCCTGCGGACGGCGAGGACGACGTCGTCTTCCGGATGAGCGGCGATCCAGGAGGTGATGAGATCCCGTTGGACGGTCCGGTTGGCCGTAGGCCCATCGACCCACCAGTACCCGTCGAAGAGAACGGTGATCCCTTGCGGCTCTGAACCCCGGTCCGGTCGCATCTAGCGCCTCCTCGTGGTCGACGACTTCTGGACGGACACGAGGGCGGCCTCGTAGGCCTGGCACACACCCTCCCAGGTGTAGTGAGCCTTGCCTCGCGCCAGGGCCCGGGCACTGAGTTCCTCCTGCCGGTCCGGGTCATCCATCACCGCCGTGATGCCCCGAATGAGGTCGCCTACTTCCGGACTCACGAACTCGCCCGCATCACCGAGGACCTCGCGGTTGTACACCGTGTCCCGTGCGATGACGGGGGCGCCGAGCGCCATGGCCTGCACGAGCGCCGGGTTGGTCCCCCCCACGCTGTGCCCGTGGAAGTACGCGCCGGCGTGCTGCCAGAGGGCGTGGAGACGGGCATCATCACTGACATGCCCCAGCCAACGGACGCGGCTGTTGGCATCCGCCAGGGCCTGCACGCGCTCCTCGATCTCTCCGCCGTAGCCACTCGACCCGACGATGACGACATCATGGGTCTCGGACAGAACGCCTGCCGCGTCGACGAACTCCAGGATCGTGTTCTCCGGGACGAAGCGCGCGACGACGAGGACGTAACCGCGATGAGTCAGGCCGTCTTCGATCGGCAGCGCCTCCGCGGCGTCACCGCCGTACGGGATGAAGAAGCCGTCGCGGCTGAAATCCTGACGCCAACGCTCTCCGATCGCCTTCGCGTCGAACACGAGCCCCGTCGCCCAGCGCGCGGTGGCGAGGGCGCCTGCACGGAACATGGTTTTGGCGAGACGACCCCATTTAGCACGCTCCCATTCGATGCCGTCGACATTGACCAGTGTCGGGATGCCTCGGAGTTTGAGGAGGGGAAGCCAGAACCCGTTGGCGACGTTCATCACGAGCGCGACATCGGGCTTGGCACGGAACGCATGCAACGCTGACGACAGCCCGTAGGAGAGCGTGCTGAGAGATTGGGATTCGACGCCCCACGTCGTGACGCTCGAGACGCGTCGATCACGATCCGAATCATCGTCGCGCGTCGTCCCCGGACGCCCGTAGACCGTCACGTCCCAGCCCTCGTCGACCAGATAGGGTGCGATCCGTCGGACGGCGGTCTCGAAACCGCCGTAGTAGCTCGGATATCCACGCGTGCCGATGATGGCCACCGTCTTGGACTTCTGGTCGGTCATCGCGCCTCCCGATCGGCTACCCGCACGTGCCTGGGCACGGGTGACGGGTAACTCGTTAGAGCAAAAATGGTCATGGATATCCCCCAGACAACGATGTGGCACCGCCGCCGCTACAGCACGTTCTGCGTCTTTCGACATCGAGTGTTATGGAGCGCAGGAGCGCTCGGTATCAAATTCTATCGAGAAGCCGCGCCGACTCCGGGCCGACTCGACATCGCACCCTCCGACGACGCCCCTCAGATGATGTGCGGCCCTAGTATCCCCGCATGGGTCTTTCGAGAATCGTCCGCGACATCGGCATCAATTCGATAGCGGGCTCGCGCATCGTCCCCATCTCTCACCGGTGGCGCCTCGTGCGAGTCTTCGGGCTGAAGGCCGAGCCCTCTGCCATCCGCGCAGGAACGTTCTTCGGGGGCCCCCGTATCTCGATCGGGAAGGGCGCGTTCATCAATGAACAGTGCTACTTCGACAACAGCGCTCCCATCACGATCGGAGCGAAGGTCGACATCGGGCCTCGGGTCATCGTGATCACCGGCTCCCACGTCATGGGTCCAGCGGAGCGACGGGCGGGCACCCTGTCGACCGCACCGGTAACCATCGGAGACGGCGCCTGGATCGGCGCGGACACGACCATCCTTCCGGGTGTGACCATCGGGCCCGGGGCGGTGATCGGCGCCGGCAGCCTGGTCCTCACGGACGTCGCCGCGAACACCAAGGCATTCGGTCGGCCAGCACGCGAGCAGGGGCCGCTGCCGAGCTGAGACCGGCTCCGCCTCTAGCCCATGACGATGTAGTTGATCCCCATCGTCGCGTTGGCCGGAGGCGCCAGCGCGAAATAGACCTCGATCCAGGTCGACGAGGCATCGTCGCGCACGATCAGGTATGGCCTGGCTGCTGCACTGCGCTCGTCCGTCGCGGCCATGATGGCGACCGGCAGCCCCGTCGTGTACCGCCGGGACAACCAGATCTTCAGTTGCATCCCAGCGGCCGGAGACCCGGAAGTCACGAAGATGATCTTGCCGCGGGAGTCGTTCGCTCCGTTGACAGCGATCCGGTCCGTGACGTTCGCACCTGCCGGTCGGACCACCACACCCGACGGCTGCGCGGCGATGATGTGATCCATCGCTCGCAGCTTGCCGTGGATGCTCTGCAACGAAGGGGAGACCAGGACGCCCCGACGATCCGCGATCGGAGGGACGCCGAGCCGGGTCGGGAGTTCGGTGGTCGAGTCGACGAGGGCGCTGTCGCGGAAGCCCTGCTGGATGACGACGGGGCTGTCGTTCGGCCCGTACTGGAGCAGCCGCACGCCGAGCATCTTGAAGTAGTTGCCGCGGACGAGTTCGACGAGAGTCTTGGAGACGCCGTCGGCCGGGTACTGACCTCGCAGCGTGCCTCCGATGACCGTCACGCCCTCGCTCCGGTTCGGGCGGGTCGTCGGCTCCTCCTGTCGTATCAGCGGCGCGGGCCCGCCGTAGATGAAGGGATCGACGAAGGTGAGCGAGGTCACGACGCCGATGGCCACGACGGGCACATTGGGCAGGAACTCCTTCTCGCTTGATGCCGACGCCGATTCGATGTGCAGATCCGTGATTCGCAGGTATTCAGGCGCCTGATCCCTCGCCGCCACGTTCCTGGACGCGTCGACACCGATCTCCAGAGCCGTATGACGGTTCTGCTCGATCGTGAGCCCCATGATGTCGAGGGTGTTCGTCCGGGCGTAAGGAGCGCTCTCCCCCTCCAGGTCCGCGGAGTTGATCACGACTGACGACGACTGCCCCGCCACTCCGCAGCGATCGATCATGACGTGGTGGAAGAGGGCGTTGTTGGCCCGGTCGATCTGCAGCCCCACTCCCAGCGCGTTGATGACCCGCACCTGGAACATGCGGAGTTCGAAGCCGTACTTGACGAGGATGCCACCGCCGGCGCGACCGGATCCGTTGAAGGATATGCCTTCGATGGAGACTCCCGCGGCGTTGACGGTCATGAGAGGCGCCGTCGACGAACCGGCACGCCAGATCTGAGTCCCGCCGTAGACCTTCGCCGCATTCGCCGCCGTGCTGGCGGGCGGTCCGACCGTCGCCGTTCCGTGATTCGACGTGTCCGAGCCGAAGCTCACGATGCGGATCGGACGATTGACGACGAAAGGCTCCATGACGAAGGACCCCGAGGGGAAGCCGATGGTGGCCAGTGACCCCGTGGCTCCCGCAACGGCCAGAGCGCGCGCCATTGCGCGCGTGTAGTTCGGCACGGCGCTCGTCGTTCCCGGGAACGCCACCGTTCCGTCGGAGGCGAGGTAGAGGTCGCGCACGTTCACGACCATCTCGCTCTGCGCGTACGTCCCGAACTGCTTCGTCTTCTCCGCCTCTGTCGTGACGATGGCTCGGGTGCGCGCGCCTTCGGGCAGCTCGGCGACCGAGACCGTCGTCGCCGCCTCCGCCGCCTCCGCCGCCTGCGGTCGGCTCGTCGCGACGGCCGCCACGGCCCCAGCGGCTGCCGTGCCGAGCAGCGCTCGCCGAGCGAGGGTGCCCGACTCCGGTTCTCTGACGTCGCGATCGCGCTTCTTCACTGTGGGAGCCCCTCGTTCGCCGGCCACGTCACTCGTCGTGTAATCGACCGGTATTGAGCCTCAATCATGCGTGATGAAGAGCCGATTGCCTACCGTGCCGCCCCCGTCACACGGGTTTCGACGGGGCCTCCCGGGAGCCCGCGTGGCCCCGCGCCGGCCGTGTCACTGTGGGCCATGTGCAACTATTGAGGTCGACCCACGTCCTGTTAACGAGTGCCGATGATCATTTAGAGGCACTGCGGGAGGCGTGGAATCGTACGGGGGCCCGGTCGGGCGTACCTGCTGACCGAGAGAACAGGACTGCCACGTGGAGCTGCGTGACTACATCAGGATCCTCCGTAAGGGATGGCTCCTCATCTTGACACTCGTGCTGATCGGGGTCGCGACAGGGGCGCTGGTCTCCATTCTCGCTACTCCCAAGTACGTGGCTTCGACGCAGCTGTTCGTCAGTGTTCAGACCTCGGACGCCTCGAGCGCGAGCGACCTGGTCCAGGGCAGCAGCGCCGCTCAGCAGAAGGTGCGGTCCTATGTCGACGTCGTCACCAGCACGAGCGTCCTGCAGCCCGTCATCGACGACCTCGGACTGGATCTGACCGCCACCGAACTGGCCGCCGTCGTGACTGCGGAGTCGCCCGTCAACACCGTTCTCATCAACATCACCGCTGAGGACGCGTCGGCCGTCAGGGCGGCCGACATCGCGAACGCCGTGGGCACGAGCTTCGCGACCGTCGTCCAGGACGACCTCGAGTCGCCGAACGGCGCTGGCCCCAGCCTCGTGAAGATCGCCACGATCGAGCCGGCCATCGCGGCCACCGCCCCGTCGAGTCCCCGGACCACGCTCAACCTCGCGCTCGGGCTGCTCGTCGGGTTCGCGCTGGGCATCGGCGTCGCCGTCCTCCGTGCGACCCTCGACACGCGCATCCACGGAAGCCACGACATCGAGATCGTCACCGAGGCGCCCATTCTGGGTGGCATCAGCTTCGATCCCGATGCCAAGAAGCGCCCCCTCATCGTCAGCGTCGATCCGCGCAACCCGCGGGCTGAGTCGTTCCGATCTCTGCGCACGAACCTCCAGTTCGTGAACCTCGAGTCGTCGAACCGCTGTTTCGTCATGACGTCGTCCCTGCCCGGTGAGGGCAAGACGACGACGACCTCGAACCTCGCCGTCGCGCTGGCCGAGAGCGGTGCGACGGTGGCCGTCATCGACGGCGATCTCCGTCTTCCGCGCCTGGCCGACACCATGGGCCTCGAGGGTGCCGTCGGGCTGACCGACGTCCTCATCGGTCGCGCAGACCTGAAGGATGTGCTCCAGCCCTGGGGCCGAGGCACGCTGTTCGTCCTCCCCGCAGGCCGCATCCCCCCGAACCCGAGTGAATTGCTCGGGTCCAAGGCCATGGTCTCTCTGCTCGCGTCGCTCAGTCAGTCCTTCGACTATGTCCTGATCGATGCTCCGCCGCTCCTTCCCGTGACCGACGCCGCCATCCTGTCGAAGCTCACCGGCGGGGCGATCGTCGTCGCCGCTGCGGGCCGCACCACCCGGCAGGAGCTCGAGTCGGCGCTGCGCACGCTCGAGCACATCGGCGGAAAGGTGATGGGCATCGTCATGACGATGCTCCCCACCAAGGGCCCTGATGCGTACGGCTACGGGAATTACGGCTCGTACTACGGCATGGATCAGGACAGCGTGAACGTCGACACCCCGGTGCCCGACGAATCATCGAAGCCAGACGTTCGGACCCGATAGACGATGTCCTTCTCTCTCGAGGGTCTCTTCGATCGACCCAGCGGAGACTTCGGCATTCTGACCGTGTGCACGGGCAACATCTGCCGATCACCGTTCGCCGAGCAATATCTGCGAGCACAGCTCGATGAGCTGCCACGTCTCACGGTGAGCAGCTCCGGCACGATGGCTCGTGATGGTGACAGGATGCCTGCGCAAGCGATCACCATGGCGAGGACCTGGGGAGCAGACCCCGACTCGCACGGTGCCCGATTCCTCGTCGAATCGCACGTCGCCGATGCGGATCTCGTCTTCGGTCTCGCGCGGGAGCACCGGCGAGCCATCGTGCAGATGCACCCGCGAGCCTCCCGCTATACCTTCACGCTCCGCGAATTCGCTCGGCTCGCGACCGACCTCACCGACCGCGACCTCGCGGACATCGCCCTCCTGCCGACGGACGACGTACCGGGTCGCCTGCGTGAACTCGTCGGCGTCGTCGCATCGCGTCGAGGCGCGGTCGCCGCACCTGTCGACCCCTACGACGAGGATGTCGTCGATCCCTACCGCCAGAGCGACGACGTGTTCGACGAGTCGGCGCGGCAGCTCGTCCCGGCAGCGGACGTAGTCGTCGCCGCTCTGAAGAGGGCCGCGACAATCACCTCGGCTGAGGTCTCCTGATGGCTGCCGACAAGCGTCGTCGTCGCGGGACCGCCGGTCGACGCAAGGTCTGGATCGCTGCCCTGGCCGCCTTCCTGGTCGTGGACGTCGCGCTCGTGGGGCTCGCCCTCACCGGCCCGACCAGTGACGCCGGAAGACCCTCCGCTCTTCCGGCTCCCTCGGCCTCCCCCTCGCCGACCGAGACCACCGCACCCGCACCGGACTTGGGTCCGCTGTCCAGCCCCGCCGCCTATCTGGCGGCCGTGGACTCCGTGACGGCCTATCGCGTATCGGCGGGCGACTGCTCGGTCGACGAGGCGCTGACACTCGAGAGATCCGACGACTCGGGTGACAGCTGGGTGGCGAACCCGGTGACCACGACTTTGCGCTCCGTGACGCAGTTCGCCGCCACGTCGGACACGTACGCGTACATGGTTGGGCTCAATGACGCCTGCGACCCCGACTTCACGGCGACCTACACCTCCGGCACGGGGTTCGGCAGCTATCCGGAGGAGCTGACCGGCGTCTGGTACCGCGACACGACGGATGGCACGCTGAACAGCCCCACTGGGATCCTGGAGCCCCCCTGCTCGGACGTCGTCGATGTGATCGCCGTTGATGACCTGAATGCCGCCGTGATGTGCTCGGATCGCACCCTGAGCCGGACGACCGATGGTGGATCGACCTGGGGTGCCCCTCTGACACTCGGCGGCGCCGTGGCTACGTCCACCGGGGTCGGGAACTACGTGGTCGCTCAGACGGGTCGGGAGGGCTGTGCCGGTGTGCGCGTCTCGACCCTGGGTCCGTCAGATCAGGCCCCCGCGATCCTCGGCTGCTACGAGACGGACTCGGATTCCTTGGAAGACGGCCGCGTGCTGGTGTCCGGAACGCGGGACAGCATCTGGCTTCAGGTGCAGGACGTCGTCGTCGTCTCCACCGATGGCGGGATCACGTGGGCGTGACGAGCAGACACGAGCACTCCCTTCTGGTCGTGACCGAGTCGGCGTCCAGCTGGGGTGCCGAGGCCTCGCTGATCGAACTGCTCAAAGGGCTGCCCCCGAGCTGGAGGGCGACCGTGCTCGTCGCAGCGAATTCGCCGCTTCTCGCCATCGAGCCGCCGGCGCGGGTGACGATCAAGACGTATGGATTCGCCTCCCACCCCGCACTGCGATCGGGAAGCTTCCGATCGTCGACCACGCGAGAGCGGGTCGAGGAGGCGCTGTCCCTCCTCAAGGGCGCGCTCCGGGCTCGCCGGGTCACGCGCCAGCATGATGTCGTGCTGGGCTTCAGCCTCTGGCAGTGTCCCGAGTTCCTGATGGGCGCGCGCCTGTCACGCACGCCCTTCGTGCTCGATCTCCACGACGACTTCAGCGGCGGCGTCGTCAATCGGATCGTTCGGGCCATGGCTGCTGCCTCCGCAGCCGTCATCGCCCCCTCCCAGCACGTGTTCACGCGCTACGGCCTGACGACCGGCGGCCGGGTCCACATCGTTCCTCGTCCGGTCCCCGCCGCCGCCGACCCTGTGGCGGCGCGCCCCCGCGACCCGTCGCGACCTCTTCGGGTGGGGATGTTCGGCCAGATCGCGCCTCACAAGGGTGTCGTCGATCTCATCTCGGCTGCTGAGTCGCTGCCGAAGGGCCTCGTCGAGCTGACGGTCGTCGGGGGGACCTCGCCGTCGTCGCGATCTCAATACGAGGCGGAGTGCGCTGAGAGGATCGCCGCCCTCGGCGACGCGTCCAGGCTCCTCGCCCGAGTGCCCGACATCGAGCAGTACGCGCGCTCGTGCGACGTCATCGTCAATCTTTCTCATCAGGAAGCCTTCGGCCGGTCCATCGTCGAGGCCCTGGCGCACGGAGCACTGCCGGTCGTCCTAGCGGGATCTGGCCCGGCCGAGATCGTCCAGGACACCGGCCATGGTGTCGTCCTCGCATCATCAGCAGTGCTGGCCGAGACCCTCGCCCGTCTGGCGGAAGGCTCCGAACCCGAGATGGCGTCGCCAGACACCGACTCGATGCTGATGCGATACGCGCCTGACCGGGCGACCGCCGCCTACTGGACGGTCGCAACGCACGCCGCGAAGCGCTGACCGCCTAGCCTGCTCCCGACGCTCCGACCCGCTCGCGCGACCGGCGGCGCTGGAGCCGCGCGCGCCTCCTCGCCATCCGGCTCGAGCGGCGTGCCCAGAGGGCGACCACGCCGGCGATCGACCCGAGCAGAGCGCCCGCGGTGTTCGCGATGACGTCGTCGACGGTCGCGAACCGCGACGGCAGGAAGAAGTGCTGCCCGAGCTCGACGACGACGCTGCCCGAGAAGCCGACCAGCACGCCGAGCCACCACCGGCGGCCGCCGACCAGCAGCACGACGATCAGACCGAACGGCACGAAGAAGGCGATGTTGGCCGCGAACTCGAGGGCGGCGTAGTCGAACGACTCGGGGATGCCGCGACGGTGCAGCAGCGCCAGGCCGCGCAGGATCAGCGGGCGGGCGCCCTGGTCGACCGGCGACGGCCAGAAGGCCACGAGCGCGACACCGAGGCCGTAGAAGACCAGGGCGACGAGCGCGATGGTCCGGCTCGCCCACGAAGCGCGCAGTGTCGCTGGGGTCATGATCACGCCTCTCGTCGGGCGTCGTGAGCTTCGCTGACCCGACGGTGTCTCCTGCCATCGTGACAGACCCCGACCGGGCCCACGATGACCCCCGCCCGACGCACAGTCGGCTCATGGGGTACATGCTAAGATCGGTCCAGTTTTGCAACTGTCATCAGTCGGCTGTACCCGGTTCGTCCGACACCGCTTCCGGGCCGAATTCAGAGGGGGTCACGCATGGGGCGCGGCCGTCAAAAAGCCAAGCACACCAAGGTCGCCAGAGAGCTGAAGTACTTCAGCCCTGACACCAACTACGGTGCACTCGAAAAAGAGCTGGCTACCAAGAGCGACTCCGGCGACGATTACGTCGACAAGTGGGCCGACGACTTCGACGACGAATACGACGCCGATCACGACCAGAACAAGACCGCTTAGGCCTCCTCTGTCATGACGGTCGACGACTCCTCGACACCCGACGCCACGGCTTCGGGTCGCCAGGGTGATCCGGCGAGCACCCGCCCCGCTCTCGAGTGGGAGCAGGTCGTCGTCGACGCCCTCGAGCCCGCGACCCTCGCGCACTGGTGGGCCGAAGCCCTCGGCTGGGTCGTGGTCTCCCCCGTCGGCGACGACGAACCCGAGATCCGCAGCAGCCCCGACTCCCTGCCGGGACTGCTCTTCGTGCGCGTACCCGAGGGCAAGACCCTCAAGAACCGCCTGCACCTCGACTTCCGGCCCGACGACCAAGACGCCGAGGTCACCCGGCTGCTCGAGCTCGGCGCCACCCGCTCCGACGTGGGCCAGACCTCCGACGTGTCGTGGGTCGTGCTCGCCGACCCCGAGGGCAACGAGTTCTGCGTGCTCGGCGCACGCCGCACCTCCTAGGTCCCTCGTGACCGACGCGCCTCCCCAGGCGTGACGCAGCACGACGCCGCCGACACCGCGCGTCACTCCAAGCACAGCATGACGCCCGCCCCGCGACAGCGGAGCGGGCGTCGTCGCATCACGCGACCGGGCGATCAGCCGGCGTAGGCCCCGACCAGACGCACCGCGCCTCCGTCGACTCCCTTGGCGCCCTGCTCGAAGCCCGTCAGGTCGCGGGTCGCCGTCGCGACCGTGCCGACCCGCCACGTCTCGATGCCGTCGGCCGTCAGCGTCGCCTCGACCTGAGCCGCCTGCGCCGCCGAGACGACGGCGATCATGCCGATGCCGAGGTTCCAGGTGCCCTCGCTCGACTCGAGCGTCGACCCGGCCAGCTCGCTCAGCACGCGGAACACCGGCGCCGGCGACCAGGTCGACCGGTCGACCTCGGTCCACGAGCCGCGCGGCAGCACGCGGGCGAGGTTCGCGGCGATGCCTCCGCCGGTGACGTGGCTGAGCGAGTGCACGGCTCCGGCGAGCGCCGGGTCGTCGAGCACGCGCAGCAGCGGCGACGTGTAGAGCCGGGTGGGCTCGAGCAGCGCCTCGCCGAGGGTGCCCGAGAGCTCGTCGACGGTGTCGGTGTAGCCGAGGTCGCGCGACGCGAGGATGTGCCGGACCAGCGAGAAGCCGTTCGAGTGCAGACCCGACGAGGCGAGGGCCAGCACGACGTCGCCGTCGCCGACCAGGTGCGACCCGAGCTGCCGGTCGGCCTCGACGGCGCCGACCGCGGCGCCGGCGACGTCGTAGTCGTCGGGGCCGAGCAGACCCGGGTGCTCGGCCGTCTCGCCGCCGACGAGGGCGGTGCCCGTCTCGCTGCAGGCGCGGGCGATGCCCTCGACGATGGCGGCGATGCGGGTGGGGACGACGCGGCCGCAGGCGATGTAGTCGGTCATGATCATGGGGCGGGCGCCGACCACGACGATGTCGTCGACGACCATGCCCACGAGGTCCTGCCCGATGGTGTCGTGCTTGTCGAGGGCCTGCGCGATGGCGACCTTCGTGCCGACGCCGTCGGTCGAGGTCGCGAGCAGCGGGCGGTCGTACGACTTCAGGAACGACACGTCGAACATGCCGGCGAATCCGCCGACGCCGCCCACGACGCCGGGTCCGTGAGTGGCGCTCACGGCGGCCTTCATCAGCTCGACGGCGCGGTCGCCGGCGGCCGTGTCGACACCTGCCGCGGCGTAGGAGGCGCTGGTCGAGGGGGCAGCTGAGGTCGCCATTCGTTCATCCATTCGGTGTCGCTCTAGACTGACGCGGTAACCCCAACTCTACGGTCTGGAGCCAGATCCGCATGTGCGGCATCGTCGGTCTCGTCGCGCACGAGCCAGCAAATCAACTCGTCTACGATTCGCTCCTCCTGCTGCAGCACCGCGGGCAGGACAGCGCGGGGATCGCCACCGCCGAGGGCGGCATCTTCCACATCCACAAGACCAAGGGTCAGGTGCGCGAGGGCTTCCGCACCCGCGACATGCGAGCCCTGCTCGGCACGATGGGCCTCGGTCACGTGCGCTACGCCACCAAGGGCGCGGCGAGCAACGAACAAGAGGCGCAGCCGTTCTACGTGAACGCCCCGTACGGCATCGTCCTCATCCACAACGGCAATCTGACGAACACGCGCGAGCTCACGAGCGAGCTGTTCCACGTCGACCGCCGCCACCTCAACACGAACAGCGACACCGAGCTGCTCGTGAACGTGCTCGCCCACGAGCTGCAGGAGCAGGTCAACGGCAGCGACCTCGATCCCGAGCAGATCTTCGCCGCCGTCACCCGCGTGCACGACCGGGTGCAGGGCTCGTATGCCGCGATCGCCATGATCGCCGGGCACGGTCTGCTGGCGTTCCGCGACCCGTTCGGCATCCGGCCCCTCGTGCTCGGTCGCCGTCTCGCCGCCGACGGCGTCCGCGAGGAGTGGATCACCGCCTCCGAGTCCCTCGTGCTCGAGTCGGGCGGTTACGAGATCGTCCGCGACGTCGCGCCCGGCGAGGCCGTCTTCATCTCGCTCGACGGCCAGATGGTGTCGAAGCAGTGCCACGCCAGCCCGCGCCTCATCCCCTGCTCGTTCGAGTACGTCTACCTCGCGCGCCCCGACTCGATCATGAACGGCATCTCGGTCTACGACGCGCGTCTGCGCCTCGGCAACCGCCTGGCCGACACGATCGCGACCTACGCGCCGACGGGCGACATCGACGTCGTCATGCCGATCCCCGACTCGTCGCGGCCGGCCGCCATGCAGGTCGCCCAGAAGCTCGGCATCGAGTACCGCGAGGGCTTCTACAAGAACCGCTACGTCGGTCGCACGTTCATCATGCCGGGGCAGGCCGAGCGCAAGCGGTCGGTGCGCCAGAAGCTCAACGCGATGTCCAGCGAGTTCAAGGGCAAGAACATCCTCATCGTCGACGACTCGATCGTGCGCGGCACGACATCGCGCGAGATCGTCGAGATGGCGCGGGCCGCCGGCGCCAACGAGGTCACGTTCACCTCCGCCGCTCCCCCGGTGCGGTTCCCCCACGTGTACGGCATCAACATGCCGACCCGTCACGAGCTCGTCGCCCACGACCGCAAGATCCCCGAGATCGCCCGCGAGCTCGGCGCCGACCACCTCATCTACCAAGAGGTGGCCGACATGCAGGCGGCCATCATCGAGGGCAGCGACGTCACCGAGCTCGAGATGAGCTGCTTCACCGGCGAGTACGTCACCGGCACGGTCAGCCCCGAGTACCTCGCCTGGGTCGAGGCCAACCAGCTCAGCTAGCCGCCGCCCGCGACCGTGCCGACCCGCGCCTCCTCCCCACCGAGGAGGCGCGGGTCGTCTTCACCCCGCATCTCCCCCGGGAGGCGGTGGTCGCGACCCCGTCGGTCTCCTTAGGCTGACCGCATGACGGATGCCGCGCCTCCTCCCGTGACCCCGCCCGCCCCGCCCGCCGCACCGGCCGCGGAGGCGTCGCCCGCCGCACCCGCCGCACCGGCGGCGCAGGCCCCGCAGACCGCACCGGCGGTATCCGCGGCGCAGACCGCACCGGCCGAGCCGGCCCTGCGCATCACCGGTCTCCGCAAGTCGTTCGGCGCGAAGGCCGCCGTCGACGGCGTCGAGCTGACCGTGCCGCGCGGCTCGTTCTACGGGCTCGTCGGGCCGAACGGCGCCGGCAAGACGACGACGCTGTCGATGGCGACGGGTCTGCTGCGTCCCGACGCCGGCACGATCGAGGTGCTCGGCCACGACGTGTGGTCCGACCCGACCCGCGCGAAGGCCCTGGTCGGCGTGCTGAGCGACGGCATCAAGCTGTTCGACCGCCTCACCGGCGAGCAGCTCGTCACGTACCACGGGCTGCTCAACGGCATGGATCGCGAGACGACCGCGCAGCGCGTGGGCGACCTGCTCGACCTCCTCGACCTGCGCGAGGCCGGCAGGACGCTCGTCGTCGACTACTCGGCGGGCATGACCAAGAAGGTCGCGCTGGCCTGCGCCCTGGTGCACGCGCCGCGCCTCCTCGTGCTCGACGAGCCGTTCGAGTCCGTCGACCCGATCTCGGCCGCGAACATCCGCGACATCCTGCACGGCTACGTCGACGGCGGGGGCACGGTCATCGTGTCGAGCCACTCGATGGACCTCGTGCAGCGCATGTGCGACCACGTCGCGGTCGTCGCGAACGGCCGGGTGCTGGCCGAGGGCACGACCGACGAGGTGCGTGCCGGTTCCACGCTCGAAGACCGGTTCGTCGAGCTGGTCGGCGGTCGACGTCACAACGAGGGGCCGTCGTGGTTGCGCACCTCCTGAGACTCCGCTGGCGGGTGATGCTGAACGGGTTCACGCGCAGCACCTGGCAGCTCGTCGCGGCGATCATCGGGGCGCTCTACGGCCTCGGCATCCTCGCGTTCGTCGTCGCCGGCCTCGTCGCCCTGTCGTTCGCGCCCGAGGGCGTGGCCTGGACGACCGCGGTGCTCGGCGGCTCGGTGCTCGTGCTCGGCTGGGTGATCGTCCCGCTCGTGCTGCGCGGCATCGACCAGACCCTGAGCATCGAGAAGCTGCGGTCGTTCCCGATCCCGGCCGGGCGCCTCCTCGTCGCTCTGCTGATCTGCGGGGTGCTGGGAATCCCGGGGATCGTGACCGCCCTGGCCGGTGTCGCGACGGCCCTGAGCTGGCTGCGCGACCCGATCGCCCTCATCGCGGCGCCGTTCTGCGCGGTCGTCGGCGTGCTGACCTGCGTCGCCGCGTCGCGCACGGTCGAGTCGCTGACCTCGTCGCTCGGCTCGAAGCGCCGCTACCGCGAGCTGATGGGCGTGCTCGTGTTCATCCCCGTCATCCTCGCCGGGCCGATCCTCATCGCCGCCGGGCAGGGGCTCGCGACGTTCAGCGCCGATCTGCCGACGATCGCCCGCACCCTGTCGTTCACCCCGCTCGGCGCCGCGTGGTCGATCCCGGGCGACCTCGCCGCCGGCCGAGGTCTCGAGGCGCTCGCCAAGGCGGGGATCGCCCTCGCGACCCTCGCGCTCCTCCTCCTGCTCTGGAGGCGCGGGCTGGCCTCGGCCCTCCTCGCCCCGCCCGTCGCCGACACGGGGTCCTCAGCCAAGGGCCTCGGACCGTTCCGCTGGTTCCCGGCCACGCCCACCGGCGCGGTCGCAGCCCGGGCCGCCGTCTACTGGCTGCGCGATCCGCGCTACGGCGGCTCGCTGATCACCGTGCCGCTCATCCCCGTGATGGCCGTGGTGCTCGCGATCACGACCGACAGCGACTGGATGCTCTACGCGATCGGCCCCGCCATCGCCGCGCTGCTGATGATCACGCTCACCGCCGAGATCTCGTACGACGGCACGGCCTTCGCCGCGCACCTCTCGACCGGAGTCTCGGGCCGCGCCGACCGCGCCGGTCGCGTGCTGACGCTGTCGCTGTTCTCCGTGCCCCTGGTCGTGCTCGCCACCGTCGTCCCGCTGATCGTGCTCGACCGGCTCGACCTGGTGCCCGTGCTGCTCGGCCTCGGACTCGGCATCATGCTGACCGGGTACGGCGTCTCGAGCGTCGCGTCGACGAGGTTCCTGCTGCCGGTGCCCGCCGCCGGCGAGAGCCCGTTCAAGTCGCCGCAGGGCGCGACCCTCACGACGGCCCTGATCACCTACCTGGTCTGGATCATCGCGTTCGCCCTGGCGATCCCCGAGATCGTGCTCGCCATCATCGCGCTGGTCACCGGCGACATGCTGTTCGGCTGGCTGACGCTCGCGGTCGGCGTCGTGCTCGGCACAGTGCTGCTGTTCGTTGGCATCGACCGCGGTGGCCGGTCGCTCGACGCCCGCGGGCCGGAGCTGCTCAGCCGCCTGCGCCGCGCGAACGGCGCGTAGCGGGCCGAGGCGCTCATCCGCCTCCGCCCCGCGAACGGGCGCATGGCGGGCCGAGCCGCTCATCCCCCTGCGCCGTGCGAACGGCACGTAGCGGGAACCGGAGAGCCGAGGAGGCGCGGTGCGGGCCTACGCCTCGACGTCGCCCTCGAGGGGCGGCTCGTCGGGCGCGTCGACACGGCTGCGCTCGGCGGTGACCGACTTGGCGCGCTTGACCGAGAGGCGGTCGACGATGATCGCGACGAGCGACCCGATGGCCCCGCCGAAGGTCAGACCCCAGAGCGAGAAGTAGCCGTAGGTCGATGCCACGCCCTGCCCCTGGTCGAAGGGGAACAGCGAGGTGACGATCAGCGACACGATGACGCCGGCGAGCGCCCCCATGATCAGGAAGACGGGGTACTTCGGCGCCCGGCGCACGGTCACCTCGTCGTGCGACGCGGTCTCGACCGGCTCGACGGGGGCTGCGGGCTCGGCCGGCGCGGCCGTCTCGGCAGGCGCGACCGGCTCGGAGGGCTCGACCGGCTGAACGGGGTCGGGCTGCTGCGAGGGGTCCGGGGCGTTGGTCACCCGGTAAGTCTCCCAGACCGCCGCCGATCCGTCGCTCAGCCTTCTCGGCGTCGAACGACACCCCGCGTCGAACTCACTCCGAGCGGAGTCCCGGCAGCTGGACGGGCACGTAGCCGGTGAGGTCCGCCCGGCTGCCCGATGCCGACACGAGGGCCCCGGCGACGGCGTCGGGCCAGGTGAGGCGGCCGACGGCGAGCCGGATGAAGGTCGCGGCGTCCGTCTCGACGACGTTCGGCGGCGTACCCCGGGTGTGACTGAGCCCCTCGCGGAACTGGACGGCTCCGAACGGCGGGACCCGCACCTCCACGGTGGCCCCCGGCTCGGCGTCGGCCATGACCTGCAGCAGCCAGCGGACCGCGGTCGCCGTCACCATCCGCGGAGCGGTCTCGCCCGCGTCGATGGCGGCCGTGGCCTCACGCACGGCGGAGGCCCCCGCCGCGTCGTCGATCCGTGCCTTGCTCACGCTCACACCGTACGCCCGCTCCGCACCCGGTCGTCGGTAGGCTTGCCCCGTGCGAATCCTCGTCCTCGGCTCCGGTGCTCGCGAGCACGCCATCATCACCGCCCTGCTGCGCGAAGACGCCGGCCACGAGATCGTCGCGGCCCCCGGCAACGCGGGCATCGCCGCGCAGGTCGAGGTCGTGCACCTCGACCCCTCGAACGGCCGGGTCGTCACCGAGTACGCGCTCGAGAACGACGTCGAGCTGGTCGTCATCGGCCCCGAGGCCCCGCTCGTCGCCGGCGTCGCCGACGCGCTCCGCACCCGCGGCATCCCGGTCTTCGGCCCCGGCAAGAAGGCCGCGGCCCTCGAGGGCAGCAAGACGTTCGCGAAGCGCATCATGCAGGAGGCCGGCGTGCCCACCGGCCGCGCGACGCGGGTCGGCACCCTCGACGAGGCCGTCCGGGTCCTCGACGAGTTCGGCGCCCCCTACGTCGTCAAGGCAGACGGTCTGGCCGCCGGCAAGGGCGTGCTCGTCACCGAGAGCCGCGACGCGGCCGTCGAGCACTCCACCTACTGGCTGCAGCACGGGCCGATCCTGATCGAAGAGCACCTCGCCGGCCCCGAGGTCTCGCTGTTCTTCCTCAGCGACGGTCACACGGTCGTGCCCCTCAGCCCCGCACAGGACTACAAGCGCCTGCTCGACGGCGACGAGGGCCCGAACACCGGCGGCATGGGCGCCTACTCGCCGCTGCCGTGGCTCGCCGACCGGTTCGGCAGCGAGAAGGACTTCGTCGACGAGGTGCTCGACACCATCGCGACCCCCACCGTCCGTCAGCTCGAGAGCGAGTCGACGCCGTTCATCGGGCTGCTCTACGCCGGCCTCATCCTCACCGACCAGGGCATCCGGGTGATCGAGTTCAACGCCCGGTTCGGCGACCCCGAGACGCAGGTCGTGCTGCCCCGCCTCGTGACGCCGCTCAGCGGCCTGCTGCTGGCGGCCTCGACGGGGTCCCTCGCCAATCACGAGTCGCCCCGTTTCTCCGCCACGTCGGCGGTCACGGTCGTGCTCGCCAGCGAGGGCTACCCCGAGGCCGCCGTCAGCGGTCGACCCCTGTCGGGCCTCGCCGACGCGACGGCCGTCGCCGGGGTGCACATCGCGCATGCGGCGACCGCTCGACTCGACGACCGCCTCATCGCCACCGGGGGCCGCGTGCTCAGCGTCGTGGCCGAGGGGGCCGACTTCGCGGAGGCCCGTCACCGCGCCTACGACGCCCTGTCGCGCATCGAGCTCGAGGGCGGCCAGTACCGCCGCGACATCGCCGAGCGGGTCACCCGATGACCGACCTCGGCACGCCCCTCCCCCTCGACGGGTGGGCGCCCGTCTACTCGGGCAAGGTGCGCGACCTGTACGTGCCGATCCCCTCCGGAGGCGCGGGTGACGAGCTCCCGTCGCTCGCGACCGCCGACCACGTCCTGGTCGTGGCCAGCGATCGGGTCAGCGCCTTCGACCAGGTGCTCGAGCCGGGCATCCCCGGCAAGGGCGCGCTGCTCACGCAGCTCAGCCTCTGGTGGTTCGCTCAGCTCGAGACGGTCCCGAACCACCTCGTCGACCCGACGACGGCTCCCGTGTCGCTGCCCACGGCCGTCCGCGATCGGGCGATGCTCGTGAAGCCGCTCGACATGTTCCCGATCGAGTGCGTCGTGCGCGGCTACCTCGTCGGCAGCGGCTGGATCGAGTACCAGGCCCACGGCACCGTCTGCGGCGTCGAGCTGCCCGAGGGGCTCGCGAGCGGCGACCGACTGCCCGAGCCCATCTACACGCCCGCGTTCAAGGCGGCGCTCGGCGACCACGACGAGAACATCAGCTTCGAGCAGACCGTCGAGCTCGTCGGCGCCGAGACGGCCGCCGCGCTGCGCGACCTCTCGCTCGACGTCTTCCGGCGGGCCTCCGCCGTGGCCGAGGCCCGCGGCGTGATCCTCGCCGACACGAAGTTCGAGTTCGGCGCCGACCGCGAGACCGGCGAGATCACGCTCGGCGACGAGGTCCTCACCAGCGACAGCAGCCGCTACTGGGATGCCGACGTCTACGCCTCGGGCAACCGGACGGCGAGCTTCGACAAGCAGATCGTCCGCAACTGGCTCTCCACCAACTGGAGCGGCTCGGGCGAGCCGCCTGCGCTGCCCGGCGACGTCGTGACGCAGACCGCCGCCCGCTACCGCGAGCTGATCGAGCGCCTCACCGCCTGACGCCGGGCCCCGGCGGGAATGCCCCCGCCCCTCCTCCGGTTACAGGTCGGTGACGCGTCACCTACCTGGACGCGTCCCACGACACCGAGCCAGGGATCCGCATGACCGACACCTCCCCCACCGACGCGGACCGCGCCTCCTCGGCCGACCTGCTCGCCCCCGACACCGGCATGGGCGCCGTGACCCTCCGGGTCGCCGACCTCGACGCGATGACGGCCTACTACCGCGACGCCGTCACGCTCGAGGTGCTCGTCGCCGAGCCGTCCGCAGGGCGCGTGACCCTCGGGCGCGGCGCGACGCCGATCGTGATCCTCGAGCACGCCCCCGAGCTGCGGCATGCCGGGCCGCGCGAGGCCGGGCTCTTCCACACGGCGATCCTGTTCGAGACCGAGTCCGACCTCGCCGCCGCGCTCTACTCGGTCGCGAGGCGCCACCCGCAGTCGTTCACGGGCAGCGCCGACCACCTCGTCAGCAAGGCGTTCTACTTCACCGACCCCGAGGGCAACGGCATCGAGCTGTACTGGGATCGCGCCCGCACGGAGTGGTCGTGGACCCACGGCCAGATCGACATGGCGACGCTGGCGCTCGACCCGAACGAGTTCCTGCAGAGGAACGTCACCGAGGAGGCGCTGGCCGGCACCGCGCTCCGCCCCGCCACCGTCGGGCACGTGCACCTCAGCGTCGGCGACGTCGATTCGGCCCAGCGGTTCTACGTCGAGCAGCTCGGCTTCGAGGCCACCACCCGCTTCGGCCCTCAGGCGCTGTTCGTCAGCGCCGGCGGCTACCACCACCACATGGCCATGAACACCTGGAACAGCGCCGGAGCCGGCCGCCGCCAGCAGGCCCTCGGGCTCGGGCTCGTCCGCATCGAGGTGCCCACCGGCGACGACCTCGGCGCACTCGGCGAGCGCCTCGGCCACTTCGGCGTCGCCACCCGCGACGACGGGCGACTGCTCGGCTTCGACGACCCGTGGTCGAACCGCATCGAGGTGACCGCGCGCGAGCGCTGAGGCTCGGGCGCCTGCTCAGCTTCGACGACCCGTGGTCGAACCGCATCGAGGTGACCGCGCGCGAGCGTTGAAACTCGGGCGCCTCGCCCGGCGCCCGGCCCGGTGCCGGCGTGCGACCCCGAGGGGCTAGCGTCGAGACATGTCCGACGCCGCAGTCTCCGCCCCCGTCTTCAGCACCGTCGCCGAGGGGGATCTCTCGCTCGACGACCACGAGGCCATCGCGTCGATGCTGGCGCAGGCGTTCCCCAGCTACGACCACTGGTACCTCAGCGCCCGCAGCTGGGCGGGGATGCAGCCCGAGCGGCGCGTCATCGCCCGCGTTGACGACGTCGTCGTGGCGCACGCGGGCCTCCGCCGGCAGTTCGTCGCGGTCGGCACCACGGATCTGCTCGTGGCCGCCGTCGGCATGGTCGCCGTGTCGCCCGACGTGCAGAAGACCGGACTCGGCGCCGAGCTGCTGCGCCACGTCGACACCGCGTTGACCGACCTGCGCGTCCCCTTCGGCGTGCTCGAGACCGGTGAGGCCGTGCAGGGGTTCTACCGCTCGGCCGGCTGGCTGCCCCTCGAGCGCGACGGCCTGCCCATCACCGGGCACTTCACGGCGTTCAGCGCCGACGGCGCCGGCGTGCTCGTCACCCAGCAGGAGGGCTGGCTGGCCCGCGAAGGCACCTCCGCCCTGGCCGAGTGGCCCGAGGGTGTCCTGCACTGGAACGGCCAGATGGTCTGACCATCCCCGATCCCGCCGTGGCGGCTCCGCAGCGGAGACGGAAGGAGGCGCGGGTCCTGACGAACAGGACCCGCGCCTCCTTCAGGCACTCGGCTTCCGACTACGCGGTGACGCCGACCACGGCCGGCTCCTCGTTCGAGCCGGGAGCTTCGGGCTCGACGCCCTTGCGCACGCGGAGACCCAGGGTCGGGTCGACGTTCGTCCAGTACTCGTAGACGCGCTCGCGCAGCTCGGGGCGCGTGACCTTCGACACGTGGCCGACGATGTTGGCGACGAGACGGTCGCGCTGCTCGTCGTCCATGACCTCGCGCACCAGGGTTCCGGCCTGACCGAAGTCGTCGTCTTCGGCGTGGAGGGTCGCGGCGGAGCGCTGCAGCTCGCCGTCGCTCTCCCAGCCGCCGGTGTCACCGGCGACCTGCGGGTCGGCGTGGGCGCCGCCGAGCGAGTTCGGGGCGTAGACGGGCACTTCGGCCTTCTGGAAGTCGAAGCGCGCGGCTCCGTCCTTCGAGTAGGAGTGCACGGGCGACTTCGGTGCGTTGACGGGCAGCTGCGCGTGGTTGGTGCCCACGCGGTAGCGGTGCGCGTCGGCGTAGCTGAAGATGCGGGCGAGCAGCATCTTGTCGGGGCTCGCGGCGATCCCCGGCACGAAGTTCGAGGGCGCGAACGCCGCCTGCTCGATCTGCGCGAAGTAGTTCTCGGGGTTGCGGTTGAGCTCCATCGAGCCGACCTCGATCAGCGGGTAGTCCGCGTGCGGCCAGACCTTGGTGAGGTCGAAGGGGTTGAAGCGGTAGGTCGCGGCGTCCTCGTAGGGCATGACCTGCACGAAGAGGCTCCAGGTCGGGTACTCCTCGCGCTCGATCGCGGCCGACAGGTCGCGGATGTGGAAGTCGGCGTCTTCACCCGCGATGCGGTCGGCGTCGGCCTGCTCGAGGATCTTGATGCCCTGGTCGCTCTTGAAGTGGTACTTGACCCAGAAGCGCTCGCCCTCGGCGTTGATCCACTGGTAGGTGTGCGACCCGAAGCCGTCCATGTTGCGCCATGAGGCGGGCAGACCGCGGTCGCCCATCAGCCAGGTGACCTGGTGAGCCGACTCGGGCGAGAGGGTCCAGAAGTCCCACTGCATGTCGTGGTCGCGCAGGTGCGTGCCGGGCAGGCGCTTCTGCGAGCGGATGAAGTCGGGGAACTTGATGCCGTCGCGGATGAAGAAGACGGGGGTGTTGTTGCCGACGAGGTCGTAGTTGCCCTCGGTCGTGTAGAACTTCAGCGAGAAGCCGCGGGGGTCGCGCCAGGTGTCGGGGCTGCCCTGCTCGCCGGCGACGGTCGAGAAGCGGGCGAGGAGCTCGGTCTCGACGCCGGGCTGGAACAGCGCGGCACGCGTGTACTTCGAGACGTCGCCGGTGGTGGTGAAGGTGCCGAAGGCGCCGCCGCCCTTGGCGTGGACGACCCGCTCGGGGACGCGCTCGCGGTTGAACTGGGCGAGCTTCTCGACCAGGTAGTGGTCGTGCAGCGCGATCGCGCCGTCGGCGCCGACGCTCTGCGAGTGCTCGTCGCTGGCGACGGGGGCTCCGGAGTTGGTGGTGGTGACGCGTTTCTCGTCGGTCATCTTGTCTTCCTGTCTGTCGATGTCGTTCAGATCGATGTGTCTGTGGGCGCGGGAGGCGCGGATCAGTCGGTCACGGGGGGATCGACCTCGAGCGGCTGGTCGAGCTCCGCCGCGCGGCATTCGGGGCAGATGCCCCAGAAGGTCACCTCGGCCGTCTGCACGAAGAAGCCCGAGTCGTTCGACGGGGCGAGGCACGGCGCGTGCCCGACGACGCAGTCGACGTCGGCGATGGCGCCGCAGGTGCTGCAGACGACGTGGTGATGGTTGTCGCCCGTGCGCAGCTCGTACAGAGCCGGAGAGCCGGCCGGCTCGATGCGCCGCACGAGCCCGACGCCCGTCAGGGCGTTCAGCACGCCGTAGACGGCCTGGAGCGAGGTGCCGGGGAGGCGCGGCGCGACCGCCGAGAAGAGGACGTCGGCCGGCGCGTGAGCACGACCCGCGAGCGCCGCGAGCACCGCGAGGCGGGGTTCGGTGATGCGCAGGCCCGCGCCGCGGAGGGCGTCTCGGGTGGCATCGTCGGCGATCGTCGTCATGGCCTCCAGTAAAGCACTCTTTTGATCTGTTCAAAAACAGGTGAGCATCACTCGGTGCGGAGACTCAGGCAGTCGGCGCCGTCACGGGCCGGGAAGAGGGGGTGACGCCCGGTCGGACGGGGGGATCCGACCGGGCGTCCTGCGGCGTCGGGCGGATCAGGAGCCCTCGGCCGGATTTCGCGGGAGGAGGCCCGATCACAAGGCCTCGTTCCTCACCGCTGAACCCATCCTGCGTCCCCTTCCGATGACGACGCTGAGCGTCCACCCTCATTCCGCTGAGCATCCGCGTCCCCGTGACTCCTCCCCGCTCTCGCCGCGATCCCCAGGAGGCGCCGGTCACCACGAGCCCGCGCCTCCCGCTGCCGTAGACTCGTCGCGTCCACCCGCTGACGTCTCCGCAGGAGTAAAACGTGCCCACAATCGTCGTCGAGGTCATGCCCAAGGCTGAACTGCTCGACCCCCAGGGCAAGGCCGTCGCCGGCGCCCTGGCCCGTCTCGGTCAGAAGCAGCTGACCGACGTCCGCATCGGCAAGCGCTTCGAGGTCACCGTCGAGGGCGAGGTCACCGACGCCGTCCTGGCCGACGTCCAGCGCCTGGCCGACGAGATGTTCTCGAACTCCGTCATCGAAGACGTCGTGTCGATCACCGTCGCCGACTCCGCCGACGCCCCCGCCGCCGTCTGATGCGCGTCGGCGTCGTCACCTTCCCCGGCTCCCTCGACGACCGCGACGCGCAGCGCGCGGTCCGCCTCGCGGGGGGCGAGCCCGTGGCCCTCTGGCACGGCGACCACGACCTGCAGGGGGTCGACGCGATCATCCTGCCCGGCGGCTTCAGCTACGGCGACTACCTGCGGGCCGGCGCCATCGCGTCGTTCTCGCCGATCATGACCGAGGTCGTCGACGCCGCGAACAAGGGGGTGCCCGTGCTCGGCATCTGCAACGGCTTCCAGATGCTGGCGGAGGCGCGGCTCATCCCGGGCGCGCACACCCGCAACGCGCACCAGCAGTTCATCCGTCGCGACCAGCGCCTCCGCGTCGAGAACGCCAGGACCGACTGGACGAACGGCTTCACCGAGGGGCAGGAGATCACGATCCCCCTCAAGAACGCCGACGGCCGCTTCATCGCCGACGCCGAGACCATCAGGCGCATCGAGGGCGAGGGGCAGGTCGCCTTCCGGTATCTCGGCGTGAACCCCAACGGATCGATGGACGACATCGCCGGCGTCACGAACGAGCGCGGCAACGTGGTCGGCCTCATGCCGCACCCCGAGCACGCCACCGAGCCGGGATTCGGCCCCGACACCCCCGAAGCGATGTCGAGCGGCATCGACGGTCTCACCTTCTTCACGTCCGTCATCGAGAGGGCCCTGGCCAGATGAGCATCGACAACAAGCCCGCCGAGCAGATCGACGTCCGACCCGAGGGACACGCGCCCGACACCGTGGCCAACGCGGCGGCCACGCCCGACAGAGAGCAGCCGTACGGCGCCCTCGGGCTCAAGGCCGACGAGTACGAATCGATCCGCGAGATCCTCGGCCGCCGCCCCACGAGCGGCGAGCTGGCCATGTACTCGGTCATGTGGAGCGAGCACTGCTCGTACAAGTCGAGCAAGATCTACCTCCGGCAGTTCGGCCAGAAGGTCACTCCGGCCATGAAGAAGAACCTCATGGTCGGCATGGGCGAGAACGCCGGCGTCGTCGACGTCGGCGGCGGCTGGGCGGTGACCTTCAAGGTCGAGTCGCACAACCACCCGAGCTACATCGAGCCGTTCCAGGGCGCCGCGACCGGCGTCGGCGGGATCGTCCGCGACATCATCTCGATGGGCGCCCGTCCCGTGGCCGTGATGGATCAGCTCCGTTTCGGAGCCATCGACGCACCCGACACGGCCCGTGTGGTCGACGGCGTCGTCGGCGGCATCAGCTTCTATGCCAACTGCCTCGGACTGCCGAACATCGGCGGCGAGACCTACTTCGACCCGGTGTACCAGGGCAACCCGCTCGTCAACGCCCTCTCGGTCGGCGTCCTCCGGCATGAAGACCTCCACCTCGCGAACGCCCGCGGCGTCGGCAACAAGGTCGTCCTCTTCGGAGCACGCACCGGCGGCGACGGCATCGGCGGGGCTTCGATCCTCGCGTCCGACACGTTCTCGTCGGGCGGCCCGACCAAGCGCCCCGCCGTCCAGGTCGGCGACCCCTTCGCCGAGAAGGTGCTCATCGAGTGCTGTCTCGAGCTGTTCCGCGACGAGCTCGTCGAAGGCATCCAAGATCTCGGAGCGGCCGGCATCAGCTGCGCCACGTCCGAACTGGCCTCCAACGGCGACGGCGGCATGTTCATCGAACTCGACAAGGTGCTGCTGCGCGACCCGTCGCTCACCGCCGAGGAGATCCTCATGAGCGAGAGCCAGGAGCGCATGATGGCCGTCGTCGAACCGTCGAAGCTCGACGCGTTCCTCGCCGTCACGGCGAAGTGGGACGTCGAGACCAGCGTGCTCGGCGAGGTCACCGACACCGGGCGCCTCGTCATCGACTGGCACGGCGAGGAGATCGTCAACGTCGAGCCCCGCACGGTCGCCGTCGACGGCCCCGTGTACGAGCGCCCCGTCGCCTACCCGACCTGGATCGACGCCCTGCAGGCCGACACGGCGTCGTCGCTCCCCCGGCCGACGGGCAACAGCGTGCTCCGTGAGCAGTTCCTCGAGCTGCTCGGCTCAGCCAACCTGTCGGACAAGAGCTGGATCACGAACCAGTACGACACCTACGTGCTCGGCAACACCGCGCTGAGCTTCCCCGACGACGGCGGCATGATCCGCGTCGACGAAGAGAGCGGACTCGGTTTCGCGATCGCGACCGACGCCAACGGCCGCTACTGCCAGCTCGACCCGAAGCAGGGCGCGCGTCTCGCGCTGGCCGAGGCGTACCGCAACGTCGCCGTCACGGGCGCCGTCCCCGCGGCAGTCACGGACTGCCTCAACTTCGGCAGCCCGGAGAACCCCGAGGTCATGTGGCAGTTCTCGCAGACCGTCGAGGGCCTCGCCGACGGCTGCCTCGAACTCGAGATCCCGGTCACGGGCGGCAACGTCTCGTTCTACAACCAGACCGGCACCGTGCCGATCCACCCCACGCCGGTCGTGGGCGTGCTCGGCGTCATCCGGGATGTCGCGAAGCGCGTCCCGTCCGGCTGGCAGGACGAGGGCGACAACATCTACCTGCTCGGCACCACGGCCCTCGAGCTCGACGGCTCGGCCTGGGCGGGCGTCATCCACGACCACCTCGGCGGTCGTCCGCCGACCGTCGACCTCGACGCCGAGAAGCAGCTCGCCCAGCTGCTCGCCGCCGGGGCCGACCAGTCGCTGCTCGCCGCCGCGCACGACCTCAGTGACGGAGGCCTCGCGCAGGCCCTCGCCGAGTCGGTCATGCGCTTCGGCGTCGGCGCCCGCGTCTGGCTCGGCGAGGTGCTCGAGCGCGATGGCATCGACACGGCCACGGCGCTCTTCAGCGAGTCCACCGGCCGCGTCATCGTCTCGGTGCCCCGAGAGGACGACGTGCGCTTCCGAGGTCTCTGCGAGGGTCGCGGCTACCCCGTCGCCCGGATCGGCGTGACCGACGCGGCGTCCGAGTCTCTCGAGATCCAGGACGTCTTCACGGTCTCGATCGACGAGCTGCGCAGCACCCACCGCGCCACCCTTCCGAAGCGCTTCGGGGCCACGATCCCCCAGTAAGCACTCCCCGCTGCACGACCGACGCCCTCGCCCCTCGGTGAGGGCGTTCGTCGTCGGTCCGGGCGTCTGCTCGGCGGGCCTTGCCCCATGGGTGGGCAGAAGACGCCCCCAGCACCCCACGAAGGGTCACACCTGACCACCCTCGCCGCGCCACCCAGGCTCGCCCCCGCCAGGGCGCCCTGTGTGATCTCCGCACGAGCGGGCGCGCCGGGCCCGTGAACAGAAGAGCCCCGGCCTTCACGGCCGGGGCTCTTCTCGAAGCTGGGGTACCTGGACTCGAACCAAGAACAACTGAACCAGAATCAGTCGTGTTGCCAATTACACCATACCCCAATGATGACGAGCGTCAGCCCTACATCACGTGGTTCAAACTCGAACCGAGAACCTACTGTACAGCATCCCCGAGGCCTCGCGCGACACCGATGAGGTCGCGGTTGACGGTGGCCGCCACCAGCGCCCCCGAGCCCGCGGCGACGATGAGCTGCTGCGGCCCGGGAGCCGTCGACTCGCCTGCAGCGTACAGACCGGCGACCGAGGTGCGCCCGTGGGCGTCGACCACGAGCAGGCCGTCGTCGTCGAGCTCGGCACCGGTCTCGGCGACGTACTCGAGAGCCCCCGACCAGGCCGGCCGGACGAAGCCGCCGGACCGTTCGACCCGGGTCCCGTCATCGAGCACCACCGCGCGCATGCCCTCGCGATCGGCGTCGATCGACGCGACACGACGCCGCTCGACGGAGATGCCGCGCGAGACGAGGTCAGCCTCCTCGGCGGCGGTGACGACATCGGCGCCGTTCGTGAAGACCACCAGATCGCCGGACCACTGCGTCAGCAGGTGCGCCCGCTCGGCGAGGTCGGGATGCTCGCCGATGACCGCGAGAGGCTGGTCGCGCTTGTCGTAGCCGTCGCACTCGATGCAGCTGTGGATGAACGTGCCGTAGAACGCCTTGAGCCCGTCGATCTCGGGAAGGGTCTCGTGAAGACCCGTCGCGACGACGACGACTCCGGCCGTGGCACTGCTCTCCCGCCCGCGGAACTCGCACGAGATCTCGAAGCCGCCCTCGACTACGGCGACGGACGTCGCCATCGTCATCCGATGCTCGGCCCCCTCGTACCCCAGGAACTCGTCTCGACCGAGCTTGCGCAGCTCGAGCGGCGAGATGCCGTCCCGGGTCATGAACCCGTGCGACAGGAGGGTCGCCGAGTTGCGCGGTCGGTTGCCGTCGACGAGGAGCACGCGCCTCCGCGCTCGGACGAGATTGAGCGCCGCGCTGAGCCCCGCCGGCCCCCCGCCGATCACGGCGACGTCGTAGTCGATGGTCATCAGCGCGCCAGCAGCCTCTCGAGGCGCGCCATCGTCGAGTGCCGTCCGAGGATCTCCATCGACTCGAACAACGGCGGGCTGACCCTGCGACCGGACAACGCGACACGCAACGGCCCGAACGCCACTCGCGGCTTCAACCCGAGCCCCTCCACGAGGGCGCCCTTGAGCGCCTCCTGGATCTCGGGATGCGTCCAGGACTCCAGCGCGGCGAGAGCAGCCGAGGAGGTGCGCAGCACGTTCTCGTACCCGTCCGGCAACGAGGCGATCGCGTCGTCCTCGTAGGCCAGCTCGTCATCGCTCGTGAACAGGAACGACAGCATCCCACGGGCTTCGCCCAGCAGCGTCATGCGCTCCTGGACGAGCGGAGCCGCCTCGGCGAGGATGCGACGCTCCGACTCGCTCGGCGGGTTCGCGACGACGCCCTCGAGGTACGGCAGAAGCCGTTCGACGAAGTCGTCGGCCGGCAGGAGGCGGATGTGGTCGCCGTTGATCGACTCCGCCTTCTTGAGATCGAACCGAGCAGGGTTGGGATTCACATCGATGACATCGAAGGCCGCCACCATCTCATCGATCGAGAAGACGTCTCGGTCGTGCGTGAGAGACCAGCCGAGGAGCGCCAGGTAGTTGACCAGCCCCTCGGGCACGAAGCCGCGATCACGGTGATGGAAGAGATTCGCCTGCGGGTCGCGCTTCGAGAGCTTCTTGTTGCCTTCGCCCATGACATAGGGCAGGTGTCCGAATCGGGGCACGAACGTGGTGATGCCGAGTTCGACGAGCGCCTCGTACAAGGCGATCTGCCGCGGAGTGGAGGACAGGAGGTCCTCGCCACGGAGAACATGGGTGATGCCCATCAGAGCGTCGTCGAGGGGATTGACGAAGGTGTAGAGCGGGACGCCGTTGGGACGCACGACCACGAAGTCCGTGAAGGATCCAGCCGGGAAGGTGATCTCGCCCCGCACCAGGTCATCGAAGCTGAGGTCCCGATCCGGAACGCGGAGCCGCAGCGCAGGCTGCCGCCCCTCGGCCCGGTAAGCCGCCCGATCCTCGTCGGTCAGGTCGCGCTCGAAGTTGTCGTAGCCCTGCTTGGGATCGCGGCCGTTCGCGACGTTCCGCGCCTCGATCTCCTCGCCTGTCGCGAAGCTCTCGTAGAGGAGCCCGCGCTCGAGGAGCTGATCGATCACGCCCCGGTAGATATCGTGGCGCTGCGACTGACGGTACGGCCCGTGGGGACCACCGACATCGACACCCTCGTCCCAGTCGATCTTGAGCCACCGGAGACCATCGAGGATCTGCTCGTAGCTCTCTTCACTGTCTCGAGCGGCGTCCGTGTCTTCGATGCGGAAGACGAGCTTGCCGCCCGTGTGACGCGCATACGCCCAGTTGAAGAGCGCGGTGCGGATGAGGCCCACGTGGGGCGTACCGGTGGGCGAGGGGCAGAACCGGACGCGCACATCAGTGCCGGTCGCGGTGGAGAAGGGAGCAGACATCGAGCATGATCTTACCGCTCCGCGTCGGGGACCAGGAGGCGCCTTAAACGCAGAAGGGCCCCTTCCGAAGAAGGGGCCCATCTGGTGTTACTAAAAGGAGTCCGGCGGTGTCCTACTCTCCCACAAGGTCCCCCTTGCAGTACCATCGG